>JAPLRR010000018.1 GCA_026399075.1 Methylococcales bacterium
TCTCCTCGGAAAAACAGGGAACATTCCCTGATTTCCAAGGTAACCGTTTTTTTGAGTCAACCCAACAGAGTCATTAACCGAAATGCTGAGGGGAACTGCCACCGCGTCAGCGGTTTAGTTCAACTATAATTAGACATCCTATTCGACACAAAACATTACATCATTGTTTTGTCCAAATGGTTTTTAAAATGTAAAATCATTTTTAATTCATTTACATAGCAGATTTTAATATATCCTAAAAAAAATGCAAGACCCATCAAAAAATAACCCTGCTCCAGCCCCTAAATTATTTGACCAAGCAAAGCGGGGTCACAAAGCGGGGTTACACAAAGCGGGGTCACAAAGCGGGGTCACAAAGCGGGGTCGGTCACAAAGCGGGGTCAGGCCTTAGTTGCGGCTGGGCAATGTCGCAAATTCTAGCGGGTGTAAATCCCGCACCGGTAACTGCTAGCCAAAGGCCGGGTATCGAGCCTTGCAGGTAAGCTGGTAACAAATTACTTGATGCGTAGGTACGAAAACAAGCGAGGAGCGATGGTAACGGATAAAGCCGACCGTGAAGGTGTAGAGTCCCGAAAAGACCGCTTTGGAAAGGGCCGATGGTTTCAAGACGCCAGCAGGTAACAATACCACTGACGTCATGGCGAGTTAGAGGTATCCACCCGGGATCGTAAGGCCGGTTCGAGTCTGATAGTGAGAATAAGTGGCAACCCATCATGGTGGTAATCGTTGCGATGGGTTTCGCTATCGCTCTACCCATCCTACGGGCTAAATAATCAAAGGTCTAGCAATTATAGCTATTTGTAAAGCGACACAAAAAAGCCCCGGTTGCAAAACAACCGGGGCTCTAATTGGTAACGCTAAGGGCAAAGACCTTGCAGTGCAAGGTCTCTACGCAAAGGCAACAGGATTACATCATGCCGCCCATGCCGCCCATACCGCCCATGCCGCCCATATCTGGCATACCATTGCCTTTGTCGTCGCTAGGTGCATCAGCAATCATGACTTCGGTGGTCAGCATCAGGCCAGCAACAGACGCAGCGTTTTGCAACGCAGTGCGGGTGACTTTTGCAGGGTCTAAGATACCCATTTCAATCATGTCGCCGTACAGGCCAGTCGCAGCGTTGTAACCAAAGCTACCTGTGCCTTTTTGCACTTCATTGAAAACCACTGATGGCTCGTCGCCAGCGTTGGCTACGATTTGGCGTAAAGGCTCTTCCATCGCGCGGCGCAGGATGTTGACACCCACAGTTTGGTCGTGGTTAATACCTTCCAAGCCTACTAAAGCAGACAAAGCGCGAACCAATGCAGTACCGCCACCAGCCACTACGCCTTCTTCAACCGCTGCACGGGTTGAGTGCAGGGCATCTTCAACGCGGGCTTTCTTTTCTTTCATTTCGATTTCAGTGGCTGCGCCAACTTTAATCACGGCAACACCGCCAGCCAATTTGGCCAGACGTTCTTGCAATTTTTCTTTGTCGTAGTCAGAAGTGGCTTCGTCCGCTTGCGCGCGAATTTGCGCAACGCGGCTTTTGATTTGCTCTTCTGAACCTGCACCATCAATGATGGTGGTGTTATCTTTAGTGATTTGCACTCTTTTTGCAGTACCCAATTGGGACAATTCTGCTTTTTCTAAGCTCAAACCGACTTCTTCAGAAATGACCACACCGCCAGTCAATACCGCGATGTCTTCCAACATGGCTTTACGACGGTCGCCAAAGCCTGGGGCTTTAACGGCAGCGACTTTAACGATGCCACGGATAGTATTGACCACCAATGTTGCTAAGGCTTCGCCTTCAACATCTTCGGCAACGATCAATAAAGGACGGCCAGATTTGGCAACGCCTTCCAATACTGGCAACAATTCGCGGATGTTGGAGATTTTCTTTTCGTAAATCAAGATGAATGGGTCGTCGAGTTCGACGCTCATGTTTTCTTGTTTGTTGATGAAGTACGGTGACAAATAGCCACGGTCGAATTGCATCCCTTCAACGACGTCGAGTTGGTTGTCTAAGCCTGAACCTTCTTCAACAGTAATTACGCCTTCTTTGCCGACTTTTTCCATCGCTTCAGCAATAATTTCGCCGACTGATTCATCAGAGTTGGCAGAAATAGTGCCAACTTGGGCAATGGCTTTGTTGTCTGTGCAAGGTGTGGCTGACGCAACGATAGCTTCAACGGCTTTAATGACAGCCAAGTCGATGCCGCGTTTCAGATCCATTGGGTTCATGCCCGCAGCGACGGCTTTTAAGCCTTCGTTGACGATGGATTGTGCCAAAACAGTTGCAGTGGTTGTACCGTCGCCCGCTACGTCAGACGTGTGCGAAGCCACTTCTTTAACCATTTGTGCGCCCATGTTTTCGAATTTGTCTTTTAATTCGATTTCTTTGGCAACAGAAACACCGTCTTTAGTGATGGTCGGTGCGCCAAAGCTTTTGTCTAAAATCGCGTTGCGGCCTTTAGGGCCTAAGGTTACTTTTACTGCATTTGCTAAGATGTTTACGCCACGCGCCATACGGACACGTGCGTCATCACCAAATAATACGTCTTTTGCTGCCATGGTTGTTCCTAGATTTTTTTAATGATTATGAATGGTGTATTTAGGCTTAACCTATAATACCCAGGATGTCTTCTTCACGCATAACGATGAGGTCTTCACCGTCAACTTTGACTTCGCTTCCTGAATACTTTCCAAACAACACGCGGTCGCCCACTTTAACTTCCAATGCGCGCACTGAACCGTTGTCCAATTGTTTGCCATTGCCTACGGCCAATACAGTGCCTTGGCTGGGTTTTTCAGCAGCCGAGCCAGGCAGGACGATTCCACCAGGTGTGGTAGTTTCTTCTTCAACACGTTTGACTATGATTCGGTCGTGTAACGGACGTATACTCATTTATATCTCCTAACATTAATTAAAATAAAGGTTATCTGTTATTAGCACTCGCTAGTAATGAGTGCTAATAATAATCAGGTTTTGCAGTCTGTCAAGTTCTTTGGCATCATTCCCCCATCAACCCATAATTTAAAATGACCGATGAATGACCAACAACTACTACGTTATAGCCGCCAGATCATGCTGCCCCTTTGTGATATTGAAGGGCAACAAAAACTCTTAGCCGCCAAGGTATTAATAGTTGGCGCGGGGGGCTTAGGCTCCCCAGCCGCCATGTACCTTGCCGCCGCCGGTGTCGGCAGTATCGTTATTTATGATGATGACGTAGTGGAACTCTCCAATTTACAACGGCAGATTGCTCATCACACTCCCGATATTGGGACTGATAAAGTAATTTCAAGCCGTCAAACACTGAATAATTTAAATCCTGAGGTAACTGTAAAAGCGGTCAAGGCGAGATTGGCTGGCGAACAATTGGGTTTTGAAGTCGCCAACGCCGATGTGGTGCTGGATTGTAGCGATAATTTTACGACGCGCTTTGCCTTGAACCAGGCTTGTGTCAGACATCGGACGGCTTTGGTTTCTGGGGCGGCAATACGCTTTGAGGGGCAGGTTTCGGTGTTTACCCCAGGATTTAATGACAGCCCTTGCTATAACTGTTTGTATAGCAACGATGGCGAAGAATTACAAAACTGCGCAACCAATGGCGTGATAGCGCCAATTACCGGGATTGTGGGCAGTATCCAAGCCCTGGAAGCAATGAAGTTGATTATGGCAATCGGCGATACATTAACCGGACGGTTATTGCTATTGGATGGCTTGACGATGGAGTGGAACACCATGCGGCTCAAGAAAAACCCCAACTGCCCAACTTGCGGTGGTTTAAGCTGACAAGCCACACAAGGGTTTCCCCAGCTTGGGAGGGCACACTTGTGTCGCATTGGCAATCTGCCAGGAACCTTTAGCTCCTGGCCTTGATAAAAAATGGGCTATTTCTTGCCTAACTTGCTTTTGACAAAATGAATGGCTGTTTCAGCCAGGTCATTAACAAAAGACGGGCTATCACCGTGCGGCTCAGTTTCGCCAAACGGATCCCCATTTTTTTGGGTGTATTTGTAAATAAAATAGCCTAACGGTGCAAATGCAGCCGTGGCAATAAGTACCATAATAAAAAACAGCTCAGTAACGCCGCCCATGGCCCCTCCTCATGTTGTATGTGTGTTATTATTTTTCAGGTGAACTTGGATGATACTCTTTTCTAACAAGAAAATCACCCCTGTTTCGTTAAAGTCCGCTTGGAAAGCGCAACACTACGGACGGTGAGGTAAGCTTCGCCCAACCATTCAAGCGCGATGAGGGCGGGGAAAGCCAATAGGGTGGGCACGGGCAAAATTATGGACTAAATGATCGCTGTGGTTTTTGCATGGCGTTGGTAAGGGCTTTTTTTTGGCATGGTTTTAAATGGGGAATTGCTGGGGCATTCACAGCTTGAAGATTAAGGCAATCTGTGATTGGCTATTGGTTTTTATTGACCCATGTATCTGTAGCTTTGATTTCAAAGCGGCCTACAGCTTATGGCAAAATAATGCATTAACCAACTGGGGATAAATAATGCCCACGAGCTACCCCCTATGCTTAACCCGCTATTTGCCCGCCATCTCCATCTGCCTGTTTACGGCGGCGTGTACGCAACCAGCTGTTGCCCAAGGTGGCTTGGAATCCACCATCCGACCGAGTGCATCCCTTCCGGTATTACCCCGTTTTATTCCACAACAACCCCAGCCCGATTTTATCCTGCCGCCTGTGGCTGTCCATCCCATCCGCCGCCCAGGTTCAGATACAGTTATCCACATCAAACGCATTGGGGTTTACGGTAACCGCGTGTTACCCGAAGCCCAACTACAAGCCTTAACCCACCCCTACGAAAACAGGGATCTTACTGTTGCCGATCTGGAAGAACTGCGGCAAGCCCTGACCAAGCTGTACCAAGACCAAGGCTATATCAATTCTGGGGCTATTATCCCTGAGCACGCCCTTAACCACGGTGACTTGCGCATTAATATCATTGAAGGGCGGCTGAACGAAGTGCGGGTTAAAGGCCAAGGCCGATTGCGGGCTGGCTACATCCAAAACCGCTTGTTGGGCAATCCCGAACAAGCCTTTAACCTACAGGCGTTGCAAGACCGCTTTCAAGTGTTGCTTAGCGATCCGCTGGTTAGCCGCATGAACGGGCGCATTTTGCCGGGCGCAAACTCTGGGCAAAGTATTCTCGATGTGGAGGTGGTGCCCAGCAAACCGTATCGCCTGAGTGTGTTTGGCGACAATTACCGCCCGCCTTCCATAGGCGCCAATGCTTTCGGGCTGACAGGATCTTTGCTTAGCCCTTTGGGTTTTGGCGAAATCTTGGATTTTACCTATATCACCAGTGCCGGCAGCAACCGTTATGCGGGCGGTTTGACCATCCCCGTCACCGATAATGGTCTGGTGGCGGATTTTCATTTTGACGAAAGCGATGCGGCGGTTATTGAAGCCCCTGTCAAACAGCTGGATGTAACGAGTACTGTCCATAGCCTGGAAGGCGGCATCAGCCAGTTATTTGTTAATACCCTGCGCCAACGCCTTAATGTGGGCCTGATTTTGGCGGTACGCGAAAATAGAACCCATATTTTAGGCCAACCGTTTTCCTTGGTTGCAGGGGAGTCTACGGAGCGCACCCAAGCCACAGTTTGGCGGGTTTATCAAGATTATCGCCAGCGTTGGGATAACCATGCCCTCGCGGCGCGTTCCACGTTTAGTATTGGCATGAATGCCTTAGGCGCCACCCCAGCTTATAGCGATTACCCCAGCAGCGAATTTTTTGTCTGGCTGGGCCAAGCGCAATACGCGGTGCGCTTGGCTGACAATAACGCCCAACTGGTGTTTCGCGGTAACACCCAGTTCACCGACCGCCCGTTATTGCCCTTGGAAAAAATAGCCGTGGGCGGTGCCACGTCTGTGCGTGGCTACCGCAACAATTATTTGGTGCAAGACAACGGTTTTAGCCTAAATGCCGAACTGCATTATCCGGTGTTGGACTATACCCTAAAAGGCACCGCCGGACGCTTGGAGCTAGTCCCTTTCATGGATTACGGCGCGGCTTGGGATGTTAAAACCAGCTGGCAGCCGTCTCCAAAAACGTTGGACTTATGGTCTGTGGGGATTGGCTTACAATGGCAACACCAACCGTTAATGGTTGACTTTTTCTATGGCTACGCCTTGGTTAACAAGCCGCCGCGCCCATTACCCGCCACGTTTGACAGCTTACAAGACAACGGCCTGTATTTTCAAATCCGTGCTGATATATTTTGATACCCAAACCACAGACCACCATTATGCCAGCCAAACCACGCCAACAGCCCAATGCCACAATAGCATCCAATCTATCTTGGCTGTTAGCGTGCCTGATCCTGCTGCCACCTTATGCACACGCCGACAAGGGCGGCATCCAGACCGACGGCAGCGTCGGTGGTACGGGCTATCTTTACCAGCCCCAAGCCTTAATGCCTAATGGGTCAGGCCACATCACCATTCCCGAAAACATGGGGTCGCGGGCAGGCACTAATCTGTTCCACAGCTTTGCCCACTTCAACATCAATACCGGGCAAACCGTCACCTTTACCGAAAACAGCACCAATAGCCTGAACAACGTGATTGCGCGGGTGACGGGTGGCGACAACTCCAACCTGAACGGCACGTTGGAGTCTACACCCGGCGGACATGCCAACTTTTATCTGATTAATCCGGCTGGCGTGCTGTTTGGTGAAGACGCGCATATTAATGTGGCGGGGGATTTTCATGTCAGCACGGCAAACCATCTACACTTTGCAGATGGGGTGTCTTTTAGCGCCAGCCTTGCTGAGACCAGCCATTTAAGTGCCGATGCGCCAACTGCATTTGGTTTTGCAGAGAGCACAGTGGCGAACAATAGCTTGCTGAAACTAGATGGGGCTAACTTAGGAATACAACCCGGCAAAACCCTAGACTTGGTAGGCAACAAGATCGAAATCATCAACAACGCCAAGTTAAACGTAAGTCAGCTACCTGAAACCAAGCCAGGCAGCCAAGATGCCATAGAGATACGCCTTGTCGCCCAACAAGGTAACACTGATGTCAGCCTAAAACACGATGCCAACGGCTATTTGCCCTTGCCTGTGCAAAAACCAGGTGCGCGTACGGCGGGCGATATAACTCTAACCAACAGCACACTTGATGTGTCGGGTAATGGTGGCGGGCGGATCGCGATGTGGGGAAAAAATATTGCAATAAACGGTATAGGCGACGCTAAATCTTTTTTACAGGCAGAAAATCAGGGCGATGTTTCGGCTACTGCGGCGGGTGGCGTGGAAATTTGGGGGAATTCAGTTTCGTTGGCGAATAGCGATGTTCGCATAAGCACCTTAGGCAAAGGCAGTACCGGGGATTTAAAAGTAACAGCCGAGCAGGATTTAATTGTAAACAATAATTCCTTTTTAGAACTTTCAGATGGGAATAACACTGTTCCCGTACCTGGACAAAAAACGCGTATAACATTGAAGACCGGACACAATCTGCTACTTGACGGCAGCTCTGTTAAGCAAACGTCTAATAGCCGCTTAGGTAGTGGCGATTTGCTAGTGGAAGCAGGAAGGGATATTCAACTTCAAAACATGGCTGGCATTTCTATTGAAGCTGCAAACACTCAAACAGGAGTGTTGTCAATAATTGCGGGTAATAATTTGAATATAACTGCAATGTCCCATATAGACAGCAGTAGCTCTGGATCAGGTAACGTGACGGCAGTGACACTTTCAGCAAAAGGTGATATTAGCCTTAAAACAGGAGGTAGTATCTTCACTGAAACATTTGGCACGGGCTCTGCTGGCCCTGTAGAGATAAATGCAGGTGGCGATGTTGTTATTGATGGACAGGTGATTGGGAATTACGAGGCGGCATACATTTTCACAGGTACAGGGTCCTTAGGTGCAGCAAAAAGCATTGGAGTACAAGCATCAGGCAATTTTATCCTTCGCAACGGTGGAACCATTGCCAGTAACTCGGATGGACAAGGCCAAGGCGGCAACATTAATATTCATGCCCAAAATATCCTTCTGGAAGGCAATATTGACAATTCATCAACCCAATATGGAAATGGGGGCGCTATCACCCTTAGAGCCGATGATTTGGTGCTCTTGCGCCATGCCAAAATCTCTACCCGGGCGACGGGGCGCAATGGTAGCGGCGGTGATATTACTATAACGGGTAATACTTTGTTGCTACAGTCATCCTCTATCACAGCAGACACAGCCGCTAAGGCGCATGGCGGCAACATAAAATTGGATCTAAAAAACATCATCGCGGACTACCTAGCAATAGGCGAAAACGCATCTGGTGAGCAAAACACCGACATTCTTGGATTTAGCCGAATTAGTGCCGCTGCCCCGCGCGGGGTGTCGGGTTTAATTAGCTTTACCACACCACAATTAAATCTTAGTGGGGTATTAATGGGGTTTGGCAGTTCGCAGTTCTTGGCAAAAGGGCTGGACAGCAATGCTTGCGTACGTAACGATGGCAGTAGCCTAAGCCTTGGCGGGCTTTCCGTTATGGGGGTCGGGTTGGTGGATAATGAATAAGCGATAAAATGATTGATAATGCCACTATTATGTCGTGCGGCTATAAAACCACCAACAAGATTGCTTTTATCTTCCCATAAAATTAAGAACCTACGCAGCATAGCGTACCGCGTAGGCCACTATAAGCCATTAGCCAAATCCTTATCGGGCAGCGGTAATCTTACCAAATCTACGAATCATTTTCGTCTTTTTCAAGATCGGAAATTAAGCCAGTTATATAAAACGAAGACTTTGTCCCTGTTGGGTCAGAAGTTGTATTATAAACAGTTGCCTTCGCCTTTTTAAGAGGGGTTCCGGTTTCTGAATCTGACCAGATAAGGCGGTACTCAATGGATTTAGACTTATTAACTTTTGCGGGGGTAACCGTGGTTGTAGATTCAATCCAAGTTTTTTTTGGGCTACCCGCTGATACTTTCTTTATGGGTTTTAAGTTAGAATAACCCGAATTATAAGCGATGTCGGGAGTAACATTGTTTACGGGCATTTGTTTTATACTTAGGACGTAAACGTCTGTCATAGCAGCTTCTAAGTTTTCCCAGTTTTCTTCAGTCATGTTTGTATTCCTCTGTTAAATTAAGTCAAATTGAATAATAACGTCGTTGGCAATGTCCTGCTCAGGGCTATCTTCTAAATTATGCCGCGCGGTTGCATTAACAAGCCAAACTGGGTCTAGCCCACATTCCGGCATACTCCGAGGCAGATAAAACGCCGAAACAATTAAGCCCTGCAACTGGGCTTGCCTCAAGTCTTTAATTCTTTACGATCCACACATAATTTTTTTCTGCCAACTGGCCTTTTTTGTCCTCAATACGGAACACCATCTCAAAGCGTCCGGGCGGTATGCGCAAATGCCGCGCATCAAGTTTGTTTTCGGTCAAATAAGGCCGCAAGCGGTTGGTTAGCGACACCACGCGGTTGCCGTTGCGGAACTCCACTTCCAAACGTCCCATATCCACCTTGTCCTTGTCCGTAAACAAGGCCACCAGCATCGCTTCGGGATTAGTTTCGGCGATGGCTAGACCTTCGGCATTTTGCCGCAATAGTGGCGATTCTATGTTAATCCGTGGCCCAGCTCCGCGCACGGTGGCGTTGATGATTTTGGTGTTGGCATCCAAGCGCAATGCCGCCGCTTCTTGTTCCGATAATAAAGTAAGCCCCGCGTCTGTATCCGCCATGCCATAAGCGGCCATGGCATAAAGGCACAAGCCGATGATGCGGGCGGGTGTTGTCTTGCTCATAACCAATCTCCCACTAAAATAAATGCTGACCAATAAAAAGGATGCCTAAACGCTGGCTCGCGTAGCCATTCTTGTTGCGCCAGGCGTAAAGCCTCGGCTTTGCCAAGGCGGCCCATTATCTTATGGTGATAAAACCTTGTCATGATTTTTTGCGCCGCCACATCATTAACTTGCCACAAGCTGCCTATCACGCTACGCGCTTTGGCGCGTAAGGCCATGCCCGCAAAGCCCAAGGGTGCGCGGTCATTACCCGCCGCCGTTTGGCAGGCGCTAAACGTTAATAGCTCCAGTTCGGTGTCCGCACGCGCGGGCGATTGCAGCAGGGCTTGTAAACGATCCAAATACATATCGCCATCGTAAGCCTTGATAAAAGTGTCTTGAGCATTGCCTTCAAAAGCCGCGTGGGTGGCAATATGCACGATGGTATGCTCACCCTCGGCCAGCGCATGGCGAAAATCCGCCATTTTAAAGCCCTCGTCCAGCAACATATCGCCGCCGAATTGCGCCTGTAAGCCGCGCACTTCGCGCCCTACCCCCGGCAACGCCTCAAACCCGCCGTGCGCCTTGCTTAGCCCTGCCAACAACAACTTGGGCTGGCCCGAATGCGGGCTTTGCCCCGCCAACACCGACACGGCAGGCGAGACCGCCAACGCATAGTGTTCAATTAAAAACTGTTTGCCGTCATACAAAGCCGACAACGGCAACATGCGCAAAAAATCGTCGGGCACTGCCAGCAGCGTATGGATATGCTGGGCCTGTAACAAGGGCTGCATAGGGGCTATCAGCCAAGTATACAGTTGCTGGGCACTGGTTTCGTAAGGCAAGCGTCTGGTTGAATGCAATGCCTTAAGCAACGCCAGCGTCGTGGTTTTAAGTTCCGCCGCGCTGACTTCAGTGGTAAACCGCTGCAATGTGCCGTTAATGTCCACCAACATCTCCAGCCGATCCGGCAACACCACCGGATACAACACCGCAGTGCCGCTGCCGCGTGCTTGGGCCAAGATGCCCAAATCGCGGTGCACTACGCAGTGGTCGCCCAAAAAATCTTCCAGTTCGGCTTGTTTGCTGAGTTCTAGGATAGCGCGTGCTTCTTGTAAAAGCTCTTGCGCATTTCTTGTATTTTCTGAACCGTGTTTTAACAACAGATCCGCCAAACCCAAATACACAGGGTAAAGCGTGTCCCGAAACGATGACCGCCCTTCGGCATCGTAACGCACAGGCAAGTCTAGGCGCACGGCCTGGATATGCCGCACCGCGCGCCGATAAGCGGCGAGCGCGGCATCCGCATGGCCTTGTTGGCGTAATAGCTGCGCCAACTGCGCTTCCACTTGCCACAACACATACGCATCTTGGCGGTCTTGGGCCGTGGCTAAGGCATCTTCGGTTAGGCGCAAGGCTTCATCATTACGTTGCTGGCTGGCGTAGAGCTGCGCCAAGGCCAACAAGGCTTCGGCTTGCAAAGGTTTGTCGGCTTGCTTTTGCGCGGCTGTTAAAGCTAGCGTTAAGGCCGAATGAGCCAATGCCAATGCGGGTTTGCCGAGTTTTTGGGCGAGTTTGCCTGTCGCCAACAACAGCCGTGCTTGGGCTGTGCTGGCGGGTAAGTCCGCAATTGCAGGCGACACTGCCAACAATGCCGCTAGGCGTTGTGTCTCGGGCAATAGCCGGATTTGGTTTAAGCGCACGGTCAGCATCAGTGCCGCATCATCTTTCGCCCATTGCAAGGCCCGCGCATACCACACAGCGGCTTGTTCTGCTCCCTCTTCACTTTCCCTATACACATTTGCCAACAGATTGGCATAACGCCCCCGTTCGGTGTCCGGCAAAGCTTGGGCGTTGGCAGCTTGGGCCAATAACGCCAAAGCTTGCTGCCGATGCGCGGGCTGGTGGGTTTGGTAATGCGCCTGTCCCAATAGCCCTGCCCACCGCGCCGTTTGTTCGGCAGTGCTGGCTTGGCCTTGCAAGGCTTCTAAGCGGTCAATAGCCCAATGGGCGTGGCCTTGCTCAAGATCGGTTTGGCTGTTTTGTAGCGCGTTGTTAAAGGGGGTGGCGGCAATGGCGGCGGGCAAAAACAGTAAAAAAGACAGTAGGCTATTTCTTAGGAGCTTAGTCATGGCGTTGTTTTTATAGCAGCGAGTTATAAGATTGCTGAAGTCAGTAAATGACAAGGCATTATTAGGGGCATTCAGGTTTTGCAAGAAAACGCACAGGTACAAGTTTCTATGCCATGGTTACTATAAACCCACATTCGCAAGGTCATGATCGTATTTGCGGATGTGTCCAGAAACACTTGGGTAGCTTAGGATAGCAAGCTACACGAGTCTATCTATAAATAATCCATTAACGAGGAAAAATCATGTCAACCTATTCAATTAAAATAACCAATAACAGTGGCGCAACGGAAGTCATAGCGGTGTATCAACAATATCCTGATATCAATGGCTTGCCACTGGTATGGTTTACAAAAGAAGTCCCTAATGGTAATTCCACGACTTTTACTTGGTCTATTGATTGGGCTTTAAATTGGGGAACAACGGAACAACCACTCGCGCCAGGTATTCAATGGACATCAGGGGGGCCGCTCCAAGCTATGCAACCTACCCAGACTGGCGGTTCAAATGCAATGGGGGTCATTTATTCAGGCAGCGAATTTGAAACATCGCCCACTGCCTATTACGACCCTGCTGTAGCGTCAGGTAATATGTTGGTGGCTACCGACAAATCATTTACTGTTTCACAGGCACACTTGATGAGCCTCTCTGTGTATATGAACGGACTGCCTGCCTTTGCGGTTCAGGGCAACCCAAATGGCAAGTTTTTGTTCCAGACACATCCTACCTATTGGCTGTGTACAACTTCAGCAAAGCAAGGTGTGGCTATTTCGGAAACGTATGTCAGCAGTCCCTCGCAATTTGCGTTTGCTAGTGGTGTGACATCGTTGGAATACAACTTAAACGATGTACTAGATTTCGTGCCTGTGAAGTAGTTTTTTCCCCTAAAAGACCTGACTTCAGTTGTTTTTCAAGCAAGTTTGCCCTGCGTGGTAGGCTAGCTTGGTAGCTCAACATAAAAAGCTATGCCCATTAAAGTTTCACCCTAAGGGGAAGCTATGACCTATAAAGTAACAATAAAGAACAATAGTGGGGCTTCCCAAACGGTTGCTTAATTTCAAGCTGATGAGCCACCCAGCGGAAGTCCTCTTGTTTGGTTAAGCCATACAATTCCCAAGGGTAATACTCAGTCTTTTAGCTGGGAAAATAATTGGAGCTTGGGGTTTGGCAGCACAACAATGCCGCTTGCCACAGGGGTTGTTTATACATCCCAGAGTGAGTCGTCGGTTTACCCAAAACAGGCAAATGGCAAAAATGAGATTTTAATAAACTACGCTGACCCAAGTTTTACCATTAAGGCTACATACTATAATTCACAGCTTGAAACTGGGGTTATGCAGATAACGACAGACAAAAGTTTTACTGTGTCAGGCTCATTGGACCTGGCTGTTGCCGTCTATATGAACAACACGGCAATATTGGCATCCCAACTTAAACCTAATACAAGCTACCAATTCACTTCAAACACGGTGTATTACCTCACCGTGACGGGCTATCCGGTAGGTACGGAGCTACCGTCTGATGTGCAACCACAAATCATGAGTTTTGCTGTTGTTTCTTCAGCTAATAACGTAAGCACACCCGCACAAGTTACGTTTGGGCAGGGTGTGAGAAGTTTGACATATATCTTGAACGACGTGCTGGAGTTCGTACAACAACCCTAATTATTTTGTTTCTTAGGGCTATTTCAAAAAATAATCACCAACAACGCTTGTGTCACTCAATCCCTATTGGATTGCACCAGACTTACCGTAGTGTCAACATTGCACCGCCTTTCGTACGGCGTAGCTATAGACATACCATGCCACTGCGGTTTACCCCCCTCTTTGGGTCTCTATTGCTCGTAACGAACACCGCAAAATATTGCCTAGGTGTGTTTATGATTGTTGGCTACTAATAGTGAACATCTTCTGCTAGCCCATCAGCATTTGACGGGCAGACTGCGGGGTTATCAGATTTTGCAAGAAAAACGATAGGTACAAGTTTAATGGTGATGGCTATGATAGACCTGCATTCGAAAGATGCACGAAGTTATTTGCCGAGTAGGTTGGTTGAATC
>JAPLRR010000055.1 GCA_026399075.1 Methylococcales bacterium
CTGTAGTATGTTAGATGTTCACTGCCGCACAGGCAGCTTAGAAAAGTAGGACAGGTGGGAACATCAGCAACACATAGTTCACTGCCGCACAGGCAGCTTAGAAATTTCAGCCATAATGCAGCGCGGTCTTGGCGTTGTTCACTGCCGCACAGGCAGCTTAGAAATCAACTCGCTAAAGTCCCTGATGCGCAAGCAGTGTTCACTGCCGCACAGGCAGCTTAGAAAACCATTTATGCAGTCATCAGCCCTTAAGGTTTGTTCACTGCCGCACAGGCAGCTTAGAAAAATAACTCCAACTTGATCACCATCACGCAATGGTTCACTGCCGCACAGGCAGCTTAGAAAAACTGCATGATGACATAGTGATAATGGCGGAGGTTCACTGCCGCACAGGCAGCTTAGAAATAAAGCCTGAGAACGGGAATGATGGGAAGTATGTTCACTGCCGCACAGGCAGCTTAGAAATGTCGAGCAAATCGCACAAGCAGCAGGATTCAGTTCACTGCCACACAGGCAGCTTAGAAAATAATGCTTGGCGAGTGCGGCTAGGCCGCCTGGTTCACTGCCGCACAGGCAGCTTAGAAACAAGGGGCCATTATGCCGACGCAAAATGGTGGGTTCACTGCCGCACAGGCAGCTTAGAAATTTATAATTCCCGTTCATGTCGCCGTCTTGATGTTCACTGCCGCACAGGCAGCTTAGAAATCATCAGTCACCGTACCAGCAGTGACAGATACGTTCACTGCCGCACAGGCAGCTTAGAAACGTCACGAACAAAAGTTTAAACGCGAGTTTCTGTTCACTGCCGCACAGGCAGCTTAGAAAGCTAATGGCAACTTACAGCCCATCCGTAGCCAGTTCACTGCCGCACAGGCAGCTTAGAAAAAATTTAGCCGCCACCGATTTTGACATTATGTGTTCACTGCCGCACAGGCAGCTTAGAAACTCGTTTAAAAACGCCAGCGCCTTTTCTTTGGAGTTCACTGCCGCACAGGCAGCTTAGAAATGATGGTTTTAGGTGGTAATTGCGCCAACAATGTTCACTGCCGCACAGGCAGCTTAGAAAATAGGCAACTCAGTGTGTGCAGCATTCAATCTGTTCACTGCCGCACAGGCAGCTTAGAAAATTGATGCGCTGGAAGATGCTATTTATCGGGCGTTCACTGCCGCACAGGCAGCTTAGAAATTAACGGCGCACCAAGTGAAGTATCCAACATCGTTCACTGCCGCACAGGCAGCTTAGAAAAAAATGCTTATGCCATACGCTGTACCGGAGAAGTTCACTGCCGCACAGGCAGCTTAGAAATTTTCGTCATGCAGTAAAAATGTCGCCACTGCGTTCACTGCCGCACAGGCAGCTTAGAAAATGAGACCCGACCTATTTACCCACACCCTTGGGTTCACTGCCGCACAGGCAGCTTAGAAAGTTAATGCCCACACGCAAATGATTTATGAAAAGTTCACTGCCGCACAGGCAGCTTAGAAAGAGACTAAAACAATGTCAAACAGTAACACAGAGTTCACTGCCGCACAGGCAGCTTAGAAAAAGAATTGAAAACGGCCATGGCAAAGCAAAAGGTTCACTGCCGCACAGGCAGCTTAGAAATTGCAGCTTGAGAGCGATTACGCTGCGCGTGTGTTCACTGCCGCACAGGCAGCTTAGAAATTTACCCGTGTAACTATCCAGTAAAAACTGGTCGTTCACTGCCGCACAGGCAGCTTAGAAATTGGGTGACCGGCTTATCGACAATAATATAAAGTTCACTGCCGCACAGGCAGCTTAGAAAAAAACGGCGAAGGCTGGATGGTTGGCGAAGACGTTCACTGCCGCACAGGCAGCTTAGAAATTGGATAACCAGCAGCATGGCACAGATCACATGTTCACTGCCGCACAGGCAGCTTAGAAACAAAGGCGTAAAATATTTCACGCCTTTTTTTGTTCACTGCCGCACAGGCAGCTTAGAAAACTCGAAAGGCGCGTGTTTTAAGCCTCTTTCGGTTCACTGCCGCACAGGCAGCTTAGAAAAGCACGGGCTATACCAAGGTGTTAATCGTGATGTTCACTGCCGCACAGGCAGCTTAGAAAAATAATGCTTTCGTCACCTTCAACTGACGCAAGTTCACTGCCGCACAGGCAGCTTACCCATTGATGATTTGTAAACTATCAGGGTAACGTGGTTTTAAGGCTCGGTGATAGTTTTGTTGGGCGTGCTGGGCTTGGTTACCCTTAGAAGAAACGCGGGTAATAATAGGGGCTGTGAAGAAGTTAACGCCGACAATCTCAATTTCAGGATTTTGAATATGGAAAAGGTGCTTAACCAAGGCAACTACATCAAGCCATTTATGCGCAGTGTTCTTGAGCAAACCAAAGTAGAAGTTGTAGCCGTCAATGTAAACAATAGCCTGCATAATCTTTACCCCTAAAATGAAAAAACCGCCTGAAGGCGGTCTTTTCGCCCTATAGAAAGATCAACTTAATGATAATCCCTAAGGGTGAATCGTGTGCTTATCCTACCCGTTTTTTGATAAATGCAACACTTTATCCAAGATTGCCGTTGTAGACGCTCCAGCGTCTTCTTGGCTTTGGCCTTGCCTGTCCATTTCGCAACGCTAGAGCGTTGCAGGATGAATTCCCACTCTGAGCATGGGAACTATAAGTGAGTTATCCCACTCCCCACCTGCGTTTCATCTTTCAACAAACAGCCCGAATACCCCAAGTTCTCGGCCTCTTCAATCAAAAACAACAATTTCTTCAATGCCAGCTGATAAGACAGCCCATTATGGTGGATGTTGGAGATGCAATTGCGGTCGGCATCGGTGCTGATGCCCGCTTGGGCTTGATACGTAAAGTAAATGCCCATGCTGTCGGGTGAGCTTAAGCCTGGCCTTTCGCCCACCAACACCACGCACAGCTTGGCTTTATAGTGTGCCGCCACGGCATCGCCGATGGCGACCCGCGCGTGTTTGACCAAACACACCGGCGCCAAAACATAGCCACGCTGTTGCAGCGCAGGTAACAATAAATCCAAAAAAGCAGCGGCATGATGGGCGATGGCCTGTGATGACAAACCATCCGCCACCACCACAGCCGCGTCCACACTGGCCGATGGTGGCGGTGTGGTGGCTAATAAACGCCCCAAATCAGGCCGTTGCAAATACTTCGCCTGATTGTCAGCTAGGCTTTGCAAACGCAGACTAGGATAACCTTGTTCGGTCAAATGCTGTTCAAGCACACTAAAATCCACGGGAATATGCACACTATCCCGCGCCAAGGCGTGGGCGAGTTGAAAGTCCAGATGGGCGCGGGTCGGTAGGCTGTTGCCTGCCCGTCCTAAGGCGATACGCGCCGGGGTAAATTGCTGCAAGTCAGCCCACGGGTTTGGGCTGACGCTAGGCGGTTTATTCGTGTCCATAATTCAGGCCACTGAGGTTTTGTAATGACGCTTTAAAAGCGGCGGGTAAGGTGTTGGCCAATTGCCACGGGTTGTCGGCATCAACAATGCCGTGCTGGTGCAACCACGTTTCAAACTCCGGCGCGGGTTTAAGCCTTAGCAACTGGCGCACATACAGCGCATCATGGAAGGAGGTGGATTGGTAATTGAGCATCACATCATCAGCCCCCGGCACCCCCATGATGAAGGTCCCACCTGCGGCGGCAAAGGTGGTCAGCAACAAATCCATATCGTCGGGGTCAGCTTCGGCGTGGTTGGTGTAACAGACATCACAGCCCATCGGCAAGCCTAGCAATTTGCCGCAAAAATGGTCTTCCAGGCCAGCGCGGATGATTTGTTTGCCGTCGTATAAGTATTCGGGGCCGATAAAGCCGACGACGGTGTTAACCAACAGCGGTTTAAACGCCCGCGCAACCGCATAAGCCCTGGCCTCACAGGTTTGCTGGTCTAGCCCAGCATGGGCGTTGGCCGATAGCGCACTACCTTGTCCGGTTTCAAAATACATGCAGTTATCGCCGACAGTACCGCGCTTTAAGGCCAATGCAGCTTGCTGCGCCTCGGCCAATAAACCCAGGTTGACTCCAAAACTGGTGTTGGCTTTTTCTGTACCCGCTATGGATTGAAATACCAAATCGACTGGCGCACCTTGGTTTATGGCTTTTAAAGTGGTGGTCACATGCGCCAACACACAAGCTTGGGTGGGGATTTGAAAACGTTGGATGACTTCATCCAACATCTGCAATAAGCGGTGTGTGGCTTCCAGATTGTCAGTCGCGGGATTAATGCCAATCACCGCATCACCACAACCATACAACAAACCATCGACCAGACTGGCCGCCACACCCGGCAAGCTATCGGTGGGGTGGTTAGGTTGCAAGCGGGTGGACAAACGCTTTTCCAAGCCGATGGTATTACGAAAGCGAGTGATGACGCGGCATTTTTTTGCTACCGCGATTAAGTCTTGGAGACGCATGATTTTGGAAACGGCAGCGGCCATTTCCGGTGTCAAGCCAGGGGCCAAAGCGCTTAATGCCTCAGTCGTCGCTAGCTCAGACAATAACCAGTCACGAAAATCCCCGACGGTTAAATGGCTGATAGGCGCAAAAGCCGCCGCATCGTGGCTGTCTATAATCAAACGCGTGACTTCATCGAGCTCATAAGGCACTAGCGCTTCGTTTAAAAACTGCTTAAGCGGCACATCCGCCAACAACCATTGTGCGGCAACCCGCTCCAAATGGTTTTCCGCCGCCACACCTGCCAGCACATCCCCAGAACGTAGCGGCGTGGCTTTCGCCATCAGCGTACGCAAGTCCTTAAAATGGTAGTGGCGGTTGTGGATTTGGCGTTGGTACATGCTGGTTTAGCTCATGGGTTTGGGGGGAATTAAAATAGCATGGCTTTGTGAAAAGCGTGTGACGGTTTTTTTAAGCATCCACTGTCTAATGCACTTGATTTGGCTGGAGTGCAACGGCTTTAGACGTTGCCGTATTGATGATAAAACCGCGTATGCAATGTCTAAAGCCATTGCACTCCAGAACTATCGCCGCGACTGGCTTTGCACACACTATGCATTAGCCTTGTAGGCCGGAATAAGCCGTTTTGAGCGGGAGCGAAAATCGGTGTTTCCGGCAAACCGTGGCTGCAACGTGCCGGAAACGGCAGTTTTCGCTTACGTTCAAACAGCCTTATTCCGTCCTACAAGCTAACTGCTAAAACAAGACGTGGATTAAACAACAGCGCTCAATTTAATTAACAATGCTGTAATCAGGGCAGTTTGTAACAGGCCAACACTGACAATCCAGCGGATAAGTTCGCTTTTAGTTTCTGCTAGCTTGACCTCGCTTTTTAATTCGGACTCCCGCAGACGGCTATCAAGCGAATGGTTAGTGACCAGATTATCAAGATCATAACCATGTCGAGCTTGCCCAAGCATCGAAGATACTGCCGCCTTTTGTAATTTAGTGATAATTTCGGCCTGCTCTTCGCTGAACCCAGCGTTTTTCAGCTCCTTGATAAATTCGTGGGTATCGAATGTGATGGTTGACGACATAGGTACTCCTGTGTTTTTTGCTAGTTTAGCAGCGATTGACAGATGGTTAAACAAGGGACTATGCATTCAAAAACTACAGGAGATAACAAGCAGTATGACCAATACGGATGTACTGGCTACATCTTAGGCAGCACAAATAGCGTCAAGTCTTGCAAAATCATGTTTTCGTTCTTTTTGTGATGATGTAATTTAGCAAGACCTAACCCCGTGCTTTCGTTCAAAACGCCCTATTCCGGCCACAGGGCTGGAGTGCAACGGCTTTAGACGTTGCTGTGTTGATGATAAAACCGCGTATGCAATGTCTAAAGCCATTGCACTCCGGGGGTATGGCCGTGTCTGGTTTTACACACCCAGGCATTGGCGCTTGAATTGTTGTAACATAAGCGCCTACAGGCCAATTACACAAACGGGGGGCAGTTTGGCGGACATTTTTTTGAGTTATGCGCGGGCGGATTTGGCTAAGGCTGAATTATTTGTCGCGGCCTTGGAGCGGCAAGGGTGGTCGGTGTTTTGGGATATAAGCTCGCTCTTTGCCGGACAAGGGTTTCGGCGTGTGATTGAGGAGAACCTAAATGCTGCCGCCTGTGTGGTGGTGTTGTGGTCTGAAACCTCGATAAACTCTGATTTTGTACAAGATGAAGCCGAAGTGGCACGTCAGAATAAGACCTTAGTACCGGTGTTAATTTCGGCGGTCAAACCGCCATTGGGGTTTCGCTCCCAACATAGTGATGACCTTAGCCAGTGGGATGGTGATGTTAGTGCACCCGCTTTCCTTAAGCTAAAACGTGCTATCTCTGACAAATTGGCCCAGCACCAAGCTCAGCCAGCAACCACCCCAACTACATCTGCTACGCTTGTTGTTACCCAACCACCACACCCAAAACCGCCAGCCCAGGCCCATATCGAACCGGAGATGGTGTTGATCCCTGCCGGACGGTTTAACATGGGCAGCAACGACTATAAGAATGAACAGCCCATCCATCCCGTCACCATTGCACAGCCGTTTTATTTAGGTAAATATCCAGTCACTTTTGCCGAATATGCCTTATTTGTAAAGGCTATGCAGGGACAACTGCCTGATGATAGGGCTTGGGGCATGGATAAACGGCCTGTGATCAATGTATCTTGGGAAAATGCGAATAATTATGCCGCCTGGTTGTCAGCTCAAACTGGCAAGGCTTACCGTTTGCCAACAGAGGCGGAATGGGAATATGCCTGCCGTGCTGGGACTAGCAGCCTATTTTATTGGGGTGATAAGGAACAAGATGCCGACAATTATGCGTGGTTTTCCATCAACTCTGGCAGCAAAACCCATCCCGTCGGTGAAAAACAGCCCAATGCCTGGGGGCTGTATGATATGGCGGGCAATGTCTTGGAATGGGTACAAGATTGCTATGTGGACAATTATCTGCAAGCCCCCAATAACGGTAAAGCTTATCAAACCTTAGACTTTGCCGCGCGGGTGGTGCGCGGCGGTTCTTGGAACAACTTACCTGTCAACTTGCGTTCGGCGTACCGTTACTGTGACGACCCGATCCAGCGTTACGGCTTGCTGGGTTTCCGTCTTGCCCAAGACTAACCCTCTACACTTCATCCTTTTATCCTTTCCCTCATTATCCGGCAACAGGCCGGCACTCAAGCCCCCCCCTTAAGGCCAAACAATGATCTACCCACTAATTTTTCTCTCAGGCGCAGCTAGCCTGCTCTACGAACTGGCGTGGATACGCCATGCCGCCTTGGTGTTTGGTTCTAGCGCCTGGGCCTTGTCCACCGTATTGGCGGTGTTTTTTTTGGGGCTGGGTTTAGGCAGCTATGGCTTTGGGCGTTTGGCGGTGCGCGTCCGCCAGCCTTTACTGGTTTGTGCAGGCATAGAATTGTTGTTAGCAGCGTATGGGGTAAGCAGTCCAGCGTGGTTTGTTTGGGCCGAGCAACTTTATGGCGAGTATTACCGCAGCCAGCTGTCGGCCAACAGTTTGCTATTGCTGCGCGGTGGTTTGGTGGCAGTGGTATTGTTGCCGCCCACGCTGTTAATGGGCGGCACTTTGCCCTTGTTCTGCCGCCAGCTTATCCACAGCCCTGCCCTGATACCGCAGCGGCTTAGCCTGGTCTATGGTGTTAATACTTTGGGCGCGGCGGCGGGCTGTTTGTTGGCGGGTTTTGTGTTATTGCCGCTAGTCGGCCTGACCCACACCCTGTATTGGGCTGCGGGGATTAACGCCATCACAGGGCTGGGATTTTACTGGCTAGCCAGGCTAGCGCTACAGTTTACGGTTGATGCCCCCGCGCCACAACTGGCTGATACGCAAGAATCCGCCAATAAACCACTATGGCTTTTAGGGCTAGGCGTGTTGTTTTTTATGATGGGCGCGGCGGCCTTGGCTTATGAATTGGTGTGGGCCCGGTTTTTGACCCAGTTTATCCGCCAGTCGGTTTACACCTATACCCTGACGCTAGGCGTGGTGTTATTGGGTATGGCCTTGGGGAGTTTTGGTTTTGGGGCTAGTTTGTCCCGCACCGCCACGCAACCGCGCCAGTTGTTGCGTTGGTTTGCCAGTTTGCAAGCGCTGTCGGCTTTGTTGCTGGTGGGCTTAAGCCATTTGCCTGCGGGTTTTTGGCAAACCTTACAAGCCGTGGGCTGGTGGCCTATCGCATTGCTGATGTTGCCGTCGGCATTAGTCGCTGGGGCGTGTTTTCCGTTATTGAACCAGCTGGCCAGCAATAGGGTGGCCTTGCTGCCCCGCTATGTCGGATTAATGACGGGCATTAATATTGTCGGTTGTGTGCTGGGGGCTTTGCTAGCCGGTTTTTATTTGCTGCCCCACTGGGGGCTGGACACGGGCTTTTATGTGCTGACGGCGTGGATATGGGCCAGCGCGGTGCTGGCCTTGTTGCTAAAACCCGCAACAGACCATACAACCGGTGCCCGTTGGGGCAGTTGGTTGGCAGTTGGCAGTGCGGCTTTAGTATGGCTAGGTTTGTTGGTTTTTTCCACTGTGCGTATCCCACAAGATTATATGCTGCCCGACGACACCTTGCTGGATTTTGTCGAAGGCTATAATTCCAATTTGGCGGTGGTGGAACATGGCCAAGACAAAGCCTTGTTAATCGACCGACTTTGGCAAGGGGTAGCCAAACGCAATTACCAGGTGATGGTGGCACATATCCCCATGCTGCATTACCCGGATGCCCAAAAGGTGTTGGTGATTGGTTTAGGGGCGGGCAACACGGCCAGCCGATTTTTGGAATATCCGCTTAGCCAGTTGGACATTGTTGACATTGAACCGCGCTTGTTTGCGTTTACCCGTAAACATTTCCCTTCGGACTGGATGGACGACCCACGGGTAAAACTACTGGCCGAAGATGGCCGCAATTATGTCAAACACACGGCCAGCCAGTATGATTTTATCTCGGTGGAAATCGGCCAATTGCACAGACCCGGTGTGGGGGTGTTTTACACCAGCGAGTTTTATCAAGAAGCCAAGGCCAAGTTAAGCGCCCAAGGCATGATTTGCCAGTTTGTGCCGCTGGTGTTTTTACGCCCGGAAGAATTCACCAGCATTTTACAGACGTTTTTGGCGGTATTCCCCAAAGCCCAGTTGTGGTACAACACCAATGAGTTATTGCTGATGGGTTTTAAAGGCGACAGTAAGCCCTTGTCGGCGGACACCTTTGCCGTAGTGACTGCCGCCCCGGCCATAAAAGCCGATTTTGACCTGTATTACTGGGGCGGCTACCGCTATAAACTCAATGATTTTGGCAATTTTATGGGCAATTTTTTAGCCGCCGACGCCGAGCTAAAAGCTTTGGCGGACAGCATACCCGGCCAATTTTACACTGACGACAAATTGCAGCTGAGTTATAGTGTCAGTGATTACCAACGGGCAGACAAACGCGCCACGGCCATTGTGCCATTGATACAGCAGCATCTAAGCCCTATCAGCGTGGCGCTAGCCGCGTCTGTTGCCGATTCTAGGCTATTGGAAAAAGCCAGTGATGTACGCGCCTTAAATGTCGCTGACATCGCCGCCCAAGATGCCTTGTGGCTAAAGAACCCCAAACAAGAAACCCCTAGCGCCCGTTACCAACGCGCCAAAGCCGCTTTGCAAATCAACCCGAAAAATACCGATGCCCTGGGCTTGATGCTACGGGCGCAGTTTGAGATGACTGAAAGATAAGGGCTTAGCGAGACCGGCAGACCTGCGAGGTTTATAAAACCTCGCAGGTCTTTCGCTAACTCATGGCAATGCTTTACAGCTGGGGCGCTTGCCTAATCCCGCTGTTTCTTACTTGACTATCGACTAGCCCGTTGTAAATTGTAAGTGCTGGCTTTTGGTTTTTGGCTGGCCAAAACCGAAACCATCGCATTGACCAATCCTGATGGCTTATAACAATAATAGTTTGGGGGAATTATGAAAAAAGACGATTTAGAGGACTACCAGTTTGTTACCTACTTTATGTTTATTATGATGGGCGTAGGTTTTTTTGTTATGTTACTGATGTGATCGCCACCGCGTTAATCTTCAACAGTGGGTTGCGGCATCCGCAACCCACGTCCACTTCCTTAGTTTTGGCCCCCGCCTTCTCCCACCCACCGCAACCTAGCCTGCAAGCAACAAGGTATTTTTCTCGCCAACACCATCCACAATCGGCAAGCGCGCGTGGGGGTTATCTACTATAATTCCCTAACCCGACTTTTCCAACGGGCGGGGCTGAATCCTTCCGCTTTTCTGGTAAAATCTGGTGCAGTTTATGGGTAAAGGCCCACTATGATTCATACGCCCCTTTATCGATAGTTATACCATCGCCAGCCTTATAAGGGTCTCAGGGCTGGTCACTTGTAATCAGGATGGTCAGAAGTCACTTTCATTCCCCCAAATGAATACCTAGTAAATTATGATAATCAACAACACCCGCCTATTTTCCTTCCCCAAACCCTGCTTCGTCTTGGTTCTTCTTGTCTTATGGACGGCTCAGCTTTGGGCTATGCCCGCCATCGCCGGTGAAGAAAACCCGCTCAAGCCAATTGATACGTCCAGCCCAAGGGCCACGCTGCAAGGATTTTTGGAGTTCATGGACAAGGGTTTTGGGCAAGCGAACTTGCTTGTTGATTCGATTCTTGCCACTTCAAATACTTATTTGACACCGGAGCAAGAAGCCGCTTTACAGAACACCATTCATCTCCAGGAATCGGCCCAACGGACACTGGATACAAGCGCATTACCCCCGGCTATCGTTCACGAGACCTCACGACGGCTAGCCATACAAATGAAAGAAGTGCTAGACCGCGTTGCCCTCCCTCCAGCCGAGTCTATCCCAGATGCGGAGTCGATGGCAAAGGCCGAGTTAAAGCGCTGGACGATTCCGGGTACCGAAATTCAGATTGCCAAGGTAACAACTGGGCCGCGGACTGGTGAATATCTGT
Source organism: Methylococcales bacterium (assembly GCA_026399075.1). Lineage (GTDB taxonomy): Bacteria > Pseudomonadota > Gammaproteobacteria > Methylococcales > Methylomonadaceae > Methylobacter_C. Next base: position 10,925 of record JAPLRR010000055.1, read on the forward strand.
TTACCCCGGAAACCTTGGGCCGTTTGCCGGAGTTCTACGCCAAGGTGCGCGATCTTCCCTACAAACCCGGCGCATCCGTTGGTTGGTACGACTTTTCCACCTTTAGCCCTGTCGGGGTAGCTATAGCATTGCATCGAATCATGCCGCCCCGCTGGTTGCTAGAAAAACCCCAGCACAGAACACGAACCTTGTTTCTTGACCAACCGGTGTGGCGCTGGTTTGGGATTTTTGTTGTCTTTGGTGCTGGCTTCGCTGCCATACGCGGTTTTTTTCGCCTCAGCCATTACCTCGCCAGAAAGCTGGTTGAGCCCGCCGGACACTGGTTGGAGTTGCTCCCGCCACTCAGTATCGTCGCAATATCCCCCGTAGTTGTTGTGGTTCTTGCTGAAGTGTTAAGGGTTTCAGAAATCCTCTATGAGGTGGTCACGCGTTCACTCTGGACGGTGTTTTTTCTTGCCCTCACCTGGCTGGTATGGGTGGCTGGCGGGGTGGTCGCAGAAAGTATGATTTCTGTTGAAAAGCTACGCACAAGCAGCATAGACAGCCAACTCATCCGCCTGATGCTGCGGTTAGTGACCATTATTGCGGCAATTGCCATTCTGGTTAAAGGGGCTGACCGCATTGGGCTGCCTGCCTACTCGGTGCTGGCTGGACTCGGGGTCGGCGGTCTCGCCGTCGCTTTGGCTGCGCAACAAACCCTCGCCAATCTGCTGGGCTCGCTGATTATCATGTTCGAGAAGCCTTTCGCCGTAGGCCATGCGATCAAGCTAAAGGATTTCGAGGGAACCGTCGAAAATGTGGGCTTTCGAAGCACCCGGATACGGACGACCTCCAATTCCGTCGTAACCATCCCAAGCAGCTTGCTGGTGAACAGTCCGATCGACAATATGGCGTTGCGCCAATATCGGCAGGTGAAAACCGTCCTTAACCTCACTTATGACACGCCGCGTGAAACACTAGAAGATTTTCTCGAAGGCATCAAACATATCCTTCTAGTCCACCCCGATACCCGCAAGGACAATATCCAAGCGGTACTTTACGATCTTGGCCCTGATAGCTTGAGTATCTTGCTGAATTTCTTCGTGCGGGTACCGGATAGGTCTACCGAACTTAACGAGCGGCAGCGGGTTCTGTTGGATATCCTGAGTTTGGCGGAGGCTAAGGGTATCCGCTTTACACTCCCCACACAGAGCTAGCCTATTGCTTTTTACGGGCCCTGTCTAAAAATTGAGTTACCTAGCTTATGTATTTATGAGGGGCATGGTTTTTTAGTGTTGTTAATGATGTGACCCCGCGCGGGCTGTGGCATCCGCAACCCCCTACTCTGCCCTACCTGTTTTAACACCGCCCATCCAATGTCCACGGCCACACCGTTACTTGACTAAACGCCTGATTAATTTTATCTTTGCACACTTTTTCGGCCAGCAACCCTAAGAGCCATGACTAAAACCAACTCATTTTTTGAGCATCTGCTCACCCATTACCGGGGTATTTTTGCCACGGTGTTTTTATTGCCGATTTCATTTGCTTATACGGCTTATAACAACCTCCGTAACCGCTGGGTGTTTATGATGAACAGTGCGCCTGCCAAGCATGGCCAGCGTGTCCAGCATGTGATAGCGCAAATCCAGGCTTGGCAGGCGGACGGTTGCAAGGAAAAGCTCTGTACCGCCCGTTCAGGTTGGAAAACCATGAGTGAAATGGTGCCCAAATATAAGCTTACCCACCGTAATATTGATGTCAGCTTGTACGATATTTTGGAAATTTCCACCGACAAGCAAACCGTTAAAGTCGAGCCTTTAGCGACCATGGGGCAAATTTCTGGCAGCTTGTTGTCCAAAGGTTGGACGCTGGCGGTGGTGCCGGAATTGGACACCTTAACGGTCGGCGGTTTGGTGATGGGCTTTGGGGTTGAATCCAGCAGCCATAAATACGGCTTGTTCCAATCGATATGCGTGTCTTTCGACATCGTTACGGCTGAGGGGCAATGTTTGCATTGCAGCGCAAGCGAAAATGCCGGGTTGTTTTATTTGATCCCTTGGAGCCACGGCACCTTGGGTTTTTTGGTCGCCGCCGAATTAAAAATCATCCCGGCCAAAAAATATGTCCGTGTCCATTACCAGCCGGTTTATTCCTTAGAAGACATGGCGACGGAATTTGCAGCCGCCTCGCGTGACATCAGTGGCAATGATTTTGTCGAAGGCTTGGTGTATAGCCGTGACACGGCGGTAATTATGCGCGGCACACTGACCGACGACATCGCCCCGGACAGTCCGCTCAATGCCATAGGCCGTTGGTATAAGCCGTGGTTTTACCAACATGTGGCAACGTTTTTAAGGCATAAACAAGGCGCTTACGAGACCATCCCACTACGGCAGTATTACCACCGGCATACCCGCAGTTATTTTTGGGCCATGGAAGAAATCATCCCTTTTGGCAACCATCCGCTGTTTCGGGCTTTATTGGGCTGGGCATTGCCGCCTAGCATTGAGCTGTTGAAATACACCGAAACCGAAACCACCCGCAAGCTGCGGGAGCAATTTTATGTGTTACAGGATATGTTGGTGCCGATGGTGCATCTTAAAGCCTCCATCGCCTATTTTGACACGCACTTTAATTTATACCCTTTGTGGCTGTCACCCATGGCGGTATATGACAACGACCAGCGCCTAGGGTTTGTGCACCCTTGTCAACAAGACAGTGTGGTTGATGAGATGTATGTGGATGTCGGGGCTTATGGCACACCGCACAAAGCCAATTTTGACAACCGCCAAGCGCTGCCGTTATTGGAAAAATTTGTGCTGGCGCACCAAGGCTATCAAGCCTTATATGCCAAGACAATGCTTAGCTTGGAAGATTTCCGCACGATGTTTGACCACAGCGCCTATGACCGTTTACGCGAACAATTGCCACTGTGCAAACAAGCGTTTGATGAGGTCTATGACAAAGTGTCCCATAAAGGCCGGGTATCGCCGATAGAAATGCGTAAGTTGCAAAGCAAGTCGGAAAAAGTTGTTACCCAATGAATCAAAGCATATCCACAATCGCCAGATAGCGCTTGAGTTGGGGTGGCGACATAAAGGGCCGGATGGAATCCAAATCCCAGCCCACTTGGCCGGCATGGTCTATGGGCCAATCGTCCAAATGCTGGTGGCCAGGGCGTTCGCACAGGGCTGAACGCCTGGTCACCACACCATCATTCACTTCATGGCTTAGTTTGCTGATTGCCGCTGACAGTTTAAAGAGCATCTGTGCATTACCGCCTTTTGCCGCATCGCCCGCCACTTCAATATAGCGCACCCCTTCAACGTCTGGCGTGGTGTCGTCAAAATGGCAGCCAGCCTCAGTACCCATCTCATACAAAGCGCCAAAATTGGCTTCCATTTGTTGGGCTAAAAAAGGCGGGATATGCGGGTATAAAGGGTCGGCGGGGTTAAGGATGGCATCAGCAAGCACAGAACCCCGATGGGGTGTGCCGATAGTGACCAAGGATTTAACCCGCCGCGCCAAGTCCGGGTAATGCCTTAACAGATAACGCGCATCCAAGCCGCCCAGGCCGTGGGCGATAATATGCACATCCCCAGTAGCATAGTGCTTGTCTATCGCCTTAGCCAATTGCTCGGCACGCAAGGTTAAGCTACCTGTCGGGCTAATTGACGGGGCTAACGCCTCATGGCCATGTTGCCCCAAATAATTGGCAAGGCCGCTATAATAGCTGACCGAAATTGCCCTGACACCGCCAAAGCCCAACACGCCGTGGACGAGAATGATATTTTTATTCATACAATAAAACCTAAGTGAGCCAAATAAAACTGCCGCCAGGGGGGTGTTGGACAGGAGGCTAGATTGTAAGCTATTGTTTTTTTAATATGGAAAAGGCTTAAGCCCTTCCCACGGATTATTTTAAAGTTAAGCCACGCGCTGGTTTTCTGAATACCGATAACAACTGTACAGAAAAAACTGGGCACCAAAAATAAGGTTGGCCATCAGCAAATGGACAGGTTGCACGAAGGCGGGCACGCCCAGCCTGTCCAAACTGACCCCGGCGAGAATGGCGATAATGATCAAACCCGTCATCACTACGCCAGTACGGAACAATAGGCTGTGTTTGTCCACTGATTGGTACAGCTTCCATACCAACCACACATTGGTGAACAGGATGATGGACGAAAACGAACGGTGGATATAAAAAATAATCGGAAAATCATCCCGCCAATATTGGCGGTCTATGCTGGCCCTGGAAATCACATCCACAGCTTCCCTGACTTGAGTGCCCATGGCGACTTGCAATAAAGTCATCAGCATGGCGGCCACCAACACCGTCTTAAACTTTTCCGGCAACAAGCTTGTGTCCAATTGCCCCAACACATCCCGCTGTGAGCGGGCAATGGTGTAAATCAGCAAGGCCACTATGACCAAGGCCAATAGCATGTGTAAGGTGATCATCACGGGTTTTAAATTACTGGCCACCACACTAGAGCCTAACCAGCCCTGAAAACCCACCAATAAAAAACTTCCCACCGACAAATAAAAAATGGGTTTATCGGTTTTCAGGTAAATGCGGGATGACCAGGCAGTCAATAAAATCAACAGGCCAATAGTCGCACCGACCAAGCGGTTGGTATATTCAGTCCACGTCTTTACTGGATTAAACTGGGTGTTTTCGTAGCCGCGTTGGGCATAAATCTCATGGTAATTGGCAGGCAATTGCGATTCATCCGTCGGTGGTATCCATTGCCCAAAGCAAGTGGGCCAATCGGGGCAGCCCATGCCCGCGCCAGAGGCCCGGACAATGCCGCCAGCCAAAATAACACAATAAACCGCGAAAATGGTGATGATGCCGATGCGCCGAAAGTTTACGGCGGCTTGGGGATTGATAAGTGCGTTCATAATAAAGTGATGGTATGTTGGGGATTATCATTAATAAACAGGTCTCGCTTGCCGCTATCTTCTGCGGCGATAACCAACAGCAGCTTTGCATCCGCCGCTGGGCCATGCGCGGCCAGCAACACTTTGCCTACGACCACTGGGCTACCGCTATTGCCATCAAAGACGTTTGCACCCGCAGCTGGCAGTTGAGGGCAATTTAAGCTGGCCACAAACAAGGCCCTTTTGGCTTTACCTAAATAATGGGTGCGGGCGACAATTTCCTGGCCGGTATAACAACCTTTGTTATAACTGATGCCACCCAATTCATCCAGATTAAGCATTTGCGGGATAAATTCTTCGGACGTGGCCAAACCCAGCCAAGGGATGCCATCCACTATATCCAAATACTGCCAAAGTGCTGCGCTGGCTGGCGTAAAGCCGTGGTTTAATTGCAAAGACCAGATAGCCATTGCCGAATCGACCGGGGCAATCAGCAACTGGCGGTTTTGTCCGGCAGAAAACTGAATGCCGATAACGCCTGTTTCAGGTTGGGTCACCGCAAATAAAGGTAAAGCGGCGGGATCAGGCGCGTACAAACCCATCAGGCATAGCGTTTCTGAGCTATCCGTAATCTGCACATTTGACCTTAACACATACATTTGCAGCCGTTTTTTAACAACAGGCAGCAATTCCAAGGGCAGCACCATCAACAACTCAGCACCGGATTTAAGCAATAAAAATGTGCTGATAACCCGGCCTTTGGCCGTACATAAAGCACCGATTGTCGCTAGTCCATCGGTGATTGCTTTTACGTCACAAGTCGTTTGGCCTTGTAAAAACACGACGGCATCCGCGCCGCTGATCGTCAAAACCGCCAACTGGGGGACGGGATAAATGGTTTTTGGCTGTGGGCTGGTAATACTGGGAAAGTGGATGTCGGTGTCTGTTGCAAACACCGCCTGCTGGCTAATCAGAAAATTTTTCCAATCTGGGTTCATAGTTCAACGCGTTAATTTTAGGGGAATATGCTAATTATATAGCAACAGCCCTAAACTGGCGATTGGGCGCAGAAATTCCGCTAACAATTATGGTTTTAGTGTAGTCCAAACCTAAGCCAGCCGAGGGTGCGCTGGAACGGACGGTTTTCTATAGGGGTAGAGAAGAGCCTCTCGACTCTCCCCTCCCTCCGAACCGTGCGTGCGGTTCTCCCGCACACGGCTCTCCAGTCGATAGTTTCCTCATCGGGGTCGGCTCGCTTCCGCGTGGGCTTCAGTCATTGTGAAAAGTCCCAAGCTCGCGAAGTAGGCATTTGTCCAGTGCTGACGGTCTTGGATATTTCGTCCTGTCCCCCCTCCCTTCTTTTGATACTTGCGCAAAATACTTCGTAATCTGCGCCGTACAAAGCCATCCATTGCCCTAAGCTCATTCTTCTTGACATGTTTAAAGTAGTTAAACCAGCCTCGAAGTATCGGATTAAGCTTTTCGATAACGGTTGTTATTCCAACCCCCTGACTTCTTCTGGTATAAAGCCTTATCTTGTCCCGCATTGCTGTTAAGCTTTTCTTGCGTACTAAGCGCATACCTTTCTTGAAGTTGTAACCCAGAAAGTCAAATCCGTTGGGGTCTTCATTTTCGTTAACT
>JAPLRR010000028.1 GCA_026399075.1 Methylococcales bacterium
CGGCCTGCTCTTTTGCTGTTTGGAAACTCACGACACCGTGTTACCACGATGCCGCTTCCTCATACTACCAAGGCGTACGGACAATTCCTTGGACGGGACTTTAACCCGCTAGATTTATTGCTGTTACTGCGAACGGTCAGGTCTTGAAAATCAAAGGGATCAGACTCCATTGATTCTCTATATAAATGTAAAACATTGATTATTAGGTAAAATTAAACCTAATGCAGCAACATTTAGAGCCAGGGTCTTTTGATTAAGCACAGCAAGCAGAGCTTGGGAACGAGAAAGCTGTTTAAGCGGACACGGGCGATAGACGACAAGAATTTAACGTGGTTGGATTCTTAAATATTCGAAATTTGGCAACCAGCCAAAAATGCCAGAAGCTGAAAAAGGCATTAATTCAGTTGCATATCAGTAGCTTCACTGATAGCGTTTTTATCCTCAGGAGATATTATCATGTCAGAAGTAGGTCTTTATTTGCTTAAACTTAGCTTTACCCCTCCGGCGGGTGTTGTCGGCTCTGGTTCAGCGACGCTTGCGCTAACGGTCGAGGCATCCACTGGCGTATTGCACGGTCAGGCGCAAGGTACAATTCTGGAAGGAACGCAGGATCCACAAACTTTCACCGCTAAGGTGTCGGGTGCACTGCATAGTACTGGTTATGGGCATATCGTAAGAGTAGGTGCTGTTTCCGGTAAAGCTGCCGTATCCGTGACTACACCAGCGATCGGTACTTATATTGCCCCATTTTCAGCAAGCTTTAGCCTTGATTCAAATGGGAGCGGTCAAGGTCAATTCTCAGTAGGTTCACATACCTATAAATCTGATGTGAATAAAGCCGATTAAAATCCGGTTGGTTTCATACTGATGTCGCTCATGTAGTTCGGTAGCGTGGGCAGACGGCTTTGTCGTCTGCCCACGCGCTGCTCCCAATTCCCTAATTTAAACCGAATCGGTGGGCCACACAGAAAGACGACCTTTCGATTCTAAGATTCCCGCTGAAAAATATCTAAATGGGTTATCTTGGCGAGGTCATGTTATCGACGTGACATATTTCTTCACGGTGGTGACTTTTCGCCGTCGGTTTCTGTGCAAATGCGGCGTGCCATGCGCGAGGCAATTCAACTCATCCGTGCAAAGCAACCCTTTACCATCAAAGCCTCACAACTTTAGGCCAAGCTATAAAAACCGAAAACAAAACCATCTAACGTATACAATAACCGTCGCCCACCCCAACCAACCCGTTAGCCAATCCGCATACTGAAAGGTAAACCGACTATGCCCATCCACATCCCTCATCTGCGCGACAAATTGGCCCTGCTGTATAAGTCGGGCCGCCATCCGAACATTACTGGCCACGCCAGCTTGGCGGCTGAAATGGGAGTGGTGACGCCGCAGATTACCAATTGGCTTAACGGCAATGCCGGGATGCAGGAATCGTCTTTGCCCGATGCCAAACTCCAGCCGTTTTGCCGTTTGTTTATGCTTAATGTCGAGGATGTGTTAACCGATGATTTGGCACGCTTTGAATTTTTAATCGCCCGCCCGTATTCGGGGTGGAAACGTTTGTTTGAGCGTGCCACGCCGTATGATGAGAAAAACCGTTTCGGGTTGGCCTTAAAGCACCGTGGCTTGGCTTATCAGCCCGACGACGATGAGTTAAAAGGCGAGCATTTCCAACTTGGCGACCCTTTTAGGTTGGAAGTGGTAGGGCCGCCGGGCTGGCAGGTAATTGTGTTGGTACGCGACCCGAACACGGTGACGTGTTGGTGTCCTTCCCCGTATTTTCCCGACTACGTTTTTGCCGCTGACGGTTGTTTTAGTATACCCGGCAACGATAAGCCCGCGCTGTCGGTCACGGAGCCGCTAGGGCAGCATTGGTTGTTGACGGTGTATACCGAAAAACCACTGCCGCCCTTGATTTACCAAGAACTGTACGACGATTTGCCGATTAACCGAGAACACGCCATTAACTACTTGGAGCAAGCCCTTAACCATAAGGATGTGGGGCAGTGGCTGGCATTGCGTAAAGCCTTTTACGTCACGCGGTAGCTTACGATGGCTGCCCCTGTTGTGCTATTGGCGTTTGCCAACGACCGCACCGGGCAGTTGGCCTCATTACGCGCAGAGTTGGCGCGTGAGCGGCGGGAAATCCGTGCGCTATTTAGCGAGGCTGTACGGGCGGGTTGGTGTCAGGTGGAGTTGTTGGTGGATGCCACGCCTAGCGATGTCGTCCAGGCGTTTCAAAATCCGGCTTGGCGTGAGCGCATTGTAGGGTTCCATTTTTCTGGCCATGCCGATAGTGAACACTTGTTGTTCGAGTCCGAAGACGGCGGCGTGGCGGCTGCGGCGGGTATGGACTTGGCAGCATTTTTGGGGCGGCAAAAAGGCTTGCAATGGATTTTCCTTAACGGTTGTGCCACCGAAGGACAAGTCGCAGCCTTTCTGGAGGCGGGTGTGCATGCCGTTATTGCAACCCAACGTAAGATAGATAGCGTGGCGGCTTGCGAATTTGCCATTATGTTCTACCGTGCATTGGCTGAAGGCCAACGCAGTCTTATGGATGCTTTTGAGGAGGCCAGAACCGCTGAATGTTTGATTAACGGCGCGGCTAGCCGTGGCCTTGCTTATAATCCGCCGCCAGACAGTGCCGATATTAGACCACGCCCTGCTTGGGTGTTATCAGTACGCCCAGGCCAAGAAGCCGTTAATGACTGGTGCTTAAACCCTGATCCTTTACAAGGCTTGCCCTTGCCTGCCGATATTGGCCTGCCCGCCCAACCGTTTTTAAACCTGCAAAGCTTTGGGCGTGAACATGCGCGTATCTTTTTTGGGCGTGGCGCCTTCATCCGCAGCCTGTACGACAGTTTGACCGATCCCAACCACGATCCCATTTTGCTGGTCTGCGGACAAAGCGGCGTGGGCAAGTCGTCGCTGTTGTTTGCAGGTTTGTTGCCGCGCTTGGAAGCGAGTTTTGACCTTGTGCTGATGGCACGCCCACCCAGTCTAGGGATAACTGCACAATTGCTGGACTTGCTCGGGATGGGGGATAGTTTTGCCGATGCGTGGCGGCAGCGTGAACACACACAGGCCAAACCGTTAATGCTGGTGATCGACCACGCCGAAGAGCTGTTGCCGGACAACGGGGGCTCAGCACAAGAATGGGAAATCTTGCGCCAGTCATGGGCGTTGTTGTTCAACAGCCCGCCTGCACCTCGCGGCAAATTAGTGTTGGTGTTCCGCAAAGAATGGTTGGCGGACATAAGTGCCGGGCTGGATCAGCAACAGTTGGCACACAGCTGTAAAGTACTGGAACGCTTGGATAGGGCAGGGATTATCGAATCGGTGGAAGGCGTAGCTAAAGAGCCGCGTTGTATTGGCAAATACCGCCTGACCTTAGCCGCCGATACCTACGGACAGGCTCTAGCCGCCCATATTGCGGCGGATTTGTTGGCTGACCGCCAGGCGCCTATTGCGCCGACTTTGCAAATTTTGCTGCAACGCTTGTGGGCACGCGCCAAATCGATCAACGATGCCGAGCCAGTTATTGATAAGGCTTTGTATGAACAAGAAAAACGCCGGGGCTTGTTGTTGGAAGATTTTTTTCGTGAACGCTTGGCAGAATTGGCGCAGCTGCATCCTACTGTGTTGGCATCGGGTTTGGCTTTGGATATTTTATATCGGCATACTAGCGAACTGGGCACGGCTGCCGAATGTACGCGTGGGCAATTGGCACAGGATTACGCCCATTGCCCGCAAGAACTGCAACAGGTGGTGGCTTTTTTTAAAGCCTGTTTTGTATTGGCAGATGCCACGGGGCCAGGGCGTGATGCCGACAAAGCCACACGTTTGTCGCATGACACCTTGGCGCCGTTGGTGTGCCGCGAGTATCAGCGTTCCGTCAGGCCCGGCCAACAGGCGCGGCGTATTTTGGAAGAACGCGGTAAACAGGCTGGGGCCGTCTTGCCGCAAGACGATTTGTTGACGGTGGAGCGCGGACAGCCCGGAATGCGTTTATGGACAGCTACAGAAGCGCAGATGGTGGCTGCGGCACAGGCAGTCCGCCGCCAAGAACGGCAGCGACGGGCGAGATTGCACGGCTTGTTGTCGGTGTTAGGCATAGCGTTGTTGGCAACGCTAATGGCAATAGCGTGGCAATGGTGGGAGGCGTTGCGTTACCAATCCTTGGTGTTGGCTGGTCAGTCCCGCCAAGAAGCGCAACAAGGCCATAGCACGTTGGGGCGGTTATTGGCAATGGAAGCCTTGCCCAGCGCACAGCATTTGCGGCCTTGGGTTGATAATGCCGAAACCGCGCTGGCGTTTGCCTTAAGCCTAGCCCAAGAACAAACGGCTCCCAATCCGCCGGGGCAGGTGTGGGATGCTACGTTTTCCGCTGACGGGCGTCTTGTGGCTATCGCCAGCAGCCAAGGTGTGTGGCTATGGGATAGTGTCAAGACGCAGGAGCAGGTGAATACCGATAGTGCGCGTAAGCTGTTGTCAGGTGACAGCCAGCAAGTGCTGTTGAGTGCCGACAGCCGTTATCTGCTGACCGTTTCGGCAGAGGGTACGCAATTATGGGCTAGCGATACTGGTGTGGCTTTGGTGCAATTGCAGCCAGTAGGCGCAGTCATGCAAGCGGCGTTATCGCCACAGGGCGACCGTATTGCCACTCTTGGCAAAGACGGGCGACTGCGCTTATGGCATGTTGCCCATGCTAAAAGCGCGGGAGTCACGGCGGCGGTGACTGCCGAGGTGAACTTAGGCGCACGCGCCAGCCATCTCGCTTACAGCCATGACGGTACGCAGATCGCCGTCGCCATCGGCAAAGAAGTGCGTGTGCTGAATGCCGACAATGGCCTTACCTTACAGCGTTTAGCCCATGCCGAAACCCTGACCCAAACCCGTTTTAGCCCTGATGGACGTTGGTTGGCGACCGCATCGGCAGAAGGCCATGTGTGGCTATGGAATCGGGCAGATGGGCAACAACATTTACAGTTAGCGCAAACTGCCAGTGTAGAGGCTATTGCCTTTAGCCCCAATAGCCAGTGGATGGCGACAGCGGGCAGTGATAATAGTGTGCGGATTTGGAGTTTGTCTAGCGGGCGGGAATTGTTCCACGCCTTGCAGGACAGCCCAGTGTGGCGGGTTGGCTTTACCGCTGACGGCACCCAGTTGGCGATAGTGACGCAAAGCCAAGGTTTACGTTTGTTAAACGTGTCCAATTTGATAGATAGGTTTCGGGTTGAACATCAAGCCGCTATAGAAGCCGCTGAATTTAGCCTGGACGGGCGCTGGCTAGCCACGGCCTCGGTAGATGGCACAGTGCTGATGACCGATGCGCGTACTGGTGTGTTGCGCTGGCGGTTGGTGCATGGCAGCGAAGTCAGCCAAGCTAGTTTTAGCCCCGACGGCAAACTACTCGCCAGTGCTGCTGCGGACGGCATCATCCGGCTATGGGATACCGCCACCGGACAACTACAACGGCAGTTGGCGCATCAAGGCAAACTAACGCAGGTCGTGTTTGATGGCACGGGTAGCCGTTTGTTATCGGCATCGGACGCTGGCAGTGTGCGCGTATGGTCTACGGCGACGGGTGCAATGCAACTAGAGCTTAGCCATGACGGCCCCGTACTCGATGCCGTTTTTAGCCCAGACGATCTATGGTTGGCGACGGCCTCAGCCGACCAAACCGCGCGGCTGTGGTCTGCAAGCAAGGGTTACGAACGTTTCAGGTGGCAACATGGTGGCGATGTCCGGCAAGTGGCGTTTAGCCCAGACGGGCAGCAGTTGGTGACGGCTTCAGCCGATCATTTAGCCCGCGTGTTTGGGGTAGCTGATGGTGTAGAACGCTGGCGCTTAGCGCATCAGGACAGTGTCGAAAGTGCGTTGTTCAGCCCCGACGGGCAGTGGCTAGTTACGGCATCATCTGATAATAACGCCACGCTTTGGTCTGCCGCCAACGGCAAGCCGCGCTGGCGGTTACCGCATGGGCTGGCCTTGGCTTATGCGGCGTTTAGCCCCGATAGCCAACATATTGTGACCGCTATGCGCGAAACCTTGGGCGAATCTGGCGCGGACATGGGGGCGCGGGTTTGGGATGTCGCCACGGGGCAAGAACGATTTTCCATCCACCATGACGCGAGCCTGATTAAAGCCGTATTTAGCCCCGATGGCTTGGGTGTGCTGACGGTTTCACCTGACAAAAGCGCACGTTTTTGGGATAGGGCTGGTTTGCTCCGTTCAAGGTTTGCCTTGCTTGCTACGGCGCGCGCCACACCGTTGCCTAGGCACGAATTGACGGCTACAGAACGGCGGCGGTTTTTTCTGGACGAAAATTAAACGACCAGACAAGCAATAGCTCTGGCGCGATGCGGTCTAGGGTATTGTGGACACCAAAATCCGACTAGGCAGTATTCTGGTTGTGATGTTTTTGAATACGCCTCCGGTAATGGGCTTTGCGTGAAAAACCGGGAACGCGCTTAACGCGGCATCCTCCATAACACCTTTGTGCTTATTGCCTTGTTTTCGGCAATCAGGCAGCGTTCTAATTGCACAGTGTATCTGCCCAACGACGTTCAAGTCCTTTGTTTTGCACTTATCATGCTCTGTTCCATGGCGTTGGCAACCGCTTTATTTTAGCAGGGTTTTAAATTGGGAATTGCTGGTTTCGCGTTGCTATTGTTGCGAAAAAAAAAAGTTCATCGTATACTTTAAAGCGGCTTACTTGATCAAGCTAGCATCTATTCTAATAACTTCTGGAGATCCACGATGAAATGGGAAACACCAAGCTTTACTGACTTGCGTTTTGGCTTTGAAGTAACAATGTACATCTACAACCGTTAATATACTTACGGTAAAAAGAAAGGAAGGGGTTCATCTGAACCCCTTTTTTTTGCCTGAAAACCGTTATTCCCGTATCATTCAAGCCTTTCTTTTTAGGCTTACATCATGAAAATTAGAGTTCTTGGCTCAGGTGCTGGCGGTGGTTTCCCACAATGGAACTGCAACTGCCACAACTGCCATCGTTTACGCCACAGCACCATGAGCGGCAAAGCCCGCACCCAGTCATCCATTGCCGTCAGCACTGACAATAAAAACTGGCTGCTGTTTAATACTTCGCCAGATATACGGGCGCAATTGGAAGCTTTTCCCGCCATCCAGCCCAAGGAAGGCATCCGCGACACTGGCATTAAGGCCATCATGCTGATCGATAGCCAAATCGACCATACCACGGGCATGTTAATGCTAAGGGAAGGCAAGCCTTTAGACGTGTATTGCACGGAAATGGTCAAGCAAGACCTGACCTCTGGTTTCCCTTTATTTACTATGCTGTCACATTACTGTACCGTCAACCATCATCCAGTGCCTGTTGATGGCAGCAGCTTCACCATCCCAGCCATCGCCGATTTACGGTTTTATACCCAAGCCTTAAAAAGCAAGGCGCCACCTTATTCGCCGCACCGGCATGACCCCCATGAAGGTGATAATATCGGCGTTATCATCGAGCAAATTTCCACAGGCAAAAAAGTTTTCTATTCCCCCGGTCTGGGTGAAATCGAACCGCATGTGATGGCCGCCATGCAAGCCGTTGACTGCTTGTTGGTGGACGGCACCTTTTGGACGGATGACGAAATGTGCACCCAACACATCAGCCACAAAAAAGCGCGTGAAATTGGCCATTTACCGCAATCCGGCGAAGGTGGCATGATTGAGGTGTTAAATGGTGTGGCCAAGGCGCGTAAGATCTTAATACACATCAACAACACCAACCCCATTTTGGATGATGACTCGGAGCAACGTAAAATCCTCGATGCCGCTGGCATTGAAGTTGCCTACGATGGCTTGGAAATTGACCTGTAACGCGCACCCAAAAAGCACATAAATAATGCGGATTTGACCGGTTAACACTGATAAAATGGGCTATTTATTTGGCGGGCGTTATCCATAAGCCGCTAAAATAATAGCCCATAATAACAATACCCTTAGACCCAAGGACACCACCATGAGCAACACCGAGAAGCCCGCTTGGACTAAACCAGAATTTGAAGCCGCCTTGCGCAGTATGGAAAAGTATTACCATATCCATCACCCTTACCATACCCTGATGAACGAAGGTAAACTCACCAAGGAACAACTTCAGGGTTGGGTTGCCAACCGCTTTTATTACCAAGTCTGCATCCCCATAAAAGATGCCAATATTTTAGCCAATTGCCCTGACCGCGAAACCCGCGCCAAATGGACACAACGCATCCTGGACCACGACGGCCATCCTGGCGATCCCGGCGGCATCGAAGCGTGGATACAACTGGGCATAGCCGTCGGCTTGACCCGGGAAGACATCACCTCCTTAAAATATGTGTTGCCGGGTGTACGCTTTGCCGTTGATGCTTACGTTAATTTTGCCCGCCGCGCGGAATGGCATGAAGCAGCCAGTTCGTCCTTAACCGAACTGTTTGCGCCCAAAATCCACCAACAACGCCTGGACAACTGGCCTGAACACTACCCTTGGGTAGAACAAGAGGGCTATATCTATTTCAAAAAGCGCCTGACCGAAGCCCGCCGCGATGTCGAACATGGCTTGGCAATTACCTTGGACTGGTATAAAACCCGCGAACAACAAGACCGCATGATCCAAATCCTGCAATTTAAACTGGATGTGTTATGGGTTATGGCGGATGCAATGTATATGGCTTATATTAACAATATGCCGCCGTATTTTAATATCAGTTAAGCTACGTTTGGAGGCTAATATGTCTGCCAGCTACCAACAGGACATCGTGGCGTGGTCTAAAGAACAGGCTCACTTATTGCGATCAGGCCAGTTGTCTGACCTAGATATAGAGCATATTGCCGAGGAAATTGAAGACGTGGGCAAAAGTGAACAACGTGAACTGGCTAGCCGGATGGCGGTGCTATTGGCGCATTTGCTCAAGTGGGCATACCAACCGGCACGACAAGGCACGAGTTGGCAGCGCACGATTAAAGAACAGCGCAAAGCCATCTTACGCCGTATAAAAAAAACCCCTAGCCTTAAAACCTGTTTAACAGACCCTGAATGGCTGGATGATGTGTGGGGGGATGCGGTTTCGCTTGCCATCCAAGAAACAGGCTTGGACGTGTTTCCTGAGCAGTGTCCGTGGGTGATGGCAAACCTTTTATCCGAAGATTGGTTGCCGTCAGCCACAGACGCTGGCCTATAATGCGGCATAGCCTTTAGTTTTAAATCGAGGACAGCACTATGCAATGGTCAGAAGTGGTCGATAACCCCTACTTTGAAAATCTGCCGTTTAAAATTGAATTAAACCGCTATGGAAAAGTTGAAATGACCCCTGCTTCTAATAAACACGGTCGTTTGCAATCACGCATCAGCAACTTATTGGAGCGTAAGCTAAAAAAGGGTGAAGTGCTGATTGAATGTTCGGTACAAACCACCGAAGGCGTTAAAGTGGCTGATGTTGCTTGGTGTTCAAAGGCATTCATCAAACAACATGCTTACCAAACACCTTACTCCGTGGCACCGGAAATTTGTGTGGAAGTTGTTTCACCGTCCAATTCAAAACAAGAAATGACCGACAAAGCGCAGCTTTATTTGCAAGCGGGCGCAACGGAAGTGTGGGTGGTTTGGGAGCATGGCAAGGTGGATTATTACGATAAGACGGGTATATTGGCGCAGTCGACTTATGGCGTGGTCGTTAAACTATAGCTTTTAGGAGATTTTCATGAACACTGCCGAAAAATTACCACAACATTACACTTACGCCGATTACACACAATGGCCTGACGACGAACGCTGGGAGCTGATTAATGGCGAAGCTTATGCCATGACCGCCCCACACCGCCAGCATCAGGACATCGTTTTTGAACTTGGCGCACAAATCCGCAATTATTTACAAGGCAAACCCTGTAAAGGCTATACCGCACCTTTCGATGTACGCTTACCGCGCCAAAACGAAGCCGATGCTAAAGTGGAAACCGTGGTGCAGCCGGACATCAGCGTCATCTGCGACCCCAGCAAGTTAGACCGCTTGGGCTGCCGAGGCGCACCCGATTGGATTATTGAAGTACTGTCGCCGTCAACCGCGTTAAAGGACATGAACACTAAACGCAGTCTCTATGAACTGCATGGCGTACCCGAATATTGGCTCATCCATCCTGAAGAACGATGGGTATTGGTGTACCGTTTGGATGCGCAAAACCATTATGGCAAACCTGATGTGTATGGCATGGACGAACCTACGGCTGTTCTAAGGCTTGAAGGGTTAAGTATTGATTGGGGGTTTATGGCAACCGAGCTTAGCCCTGTCAACACAGGATTGGCATAGCTTGGAAACCTATTCTGCCCAATGTTGCAACTCAACGACGGCAATACACCTGTTTTTTAGATTTAGTGCTACGATGGATGAGGTAAGTTAGAGTGCTAATCTATTTAGATAACTGTTGTTTTAATCGCCCTTATGACGACCAAACCCACGCTAAAATTTTTCTGGAAACACAGGCAAAACTAAATATTCAAGAAAATATTTTAGTCGGTCGATACAAATTAGTATGGTCATATATTCTGCAATATGAAAACGATCAAAATCCGTATATTAACCATCAACAGGAAATCAGAAAATGGAAACAGATTGCCAGTGTATGGGTCGCTGCATCTGCCAACATCATCGCAAAAGCTAAGGAATACCAGTCATACGGTATACATACCAAAGATGCTTTGCATTGTGCTTGCGCGGTTTCAGTCAACGCCGATTATTTGCTGACCACCGACAAGCAATTAATTGCTATTGCCAAAAAAATCTCTGGGCTTAATGTCATCAATCCCCTCACGTTTATACAAGAAGAAACGAGCCGATGAAAACAGATAACGAAGTCATGAATTGCGGTTTTGAGTCTATTTTTTCTACGTTGGGCATGGTGGACGCAGAACGCTTTATAATGTTGCTAAAACGCGATAAATTTGATTATACCCAATGGCAAAAGAAACTTTGGCAAGATGAAACGCTTGAATCACTATCTGAAAAGGCGCAGCAAGCTTGGGAGCGGTTCGAGTAAAGCGAATGGCTGTTTTTTTATGCTGAACCAGCGCAAGAATCCGAACGATACGTTTAAATTGACTTTGGAGCTGAACCTACAGTCATGAACAAAATTATTTTCTTAGTTGAAGATGCACTCGAAGGCGGCTTTACGGCTCGGGCTTTAGGTGCGGCTATTTTTACCGAAGCAGATGATATTAACGAGTTGCATGGCAATAGCCGCGCAGCCGTCGATTGTCATTTTGAACCGGATGCCAAACCTAAAATGATACGTCTGCATTTTATCCGTGAAGAAGTTATCGCCGCATGACATTGCCAAACACGCTTTAGTGCTTTTCCACCACACACCAATAAAACTATGACTTTTAACCCCGAACAAACCCTAAAATTCTCGCCCCTACACCGTTTGCAATGGGAAGAAGCCCAACAAAAATATGTCATCCTTTATCCCGAAGGCATGGTCGAACTTAACCAAAGTTCTGCCGAAATCCTAAAACGCTGCGACGGCACACGCAATTTGCCCCAACTGGTGAGTGAGCTGGAACAACAGTTTGCCACCACAGGTCTTACTAACGATATTACCGCTTTCTTAGAGGTCGCTATACAAAATGGCTGGATCAACCCAAACTAAACCGACACCACCGCGCTGGCTATTGGCAGAACTCTCTTATGCCTGCCCGTTACAGTGCCCTTATTGCGCCAATCCGATTGATTATGCCAAGTATCCGACAGAGTTAAGCACCGAGGATTGGAAGCGCGTTTTGAGCCAAGCCCGCAAGATGGGTGCGGTGCAATTGGGCTTTTCTGGCGGCGAACCGCTAACACGCCAAGATTTGACCGAACTGGTCAAACATGCCAGAGATTTGGGTTACTATTCCAACCTAATCACCTCGGGTTATGGGTTGACTGAAGACAAGATCATCCAGCTTAAAGAAGCGGGCTTAGACCATATCCAAGTCAGTATCCAAGCCAGTACGCAAGAATTAAATGACCATATTGCCGGTACGGCTTCCTTTGAACACAAGAAAGAAGTCGCCCGCTTAGTCAAAAAACATGGCTATCCCATGGTTTTATGCGTAGTCATCCACCGTGAAAACATCCACCAAATGCCGGAAATCTTGGCAATGGCGGAAGATTTGGGTGCTGATTATTTGGAGCTGGCCAACACCCAATATTATGGTTGGGCCCATGCCAACCGGGATCTGTTGCTGCCAACCAAAGCCCAGTTTGAACAAGCCGAGGCCATCGCCCAAGCTTTTAAAGAAAAAGTCGCGGGTAAAATGAAAATCTATTATGTGGTGCCCGATTTTTATGAAGACCGGCCCAAAGCGTGCATGAATGGCTGGGGTACGACATTTTTAACCATCGCCCCGGATGGTGTCGCCTTACCTTGCCATTCCGCGCGGGAACTGCCCGGCTTGGACTGCCCTAATGTCAAGGATTTTAGCGTTGAAGAAATTTGGAACGAATCCAAAGCCTTCAATTTCTTCAGGGGCGTAGAATGGATGAAGGAGCCTTGCCGCAGTTGTGACGAAAAAGATAAAGATTTTGGCGGCTGCCATTGCCAAGCCTATTTATTGACAGGCGATATGTACAACGCTGACCCTGTTTGCGGTAAATCCCCCGACCACGGCCTTATTCAACAAGCGATTGATTCGGCGGCGGCTTGTGCATTATCGGCAGATGAAAAACCGTTGGTGTTCCGCAATAGCAAGAACTCAAAACTCTTGTCGTAAGCATCTACGCAAAACTTTTAGACAAAAAAATACCCCGACTAGCGGGGTATTTTTTAAGCTACGCAGGGCGCGTAATACGCGCCCCAACCAACTTATTCTTCGTTGTTTACTGCAAACGGATGTTTTGCTTCTTTTTTAGCAGCAACCACTTCAGCAGCAGTTGGTGAGCCAGCAACAGCGCGTTTCAGAGCTTCTTTAGTCGCTGCGTAGTTGAATTTTTCAATCAACGCATCGTCTTCTGCTTGCCAGTGAATGAAAACACCAACAGAAACAAACAAATCATCAGCTTCGTCAGCTGGGATAGTGCCGTCTTCAACACAATCAGCAACTGCCATAGCAACAGCACGTTGGGCTGGGCCAAACATTTGGACAGCTTGTTTAGAACCTTTGATGGTTACTTTGTTGAACAGGATAGTTGCTGGTTTAACCATCAGGTTAGGAGCAACAACAGCCAACAATGTAGAGAAACCGTCTTTGTTGTTAGTCAACGCGTTTGCAAATGCAGACTCAGCCGCTGAACCTCTTGGCCCAATCAACAGGTCAATGTGTGCAATTTCGTTGCCTTCGCCGACTAAAGATTCGCCAACGCACAATTTATTAATTTTTGCCATGCTTGTTTTCCCCTATGAAGAAATGTGAAAAATTCGAGCTAATATCGAGTTTTTATTGACCCCCAACCATTAAGTTGGGAGATTTTTATTATGAAGATTCTTAATAACATCTTCTAAAAATACGGTAAATACCGTCGCGACCGTCAAATCTGCCATAGTGCCAGGATTAACGCCCATACCTTTTAGCAACTTATCGGCACTAAAAAATAATGGCAACAGGTATTCAGGATTGTCCGCTTTTGCCAAAGCATCGGACAACTGGGACATCTTTTCAGCAACCTCAGTCGTGTAGCGGTCGCCGTATTTTCTTTCGATGTGACTATCGGGAAACCGGCTAAAAAAGTGGGTATAAACCGACACTGCCGCCCATTCCTGATTGCCCCATTTACTCATAGCATTGTAATAGATCAATAGGGAAAAATCAAAAATATCTTGATAATCCGTCACAAATTGATGCGCTATCCTATCCCTTGCACTAGCCAAACGCATCGCCTCGGTCAAATTGACGGACGGATTTTCAGCCACATCTTGGCTTTCGGCACTCCCCAAACCACCGGGGGATGCGAGCGTGATCGCCTTAAAAACCCAGTCGGCATCCGCTACAGTTGTCGAGGTCAAAATTTGCTGCAACGCTTGTCTTAGCGGCAATTCTTGATGACTACGGGCCGCTGCCTGGATTAACGGAGCACACAGTAAAATGATCCCCAAATTGGTGTTACACGCGACCGCCTCCCGTGTCGCCTTAACCGCATAAAATATTTTTTCGCCTAGGGAATAATTCGGATTGCACAACGGCGCGGCGCTAACTTTGGCACTGACTCTAAAATCTGCAACCGTCATATCGTGGCCATCTGCATAAATACTGACATTGCCGGGCTTAAATGCCTGTAACTCGACTTCACAGGCTTGTTGATAAAGTGCACTGAGCGTTAGCGGCGAAATCATTTCACTTCCAAATAACGGTTAATCAGGTCTTCTGCCAAAACATCAGCAACGGTAATGTCACAGACACTTTCCAAGCCTTTCCAAGCAGGGATGCTATTCACCTCAATGACCGTATAATCCCCGTCTTGG
The DNA here is from genome assembly GCA_026399075.1 of Methylococcales bacterium. GTDB lineage: Bacteria > Pseudomonadota > Gammaproteobacteria > Methylococcales > Methylomonadaceae > Methylobacter_C. Next base: position 14,452 of record JAPLRR010000028.1, read on the forward strand.
TCTTGAATAATATCGACACCAGCATAATCCATTGCCAACGCGGCTGTCGCCTTAACCGCCAGCGATGCCATCGCCGCATCCAGTTCAATGGGCTCACAACTAGCCCCACGCGCCACATTATTCAGCCAAAACTTACCGCGCCGCCGCATGGCGGCAACCGCCCTGCCATTAACCACAAACACCCGGTTATCAGAAAATCCCTCGCCAGCGCAATGCACAAAACGCTGCAAGTAATAAATCCCGTGGCTGCTGGTTAACCAGAACAGATCCGTCATTTTCTCTAAGCGACGAATGCCTTCGCCTTGTGAGCCAAATAATGGCTTGCTGATCAACAAATGCCCGTTTGCCAACTCCCTTTCAGCAATGCTTAAGGCATCCTCGGGGTTACGCAACACCCAAGTCAACGGCGTCGGCAAACCCGCGTTATGCAACAAAAAACTGGCCATGCTTTTATCGACGCTGCGCTCAATAGCGCGGCCATCATTGTAAACAGGTATGTCCATGGCCTTTAAGGCATGGAGCACATCCAAATAATGCACGACCTCTTCCAAAGAACCGCCAGGCACGCCGCGCACAAAAGCCGCATCAGGCATTTGTTGCCCAAATCCTGGAATAACTAAGGGATGTTGGCCAGATTCAAGCCGAAAACCACATGTGGTCAATGAGACATAGTCACTGTCATACCCCAATTTGGCAAAAGCAAGCCGCAATTGTTTGCCATGCCAACCAGGATCGTCAGTAAAAATTACAATACGCCCGGAGTTTATAATTGAACCCCCAGCCTACGTAGCAAAGGCAATAAAAGCAAATAACAGGTGATGGTGCTGGCCGCCGAAAGACCTAGGCTTAACCAAAAGCCCCAACCCTGTTTAAGCAAAACCGGCAAAATTAGAAACAGCAACAATGAAGGCAGAACCAGCCAAAAAATCTGGCTGGAAAGTTCGGCTATTTTTTCTGGCCCAACCCCCTCAACATTCATCCAAACCATCGCCAACACCGAAGTAAGCGGTAAAGCGGCAATTAAAGCCGCGACACCGCTGCTACGCTTAGCCATTTCTGAAATCATGACGATGATTAAGGCCGAAATAACAACCTTCAGCGCATAGTAAAACATCCCGTAGTACGCTACAGTCCAAATGATTGGTCTAATAAGGCGTTGTCCAATTTTCCGCCCCGAAAACTTTTGCCTGAATCCACAGCAGTCACTATGACGCTGGCAGGACTAAACAACATAGCATCAATTTTAAAAAAGTCGTATCCATATTGCTTAAAAACCTCGGCAAACGGCTTGCCATAGTCTTTGGAGGTGGAGCTAGGCAATTCCTTGGCCAATTTTTCTGCGGCCTCATCACTGCCTTTGACAAACAAATGCACTTGTCCGGCAAATAATATGGCATCGTTAGTCCGTCCCATGGCTTTAACAAAATTTGGATGTGGCGGACACACAGGCGCGCTACCGCTGCCATCAACAATATTTTCCAAAGGAAAATGTAAGGCATGGGCTTTGTGCATTGCCACTTCCAACACCCTGGCCACCACCTGTACACCACCGGCCAAACTGCTGGTTGGTGTAACAATAATAGTCAATTTCGCAGGGTCGATTTGACAAGCTGCCGCCACTTTTTCAACGATGGCCAATGGGGGCAAGGCATCATTTTCAATGACGAGGACTGTGCTGTCAGCCACATCCTGATAATCCAGCTCTTTATATAACTCTTCCACTGGCTCAAGATTGCCGTCTTTGAGCTTACGGGCCAAAGCCCGCGCCGGGCCAGAGCCTAAAGCGTAATATTTTTCATGGGACAAGCTCCAGCCAGCATATTGGCTTCCCAAACAACCCAGCACCGGGTTTCCGGTATAAACGTTAACTGACAATGGCCAATTATCGGTATACGTGCTGTGGGATAGGGAAACAGTCCCCATCCCCCCCAAACAAATTTCCGCGATTATACGCCCTGCTTCCAACCCCCCCGGCACCTTAATACCCGCATCAATAATGGTGCAGCCATTTTCCAGGGTTTCTACACCTAATCGTAGCTTATCGGCATTTGCCAGCAAATGCTGCACTAAGGGTTGTGTCAATTTATTAACACTTGCGTTATATTCCATACGGGTAAACCTATTCATTAAATTAAGTTGTTTAAACCTTAGCCCATCAATGACGGCCTGAGCTTGTTTCTGGCGGACAATAATACTGCAAATTGGTTGCCCTTTATTACATCGGCTACCTGCCTCAGGCGTATCCATACAACCTGGCGGCCACTCAAAATTTTTTGGGATAACCATATCTTGATTGGCATAGACAATTTGATAGCCCGTATAATCCTCAGTAGAGCAAGCCCAATCTGCCAACTTTCCTAGACATGCCTGAATATGCCTAAGCAATAGGTCAGCCCCATATAATTGCATACTCGCTGATGGACGCGGGTTAATTTCCAATATAAAAACACGCCCATCTAAACCTATAAAATCCAGCGAGTTTAAACCCTTAAGCAAAAACTCAGAAACTAGTGGCTTTAAGCAATCGACTATTTGTTGTTTCTGTCCGTCGGACAAATCACAATGATTGATAAGCCCTGAAAATGTAAACTCTTGGTCTTCACTTAGGTTTATAGCCGATTGCGTGTTAAATCCAATGACCCGCACGTCAATGCCATCTGTCATAAACAGCACAGAATAAACTTTACCAGTTTGGTATTTTTGCCAATAAACATCAGCATCAACAAACACGTTCGGGCTATAGCGCCTTATTCCGACACCACCATGACCCACTATTGGCTTAATCAACCAGTGTTGGCCACGATCTGGTGCAACAAAACTCACTGCTGGGTGCGGAATGCCCAACCGATCAAGGCACGCAAAAAAAAACGGTTTATTGTGTACGCTTATAAAGGTATCTGACAGGTTACCCAGCATTTGCAACCGACTTTCCAAATAGCGCAGACTTTCAGGGTGATATTCAAACCCACTGCCATAAATGGCCTGTGTAACTGCATAACGCCCAATAAAAAAATCAATGGCGGGTTTTAAATCCGTTATTGCAAGACTCGTTATCTTCTTAACAGCTTCGGCATAATAATGTGTATCCAAGTCTGCATACAGATCTATCACTAAAACTCTCAAGCCAGCATTTTTTGCCGCCTGAGCCAACATTCTGCCTGAACTGGCAACAATAAGGAAATAGCCCATCCCCACAACCTATCGCCAAACAACAGGCCACGCAACAATCGTATTCACTAGATTCTTCGGTTTGCTGGGCTAATTTTTAACTTACGGTTTTCAAAAAAACGTAACCCAGTAAAAGTAAGCCAACCTATGCAAACTAGGCCCAAAGTGAACCCGATATAAGCCACAGGCCACGGCAAGCCAACAGTCATCATCGTAAACTCCGACATGCCGCCCATACCCGCCAATAAGTTAAGCGGCATAAAGATTACACTAATGATGGTCAGGCGTTTGATGTCTTTATTTTGGTTTACGTTAACGAAACCGACAATTGCATCCATCTGGAAATTGATCTTGTTAAAGAGAAATGCAGTATGCCCATCCAAGGACTCTATATCACGCAAAATTTCGCGGACATCGTTATGTTGGGTTTCTGAAAGGAATTTGCCCCGCATCAAAAAAGACAAGGCACGCCGCGTATCCAACACATTGCGGCGAATTCGGCCATTAAGGTCTTCGTCTTCAGCGATAGCTGCCAGTATAGTTGCCGCCTCGTCGTCCGTCATGTGCGACCGGAACACTTGCCTTCCCACTGCCTCCAGTTCTGCATAGACATCTTCCAACGCATTAGCCGAATATTCAACTTCTGCTGCGTACAGATCCAATAACACATCCTTTGCTTCTGAGACATAACCTGACTCAGCCCTTGCCCGCAACCTTTGCAAACGGAACACTGGCAATTCCTTGCTCCGTACCGAAAACAAGGTGTTCTTGTTGAGTATAAACGCCACTGCCACATTTCGTGATTCATCTTTGCGGTCAAGAAGAAAATCGGAATGTAAATGGACTTGACCATTTTCTTCCACATAGAAACGGGCACTGGTTTCCAGATCCGTCAAATCCTTGGGATTGGGAAGCTCCACGCCAAAAATCTCCCTGGCCCAGACTAGTTGCTCATCTTCAGGCATAACCAGATCAATCCAAATGGGATTAACTTGGGCCAGATCTTCCCTTGACTCTATTGGAATCTGTCGCAACCGACCATCGTACAGATCGAACACCCGTATCATCATGCTGCGGTTTTTCGTCTTAGCCTCAATGCCCAATTCAGCCCGCATCAAGTCGGACAGTTCCCTCCGGATGTCCTCCTTACGGTCATCACGCACCAACTGCCAAACGATTTGCCGATCGCCATGGGGCAATGCCTCCAAGACACGAGCCATAGACAACGACCCAAGTTGGTCCATGCGCTTTTGCAACTCTGCCTGATTTTGCTTATGCACCAAAGTCTCTACCAAATCATGGCGAGGCATGTCCTGCCTATGCACCAAGCTTTCAACCAACTTGTGCTTAGCCAGTAAATTACTTATGTCCGTAAAATAATCTTGTATGTCATCGCCAACAGGTATTATTTTTGGTTTTTTTGTGGAGTGATCCATCTTACAATCCCTCAAATAAGTCTTGTTAGCTTTAAGACATCAACAACCATATCCATAGCATTATGAAAACACAACTACCCGTCTTAAATTCGGTTGCCCGACATCATTGGCCTACGTCTTTAGTACAAACCTACGCCTTCCCTAAGCTACGTAACACCTTAACTTAAGAAACCCATATAATTAGGCTTCATCGAAAAATACATCACCACCGCTATTTCGCGCACTTGCGACCACAAAACTTAAATTATTTAAATGGGCAAATGTCTCCCGCGCATTATGAGCCAGTGCAGTTGCAAATGCATCCCCATCCACCACACAAAAACCGGTAGGCCCCCAAGAAGTTTGACCAATCGCCACAGCACCTTGTTGCGCCAACCAGTTCATGGCTAACGCCACTTCTGGGCTTGTAAACACGCCCCCTTGGGCGGAAGCAAAATGCTCGCCGACTGAACGTTGCAATTGGGTAATCACTTCGCCAAATTTATCAAGGTCATTTTCGGCAACTGCTGGTAACCCTTGCATCAATAACAAATAGCATAAGCGCTCTGCTTCTTGCTTTGGAAATGGTGGCAATGCCTTAAAAGCTTGTATTTCTTGCTGACCATGTAAACCCTGCCCACGTTGGTCAAACACTAAAATAAAGCGCCAGCTACTGGGTATGTCCATATGCACCAACACTGGTGGGGTGATAGTTTTTTCGCCCCGACCGCCATCAACAACCAAGCCACCTTGTTCAAACACTCCAATACCAATACCTGAACGCAACCCTCTGTCCATCAATGCGGCAATATCCCGCACGCTTAAACCTAAGCCATAATACGCATTTAATGCCGAGCCTAGGGCCAAAGACATTTGTGTGCCAGACCCTAAACCCACATGCTCGGGAATTGCTGATTCAATGTGTATTGCAAGCTTATCTGGGACGCCTAATGCCTCGCATAATAGTGTAAGGCATTTATCCGCCCGCAGGGCAGAAGCTCCAATTATTCTGCGTTGATCGGCCTGGGTAAGTACCAAGCGGGTGGCATGTTCATTCAGCGCGACACCCACACTACCAAAATGACGCCCCAATGATCCGCTTAAATCAATAAACCCCATATGCAATCTGGCTGGGGCAATAACTGAGACTTTTAAAGGGTGGACTATCAAATTAAAGTTTGGCTATGTTGCAAAAATATTTAGGATTATACAGGATTAACCAATTTATTGGTGAACTTAGCATACAGATTTTGAACTGCAAATATACTAGAAGCTGACACTGCTGAGGATTTTATTAAGCCGATTTTTCACGACTAAGGACAAAAAATTTTATATTTTTCTTCGTGTCCTTCTTAGCCTTCTTGTTTTCGTGGTAATAAGAATTCCACAAACGTGGCTGTGCAGGGTATAACTAAAAAAACCAAACATCGACTTGTTTTTATCAGTTCCAAATTAATTCCTTTTTCTTCTTAAGCTGTCCAACCGTAAGCCATTAATTACTTATGCCTCCAAAGCTATACGCACGGTATTTATTGATAAGTTATAGGTTTGCATTCATAAGAACCGTATAGAATTGTTCCAAATCACCCAACACCAAATCGCTCAGCTTCGCTGCTCGGCGATCTGATGGCGTTCTTGAAGGTACATATACTGTACGTGCCCCAGCATTAACTCCCGCCAAAATACCCGTATATGAATCCTCCAAAACAATACATTGGTTAATTGGAACTTTTAGCAATTCAGCCGCCTTTAAAAAAATATCTGGCGCCGGCTTTTCAAGGAGGACATCATCACAGGTGACAATAACTGAAAACACATTTTCTAATCCTGCATAATTAAGGCATTCATGGGCACCTTGTTTATGGCTATTGGTTGCAAGGCAATAGGGGATGTGTTGCTTAACTAGGTAATTTAGCAAACCAGTAAACCCTGGCATTGTGTTAATACCATTGATCCCCACATATTTGCGCCAAATTTCATCACTAATTTGGTTAAATGTGTGCTGGTTAAAGCCGACACCAAACCATCCCTGTAACCTTTGGCACACATCTTTATAACTTAAACCAGACAAGGAGCTACATAACACATCTGAAAGACCATACCCCATAAGCTTTGCCGTTTGCTGCCAAGCGATAAAATAGGTACTTTCGGTGTCCAGTACCAAGCCATCCATATCAAATATTACCGCACAACACTCATCCAAATTTAGCACTGACCACCTTAATATATTCGCCCTGTGCTTCACGGTTACTACCAACCACAAGCCGTTTAACACCGCTTTCATCCTGCTCTAAAGCTCCAGAAACTTCTATAACCTCACCTTTAGTGGCCTGCCCCGAATAAGTTGCCGTAAAACTTACAACCGAAACAATCTGTTCATGTTCGACTAGATACATAGCTGGATAATCAAATGCATAAGTGTCATCTATAACTAAACACCTAATTGTTACCATCCCCAATTTTTGATAATTACCTTGCCCGTTAAATTTTTTATCGTCAACAAAACTTAAATCAATTTTGCGGCCGTTTATAATGGCTTTATTATATTTACGCTGTTCATGCCAAACATACTCAGTGATGCTTAAATCACAAGCTCTTCGGGCAAAAGATTCCTTCCATTCAACATCATTTAACCCTTGTAGTATTTCTTTCGAAATCAAATCACGCACTACTTGTCTGCACTGATAAAATACTGCCCTGTTGTAACAAACCAAGTCAATATCAGAACTTGAGCTATGAACGCCGATTAATATTGACCCTGTTATACCAATTTGCGTTAGATCGATACCATTTTTTTGCAATAACTTGCAAAATTGAAACAAATCTTCTTCGATGGGATCATGCCGAGCAAACTGCATCAATTGAGACAACCGCTGTTTGGGTATGTGGTGCTTGATTATGTTATTTAAGGGCACTGCATGTAAATTGGCATCCAACACAGATGAATAATGCATATAAACTGGGTGCATTTGTTTGAGATATTGATTGGCTGTATCGGTTGAAATTTTTCCCCAACAACCATCAATTTTAACGTAACGCAGAAAACACAAGGCTTTGCCATGCTCTAAACCTTGCCCAACAACTGCAAATATCAACCCTTCAGCTGTTTCAATAAAATCTTTGGGTAAAATAATAATACAACTCCAAACCTAGGCTTTAAATTTATGGCTTATTCTGATAGAACCTCATAGCCTGCAATATCAGAAAATAATACAAGTGGCATAAATATCTCTGTGTTATTTCTGGCTAAAGGGCGACTTTAAAACCAATTATCCGTTTTGACAACCATAAGCAAATAAAGTCTTCCCTGAGCTAAAAGTTAGTAAACGCCAGAAACAAAAAAGCCGATGCAAAACATCGGCTTTTTCGCTACATCTTGATATCTTTTACAAGCTATTTAGTGCATTCAGCTCTTTAAAAGCTTGCTCTAAACGCACAACCATTCCCACTTCGCCGGCACGTTGCCACACACGTGGATCATAGTATTTTTTGTTTGGCTTGTCATCGCCGTCAGGGTTGCCGATTTGGCCTTGTAAATACCCTTCGTTTTGTTTGTAATAATTCATAATACCTTCCCAAGTTGCCCATTGGGTGTCGGTATCGATGTTCATTTTTATTACGCCATAGCTGATTGATTCTTTAATTTCTTCCGCTGTTGATCCTGAACCACCGTGGAAAACGAAATTTAAAGTATTGGCAGGTACGCCGTATTTTTCTGAAACGTATTTTTGTGAATTGTCCAAAATGCTAGGTGTCAATTTAACATTACCTGGCTTATAAACACCATGGACGTTACCAAATGAAGCGGCAATAGTAAAACGGTGGCTAATTTTGCTTAATTCTTCGTAAGCATAAGCCACGTCTTCTGGTTGTGTATACAACAAGGAATGATCTAAGCCGCTGTTGTCAACACCGTCTTCTTCACCACCTGTCACACCCAATTCGATCTCTAAAGTCATGCCCATTTTAGACATGCGCGCCAAATACTGGCCGCAAATCTCAATGTTTTCTTTAAGGCTTTCTTCTGATAAATCAAGCATGTGTGAGCTAAATAATGGCTTACCGTGTTCAGCAAAGTGTTTTTCACCCGCATCTAACAAACCGTCAATCCAAGGCAACAATTTTTTTGCTGCGTGGTCAGTGTGCAAAATGACTGGTACACCATAAGCTTCCGCCATCAAATGCACATGTTGTGCGCCCGAAATTGCACCTAAAATAGCAGTTTGCTGCCCTTCTAATTTAAGCCCTTTACCTGCTACAAATTGAGCACCGCCATTTGAAAATTGGATAACCACAGGCGATTTAACTTTTGCAGCCGCTTCTAGCACTGCGTTAATTGAGTCGGTGTTAATAACGTTGACGGCTGGCATTGCAAATTGATTTTCTTTGCAGATTGCAAATATTTTTTGTACATCTTCACCAGTTACTACACCTGGTTTAACTACATCTGAAATTTTTTGTGACATTTAAAGGTCCTATTTTTGTCAGTAACGTTGAGGTTTTTGACTACAGTCCATTTAGCAGTTAATCCAACCAAATGGCCTGACGTAGCATTAACCCTCTAAGCTAGCCAAACGTGCTGCAAGTAATGTTTCTAAAGCTTCTAAGGCTTTTGCAAAACCGTCTATACCTTCAGCCAATTTATCAGTCGCCATACGGTTTGCAGTGTGCATTGCTTCAAATGTAGCTTTATCTATTGATAACTTTTCAATCGACAAAGTAGCTGCATTTTCTGGATCTAACTTGCGTGGCAAATCGCCTTCTGTAGCTTGTAATTCAGCCAATAAAGAAGGCGCGATAGTCAATAAATCACTACCTGCTAACTCGGTAATTTCACCTACGTTACGAAAACTTGCACCCATGACTTCAGTTGGATAACCAAATTTTTTGTAGTAGTTATAAATTTCAGTGACTGAAACCACACCTGGATCTTCAGCAGGTGTGTAAGAATCGCGTCCTGTATCTTTTTTGTACCAGTCTAAAATACGACCGACAAAAGGTGAAATCAAGGTAATGCCGTTTTCAGCACAAGCGATGGCCTGATGTAAACCAAACAATAAGGTCAAGTTGCAATGGATGCCTTCCTTTTCAAGTACAGCCGCCGCTTGGATGCCTTCCCAAGTCGCTGCAATTTTAATCAATACACGATCACGCGAGACATTGTTTGCTTCATATTGCGCAATCAATTCGCGCCCTTTTGCTACAGTGGCATCTGTGTCAAATGACAATCTCGCATCCACTTCTGTAGAAACACGACCAGGAATAATTTCAAGTATTTTAAGACCAAATGAAACTGCCAAACGGTCAAAAGCCAACGAGACAACTTCAGCCGCTGAAGCTGATTGACCTAAAGTTTCTCTTGCACCTTTTAATGTGTCATCAACAATACCTTGATATTGCGGCATTTGCGCCGCCGCTGTTATTAGCGATGGGTTTGTGGTGGCATCACGTGGTTTGAAAGTTTCAATCGCTTGGATATCGCCTGTATCTGCCACAACAACAGTGATTTCTCTGAGTTGTTCTAGTAAATTTTTTCCCATTGGTGGTACCTTTTATAGTTATTTGTTAAAAAAATTGGTTGTTCTCGCTACATAATAAATTACGTTGGCGAATTCTTACCTGTAACATGTGAAATCCATATCATCTGTCGGAGAATTTCTGACCTGGCTGGCCGATAAGAAAAAAATGGAGCCATCAGCAAACTTATGCTGTGGCTCCAGATTCGCAAGCATCTTTCAAGCTTGATGCCGCATATATTTATCTACTCCCGTTTCAATTACCACGGGTTTTTGTTGTTCAACCAAATCTTGACGCACTAAGTACTTTGCAACCCTACTTATCTTTGGCAGGCTATCCTGATGATCCAAATATTTGGCAACTCCTGTTGGCCCTGACTGTATAGCTGGCTTCTTAACCTGTGTTGCTGCTATTGCGGCCTGTCTAGCCATATATTTAGCAACTCTACTTGGCTGTGGAAGGCTTGCTTGTAACTGCAAATACTTTGCTACGCCAGTAACTTCAACTTCAACTTGTTTTACTTGTAATGCCGCTAAAGCTGATTGTTTTGCTAAATATTTTGCAACCCTACTTGGCTGCGGCAAACTGTCTTGTATTTGCAGATATTTTGCTACACCTGTTACTTCAATGCTTTTAACTGCGGTTCGGATTTCTTTAGCTTGAGCTTTATCCAATTGTGCCTGCTGGGCCAAATATTTAGCAACTCTACTTGGTTTTGGCAAGCTTTCTTGGTGCTTAAGATATTTTGCAACGCCACTTAAACCTGGTGCTTCTTTTTTGTTCTTTAAATATTTTTCAACACCAGTTTCTTCAATTTCCTTGATTGTCTGCTTATTTTGTTTTTCTGCTATCGTTTGTCTCAGCAAATACTTAGCCACCCCACTAACCAAATGCTGTTCACTGTTTTCCAAATATCTGGCAACGCCACTAAGTGCTTTCACAGGCTCTTCAATTTCTTGCTCTTTTGCGAGAACCAATGCTTGCTCTTGCGCAACTTTGGTGTCCAAATATCGGGCCACTCCAGTTAAACCCGTTGGGTCTCTGGTGTATACTGGATAAATAGCCTTAGCTTCTTCAATTTCCTCAACCTTAGGCCGTTTCATGAAAAAAAACAATCCTGCAACAGCAGGGAAAAACAAACCATTCAAGTTATTTTGGTTCATATCAACCCCGGTCACGCATGTACTTTTCAACTCCAGTTGCAGCCTTGTTTTCAGTTGCTTTTGGGGCAGCAGCTTGCTTTGCCATATACTTAGCAACACCAGTTTTAACCGTTGCAGATTTGACATGTGCCTCAAGATACCGCGAAACACCAGTACCAGAAACCTTGTTCAAATACTTGGCTACACCTGTGTTCAGTGCATAAGTTTTGTTGGCTGAGACAGTCGGTTTCTTCTGTTCTTTTGTTTTGGAGGTACATTTGCCGCTAGTTTTAAACAAATAAAACCCAGCACCTGCAAGGGCAAGCAAGCCAAGCAAATAATTTGAAAATGAGGAATCATCTTTAGCAGGTGAAGCGGCATTAACTACTTCTGATTTGTCTGAGTCGGCCTCTACTTCCTTTACGGATGCTTTTACTGAAACACTCGGCTTGTAATTGGTATCTTGATACAAAACTTCAGGTTGGAAATTAGCTGCCGGATATTTTGAGTCAACTTCTTGGCTTTCTGACACACTGGAAGAAGGCTTATGGGATGGCGGAACTACTTTTGTTGCTGAACCATTTTTCGCTATATAGTCGCTATCCTGATAAAGCACTTCCGGCTGAAAGTCTGCGGCTGGATATTGTTGATCTGCACCCGCTGCGGTACTTGCTAGCAGCAATAACGCAAATGCACCTCTGGTCAAATTATTCTTTTTCACGTTGTTCACCTAAAAGTCGGAAGAAGTGGATGAGACCCCGACATGATACTGCTAAGAGCATCTATAGGCTGGGGTCTCTTTCCAAATATAATGTGTGTAACTACCCTATATTTTATTTTAAAACTAAAGTACTGCTTCTACGTTCTTGACTACGTTTTCAACGGTGAAGCCAAACTCTTTAAAAAGCAGACCTGCTGGAGCAGACTCGCCGAAACGGTCAAGCCCTACTATTTTACCGTTAGTCCCTACATACTTCCACCAACCATCAGTCACACCAGCTTCAACAGCAACGCGTTTAGTCACTGAGGAAGGTAACACTGATTCACGATATGCATCATCTTGAGCATCAAAGATGTTTGTGGAAGGCATAGATACTACGCGGATTTTCTTGCCATCAGCTTTTAATTGATCAGCCGCTTTCAATGCCAACTCAACTTCAGACCCAGTTGCAATGATTATTGCATCAGGTTGGCCATCACTGTCACTCAATATATAGCCACCACGTGAAATCGCATCAATTTGTTGTTGCGTACGAGGAATATGTGGCAAATTTTGACGTGAAAAAACCAGGATAGATGGGCCATGCTGACGTTCAAACGCTGCTTTCCAAGAAACCGTTGTTTCAACTGCATCACATGGACGCCAAACTTGAATATTTGGAATCAATCGCAATGTTGCAGTTTGTTCAATGGGCTGGTGGGTTGGGCCATCTTCCCCCAATCCGATAGAATCATGTGTATAAACAAATATTGAACGAATCTTCATTAAAGAAGCCATTCGCAACGCATTTCGGGCATACTCTGAAAACATTAGGAATGTTGCACCAAATGGAATTAACCCCCCATGTAATGCTATGCCATTCATTATCGCAGACATGCCGAATTCCCTTACGCCATAATTTACATAGTTGGCGTCCGGTTTATTGGCCCGCATTGGGCGATAAGTAGACCACTCCGTCATATTTGAGCAACCCAAATCAGCTGAGCCACCAAACATTTCTGGCAAAATCTTTGCAAAACCTTCTATTGCAGCCAATGATGACAATCGTGTGGCCGTCGTTTTTGCTTCAGCATTAACGGCGCTTACAAAGGCATCGGCATCAGCTTGCCAATTTGCAGGCAAATCACCAGCCATTCGGCGTTGATATTCAGCCGCTAACTCAGGATGCGCTGCTTGATACTCAGCAAACTTTTCATTCCATTCACTTTCTGCTTTTGCGCCTTTAGCTTTGGCATCCCATCCTGCGTAAACATCTTCAGGAATTACAAAAGCCTCATGATCCCATCCCAAAGCCGCTTTAGTCAGATTAATTTCATCCTGACCAAGTGCTGCCCCGTGACAGGCATGGCTACCGGCTTTATTTGGCGAACCAAAACCAATGGTAGTTTTACAGCAAATCATGGTTGGCTTATCAGTCATGGCTTTTGCCATTTCTATTGCTTTGATCAAAGCTTGGGAATCATGTCCATCAACATCTGCAATCACATGCCATCCATAAGCTTCAAAACGCATTGGGGTATTATCGGTAAACCAACCGTCTACATGCCCGTCAATGGAAATGCCATTATCATCCCAGAAAGCGATTAAATTACCTAAGCCTAGGGTTCCCGCTAAAGAACAAGCCTCATGAGAAATGCCTTCCATCAGACAACCATCACCCAAAAATACATACGTGTGGTGATCAACAATTTTATGGCCGTCCCTATTGAACTGAGCTGCCAATGCTTTTTCAGCAATCGCCATTCCTACTGCATTTGTGATGCCTTGGCCTAATGGCCCAGTTGTAGTCTCAACGCCTGGGGCGTAGCCATATTCAGGATGGCCTGGGGTTTTTGAGTGCAATTGACGAAAGTTTTTAAGCTCTTCGATTGGCAAGTCATAGCCAGTCAAGTGCAACAAGGAATATATCAACATCGATCCATGACCATTCGACAATACGAATCGGTCACGATTTGACCATTGTGGATTGGTCGGATTGTGGCGTAAAAAGCTGTTCCACAATACTTCAGCGATATCCGCCATCCCCATTGGTGCACCTGGATGTCCAGAGTTTGCTTTTTGTACGGCATCCATGCTCAAAGCGCGTATGGCGTTCGCTAATTCTCGGCGCGAAGTCATATTGATCTCCTTACTATTTTTATAATTTACGTGTAGTGACGTCAATCAGCGCTGATTTGGTCACGAAATGGTGTTTGACACTTATCATCCAACAAAATCAGAACGAGTGGAAACCACTCGTTCTTTTGACGTTACTCTAAATTAGCGTGTCTTTCTCTCATGACTTCTTCAGCAATTCCCTTCTCATGAATGACATGGGAAATTGTTGCTTCCAAAAATAATAATGTAGAAAGTTCAAACACAGTACCCATTGGCATACCCAAAACTTTACCATAAAGTTCTGACTTGCCTATTTGAAACACTGCATCTGCCATGTCGCCAATCGTTGAATCACTTTTTGCCGAGATCAACACGATGTTAGCGCCTACTTTTTTAGCGCTTTTAGTGAATGCTATCAGTTGCTCCGTCTCTCCAGAACCGGAGATAATAATCAAAAGATCACCGTTTTTAATGCTTGGCGTAACGATTTCACCAACAACACTCACGTCATAACCGCCGTGTACCAGCCTCATCGCAAAAAAGTTACCAACTAGCTTAGAGCGGCCAGCTCCTGCGATAAATATCCGTTTGGCGTTATCGAGCAATCCAGTCAGCTTAACATCATACGAATCATCTGTTGCTTCAAGGATGCCTGAAATCTTTTCTATGATAAGTTGCTGATGCATAATTATACAGCGTCAACTAATTCGCGAATTTCACGGGCTGCATCAGCAGGAGAAGCTGCGCCATAAATAGCAGCGCCAACCACGATGATGTTTGCACCGGCTCTAACAACATCTTGTACAGTTGAAGCCTTAATACCGCCAGCAACTGAAATTCTGACTGGCAATCCTAATGCCGCGATGTCATTCAAATCTGAAAATGGTGTGTGGCCAGCTGCTTGTGCATCAAGACCAGTATGGATACCCATGATTTGGGCACCGGCTTCACAAGAAGCGATTGCACATGCAACTTTGTCTTCAACGTTGATCAAGTCGATTTGTGCTTCAGCTCCGTGAGCATTCGCCGCTTTAATTACACCGCTAATTGTCGCCAAACCTGATACACCCAGTACGGTAACAATGTCAGCACCAGCTGCATAAAATGGCGTGGCTTCGTATTCACCAGCGTCCATTGTTTTTAAATCGACTAACAATAATTTTTCTGGAAATCTTGCTCTCAGCTCTGTTACCAGATTGATGCCATTGTGTTTAATGCAGGGAGTACCGATTTCAAAAATATCAACGTGCGGAGCTACTAAAGTAGCCAGCGCAACAGTTGCGTCGAAATCAAGTGAATCTAATGCCATTTGAATTAATGGTTTTGCCATGATATGTGCTCCGAAGGGTTATATTAATAGTTATAGTTGGTTACATACTTGTTTTGCGGACATAACTGTAAAGTAGAATGGGGACTTATGTCAATGGCAAATGATCAATGATCAATGCCCAGTGCAACACCTTTGCCGTAAGCATTTAAAACAACCCTAATAAACAAATAGTTACAAACGAACCCAGTCTTTTCACGGTATTTTATGCCCCCCCATACCAAGCCTAGATTTGTAACCAACAGCTCTCTAATGACCGCATCTTTTTAGGCCAATACCCCCAATCAACTGGTTTTGTATTGCTTGCCCAATCCGCCGAATAAATTATATTTTCTAAAAGCCGAGGCAAAAAACTCCCCCTCCCAAGGCTTTTCTACCTGGTTTCAACCCTAGTACAATTTATTTTCTTGCCACGACAATCAATCCACATTCAGCATATAAGTTCGTCCCGGCTCTGCTCATCGGCATTTTGTAGGCTCTCGCCCACAATGGGCATTTTAGGTTTTTTATCAAATTTCGCCAATTAAGTAACCACACTCTTTAAGCAATTGCTTGGTTCTGATGTTATACAACGGCTAGTCTTTAACCAAAACCAAGGCAACTCGTGGCATTAAAATAAGGCGTTATAATTTTCAGTTGATAATTCAGCGGTTTTACTGATGGATATGCCGCGCAATATGGCAATTTGTTCTGCCACATAACGCACATAAGTTGGATAATTCGGCCTACCCCGAAAGGGTACTGGCGCCAAATAAGGTGAATCTGTTTCAATTAAAAACCGATCTGCAGGTACTTTTTTCGCAACTTCTTTTATTTCTGATGCACTGTTAAATGTGATTATGCCGGAAAAGGAAATATAAAAATTCATTTCCAATGCCTTTTTTGCAAACTCCCAGTTTTCAGTGAAACAGTGGATCACACCACCCACTTCACCTGCATTTTCTTCATTCAAGATACGCAAGGTATCTTCTTGGGCTGCACGCGTATGAATAATAAGTGGTTTTTTTAACTCTTTTGCAGCTCTAATATGCGCCCTGAAGCGGTCATGCTGCCAGCTTAGATCACCCTCACTTCGGAAATAATCCAGCCCTGTCTCCCCTATCCCGACAACCTTTCCGTTCTGCCCCAACTCAATAAGCTCGTTGACACTTGGTTCGTAACATTCTTGAACATTTGGGTGTACCCCGACAGTCACTGAAATTTGTTGGTAAGCCGCCACAAGATCCAGCATAGCCGGATAGGATTCCAAATCTATTGCAATGCATAACAAATGCTCAAGGCCACTTGCCGCTGCCTCTTGCATAAAGAGGGAAAAATCATTTTGGTAAGGTTTTAGATCAATCCGATCCAAGTGGCAATGCGAGTCTATCAACATAAATTGTGGGTCACATGGTATGGGTCAAACGGTCGGAATCTAAAGCGCCGGCCAAATAAGTTTCTATTTTATTACGTGCCAGGCCATTGTCCTGCCCGCTAAACTGCACCCCAATCCCACTGGACCTATAATTCCCTGAGCGTGCAGGAGTTTTCCAAATTATTTTACCGACAATCGGTAGCTTTTCGATCTCTTCCATTAAGTTCAATAAAATAAAAATTTCCTGCCCCATTTCATAATCACGATTTGTCGGGATAAACAACCCCCCATTAACGACAAAAGGCATATATGCGGCATACAGGGCACTTTTATCCTTAATGGTAAGTGTCAATATTCCTTGTCTGGGTGGTGATTCTGCCATTGTTATTTGCTCAGATTAAGTTCTTGCCATTTTATTAAAATTTCTTCGAACATTGTATGTTTGTTAATTTGCGTATTAAACAACCGCCTACTCTGCAACAATAAATCATATAATAAATAGAGGCCTTTTATTTCCAGTTGTTCGGACAAGGGCGCCAATTGCTTATGTAGGTCTTGATTATACAAGCTATTATCTTTTAATTGAAAACTACATTTTATTAAGTCAACGACCCAGGTGGTCATCCAAATTATCAAGGATGATTCCGGCAATTTATTCCAGTCTTCTGCCACGGCTAAGGGATGGACTTGCTGTTTGGCAATTGCCATCCACGCTTTGAAACAGTCATTACGCAGATCTAACACACCCTCCCTCATGTAATCACAAGCCAACAAGGGTGACCCTTGGGCCAAAGCCAGCAACGCACCTGTGTCAGCATTACCAAGCTGCTGGCTTAGCCAAGCCGAGGCCGTTTCTTTGTCAGGATTTGCAATACTTAATTGCTGGCATCTGCTTACTATTGTTGCAGGTATTCGGCTCAGACTATCCGTGATCAATAATATGACCGTTCGCCCAGTAGGTTCTTCAAGACATTTAAGAAACGCATTTGCTGCGGCATTATTCATCGCATCCGCTGGATAGACCATCACTACACGGAAGGATTCGTACTGGGGCTTCAGTGTCAAACGCGTTACCAAGCCACGTATTTGACCGATGGTAATTGATTTCCCTGGCTCTTCAGATGTAACCTGGATGAAGTCTGGGTGAGTTTTTGCATCCAACAACAAGCAGCTATTACAGTGGCCGCAACCCAATCCATCACTATTTAGCTTTGTGCATAACAGGGAATAAGCAAATTGGTGTGCCAAATGCACCTTACCAACCCCCTTATTTCCAATAATTAGCAGCGCCTGTGGAATCCGCTCTTGAGCCCTATAACTGCAAAGGCGTGCCCAAATTTTTTGCTGCCAAGGGTATATGCTCATCTTAACAAAGGACGCAGAACATCCATCAAGGCACGCTGGACATCGTCTAACGGGCAATTGGCCTTAATCAGCTTGATACGTTCTGGATGCAGCTCCGCCTGCAACAAATAGGCCCGCCTAACATGCTCAAAAAAACTACTTTTTTCTGCCTCAAAGCGATCCAAAGCGCCTCGGATTTTAGCCCGTTGCAACCCGATTTCAACTGGCGCATCCAGTAACACAGTCAAATCGGGCTTTAAATTTCCCTGGACAAGATGCTCCAACCACTCAATAGTGCTAATACGCATATTGCGCCCACCACCTTGATAAGCATAAGTGGCATCTGTAAACCGATCACTGATAACCCAAGCTCCCTTGGCTAGGGATGGTTCTATCACATGTTTGATGTGCTGGGCCCGGGCGGCAAAAACCAGCAATAATTCAGCATGTTCTGTAATGGCTTCACTTCCAGTGTCCAATAACAAACGCCGTATTTTTTCTGCCAGTGCCGTCCCGCCTGGCTCGCGTGTCACCACAACGGAAATGTTATGCCGTTCTAAATAGTCCTTTATAAATGCCAAATTTGTGGTCTTACCGACACCCTCACCACCTTCCAACGTTATAAATTTGCCTCGGGTCATTTACTTTTCCTTTGAAAGCTATCTACTGCCAGATTGTGGTCTTTTAATGTCGCAGAAAACACATGGGTACCGTCACCTCGGGCTACAAAATAAAGGGCATTGCCGCTATCTGGATGCAAAACGGCTTTTATGGCTTCCCGCCCCGGCATTGCAATGGGTGTTGGCGGTAATCCTTTAATTATGTAGGTGTTGTAAGCCGTGGCTGTCCTCAAGTCTTTATGGCTAATATTGCCCAAATAACTTTCCCCCATACCATAAATAACCGTAGGATCAGTTTGCAGTAGCATACCTGCTTGTAACCTGCGTACAAACACACCGGCGATCATAGGACGCTCGGCAGCAACCCCAGTTTCTTTCTCCACAATTGAAGCCATTATCAACGCTTCATAAGGTGTTTTAAAAGGTAAAAAGTCCGCCTTTTGCTGCCATTCCTGCTGTAACACCAACTGCATCTTATCGTATGCCCGTTTTAATAAGGCGATATCGGTTGTATGCTTTTCAAAAAAATAGGTGTCGGGGAAAAACATCCCTTCAGGATTGCATGGCTCAAGACCTGATTCACAGAACCGGCCTAAAAACGCCGTTTCAGTGCCAGCCTCACTATGAATCGTATGGGTAATCGCTGGGCTCTTCCCAAGATCACCCAATAGCTCCCTAAGATTCCACCCTTCAGGGATGGTAATCGCATACTTTTTAGTTTTACCTTGCACAAACAAAGCTAATATTTCTGGCTGCGTCAAACCCGGGGCTAACTCATATTCCCCCGTTTTAAGCTTTTTGACCGCCCGGTTTAGAACGGCAATGGCCTTAAACCAGAATGGCTTAACCGCTACGTTTTGCGCAAGAAGTTTATCTGTAATTTGATTAAATGAATCTCCCCTATTAATTTCTATGAGCACTGGATTGCCAAATACAACGGGAACCTGTAAAGCGTTTTGAACTCCCCACCAAATCCAACCACTTACCAACATTACAACCGTCAGCCCCGCAATGGCTATTTTATTGGGCGCTGTTAGTGGCCTCATGTTAAACGCCCTAGCTGGGTCTGGATTTGCTTGGTTATCAAGCCAACCGGAAATGAGGTGGAAGCTATGCTCTTAACAGGCCAAACGCCAACTATCGAATTACAAACAAACACCTCATCAGCCAACAGCAGCACTTCCTGGGTCACTTTATGCTCTGTCACTGGCTGGCCTTGCCCAGCAGACATTGCCAAAATCATGCTGCGTATGATGCCTGCTACGCCGGATTGAACCAGTGCAGGGGTAAAAAGCCTATTGTTTTTAACATAAAACAAATTTGACATTGTCCCTTCGATGACATGCCCATCCGTATCCAACATAATACCCTCTTGAATATCGGGATCAGTCCATTCTGCACGGGCTAAAACTTGCTCAAGGCGATTCAAGTGCTTAATTCCTGCCAGTGCGGGGTTTAACCCTAATCGGGTCGCACAAAACCGGGCGTTTATGCCCTGCTCTTTGTAGCTGTCCGGATAGTTAGGGTAGGGGTGTAAGCTCACTATGCGCGTGGGCTGGATCACCTCAGGCTGACGATAACCCCGCCCACCGGAGCCACGGGTGATTATCAGCTTGAGAACAGCGAGGTTTGAATTTTGGAGTAGTTTTTGAGCTTCAAACCGAAGAAGCCCTTCACCAGGAAACGGAATATAAAGACGTTGGCAACCCGCCTTTAGTCTAACTAAATGCCGGTCAAAAAAAATGGCTTGGCCGTTGATAACGGCAATAGTTTCAAATAAACCATCGCCGTATTGAAAACCACGATCCGAAACTTCAATATGCTCCTTGCATTCGCCATTGATAAGCATCATGCTTAAAACGAAAATCCTGCGGCTTGATCCTACTTGTATCGTTTAAAGATCAGCGTACCATTCGTACCGCCAAAGCCAAAAGAATTGGACATGGCGACATCAATTTTCATCTGTCTTGCTGTTTTTGGCACAAAATCAAGGTCACATTCTGGATCTGGATTTTCCAAGTTGATAGTTGGGGGGGCAACTTGATCCTTAATGCTTAATGCTGCAATTACTGCCTCAATGCCACCCGCCGCGCCCAACATGTGGCCCAACATGGATTTCGTGGAACTGATTGCCACTTTATATGCATGTTCGCCCAAAGCCGCTTTCATTGCATGGGTTTCGCCAATATCGCCAGCTGGTGTCGAAGTCCCATGGGCATTAATATAATCCACGGCATCTGCATTCAGACCCGCATCCCGCAAGGCATTCCTCATGCAGCGGGCGGCACCCTCACCACCTTCTGAAGGGGTGGTTATATGGTAGGCATCTGAACTCATGCCATATCCAACCACTTCAGCATATATTTTTGCGCCACGCGCCTTGGCATGTTCCAATTCTTCAAGCACCACAACCCCCGCACCATCACTTAGTACGAAGCCATCACGATCCCTGTCCCACGGACGGCTTGCAGCTTGAGGATTGTCATTTCGGCGGGACAAGGCCTTGGCGGAAGCAAATCCCCCCATTGCTGTCGGCGAAGTTGTGCAGCGTTCAGCACCGCCTGCCACCATCACATCGGCGTCGCCATGGCATATTAACCGGGCGGCATCGCCAATGTTATGGGTACCCGTAGCGCAAGCTGTCACAATGGCAAAATTTGGCCCTTTCAAACCATATTTGATCGAAAGGTTGCCAGAAATCATGTTGATGATATTACCCGGAACAAAAAACGGTGAAATACGGCGCGGGCCATTCTTCTCATAAGCCGCGTAACATTCTTCAATCCCCGTAATACCACCAATTCCCGCCCCTACGGCGACACCTATCCGTTCCGCATTGTCCGAGGTTATTTCAATCCCTGAATCCTCAATCGCTTGACAGCCAGCCGCTATGCCATAATGGATGAAGCCATCCATGCGTTTGGCATCTTTTTCAGCAATGTATTGGGAAATATCAAGATTTCTAATGACACCACCAAATGTGCTGGCAAATGGGGAAATATCAAAAGAGTCAATTGGGCTTATGCCACTTTTACCGTTAATAACGCCATCCCAAGTTTCATGGACAGTGTTGGCTAAGCACGTAACCGCACCCAATCCAGTTATTACAACTCGACGTTTGCTCAATGTGATGTACCGTAGATAAAATGAAGAAAAATGATGGAGGGGTAGCGGCCTAAGCGTGAGCCTGGGTATTATGGACTAGCCATATTTCAAAACGCCTGTGTTCCTTTGGATGCAGACAAACTACATATTGCAAAAGACACGGACAGACAGAAATTCAGTGGATGAACAAAATAATTCATCCACTGATATTCTGTCTTATGCGTTTTTTTCCACGTAATCGATGGCTTGTTGTACTGTAGTGATTTTCTCAGCCTCATCATCTGGAATTTCGCATTCGAATTCTTCTTCAAGAGCCATAACGAGTTCAACTGTATCCAGAGAATCAGCACCGAGATCATCTACGAATGAAGCATCGGTAGCGATTTCTTCTTTTACACCTAATTGCTCTGCAACAATCTTTTTTACTCGTTCTTCAATGTTACTCATAATTATTATCCTCAAACAATGTAAGTTTTTAATGTTATAAAAAATACATTTGTATTGTTATTAGTTTTGACTCAAATCCCGTCACTGGCAAATCCAGACGGCGGGGCAATTATACTTAATATTACAGCAATGTCACCAAATTAAGGCATAAACATCCCACCATTGACATGCAAGGTTTCGCCGGTAATATAGCCGGCTCCTGCCGAAGCAAGGAATGCGACAGCATGGGCGATTTCTTGGGCCTCGCCTAATCGGGACAACGGGATCGATGCCAATAAAGCGCCCTTAATATCATCGCTTAACTCCTTAGTCATATCAGTGTCAATAAATCCCGGCGCCACCGTATTTACGGTAATATTGCGTGAGCCGACTTCTTTGGCCATTGACTTTGCAAAACCAACCATACCCGCTTTCGCTGCCGCATAGTTTGCCTGCCCTGCATTACCCGTGGCACCCACCACAGATGAAATGTTAATAATACGACCTGTTTTAGCTTTCATCATGCCACGCAACACCGCCTTGCTCATGCGGAAAACGGATGTCAAGTTTGTGCTGATAATGTCATCCCATTCATCATCTTTCATACGCAAAAGCAAATTATCCCGGGTAATGCCGGCATTGTTCACCAACACGGTAGGCGCGCCAAAATTATCATTGATGGCTTTCATCACCCCCTCAATAGATTCAGCATCAGCCACATCCAATTTTACGCCTTTTCCTTTATCACCTAAATAATTGGAGATTGAATCCGCACCAGCCTCTGATGTCGCGGTTCCCACCACAAAAAAACCGTCGCCCGCCAATCTCTCGGCAATTGCCCTGCCTATGCCGCGACTTGCGCCTGTCACTAAAGCTATTTGCTTATCCATTCAATTGCTCCAATACATTATTTAAGGTCTTAAAATCATAGATTGAAAAATGCTCCGCATCTTTAACGATACGCTTGTTTAGCCCCATCAACACTTTGCCGGGGCCGCACTCAACAAATCGGGTTACACCTTGGTCATGCATAAATTTAATGGTGTCCACCCAACGAACGGGCTTATATAGCTGCTCTTTCAAAGCGTTGCGGATAACTTCTGAGGCGCTATGGGAAGCAACATCCACATTATGGATCAATGTCACCCGCGGCATATCAATAAATGTATTTTGCAGATATTCATCCAGCTTTTCGGCTGCATCCTGCATCAAGACACAATGGGACGGTACGCTAACAGGCAGCAACAATACCCGTTTTGCCCCAGCTTCCTTGGCGGCTTGCATCGCCCGTTCTACCGCCGCATAATTGCCTGCAATGACAACTTGCCCCGTAGTGTTAAAATTGACCACTGACACCACTTCATTGCCAGCAACTTGGGCACAAATATTGACAACGTGGTGGTCTTCAAGTCCCAGAATAGCCGCCATGGCCCCGATACCGACCGGCACGGCCTCTTGCATCAGCCGCCCCCTTACGGTCACCAACTTTATGCCATCCTCAAAAGATAGCGCACCCGAACAAACCAACGCCGTATATTCACCCAAACTGTGGCCGGCCATCCAATCAGGGCGGATAACACTTTGTTTGCAGAAAACCTCCCAAATGGCCACACCTGCCGCCAACATGGCTGGCTGTGTATTTTCTGTTTGATTCAGCAACTCTTCCGGACCATGCTCAACAATAGACCATAAATCCTTGCCCAGCACTTCAGATGCCCGATCAAAGGTATGCTTGACTTCTTTAAAGTGGACAGCCAAATCTGACACCATCCCCAGTGACTGGGAACCTTGGCCGGGAAAAACAAAGGCTAAATTGTACAGTTGCTTGCTCATTTTCAAATAGGCTTGGTTTAATATTTAATTAATGCAGAACCCCACGTGAACCCTGCCCCAAAAGCTTCAAGCAAGACCACTTGGCCGCGCTGGATACGCCCATCACGCACCGCTTCATTAAAAGCTATCAGCACAGAAGCAGACGAGGTATTGCCTTGGTTTTCAAGTGTCACCACAACTTGATCCATCGACATTTTCAATTTTTTGGCGGTCGCAGCAATAATCCGTATATTTGCCTGATGCGGGACCAGCCAGTCAATATCAGACTGATCCATATTATTGGCGGCCAAGGTTTCGTCAACAATACGCCCTAGCGTATTAACCGCAATTTTAAACACCTCGTTACCGCGCATACTGATATATCCAGGTTCGTCCTTATTGTCGCCGGTTGCAACTTGGGGATTCGGGCAATACAACATATCCTCATATTCCCCGTCGGAATAAATATGCGTGGACATAATGCCCGCCGAATCTGAGGCTGCCAACAAAATAGCCCCGGCACCATCGCCAAATAAAATGCACGTTCCGCGATCAGTCCAATCAACGATGCGCGAACAAATTTCGGTGCCGACAATAAGCACGGTCTTCGCCGCGCCTGATTTGATATATTGGTCAGCAATACTCATAGCAAAAATAGAGCCTGAACAAGCGGCCTGTACATCAAAAGCAACGGAGTTTTTAATGCCTAAGCGCTGCTGTAACAAACAGCCCGTGCTAGGGTAGACGCGGTCGGGCGTACCTGTAGCGACAATAATTAAATCGATGGCTTCAGGCTTAATGTTGGCGGCGGCAATGGCTTGTCTCGCGGCAACTTCTGCCATACTTGCGGCCGACTCATCAGCACCCGCAATCCGGCGGCTTTTAATGCCAGTACGCTCATAAATCCAAGCATCAGAAGTATCAACCGTTTGTGATATTTGTTCATTGGTACGAATTTCTTCGGGCAAATAAGCGCCAGTCCCGATGACTCTTGAATACGGCATCAAGCGAACTCCCGCTGCGCCAAGATTATCTCAACTTGCTGGCTAATCTTTTTAATGACATCATTTTTCACTTCAACTTCGGCAAGCTCAATAGCCGTTTTAAATGCCAAAAAATCCGCACCGCCATGGCTTTTAATGACTAGCCCCCTAAGCCCCAAAAAGCTTGCGCCATTATATAAGCGTGGGTCAATACGTTCTTTAAATGACTTCAACACAGGATAGGCAAGCAAACCGACCAACTTGGTAAAGCCATTCTTGTTAAAGGACTCTTTTAAAGCCGTACCAATCATTTTGGCCGCACCTTCAATAGACTTAAGGGCAACGTTACCCACAAAACCATCTGTCACGATCAAATCAACCTTGACATGCCCAGCATTCAATGAATTGCCTTCAACATAACCGATATAATTTAGCGATGAATTTTCCAACAATTTTGCTGCGGATTTAACCTGTTCGTTACCCTTGGTATCTTCCTCGCCAATGTTTAACAAACCCACCTTAGGATTTTCGATACCTTCGAGCGCCTTAACCAATTCATTGCCCATAATTGCAAACTGAAAAAGGTGTTCGGCTGAACAATCCACATTTGCCCCCAAATCAAGAACGTGTGTGTGCCCATAAATTGATGGCAGCGTCGAAATAATTGCTGGGCGATCTATCCCAGGGATCATTTTTAAAACAAAACGGGCCGTTGCCATAAGCGCGCCAGTATTACCCGCACTTACACAAGCGTCAGCAACGCCATCACGAACTAGATTGATAGCCACCCGCATAGATGAATCTTTTTTGTTTTTCAGCGCTTTGGATGGGGATTCATCCATATCAACGCATTGCGAGGCATGATGGATGGTGAGCCTATCTTCAACAGCCGCCAACTCCTGCGCCAAAAACTGCTTAATAACAGTTTCGTCGCCAACTAAAATCAGCTTTAAATCCGGATTGTTTTTTAGACAAGCCAACGATGCTGGAATAGTGACTTGAGGGCCATGATCCCCGCCCATTGCATCAATTGAAATAGTTAAACTCACGCTGGCGAACAACTCCGCAGTTATTGAAGGAAGCCGAACCAGATGGGTTCGGCACAGCATCATTCCAAAGCGGAAAGATTATTAATCTTGGGCTTCAGCGCCAACAATTTGGCGGCCTTTAAAATATCCGTCTGGAGTAACGTGGTGACGCAAATGTGTTTCGCCAGTAATAGGGTCTTGTGATAATGTTTTGCTTGTTAAGGCATCATGTGAACGACGTTGGCCACGTCTTGAACGCGACACTTTACTTTTTTGTACGGCCATTATAAATCTCCAGTATGTTTAAGTTTGGCTAGAATGGAAAACGGGTTTTCAGCAGATGACAGGCTGTCACTTACCAAAGGTTCTACGCTGGCATTGTCGAAATTTGCGACAGTGCAAGCCTCTTCATGTTTAGGAAATGTCGGCAAAACGAGCAATATCTCATCTTCAATAATATTTTTAAGGGGAATTTTACCCTCCCTAACCAATAAGGGCTCGTAAGCTTCAGGCAACCGATTGACTTGCTCTATTGAAGTGGCAACACCTAATTTAACTGAACAATCGACAGGCCATTTCACCGCCTGTAAACAGTTTTGGCATTCAAGCTCCAAATCTGCCTTAATATGTCCTTCAATTTTGGCTAAGCGCCCTTCACGACCAAAAAAAAGATCAACAGTAACCACGCCGGTGTCATTAGCCAGCATTGCCGCCAAACGATCCAGACTGCTTATTGGTATTTGACCCTTCAATTCACCACGCTTATCAGCCAGTTGCAAAGGGTCGATATATTCAGGTAATCTCTCTAACATAACTGACAAATAATATAGGTAAACAATAAGTGCGTCAAACTCTAATTGTAATTGTTTGTTAGATAAAATAAAAACCCTAGCCCACAGCCAATCCGGCTTTGGGATAACCCAAAAATCCGTGGGTCAACACAGGGCCGGCCCTTCATCTAAAAAAACAAGCAAAGTTGAGTTAGACTAGAATACCAAACAACAAGAGCCTAATAACGTAAACCCATCCCGAAAAACCACCCACAAATGACAATGACAACAGATAATAAACCAACACTAGGCTTTGTCGGTATTGGCTTAATGGGCAAACCGATGACAATGCGCCTGTTGGCAGCAGGCTTCAACGTCAATGTATGGAACCGCAACCCTGAAAAGCTGACAGCCGTGACCAATGCCGGGGCAATAGCTTATACTTCCGCCACCGAATTAGTTAAGGCATCCACTATTATCTTATTGTGCCTGTCAGATACGGCAGCCGTTGAAGCCGTCGTACGCAACAGCATTCTGGGTCATGGCCGCGCTGACCAACTACTGATCGACTTATCCAGCATCCATCCCGACACCACGCGACAACTGGCTGCCCTACTTTTTGAGGATTGTAGCATGGGCTGGGTGGATGCACCCGTTTCTGGTGGCGTGGCCGGTGCCGAACAAGGCAACCTTGCAATTATGGCTGGCGGAAGCCCGGACAATATTGCCCTGGCACGCACCATTCTGTCGCCGCTGTATAAGCAACTTACCCACATGGGCGACATAGGCGCGGGGCAAGTCAGCAAAATCTGTAACCAAATGATCGTTAGCTGCAATGTGCTGGTCATTGCAGAAATGATCGCCCTTGCCCAGCAAGCAGGGGTCAATGCGGGGCAACTTCCAGCGGCGCTATCTGGCGGCTTTGCTGACTCCAAGCCGTTGCAGACCGTCGGCCCACAAATGGCAAACGCCAACTTTGAGCCTATAAAATGGCATGTAAAAACCTTATTAAAAGACTTGTCCATGGCAGTTGACCTGGCCAACACCCTAGGCCAGCCTACCCCAATGTCCGGCTTGGCTGTGCAACTCATGCAATTGCACGGCAACCAAGGCTATTTGGAACAAGATCCAGCCACTTTGATTAACTTATACGCTAAAAAAAATGCTTAAGTTTTCTGCCAATGTATCAATGTTATTCACCGAAATGGCATTGTCAGGGCGCTTTAAGGCCGCCAAACTACAGGGGTTTAGCGGGGTTGAAATCCAATTCCCCTACTCACTCAGCGCACAAACCCTTAAAACCATCCTTGATGCTGAACAGTTAAAATTGGTGTTATTTAATGTGGCGGCTGACGACCTGTTACAAGGCGGCGAGGGCCTCGCCTGCGTACCCGAAAAGCGCCACCAATTCCGCCAAGCTGTTGAGCAAGCTCAAGATTACGCAAAAGTCCTAAAACCCCAAGCCATCAATATATTGCCAGGGCGATGCCTTGATCACCAGCGGTTTGCCGAGTATCTGGACACCTTTAAGGAAAACCTGTATTTTGCTGCGCAGGCTTTTGCCCCCTTGGGCATTAAAACCGTTTTTGAAGCGATCAACACCCATGATATGCCTGGGTTTATTATCCACACTAGTGCGCAAATGTTAGAGGTACTTGTGCAAGTCCAGCATCCCCTGTTGTTTATGCAATATGACATTTACCATGCCCAGATGATGGGCGGGGCATCGGAAGCATTCATTAGCCGCCACGCCGATAAAATAGGCCATATACAATTTGCCGATTGTCCTGGACGCGGACAACCCGGCACGGGACAACTTGATTTTAAACGCCTCTTTTCGGCGATAGAACAATCATCTTATACGGGGTGGGTAGGCGCCGAATACAAGCCTATTGGGACTACTGCACAGAGCCTGGCTTGGCGCGATTGGGAACTGCTGCCAGACAAACCGGATTAAAACCTACCGCTAAACCTTACCTATTGACCAGCTTGCCGCAAGAGAACAAACACCGCACCTGCCCCGCCATCCTTAGCTGGGGCCGAACAAAATGCTTGGACATCCTTATGCTGCCTTAGCCATAGGTTAAGGTTGTTTTTAAGCACCGGAAGGTTATCCGCTGAGCGGTAGCCCTTGCCATGGACAATATGCACACAACGGCAACCGGCCCCGACACAATTGTGTAAAAAATGCAGCAATTGGCGTTTAGCCTCGGTGCTGGTTAAGCCATGCAGGTCAAGTTCGGCATCCACGCCAAAAACACCACGCCGCAGTTTTTTTAAGACGCTGTTTTGTATGCCGGGCATACTGAAGCTAAGGCTATCCTCAAGCCCTACCTGCCCAATTTCTGCGGCCTCAGACAGCAAATGACCCTCAACATCGACCGCTAAGGGCTTAGGGTAAGGCTTGGGCTTAATGCCTTCATTTAATTGCACCTTATCGCTATTGACCGCACGCACCTTACCGATAGTCTGGCGAAATAAGTCACGATCTTCTGGTGTAAGCGTTTTTTTTGCCACGAAAGCTGATTTTGTTGGGTATTGTTGCTAAGATGTTCGATTTTATAGCTTATTACGCTACATGGCGAATTGATAATGCATATTTTGTTAAGTAATGATGACGGCTACTTGGCTGAGGGTCTTTGTGCATTAGCCGATGCCTTGCGCCCATACGCCAATATCTCGGTGGTGGCACCTGATAGGAACCGCAGCGCGGCCAGCAATTCATTAACACTCGAAATGCCTTTGCGGGCTTATACCGCCGACAACGGGTTTATTAAAGTCGATGGCACCCCCACCGATTGTGTACATTTGGCAATTACCGGTCTTCTGGATCAAGAGCCTGATATGGTTTTTGCAGGCATAAACCACGGCGCCAATCTAGGTGATGATGTGCTTTATTCTGGCACCGTTGCCGCCGCGACTGAAGGGCGATTTTTAGGTTTGCCTGCGGTCGCCATTTCTTTGGCGGGAAACAACCCGTCCCATTTTGACACCGCCGCCCATGTTGCTGTAACCCTCTTGCAGAGGCTGATTAAACAACCGTTGCCGCAAGACACTATTTTAAATGTCAATGTGCCCGATATCGCTATCGGTGCGTTAAAAGGCTACCAAGCAACGCGGCTAGGGCAAAGGCACAAGTCTGAGCCTGTCATTAAAAGCCATGATCCACGTGGCCGCACCATATACTGGGTAGGGCCCCCTGGTACGGAACAGGATGCAGGCCCTGGGACAGATTTTTTCGCAATCAATGCTGGCTACGTGTCTGTCACACCTTTGCAAATCGATTTAACCTGGTATGAACGTATTAATGCCTTGAAAGCATGGTTGCCACAGGAGGAAAGACTATGAACCCTAGCCTACAAGGCATAGGCATGACTTCCCTGCGTACCAGGGAGCGCATGATTAAACGCTTATCGGAACAAGGCATCAGTAATCAAAATGTCCTGAAACTGATGCGTGATACGCCACGCCATATTTTTATGGATGAAGCCTTGGCAAGTCGGGCTTATGAAGATACGGCACTACCGATCGGTTATAACCAAACCATTTCCCAACCTTATATAGTCGCTAAAATGACCGAATTGCTATTGCGGTCATCTGAACATTTGGGCAAAGTACTGGAAATAGGCACTGGCTGCGGCTACCAAACCGCCATCTTGGCGCAGTTAGTTGACCATGTGTTTACCGTTGAACGGATATTGCCGTTACAAAAAAAAGCCAAAACCCATTTGTGGGATTTGAAACTTAAAAACATCAGCTATCAGTACGGTGACGGTAATCTGGGTTGGCCCGATTATGCCCCGTTTGATGGCATACTGGCTACCGCTGCACCCTCAGAAATCCCGCCACTGTTATTGCTGCAATTGGCCATTGGCGGGGTCATGGTCATCCCCATAGGCCCCAGCGGACAGCAGATCTTACAGCGCATCACCCGCAAAACCAGTGGTTATGACATTGAAAATCTTGAAGCCGTGACTTTTGTGCCTTTTTTAACAGGGAAAGAATAATGCTGCATTAGGGCACTAGCCTAAAAACCCTATTGACCATATCCAAGCCTATCATCACTCAGCCGCATTCAAAGACAACGCGCTGACTATCCCTTTACTACCCCATGCCGGATCAATCACGGTATCAAGCATATAAACCCGCTCGTTTGCGATGCCCCCGGTCTTTACGAAATAATTGGCAATGTTTTGGGCGCGGGCGGTGGCCAACACGTTAAGCCGTTCTTGCTCAGGCTTTATAATCGTAAACAGGTTCTGTTTGGCAACGACATAAAAATCACCGCTTTCTGGATTAGTCAACGTAGGCTGGCCAAAAAATGATTTCTTAGCGAGCTGCGGAAATTTTTCAATGAACATCTCCGCCAACAACCGCTTATAGTCGTCTTCGGTAAGTTCAACATATTCTTCACGAATTTTAGTTTCTGCCTCTTTATTGATTTCAATGGCCCTACGTTTTTTAAGCTGCACATATAAGGCATCCTCCCTAATAACCGGCCAATCGTGTTCTTGGAACGCCGCACCTTTAATGTCTATATTTAAGGCCAGACGTTCTTTCAGCGCCTTGGATAGGCTGTCCAACTTATCGCGTTGGGACTGCCCCAAGGTAGAATTTCCGGCTGGAAAAGTTATCGTACTCATTTCTTTGTCACTTCCAGCGAGCGAACCCAGCAGACTAAACGGTGACATGACCACTTTTCTAATGGCATTTATCAGGGCATCTGCGACTATTGCCCCTATATTGAATTTAGGGTCATCCAAACTGCCGTAAATGGGGACATCAATTTTTATTTTTCCGTTACCATCTTTTAGTAACGCAACAGCCAATTTTAGCGGCAATGACACGGCATTTGGGTTTTCAACTTTATCACCCAACTCGAACTGGTCAATTAATATACTGTTAGATGCCGTCAATATACCGTTATCCACATTATAATTTAAACCCAACGTCAACTTGCCCTTCTCAACTTTATACCCGGCAAATTGCACCATATAAGGCGACACTAAAGGCATCGGCAAATTTACAAAGTTTAATTGCACATGGTAATCGCCCAAATAGGGGCTGATTTTTCCCTTGATGTCGACAGGCGCCAAATCATAGGCAGTTCCTTTTAAGCTCATGTCAAAGCTAGATTTTTGATCCGACGAAATGCCGCTTGCCCCGCCATCCAAACTTTGGATTTGTGCAGCAAAAGGCAGTATCAAAGAAAAATCCGAAAAATCTGACGCCCCTTCCACAATCTGGATTTTGCCTAAAGTAAATTTCGGCCTGGCTTGTGCGGTTTGCTTAGGTTTCACATGTTTATTTTCGACTGCCGGATTACTTTGTTCTGTAATGGCAATCCCATCAAAATTGGTTGATTTATCTTTGCTGATGGCAACCCTTGCATAAGGCTTGTCGATTACCAATAGTTTTGCGGAATAGCGGTTGGCCAACAGATCAATATCCACATCCTGCAAGGTCAGGTTTTCCCATTTGACCAAATCCTTGTGCTCAAGCAAATCACGCGTGAGCAATCGGGCTATACCCGTATTCCCCTTAAATTTCACATCCAGCTTATCCTCACCTTTGCTGGCAATCAGCACATTACCGTCAATATTCAACGCACCGTCCACAAATTCTAAACGAAGAAATTTGTCAAAATAGGGCTGGAGTTTTTCCAGATCAACATTTTTCACATCCATGTCCAACTTGGCGGCAAGGGGCTCGATAACCGCGTCACCTTTAAGGCTTATCGAACCTTTGTTGATCAAGCCAACACTGAGCTGGACAGGCAACGGTCGGCCATTTTGATTACTGTACTGGGATAGTTTGAAATTGATCGGCTTAAAGCTCATGACGACTGGTTTTTTTTGGGTCTGATCCTCAAAGTTCAAACCCCAATCCGTCAGTTCCAAGCTACTGACTTTAATATCCCAAGCAGGCGATTTGGGCTTGAGGGCAGTATCAAGCTTATTAATGGTGTTACCAGGCGCAGTTTGGGGCGGCAACAAAGTTTGGTAATTAAGGATGCCCTCGGGGTTCAACCACGCCTCAAATTTTGCATTGTTTGCAGCAACCGTGCCTAATACCAAGGTCTGATTGGCCAAATTAAAATCAATTCCGCGTAGTGTAAAAGCGGGGATGTCTGCCAAAACCTTTGCCTTTGCCTTATTATCAAGTGGCCTATCTTTAACCACTAAATTACTGATACCGCTATTACCTTTAAAAGTGATGCCCAACTTATCTTTAGCAGAAGTGGCGACCTGCCCTAGACCGTCAATTGCAAATTTACCGCCCACCAGCTCAATTGGTGCAAACTTATTGACGTAAGGCTGAAAGTTTTCCAGGTTAATGCCTTTTACGTCTATGGCCACTTTGGTTGCGAACGGTTGTATAACCGTATCGCCTGCCAACTTTATCAAGCCCGTTTTATTTAACACGGCATCCAACTCAAAAGGTACACTTGCACCCGGCTCATTGGTATAACGGCTAAGTTTGAAGTTGATGGGTTTAATAGTAAACAGCACGGGCTTGTTTACCGACCTATCTTCAAAAGCTGCGCTAAAATTAGCCAAAGCCAGTGTATTGACTTTAATTTTCCAAGGCACTGCTTTGGGCGCTGCCACATTAGCCGTGGCCTGATTAGGGAGCTTGTTGCCCGTTTTTGAAACGGGCAACAAAGCCTGATAATTGATCACACCCGTAGCATCCAGCCAAGCCTGTAAATCCGCATCTTGGGCTGACACCGAATCAATGACCACGTTTTGTTGCCCAAGGTCAAAATCAATGCCACGCATGGCAAACACAGGCATTTTGACTAGGGCTTGGTTACGGCTTTTTTCTATGAACTGAAAATCGCGAAGTTCAAAAATACCTTTTTTGACCGTCAATTTCAGGCTATTTTGCAAGTAGCTGGCCGCATAATCAGCATTAAGCAATTCATACCCTTTTACATAAAAGGGCTTATCGTCTGGCAGAACGTGCGCTATAAGGGTTTCCAGCAGCACCTTATCAAACTTGATATGCCCCTCTGAGGCCAAGGGCTTTAGGCTAGCCGTGCCTTGCCAATCCAATTGCCCGCCCGATTTCAGCGCCAGCGATAAAACCAAGCGGGCTTGGCCATCCGTATGCGTAGTAAAATTTTCGACAGTCAGGTTTATTGGCTGCAAATCTTCCTTAACTGGTTTAGCTAAACTGGCATCTTCCCAAACAAGCGTCCCTTCTGACAATGATAATTTTTCAATAGTGACTGGGAATAACGGGCTTTCGTCTTCTGGTTTATCTGTGGCTTTCGCCTTAACCATATCCTGAAAATTTAATGCGCCATTTTTTTGCCTGCCAATGTGGACAAAAGGCTTATTTATGGAAATCTCGTCAAAAACCAGCGCCTGCTGTCCAATTGATTTGAACACCCCTATTTTAAAGTGGAGCTCATCAAAGGAAACAAACGGCTGGCCATTATGCTCTTGCACCTCAAACCCCTTGATACTTGCGGCCAAGGGAAAGGCATGCAATTCGATGCTAGCCAAATGGCTGGATCTTCCGGTTTCCTGTTGGATAATCACAGGTAATTTTGATTTTAATATTGCGGGCAATAAGTAGATACCCAGCGCAGCAAAAATCAGCAATAAGCCGCTGATTATAAAAAAAGGCAATTTGATTTTAGACACTATGTGTTGAATTTTCATAAGTTCCTAAGCTTTTAAAGCATCACCTTAATTTAGCCACACAAAAAAGGCGGCCCCAGTAGCCGCCTTTTCCACCTAAGCCATGTTATACACAAAACCTATAAATCAAGGTAGCCCGTTTCTTCATGAAGGACGGTGTCCAAACCTTGAACTTCTTCATCGGGAGTTACCCGCAGGCCTATCCACTTCTCCAAGCCTTTCAAAATAAGGAAGCTAAACAAAGCACTCCAAAAAGCCGTCGCTACAATGGCCAAAGCCTGGACTCCCACTTGCCCGATAATGGTCACGCCTTCGGCCAAACCTAAGCCGCCGAAACTGCTGGCTGCAAAAACGCCTGTCAATAAAGAGCCAGTAATGCCGCCAACCCCATGGACAGGAAATACGTCCAAAGAATCGTCGATCTTTAGGGTACGTTTGACATATTGGGTGGCATAAAAACACACAAAACCCGCTGTTACGCCTATCACCAAGGCACCCGCCGGGCCGACAAACCCTGATGCCGGTGTAATTGTGCCTAAACCAGCTACCATGCCAGTCACTATACCTAATACACTGGGTTTTCCAAAACGCTTCCATTCAATAAACATCCACGTCAAAGATCCCGCTGCGGCACCGATGTGGGTCACCAGCATCGCCATGCCGGCACGGCCATCAGCAGTCAATGCGCTGCCGGCATTAAAGCCAAACCAACCCACCCACAACATGCCAGCGCCAGTCACCACCATGGTCATATTATGCGGTGGCATGGCGGTGGTAGGAAAACCTTTTCTTTTGCCCAACACAAGGGCGGCAACCAAAGCCGCAACACCTGCATTAATATGGATTACGATACCCCCGGCAAAATCCATCACGCCTAATTTGGCTAACCAACCGCCACCCCAAATCCAGTGACAGACCGGCAAATAGACAATAATCAACCATAAGCCGCTAAACCATAGCATCGCCGAAAACTTCATGCGTTCGGCAAAAGCCCCGACAATCAATGCTGGGGTAATAATGGCAAACGTCATTTGAAACATAAAATAAACGGTTTCTGGAATATCACCAATCAGCGCCGTCGTGCTGATGTCGGGCAGAAACACTTTGGACGCGCCGCCGATGAACTGCTGCAGCTCGCCACCATCGGCAAAAATAAAACTGTATACACCTGCCAGCCAAAGGATGGACACCATGCAGGTGATGGCAAAACACTGCATTAACACCGACAATACGTTCTTGCTTCTGACCAATCCGGCGTAAAATAACGACAAGCCGGGGATGGTCATGAATAAAACTAAGGCGGTGGAGGTTAAAACCCAAGCCGTATTGGCTTGATTTAACTGCTGCTCGGCTAAAGCTGCTTGGGGAAGCAGCAGCATAGCTGCCAACAGCTTTTTAGTTGTGGTAAAAGACATTTTTCGTTCCTAAGCGACTTAAATCGCATCCTCTCCGGTTTCACCCGTCCTGATGCGGATAACCTGATCTAAATTTGAGACAAATATTTTACCGTCACCGATTTTTCCGGTATTGGCAGCCCTTACAATGGTGCTAACTGCCTTGTCGAGCATATCGTCAGCAACGGCGATTTCCAGCTTAACTTTAGGCAAAAAATCAACCACATATTCAGCACCCCGATAAAGTTCAGTATGGCCTTTCTGACGGCCAAAGCCTTTAACTTCGGTTGCTGTAACCCCAGCGACCCCTATTTCAGATAACGCCTCCCTGACATCATCCATCTTGAACGGCTTTATGATAGCTGTTATTAATTTCATCTTATCTCCCGATAGTATTGAACAAAAAAGTTGCCAATTGGCGGCCATCATAGTCAATTATTAATCAACATACAATTATCAAAACCGCACACCCATTATGCCATCAATCGCCTAAAATAGCAGGCTGAATCCCTGTGCGGCTATTGCTGGCCATCTCGGACTGGGTTGATTTAATTCTGGACTTGGCCGCCACTGCAAAAAACTTTACGCAAAAAAAACCGCCCTTGAGCTGCCTCAAGGACGGTTTTTATTTTGCTTTACTTTGCCCCATCACCAACTCAGCCGCAGGCCACCCAACACATTCTGTCCGTTACGCGCATTACGTTGCTCAAAGTTATAGTCGGCAAACAGGGCGACGTTATCACCAAGGTCAACTGTTACCCCCCCGCCCAATGCCGCCGCATCCCGGCCCGCATCAGCCGCACTGGCGCTAATCTGCTGCCCCAACAGCGTTGCAGAGGATCGGCTGGCTATTGAGTCGCCTTCATCATGCAACCAATAAACACGAAATTCAGGGGTAATGCGATTATTGGCACCAAACCCAAAAGCCCGGCTCAGCTTAGCGCCCAACCGGGTTTGCGCGGCGGTCAGTGTGGTGGCCTTAACCGCAAGCCCGGCAAGCCCATCTTCAGTAATGGCATTACGGCTGATAATGTCGCCGCGTACACCAAACGACGGCTCGATTATATATTGGCCCAATTGTCGGCGCGTACCCGCCTCTATCTCCAAAGAACCGCTATTGCCATCAACATCCGCTTGATAGCCAGTAGCGCCCCCCAAATTCACTGTCCGTTGCGAGGTGTAATTATCACGCCCATAGCCAAACGAAAAATTCAAAAACTCACTGTTCTTGTGCCACAAGCCATAGCCCAAAAACTGTATGCTATCCGTCGCCCCGGCACCCGACTGGCTTGCGCCAACTTGGTTATGGACATAACCAACCGCCGCGCCCAGTTGCAATGGTTCGGCAACAGCAAAATCAGCGCCCAACATGACACCGTACAGCCGTTCATTAAAACCCGACGCTTGCTTGTCACTGTGGGTGGACATAAACCCACCCAAGCCGCGTACCCAGACATTTTTATTGGCTTCGGCGGCCAGTGTTTGCGCGGCTTGGTTAGCCGCAAGCCCGACCGCACCCCCAGTATTTTGCGCCATCATCGCCGCCGTGGATGACGGCCTTCCTAAACGCACATCCGCCAGACGACCTGACACCGCTTGCCCGGCTAAACGGTGGGCAGTAAAACTGGCGGCGAGCAAATCAGCGTGGATCTCACCATCCAATTGTTGTAAAGCCGTTGCGACCTCAGGCTCTGAAAGTGTCGCCAGCCCTTGAAACAGTGGATTTTTAGCCGCAAAAGCATCAGGCCGCACCGTATCCAGCATAGCGCCCACCACACTGGCATTGCCAATTAACGCGATATTCGGCAAGTTGTTATAAAACTGGGGCGTTATTGCCAACCGCACCGTATTGGTGTCATATAGCGCATCAACGCGTGCCCCACTAGGCAAACCTGCCAAAGGCTGCGCCAGCGCGTTGAAAGTACCTTGGATACCGCCAGCCGCATTAACTATGGTAAAGTTTTGGCCAATAACGGGGGTAAAGGTATTGTTGGCAGCACCGGAAATGCTCCGCAACAAAGGCTGTAAACCACCCGCAGCGGTAAACGTATGGCCCGCGCCTTGGACCAACACTCGCGAATAATTGCCCGCACCGTTGCCCGTCCCTGTGCCGTCTATATCTATTGCCAATGTGCTGGATGCCGCCATCGCCACTGAACCATTAACTGTCAAGGTGCCTGGCGAATTACCCGGGGCCAATCGGCCCGCGATCGTCGTATCACCGGTTATGCTGCCAGTCCCGCGTAATGTCCCGCCGCTATTGACGGTGACACCTGAGGCAAGCGAACCTTGGACAGACAAAATACCTTGGTTAACTATTGTGCCACCATTGTAGGTATTCGCCCCTGTCAGCGCCAAACTCCCGGTATTTTGTTTTAGCAATGCCCCTGTGCCACCCATCACGCCGGAATAGATGCCCCCGTCCGCCTGGTCGAAAACCACGGCAGCATTATTGTTTATATCGCCTTGTAAACTGCTGGCGTTTCCCTGCAAAATGCCCGCGTTGACTGTTGTGCCACCCGTGTAAGTGTTAGCGCCCGTCAATAGCAACGTGCCATCGCCTTCCTTAACCACCCCACCAGAACCGGAAAGTACCTGGGACACCGTAAAAAGATTGCCTGGGTCGGCAATATCAAAACCGCCGCCCGCCGCTCCCCAATTGATCGTGCGCAAGGTGCTGGTAAAAGCCGTTCCGGTGATTTGCAAAACACCGCCATCAAATGTTAGTGCACCCGCCATATCGCCCAGATTGGATTCATCAGATACACTCAACGTGCCGCCGTTTAAATCAGTGCCGCCACTATACGTGTTAACGCCTGACAGTGTCAGGACACCTAAACCGACTTTGCTTAAACTACCGGTGCCACTAATTGCGCCACTTACCGTGCCATTATTGCCGTTGCTGTCGATAACACCCCCTGTAGTGCCTAAATCAAGCGTACCTGTGACGACTTGGTTATTGGCATCGACTGTCATCGTACCATTATCGATACATTTGCCTGAACCAACCGCTGAACCTAACACTGAACCGCAGTCGGTAACCTCAATAGTTCCATCACTAGCGCTAACAGATACCTCACCAAAAGTTGAATTAAGGAACAAAATATCGTTCAGTACAAGTGATGATATGCCGGGCGTAATCGCTTCAAATCCAAAAATAGCAAGAATACCGTTACCATTAACACCCGCAATATCGCCAATCAATGAGTTGCCTGTAAAGTTGATAACGCCCGCTATATCGTCAATGGCACCAGAAATAAAAAAAGTACTTCCCGCCGTAGCAAGAAAATCGCCTTCTTGTACATCAACAGCCTTTAGAATTTCAGGATTGTACGATATGGAAAACTGATAAGCGTATATATCCTCAAGCTCAGAACCGACGAGATTAATGGATAATGTGTCCCCTTTTAAAGCATCTACAGCAGAAGGTTCGAAATGCAGCGAAGGTGCTGCCAAGACTGCCTTGCCCAATGGTAAGAATAAAGTAAGGCCCAATAAACTGAGAAATAGATAGGTTGGTTTTTTCATGGCGATAATTTCCATAGTTATTTACATTTCGTGCCAGCTGGTATTTTACGTGCTACTACCGCAAGATCCCGCACATTCACAATACCATTGTTATCAATATCAACTGCCGGGTTAAATGCTATATTGCCCGTTTTACTACCGAACGAAACTTTAACCAAATTGAGGTCATCACAGTCTATTTTACCGTCACGATTAGCATCCCCTAGCTGCACTGGGTCTACGACACTACTAACCAATACGGCAGAATTAATCACATCTGCATCTGTACTGCTTTTGGCGGTAAAGGCGAGGGTGTCGGAAGTGCCAACAATAGCTGTTGCAGGTGGTTGCAGCACCACTTTAACGTCCTGAGTTTTTCCAGTGGCAATATTCGCAGAAGATGGCGTTACACTTTTTACAAATTTATTGTTATCAAGCGCAGCAAAAGTAAACAAATCGGCTATACCATCATTTTTAACCTGCATGATGTAGTTAGTGTCTTGACCTTTACCTAAACCTACTGCGATAGGGGGGATAACAGATAACTGCTGTGGAATAAGTTGAGTTGTTAAAACACGCTGAAAAGGATGCCCTGTTTCATCGTTACCAAGTGCATAAATAACAAACGATTGGGTAGGTATTGTTAGTTCACCAAATAAATTACCGACATCTGCCCCTGGTGAATCTAATTTGAAGGATTGCAAAACTTGTCCATTTTTGGTGCGCAGTTCAAAGTCAATATTAGGTGTTTTACCGCTTAATCGGGCAATAGCATTCAGCGTTTTTCCAGCAAGGGGAAGCCCATCTATCGGGTAATAGCCCTGATGCCCAGGCCGACCTCCTAAACGCACAAAATCGAAACTATCGAGCGCAATGGTACTGTCACCATTTACGACAGCAGAATAATCACCACTACCTTGCAATATCATTTGCCATTGACCGACTTGTGGGTTAGTAATGGAATAAATAACACTAGAACCGGCGGCTGGAGTCATGGGTACTCGGGTAACTCCCGCATCAGCAGCTGCAACAATGCTTCCGTCTGGTCGTTTTACCGTGATGGCAGTAGTCCCTGTACTGGTAATGGAAACCGTCATTCGAGTAATCGTTGAATCAACTGGAAAGGTATGTACTATTGCTGTTGTACTCAACAGACCTGCAACAGTGAGAATATCAGCTGCATTGCTACGGCTTAGTAAATTAACTAATTCAGTAATGCCTGATGTTTGACCTCTTGGTAATATAAAAACTTGTCCGCCAGTTCTGTTGGCGAGATAGAAATAGGCGGGGTCATAAGGAGAACAGCTCCCAAAAAGCCCCCAGCTAATATGTATATTTTTATCGGTAGCTAAGGCATAAACTTCGGTACGTTTAGATTCATCTTTGGAACTGGCATCAGTATATGCAAATACCGCGCCTCCCTCATCCATCGCCGAAACCGCATTATAAACCCCTTGTATTGAGAGCTCAGGGCAATCACCGCCGCCACTAGCCGATAAACCTGACAAGGCATTTTTAAACGCATCAGGATCACTAGTATTTGTAACTGGCCCAACTGACGGATCATTAAACGGTGAAAGAACATATTGTGAAGGCTCTTCAATTGTCCCTTTGCGTTCGTCAATAATTGCGCTAACTTTTGTTTTTACACCCGCAATTTCCCCACCCATACTACCCGTAGTGTCAATGGCAAATCCT
The DNA here is from genome assembly GCA_026399075.1 of Methylococcales bacterium. Taxonomy (GTDB): domain Bacteria; phylum Pseudomonadota; class Gammaproteobacteria; order Methylococcales; family Methylomonadaceae; genus Methylobacter_C. The sequence goes on from JAPLRR010000028.1 coordinate 55,532, forward strand.
AGGGAAGGCCCAAAGCCTAGTAACACCATAAATTGGCGATCTGTTACTTTAGACTTAATGTCACGCAAAGCAGCGATAGTAGCCTTTATGGCTACTTGCTCAGCAACTGGATTATGGTCTGAGTGAGGTGAAACAACTACTGGAATAATACCCAAAAGTGGTGGTGGGATAATTGGATAGTAAGCCTTCCTAACCTCGTCACTTAACGGAATTAGAGTAGGAACCCAAGGTAAAAATAAAGTGCATGTACTGGAATCTTTATTTATACCACCCCTTCCAGGAGTCGTGTCCCAAGAGCCTCCATGACGGCACTTACCATCTACATATTTTCTAGTTTGTCCACCAAAATAACCACTAGTAAGAAAACTTGTCTTTAAGTTACTTCCATAACACAAATTACCTAGGGGCGCTTGATCGCAGGTATTTTCTGATCTCGGAGCGATGTTTGGGATAGGTGATCCTTGACCTAGTTGAGGGTGTGGCATGTTGTTACCGAGCTCTATCCAGTTGCTGTGCGCATAAAAATCTTGTAAGGTGTGAAACGCCTGACCAAGATGTTTGCGGGCATCTTCAATTCCTTTAGTCCCATATTTTTCTAACGAATAAACAACACCGTTAGGTCCTTTTGTTAAAAGACTATCTATTAAATTGCTACACTCTGGAAAGCTTTCCGCGTCGCAATGATATTCGCTTTCAGTTGGGTGTTCATCATCCACCGCAGCGTTGGCATCTTCAATTTGATCACGTGCCTTTTTCATGGCTTTTGTTAACGGCTTAGAGCCTAATGACCCAAAGTCGTAATCCTTGTAAAGGTCATTGAGAGCCTCTTCCGTCATTTCTTTGTGTGATAAACCGCCTGTCCCAACGGCCTTAAATCCTCCAGGAACAAAGGCATTTACTATAGGTGATTGTAATGAAATACTAAAAAAAATCGTAGTGACGACAGAAGTGACGACGCTGGTGTGTAGTCTGGATTTCAAATTAATCGCTAATTTCATATATAGTGGACTAAAAGTCATAATACCCGCCCTCAAGTTATAAATTTAATTACTGATGTTACGCATGAAAAGAGAAAACCAATGGCTTGCGAAGTAAAAAATGAGCGTAAGTTATTGATGATTCATAGTCGCTGCGTAACATCAGTTAATTATTGAAAATTATTTGGTCTTTTTATTTGTTAATTTCGGATACTTGGTGTTCTTCGATATTTTGTACTTCGATTGATTTAAGTACTTCCAGCCATTCAATTTTTTTATCGCGGGATATTGCTAATTCATAGGCTTGTATAACTAGAATCTTTGCTTTATCCATAAACATTGAAAGCACCCATTTTGCGGATGCAATTTCACCTCTACCCATTTCCTCCTCACGAATAATCTCAACAAGTATTTCAATATCGCTTTCGGTCAGCTTAACAAATACGGTTTTGGCATCTTGATTGGTTGGCCATTTATCCCCGCCTTCTCCAAAACGCGAAGTAAGGTTATCTTTCAAAATCTTTACGACTTCAGCTTTACGCTTCCGATCAATGGTATTATTTACAACTTGGCTTTGAATTTCTATTTTTACGGGGCTTTGATTTTTTTTTTCATCCGGTGCTTGAGACTGTTTGATCATATCCACTTCGATGGTTGTAAGTATTTCTAGCCATCCTATTTTTTTTTGGGGAGATGAAGCTAATTCATAAGCCTGCATAACAGGCATTCTTGCTTTATCCGCAAACATAGAAAGTATCCATGTTGCCGAAGTAAGAACACCTTCACTAGATTCTTGGTTAGAAAGAATTTTAATCAGTATTGGAATATCAGCCTCATTAAGCTGGTTAAATGCATATTTTGCATCTTGATCGGTCGGCCATCGATACAAGCTGGATCCTTTTCCCACGCTCCAACTAAGATTAGATTTCAGTATCTTAACAACTTCATCATCGCGTTTTAAGGCAGCGACCTTACTATTTGGAGGTTGTACCATGGAGCTTATATGCCCGTCTCCAAGCACACCAAATGTATTAAATAATAGTGACAACGTCAGCATTAAGATCCATAAGTTCGGCACTAATTGATGCTTCATAGTTAATCCGCCACGCTAAAAAAGTAATACCGCACTAAGACAGACCGCCTTAAAACAACTACAACACTGCCTATGAAATTAAAAAACATTCTAATCTTTAAGCCAATATCCCCACAACCAACTATACTTTGTTTTATTACACCTTGTTTGTTGGTGACTTATGGAAATACAAGAAAAAATTCGCTGTTTGCGGGTATTGAGAAATTGGTCGCAAGCTGATTTAGCCAGCCAGCTCAACATGTCCACCAATGGTTATACAAAAATTGAACGGGGGGAAACGAAAGCGACGATCCCTAGGCTGAATCAAATCGCAGGGATATTGGGAACTGATTTGCAGGGATTACTGAGTTTTGGCGAACAAGGCAGCGTTTTTTTAATGGCCGATAATAACGGAAACAGTACGCAGCGTGTCTGTTCAACAACTGAATCCGCGTTAGCAATACAAAAACTTCAATTGCTTGTTGAGTATCAACAGCAGTTGCTCACCCAAAAAGAGAGGGAAATAAGCCATTTGGAGGAGTTGCTAAAGCTGCTGAAACCGCAGTGCACTGATCTACCCTAGAGGCGGCGCTTCGGTTGACGCAGCCCAACAGGTTTGTGGAAAGCAGAGTGGCCATTTACACCATAAAATGACAATCATTTTATGGGCTGGTATGAGCCGTTAGCGCAACTTCCTCTGTCGCATTGGCATTGGAATTGGCATCTTCCTGATTATTTGGGAAGAGGGATTAAGGCAACAAAAACTGGAATGCTAGGCTAACGCCAATAGCGTGCAACCCATTTCAGTGATAGGAATAAAAGACAGGCATAAAACAAACCAACCACCAAATATCCCAAGGGGGAAGGTAACCGGACCAATTCCCCTTCAGTCAAACCAATATCTACAAGAAACGGCATCAAGGTTATGGACATTATGATTAAGGGCGCAATGGTTACTACGCAAGTGGTTTCCAACCAGCCAGGGATCGGGGAACTGTTGAAACCCATCAAAAACACCAGTGCCGGAACACCCGCCACATAAATGCTAAATGAAAGCATTATCCAATTCCGTTTTGGTCTCATGGCAGTGTCACCAAAATACTCGCCGCATAAATTCTCCTACGCTACCGTAATCACCTGCAAAATCGGCATGTGGAGCCGAAGTACACTTTTGTGCTTAACCCCGTCGGCATTTACCAACTCCAGCCGTTATGCTTGTTTGCCAGAAAATCTAACAGAACGTTAAGTTGAGCCCTAAACCGTGATTAGGTTACGCTCATGCAGCTGCATATTAATAATTTTCAGCGCCGCCAACACAGCCGCAAAAACTTGGTTGGAATGGACGGCGCGGGTTTTGCGCAACTCAGTGCCACAATCCCAGGTTATCACACACTCCGTTAGCGCATCCGTATGGCCACCTTTGGGTATCCTCACCTCATAATCAACCAAAGCCGGCAAAGCATAATTGTGCAAATGCATCACTTTGTTGATGGCATCAACAAAAGCATCAAACCCGCCGTTACCCGATCCTGAGGTTATATGCTTGGCTCCGTTGACCTTGACCCGTATGCTGGCAGTCGATTCTAAATTAAGGCCACTGGTGATTGAACAGTTCAATAATTGGATATGCTGGTAGTCTTTGCTCTCCAGCACATCGGCAATAATAAATGGCAAATCATCGGTGGTGATGGCCTGCTTGGAATCACCTAAGGCCACAATGCGCTCCAAGACCTTCTTCTGGTTCTCTTCGGATAAATCCAGCTCCAATTGTTCCAGATTTTTTTTCAATGAGGCTTTGCCACTCATTTTGCCTAGGGCATAACTGCGGGTTCTTGAAAAACGCTCCGGCCCCAAACGGGTTTTATACAAGCCGCCTTTTTGGTCGCCATCGGCATGTATTCCCGCCGTTTGGGTAAAAACATCCGCGCCGATAATCGGCGCATTAGCCGCGACCCGTTTACCGGAAAAGTTTTCGACCATATTGCTGACCCTCACAATATGGCTTTCATCAATGGCCAGTTGCATGTTCATTTTGTCGCGCAACACCACGGCAACTTCCGCCAACGACGCATTGCCCGCGCGTTCGCCTAAGCAATTGACCGTGCAATGCACAGCACTGACCCCGGCGCGTACCGCTGCCATCACATTGGCGGTTGCCAAGCCATAATCATTGTGCGGATGAAAATCAAACTGCAATTCGGGGTAGCGTTGGCACATGTCGCTGAGGTTGTTGTACACTTCTTCCGGGGATAACACACCCAAAGTGTCCGGCAACATGAAGTGGGTAATGCCCGTATTGCGTAAATTGTCCATTAAACCGTAGACATATTCAGGGCTGTTCTGATAACCGTTGGACCAATCTTCCAAGTACACATTGACAGTTAAGCCTTTTACCAAGGCATAATCGACGGTTTGTAAAATGTCGGCAGTATGCTGGGCCAATGTTTTCCCCAGTTGTTCACGGCAGTGTTTTTCGCTGCCTTTGGTGAGCAAATTAATGACACTGCCACCAGTCTCCAAAATCCAATCCACACTTTTGGTATGGTCGACAAAACCCAGCACTTCAACACATCGACCAAAGCCTTCTTGTTTGGCCCACAGGTTAATATTGGTGACGGCTTCTTTTTCGCCCAGTGACACCCGAGCAGAGGCCACTTCAATCCGGTCTACACGCAAAGACTGCAACAAAGCTTTGGCAATGTTGAGTTTCTCTGTGGGTGTAAAAGAAACGCCTTGGGTTTGCTCACCATCGCGTAAAGTGGTGTCCATTAACTGGATAAGTCTGGGAGTTATGGGCATGATAGTCGCCTATTGGGTTGATGCGGTTGCTTTATCTCATTCCCAAATTCCAATTTGGGAATGCCTATTGTCTAGCTCCGCTTGGTGTGACAACGGGTAAAACAAATTTTTTGTTTATATGCCCCAAACCAAAGCAGAGCGGTAGGCAATCCCAAGCCAGAGCTTGGGAACGAGAAAAAATCCTTAAACCCAAAGCCAAGGATAAGCCAGCTTATGCTGCGCCTCATACTGGTCGATTTTATCAACGTGTATCAACGTCAAACCGATGTCATCCAAGCCGCTTAATAAGTTGCCTTGGCGAAAAGGGTCAATTTCAAAGGTAAACCCATTGCCGCCTGGAGTGGTCACTGAACGATTTTCTAAATCAACCGTAAACTTAACGCCTTCGTTAGCGGCGATTTCTGCCATCAGCGCATCGAGTTGATCTTGCTCGACACGGATTGCCAAAATGCCATTTTTAAAGCAGTTATTATAGAAAATGTCAGCGTAGCTGGTGGAAATGATGGTGTTAAAGCCATAATCGGCAATTGCCCACGGCGCATGTTCACGCGATGAACCGCAACCAAAGTTGTCACCCGCGACCAAAATTTTTGCGCCTTTAAACGCGGGTTTGTTGAGTTCAAATTCGGCGTTGTCGCTGCCATCGTCGTTAAAACGCCAGTCATGGAACAAATGGATACCAAAACCGCTACGCTCGACTTTTTTTAAGAATTGCTTAGGGATGATCTGGTCAGTATCAACATTGCTGCGGTTCATTAAGGCAGCAATGCTTTCGTGTTTAGTGTAAGGTTGCATGGTTTTTTCCTTATAGCTTGCGTATGTCAACAAAATGTCCAGCGCTGGCCGCCGCAGCTGCCATGGCCGGTGACACCAAATGTGTCCTACCGCCTTTGCCTTGCCTGCCTTCAAAGTTGCGGTTTGAAGTGGACGCGCTACGTTGGCCTTTGCTCAATTCGTCACCGTTCATCGCCAAACACATAGAACAGCCTGGCTCACGCCATTCCCAACCCGCTTCAATAAATATCTTATCCAAGCCTTCTTGTTCGGCCTGTGCTTTAACATGGTATGAACCAGGCACGGCAATAGCCGTGACACCTTCGGCCACTTTTGTGCCTTTGGCAACTTCTGCGGCAATGCGGAAATCTTCGATACGTCCATTAGTACACGAACCGATAAAGACATAATCAATTTTAATGTCGGTAATCGGCATATTAGGTGTCAAGCCCATATAAGCCAAAGCAGATTCACAAGCTTTGCGTTTACCTTCACTGTCAAAACTTTCAGGTGCGGGGACGCAGGCATCTACCCCAATCACTTGTTCGGGTGAAGTACCCCAGGAAACTTGAGGGGCAATATCTGCTGCATCTAAGGTGATGATGGTGTCAAACACTGCACCGTCGTCACTAGGCAAACTTTTCCAATAGGCTAATGCCAAATCCCAGTTAGCACCTTTGGGGGCAAATTCCTTACCTTCCAAATACTGGTACGTTTTCTCATCAGGCGAGACTAAACCTGCACGCGCACCCGCTTCAATCGCCATATTACAAAGCGTCATGCGCCCTTCCATAGACAAGGCTTTAATCGCATCGCCCGCGTATTCAATCACATAACCTGTCCCGCCAGCAGTGCCAATTTTTCCGATAATAGCTAAGGCAATGTCTTTGGCTGAAGAGTATTTGGATAACTCACCATTGACTTGAACCAACATGGTTTTAGATTTTTTTTGTGGCAAAGTTTGGGTTGCCATGACATGTTCGACTTCTGATGTGCCTATTCCAAACGCCAATGCACCAAACGCGCCGTGCGTAGCGGTATGGCTGTCACCACACACCACAACCATGCCAGGATGGACAAAACCATGTTCCGGGACAACCACATGAATAACGCCATTGTTTGGGTTTTTCATATCATATAAATTCAAACCGTTTTCCAGGCAATTTTCTGCCATAGTTTCAATTTGCTTTCTGGCGATAAGATCTGCAATCGGCTGGTCGCGGTTTTTAGTTGGCACACAGTGATCCATAGTGGCAAGAATGCTATGTGGATTACGCACTTTGCGACCGGAAAGTTTCAAACCTTCAAAGGCTTGTGGGCTGGTGACTTCGTGCATCAAATGACGGTCAACATACAGCAAGGGGGCTTGGCCTTCCACGTCAACGACAAGGTGGCTGTCCCAAATTTTTTCGTACATGGTCTTTTTCATGGCGTTTTCCAATGCTTACATACAAACTCTTAAGTGAGGGTATGGCGTGTTGCGGGATCAATAATTTTTACTTAACAGAATATTATCGCTTAAATCAGCTATATTTTCAATTGACAAAAATTCCGTGCAAAAAAAAACCCGCCAACGGGTGTTGGCGGGTCTTGATTTAGGAGCTTGGCAATTCCCTACTTTCGCATGGCAAACTGCCACACTATCATCGGCGCTAAGCGGTTTCACTTCCGAGTTCGGGATGGGATCGGGTG
>JAPLRR010000005.1 GCA_026399075.1 Methylococcales bacterium
TTGATAGAGTTATTAAACGAGTGGCTGGACGGTAAACCGGAACTTAAGCGTATCTTTGCGATCTGGATTCGGGCCGTGCTGTTGCGGCAAAGTAAACATGCCTTGGTATTACCCAAGGTGAATGATCTGAAGGAGTTGAAAATGTCATTGGCTGAACGGTTTGATGAGTGGGCGAAAGAACATGAGCAGAAAGGGATAGAAAAAGGTATAGAGAAGGGTATAGAAAAAGGCGAGGCCCTCTTGCTCCAGCGGCTTTTGGTGCGGCGCTTTGGTGCCCTGCCCAACGAAGTGGTGAACCAGATTGCCACGGCTGCACCAGAACAAATTGAAACGTGGGGCGACCGTGTACTGGACGCAACAACCCTCGACGAAGTATTTTGCCCTTAAGACAAACCTGCATAGTTTAATGGGCGCAATATTAGCATTCTGCATGGTCAAAAAACGGTGGGGTTGTTTTCCTGGCTGGGCCCAAACCCGACATTCATAGTTTTACGCTCAATATCGGCTGGAATTCGATGAGCTGCCATTAAAACTCCGCTAATGCGTGCCGCTTGCGGCGTCACCATTGATAGGTTTTTTAGCAGCTTCAGCTTTCAATCGCTCAACCAACCAGACCTTAATGATCGTTGCTGGGTAACATCGAAATTCAGTGGCATGAGGGAGGGGGTGGCACAGGCCAAAGAACCGAGGCAGCGCCAATCCGCTGCGGTTTAATAGGGCCTTATCTTAAACTAGGCAAGATACTGGCTGGACATTGGGGCCCACTTTACTGGTCGGATAACCTTATTTTGCTGAAGGTAACGAGTTAACGCCAATGCGAAGACTTAGCTCGCGAAAACCTAATTGGTAACATCAGCCCAAAAATTAGCCAACCAAAATTCAACCTGAGCAATAGCCCATTGTAATTTGATTCTTACATTCAAACACACACCAATGTAAAAAGCTTCCAATTTTTTACACTGTCTGCGCTTTTGTCCAATTACGCTTGTATCGGATAACCACTTTAGATTTTTCTTTAGCAGGCTGGGGTATTTTTTGGGGGATAACTTGAAGTTGTGCTTGAAAGTAAGCGCTGTAATTGCTTGAAGGGGTCATGCGTCTCTTTTTGTTGAAAATGGGAAGTATTACGAAAGCCACCGGCCAAAGTCAGTTAGCTTTATAAAGCTTGTTAATGCGGTCAACGATAAAAGTCATTATAAGACTTTAACAAGGCTGGTAAATTTGAAAATTGCTAATTGACGAACAGAACGAGAAACTACAGAAGGGACATCGAGTTGGTAAATAAGCTGAAAATCATATTTTCCTAGCCATTTTGATTATAAGCCTATTACTAGGCTTGTCAACATTATGATCATTGAAACAGTAAATGTCAATTTTGGCCTATTTGTAATCATCATTCCACCCTCCGACTTATACCGACCGGGTGACTTCCGAAAAAGACGCCCCTAAAATGCATACCGTGATGTACTGGAAAATATCCGGCCATTATCTCACGGAGCAGCGGTAAAAAACCAACTGGAACTATCGGGAATTATCATACTCAAACTTTGATATACCAAAATGAAACGGGGGGGTAGTAATGAAAATACATCCGGTTAAATCCAGTAAAATAGATGTTATTGGCTATGATGAACAAACACATAAGCTGCGGGTTTCCTTCAGAGAAGAAAAGCCCCGTGATTTTTGCCACGTACCTGAGAACACTTTTACAGCGTTCTTAAACGCTCGATCAAAAACTCGCTTCTTCAAGCGTAATATTGAAGATTCTTTTCCATGTTGAATGTAAATTGACGTGTCAGTACGTTCACGAACTACAACAGCGCGCTCTCGCAAAATTTTTCGATCTGCCCCGTTGCCTTCGCATTTTTTCGCTGCTCTTATTAAGAGTTTCTGATTATTTCAAAGCATTCCTAGGCTGTGATAACAGCGTAGTTGCAGCTACTGAAACTACTACCCTGCTGTTTAACCCCTGAAATTTTTTGATCCCTGACGACATCGCCATCAAACCCCGCCCCGACAGCCCCGCCTATTCCCCCAACGAGGCTGCCTTTACTGACACCCATCGTAAGGAACTCCAAAACAAAAGACGCCGTTTTTTCGCATCTTTCGACCCGACACAAACCAAGAAATTGATGTATCGTAGAACTTTGTTCAGCATTAATTTTTAGGCGGAAAAATGACCATTTACACAGGTACTACCGGCGACGATACGATATCCGGAAGCATCGGCGACGATATCATCGAGGGCGGGGATGGCTTCGACATGCTGTTAGGGAACGCCGGCAACGATAGCCTGTCGGGCGGCTCAAACAACGACATATTGAAGGGCGGCGACGGGACGGACGTTTTGGATGGTGGCACGGGCGACGATACCCTTGACGGCGGACTGGGCAGCGACACTTATTTGTTCGGAAAAGGGGATGGGCAGGATGTTGTTCTGGCCGGGCCCAGTAATGACAACGCGTTCGGCAAACTTAATGTCCTGCAACTCAAACAGGGAATAACCGCTACTGACCTAACCCTCACGCGTCCTTCTGCTAGCAACGACCTAGTGCTGGCAATATCCAATACCAAAGACAGTATCACGATTAAAGATTTTTTCAAAAGCGACGACCCTAGCAACACGTTTAACCAACTTCAGCAAGTCAACTTCAGCGATGGGGCTATTTTGGACCTAAGCACAATCACTGCCAAGGCATTCACTGGCACCATCGGCGACGACTCGATAAGCGGAAGCATAGGCGATGATATCGTCGAGGGCGGGGATGGCTTCGACATGCTAGCGGGAAACGCAGGTAATGACAGCCTATCAGGCGGCGCAAACAACGACATACTGAAGGGTGGCGACGGGGCGGACACCCTGGAGGGCGGCACTGGCAACGATACCCTTGATGGCGGACTGGGTAGCGACACCTATTTGTTCGGAAAAGGGGACGGGCAGGATGTCGTCTTGGCCGGGACCAACAATGACAACGCCTTCAGCAAACTTAATGTCCTGCGACTCAAACAGGGAATAACCGCTACTGACCTAACCCTCACGCGTCCTTCTGCTAGCAACGACCTAGTGCTGGCAATATCCAATACCAAAGACAGTATCACGATTAAAGATTTTTTCAAAAGCGACGACCCTAGCAACGCATTTAACCAACTTCAGCAAGTCAACTTCAGCGACGGGGCTATTTGGGACCTAAGCACAATCACTGCCAAGGCATTCACTGGCACCATCGGCGACGACTCGATAAGCGGAAGCATAGGCGATGATATCGTCGAGGGCGGGGATGGCTTCGACATGCTAGCGGGAAACGCAGGTAATGACAGCCTGTCGGGCGGCGCAAATAACGACATATTGAAGGGGGGTGACGGGGCGGACATCTTGAATGGCGGCACGGGCGACGATACCATTGACGGCGGACTGGGCAGCGACACCTATTTGTTCGGGAAAGGGGATGGGCAGGATGTCCTTCTGGCCGGGGCCAGCAATGACAACGCATTCAGCAAACTTAATGTCCTACAATTAAAATCAGGAATAGCACCATCTGACGTATATCTGCTACGCTTTGGCGATGATTTGCAAGTGGCTATTATTTCCAACACGACCGATACATTCTTAGTTAGGGGCTTCTTTTTGGGCAACAGCCCAAGTAATGCCTATAACCAACTACAACAAATCAAATTTGCCGACCAGACGTCCTGGGACTTGGCCACGGTTATGGCAAAGGCTACGGCAAACAATAACCCATCGTTAACTAATCAGATCCCTGACCAAAAGGTCGCCCAAGATAGCACCTTTAACTACCAGGTACCGTCCAACAGTTTCAAAGACATCGATCCCGGTGACCGGCTAACCTACACTGCAACATTGACCAGCGGCGCTGAGTTACCAAATTGGTTAAGTTTTAACGCGGATACACATACTTTTAGCGGCACCCCAACCAACGCCGCAGTTGGAACACTTAACATAAAGGTGACAGCGACAGACAAAGGCGAATTAAGCGTGAGCGACACATTCAGCCTTACGGTTTCTGCCATTAACCACACGCCAACCGTCGCAAATCTAATCCCTGACTTAAATGCCAAAGAAAGCGGTCTATTTAATTTTCAAATCCCTGCTAACACTTTTGCTGATCCAGATCCCGGTGACACCCTAAGCTATGTGGCATCCCTGGACAACGGCGAAGCATTACCCAGTTGGCTAAGTTTCAACGCGAGTACCCGCTCGTTTAACGGCAAACCCACTGGCGTCGCGGTGGGTTCCTTATCTATTAAAGTGACGGCCACAGACAAAAGCAATGCCAGCGCGTCTGATACATTCGCTCTCACCGTTGACGCTATAAACCATGGGCCAAGCGGCAGTAACAAATCGTTCACTAGCGTATTCGATGATACCCAGCAGACTTTTAAAATTACTGATTTCGGCTTTACTGACCCAGACAGTGGGGATCAGCTACGTCTGGTGAAGGTAACCAGTTTACCGGGGATTGGTAGCCTCACTTTGGACGGCGAAAAAATATATGCCGGACAAACAATTAATGCCGTTGATATTAAAGCAGGCTTGATGACATTTACACCAACCCTTGGTACCAAGGGATTGGCAAGGTTTGAGTTTAAAGTAAGCGATGGAGACCTGTTTTCTGTCCCTTCTTATCATATTGACATGAATGTTATCCCAGTTATGGTTGGCACAAGAAGCGCCGACTTACTGAAGGGCGGCAACGGTGCCGATGCAATAAAAGGCTTGGGGGGGGCAGATATACTGAACGGCGGGGACGGTAATGACTCTTTGGATGGAGGGGCGGGTGACGATTTAATGGATGGCGGGGCTGGGGCGGACAAGATGACAGGTGGCACTGGAAGCGACACTTATTTGATCGATAATACTAAGGATGTGGTTATTGAAAAAAGCGGCGGTGGTTTCGATAGCATCACGTCAGCTGTCAGCTTTACTTTGCCTAACAATGTAGAAACATTAACATTAGTAAACGGCGCAGCTAAGAACGGAAAAGGCAACGCCCTAAACAACACCCTATGGGGTAATACAACAGGCAACAACCTAGATGCCGGTTCAGGGAATGACCGTATATACAGTGGGGCTGGCGACGACTACTTAATAGGTGGTGCCGGTGACGATGATCTATATGGCGGGCTAGGCAATGACACGCTGAATGGTGGCCCTGGTAACGACATTTACTGGTTTTCACTTAGCGAGTCCGATGGGGGCAAGGACATTATAAAAAGCTTCGGTGACAAAGAAGGTAATCAAGACTTGATTGATCTATCCAGCTTCGGTGTCGGCTTTGAAGATCTTCGTTTGGTTTCAAGTGGGAAAAACGCAGTTATTACCATTGAAAATATCGCGACGGCAGATTTCCAAATAACGCTTTTAGGCGTTAAACCTGACACGCTAGGTTTTGACGATTTCCTTTTTTAGTTGCGGTCAGGTTGATAGGGGGCGCGGTAGTTTGAGAGGTTTTTCTCGCGTGGCGAATTGATGGCCATGGCAACTTGTGCTGGGACTGGAAGTGTATCTAGTAGATACACTATTTTCGGTTGGCTTCTGGGGTTGGGAGTGTATCTAGTAGGTACAGGTTTACCGGACGACGATGGGCTTAGGTGTTCCGTACCTTCGTGGTTGTTTAGGATTACTGAAACTATTGCTCAGGAACCGGCTCAGTTCCGTCAATTTGGGTTGGTATTAAAAAATTATTCAAAATAGTCCTTAGCTCTTCTGTTCTTTCATCATTAAGAATTCCTGTTGAAATTTTTATAGTAACGCCTTTGTCTGATGATGAAAAATGTCCAATCTTTTTACCATTGATAAAAAATTCTTCTTTTGCCCTATTTAATCCTAGTACTCCACCATCACTAAAGTGTTTAACTTTGAGTGATATAAAATTTGCAATCTTGGTTTGATCGAGCTCCTCCTTTTCAAGCAGATAAATTCCTTCTTGGAGGGCCAATAAAGCAGCACCGTAATGTTCTTGCGATGTTTTATTAAAAACACGCTTAATGTCAGATGCGGCATTTCTTGATAAGAGCCTTGGGTTTATTTCAAGTTTTTCAATAACAAAGCCTGGTAGAGAATCATAAGCAAAATAACGGTACATGTCTTCTCTTTGGAATCCTAATGCCTCGGCGAGCTTTGTCCTGCTTGGGAATTGGTTTTCAACATTACGGATAGATTTAGAAATTTCGTAGTCGCTCAAGTCTTCTCGGTTTACGTTTTCTGCGATAGCCATGACGGCCATATCTGCATCGCTGCAGGCAAACAAAAAGCACGGTATATCTAGTAATTCTAATCGTTTGAACGCTCTGAATCTGCGTTCTCCGGCTATTATCTGGAATAAAGATTCATTAATTTTTCTGACAGCGATAGGTTGTATTAGCCCTATTTCAGAAATTGAAGTAGATAATTCAAGTATCTCGTCCTCTGGAAATATCCGCCGTGGTTGGTAGGGATTGGGAATAATTTGATCCAATGGAACATTGGTTGCAATGTTATTAGAAAACTCAGATTGCCCTTTAAATCTTGGCAAACTTGTTGGCAAGTTATCTTGAATAGCTCCTGTTTCTACAAGACCACTAACAGTTATTGTTTTTTTTTTCATAAACAAATCCCTTAAATTAATTTATTACCACAAAGCTTAATATCATATTCTTTAACTAGGCTTTTTGTTAAATCGATGATCGATCTTGCCGCTATAGAGTTAGGCTCTCTTTCCAAGACAGTACCGCTATCTTCCACCTTAAATAATTCAACTTGTCTCATGAAACTCGCAGCATGTGGAATAACATTGTTATTAAGTTTGTCTGGATAACTTGATATCAAAGTCGACATAGCATCTTTACAGGGTCCGTAACTGGGATGATATCCATTTGCGACAATGTGGACGTCTAAATGAAAACCGACCGAATTAAATGCATCATTCAGTTCGTTTACATTGCTTGCTAGTACTTGCATTGCTTTAAGCGATTGTCCATCTAACCAAACAACGGCCAATATTTTTTGGCAAGCGCACATGAATGAGTTTGTTAATAGATTGGTTGACGGCGCTGAATCAATCATGATCACGTCGTATTTGCTGAAAAATTCAATGTTGGCATCAAGGAATCGCCTAAAAGAAAATTCACGATTAGTGACTCCCATAAGCCACGAATCCGCATTAGCTAAAGATATATCAGAGGCAATCAAATCAAGCATATTGTTTTCGTAAAGGGGTCTTACGGCTTCTTCTATGCTATATCTTCCTTTTCGTGAGTGTTTTAGCATTAACTCGCCGATGTGCGTAATATTCTCCGTCGCCCAGTTAATGCCAAAAAGGCCAGTCAATGATGCTTGTGGGTCACCATCGATCATCAGCACTTTGTATCCGAACATAGATAGTGCTGAAGCAACGCCGCCGCAGATGGTCGTTTTCCCGGTGCCGCCTTTTGCCATTCTACAATTAATAATAGGCGGGATTTTTATTTCTGGTTGTAAAGAGGAAGGATCAATTCCTGACAACTTTAATCTTGCATTCCTGATATCTAATGCGGAATAGGTATTGTGATATTGCTGGTTTTTCTTTTCAAACAGAGCCCTGAACTCAGGTGATCCGCCCATAAAGCCGACAAACTCTTTTGCAAGTTTCGATTTAACGCCAAAGTTTCTCATAATAATTAACTAAATGGATAATGTATGGGTAATTTTTTGGTAGTATCTCACACATTTTTATATTTTAATTACATTATTTTAATTATTTTTATTTAATGTTTTTTTTGTAGCCTATGTTTTCCGATGGTGTGCTGTCACTGCTACGGGGGCGTTTCGTGCTGAATTCGCGCCTGCCTGCTGTAACGTCCCGTCTTCACTGTAGTGGGCCGCCGCAGTCTGCTCGGGAAGCAGGTCGGTCTTAAGTCTTTGCGTCACGGGCCTAGTCGGGCATTTAGTGGCGAAATGAGGGGTCAAGGTGAGTGTCGGCACGTTAGTTGGCCGTTGTTGAGGTAGGCAGTGGATTTGGCTCAAAATACACGTTAGCTTTTTGCTAAACTTTTACCCCATATCTTCTCATCTGCTCCGTATACATAAAATCATTGTAATCTTTCTCACTAGAAAATCCTTGTTTCTCCCATATCTCAACAGGTTTTTTCTTGATAGCTTCGTTCTGATCTAATTCCCAATCATGGCCCCAGTCTTCTTTAAGCGCTTTGCCAAGAAAGGCAGCATAGGATTTCTTGGCATTAGCGTTACTATACATAATATTACGCTTAACGTAATCAAAGCCGTACTTTGTATTAAACGATTCTAATGCCGAAAAGATGGTTTTTTTAGCTCGGTGCTGTTCGGGGATAAGCAGTAATAGCTCATTTAGAAGTGGCTCTGTGTTGTCGCTTGGTGGGGGCAATTCTGGTTGTAAGTTTTCTTGTTTTTTATCCAGCTTAGGTGCAATGCCATTTTTAATAACGATACAAAAACGAATCGCACCAACTCGACGGCCATATTTGATTTCTTCGAATTCAAAATATAAGTCCGCTTTGGATTTAAGTTCCCTTTGGGTTGATTCTAAAATATCCTTTTTAAAATTACTATACAAAGAGTATTGATCCTTTCTGATCCCCAATATTTCTCGTAACAAGTCTAGCTTTATTTCACGTTCTTTTAATTTTTCATATTGTTTCAGCAAGTTATACATGCGCGTAGTGTACTGGCTCTTGAAGCTTAGCAACATTTCTAACTTGGAGGACGTAAAATTCCCTTTTAGTTTTAATAGGTATGGTTTTAATTTCGGATCAAAACATAATAAAACAGCACCTTCACTTACAATATACTTTGCCGATGATACCCATCCCACTTTAAGAGGGCCATCGGATTCTTCAAGTATCAAAACACGGGTCATAATAGCCGTTGTAATTTTATCAAACTCACGATAAGCCGAATTATTGTCAACACCTAAAAAGTCCGCGAATTCCTTGACGTTAATTCGATACTCTTTGAAATCCTCATCGTCAGGTTGAATCCTCGCTATCATGGTTAAAATCAAGCGTTGTTCGCTTAATGGCAAATTATATCGCGCCTCAACAAGCTTGTTAGATTGTGTAACAATCAGAGATGATGGAGGATAAGATTTTTTCTTAATTCTAACCATAAATTACAGCAAATTTCCAATATTTAAAACATAACGTTTTGTTTTTTATATTAAAATTATAATGAAATAAATAAAAATTTATTTTTAATAATCTCTATTGTCAGGTTTTTTCACTATAGGAATCACCCGCCGAACGCATAGTACAGCAATCGTCCAATATTTGACAGCAATTATCCAATAATTAACCGCAAATCTCCAATATTTAACAGCAATTATCCAATAATTAACCGCAAATTTCCAATATTTAACAGCAAATTTCCAATTTTACAGATCATAACTTATTGACTGATATAAATAAATTAAGTCCTTAAAACATATAAAACATATAAAAAATGAAAAACATGAAAAACAACTACAAACTGACTGAACGAACATGCTTTAAAAAAGTGGTATTGGTTAGTTGTTAGTTTTTTAGAGGGAGAAGATTGGAAGGTTAGGGATGCCCGGAAAATGTAGAGTACAGTTTCTGAAAAAACATCCGCACTTGGGCTCGCGCACTAAGGCAGATGGCGCCTGTTGTGGGAGATGTGTTGACAATGAGACAGCACGAGTGGCGTTGCTGGGCTTGAGAAAGCGGCAGTTATCGGGCGGTGTGGCGTTTTATTAGTGGGTGGGTAGGCTGACCGACGCCCGTGGCGGAATCGTTGCTGCCAGTGGGAACCTTAGCCACTTACCCTTTGATTAGCGGGTCATAATTCGCTGGGCAAAAATAGCGAGCCGCTTTTGATCGATGAGTGTATCTTCCAAGCCGCAGAAATCAGTAGGGCTCGTGCAAAGGCGGCCTAGGTTTTGGTAAATTCATTGGTTGTTAGAAATGAGTTCGCAGGGCTAAATATTGGAAATTTGCTGTAATTTTTGGATAGGCTTAATAAGAAAATCTTATCTTCCTACCCCTATGCTAGCAGCGGTTTTACTGCCCGCCGCTTCACGGTGACACGGTTGCTTGGGTGCGTAAAACCCGCAAGCTCAGAATTCGGGCAGATGCTTGGAAGGCCGTGTGGGTGCTAGGTCAATTCTGATGGTGTAGCCCGCAATCAACAACTTTGTCCGCTTCTTCTTGCCTAAAATGCTTGTAGTCGTAGAATCGTTGGTTAACATCGTTGCCTTGTAACAAGTCCGTGCAATCAGTGACGCTTTCTGCTTCAGTTAATTCAGTCATTTTCTGTTTGAACTCGGCCAGGCGTTTTGCCCCATATGCATGGGCAACTTGGGGATGCAGCGGGTTCAAATAGTAGGTGGCCTCAATTTTTTCATCCTTTAGCCACTTGGCAAGTTTCCTGAAATCCTCAAACCGGCTGTTAATCCATGGCGGGGCTTTGACTGGTTTGGCATTGGCGGGGAATTGTTTGCGGATAAATGCGCTGTGATCTTGCCCAATCTCCCGGTCATAGCGTTCCAGGAAATATCGCCCGGTTCCTTCGATGTCATAACGGACGGAAGGCTTACCGCTGATGCTGGTTACCAAGCGGCTAAACCCGTCCTTAAGGCTTGCGGCGAACAGGTAATTGAAGGCCATTCGTTGCCGGCTTTTGCCACTGGCTTCAGGATGAAGTTCATATGCGGGGCCATAGGATTTACTATCCGTAAACGCGATCGGTTCCAGCCCGTAGACTACGGTTTTAATTGTTACCCCGTTCCGTTTCAATGCCTGTAGTGTTGCTAGAATTTCATCGGGTTTGGCCGCCAGGAACGCCAGATTGTAGAAGTTCCGGTTTGGAAAATGTTGGTTTACTAAGGCCGGATCTACCAGCCCCATAATTGAGGAGCCAACAATAAAGGCGTCATGGTTGGTGGCCGGGTTGTTGCCGTTGCTTTTTTTATCAGCGGCTTGGTTGTTGATTTGCCCGATAATTGCTTGCGGTGAGTTGGGGGTAGATTCTTTTGCTTGTTTCAGTAAATATTCGACCTTTAAATACCGCTCGTTGGTTGTCGATGAGGAATAGCGGTCGCCGATTGAATAGGTTGCTTTAAAAATCTGGTAGGGATTTACCAGCACGTTCCAGACCGGTAACGACCAGGCTGCAATACCACCCGCCACTAATGCCACTTTCCAAAACGATTCAAAACTGCCAATAGATAAAGCTTTCATGCGATCCTGCTAACCAGATGCTGGTAAAAAATAGGGTGGTGAAATAAGCCAGGGTTTTGAAATTAGGCTCAAGCTGTTGGACCGCTTTCTGGGCATTGGCGTATTCCAGGCAGATTGCCAGCAGAATACTGCCTTGCACGAGTTCCATGCCGGTGATTAATGTTGTTTGCGTACAGGTCTGGCAAATTCCGGATACGGCGCTGGGAATGGCAAAACCATTGGCCCCGATCATCCCCTGCCACACGCTAAGGGCTTGGTCCACGGATTCTGCACGGAATACCACCCACGCCACTGTTACCGACAGGAAGGTCAGTGCGATTGCGTAGGGTTCCGGCAGGCTGTTCCCGGTTTGCCTCCAGATCCGGTTGATGCCAATAAACACCCCATGTAACACCCCCCACAGCACAAATGTCCATGCCGCGCCATGCCAGAAGCCGCCTATGATCATGGTTATGCCTGCTGCGAACAGGCTGTTGCTGAAGCCCTTGCGATTGCCGCCCAACGGGATGTATACATAGTCCCTAAGGAATCGGGACAGCGTCATGTGCCAGCGTTGCCAAAAGTCGGCGATGCTGGTTGCCTGGTAGGGGGAATTGAAGTTTTGTGGCAGGAGGATGCCGAACATCAGGCCTACCCCAATCGCCATATCCGAGTAGCCGGAGAAATCAAAATAGATTTGTAGGCCATAGCCGATTGCTGCAACCCAGGACTCAAAAAATTGGAGCACTGTGTTCGCCGCGAACAGCGGGTCAACCGTTTCGGCGATGCGGTCCGCGATCACGCTTTTTTTGAACAGCCCCACCGCAAAAAGGGTCAAGCCTTGGGAAAATTGTTTGGCGTCAAATGTGGTCCGGTCCCGCAACTGTGGCATAACATCGGCGTAATGCAGTATCGGCCCTGCGATCAAATGCGGATAGAACGAAATCGAAAAGGCAAAGCGGCGTAGGTTGAAGTCGCTGACGTAGCCTTTGTAACAATCAACCAGGTAAGCGATGACCTGAAAGGTGAAGAACGATAGGCCTAGGGGCAAGATCAGGTGCAGTGGTGGGTTATGGCCCCCGGACAGCGCGTTCCAGTTTTCAATGAAGAAATCGGCGTATTTGAAATAACCGAGCAGGCCAATGTTGTAAGCAAGACCTGCCACCAGCAAGGCTTTGGATTTTGTCTTGGCGAGTGTCTGGCCAAGGTAAAAGTTGAAGACGGCGTTACCGATTAGTAGTGGCACGTAACGCATATCCCACCATCCGTAAAAGTAAACCGAACTGATGATAACCAGCATTTGGGCCAGTTTCTCGCGTCCCAGCCGCTGCAAAAACCACCAGGCGGCGATCGAGAATGGCAGGAAAAAATAGAGGAATTCAGGTGTGTTAAAAAGCATGGCTAATCGCTTCCCCCTTGGTCAGGGGTGTTAGGGGGATATAAGCGTTTTTTATTACTTGGCTGTTGTGGGGGAGGTCTTCGCTTGTCATCGTTAATCGTTAGTACCGTTGAGGATTGGTTGGTATTAACTATATTACCCCGACTGAAAATCCTGTGTCGGGTCGAAAGAAGCCGTTTTTAGGCGTCTTTTGATTTGCAAAAACTGTAAAACAGCGTGGAAATTGTTCAGGGGATTATGCCGCCGGACACCGAACAGATTGCCCGGAATCGGCGGTAGTATTTGTCGCCAGAACTATGGTCTGGGCTGCTTGTTGAATAGGCTGGGGTTCTCGAATACTTGGGCTTGTCGGGACTGCCATTAATGTAAGCGGTACGGATCTTTCCGCCACTGCTCGCTACTAATAATCCGGCTGATAACCCGAAGTTTCGTGGAGAATTCGTCCCCCCTTTTCTGGTCGATAAGGGCATCAATTGCCTCTTGCGCCAACCCCAATTGCGTGTGGTGCATTAAGTAAGGGCTGACTGGCAGCAGCCGGGGTTCCCATTCCCGCATGAGGGATTCGTCCGTAATGGTTTTTGCCTGTTGTTCCGCCAGGGCATTCGCACGGATAATTTCCTGTTCCGGTGCCAGGTAATCGGGATAATATTTTTCCCGCATGGTTTCAGTAATGATGAACCAGGTTTCCGCATCGAAGTCTTCTTGGTCTTCGAAGGCGATCGCGTCCGGCCTTTTTCTGAATCGCGGGTCATCGATTCTTCGGTAGTCTTCGTCTTTGGTCAAAATCTGCCCGCATTCGTAACGGACAAGCTGATGGCTCTTTTTTGAGTTGAAGCCCGTTCCTGAGCGACGCTGTTCAGCGCACTCCTCGATCATTAATGTTTTAAGCGGATTATTCCTGGGTGTCGCCGTGATGCAGCCCGGCTGTGAGAGTGCGGTTGCGACCAGCAGTATTAGTTTGGTTGAACGCCTCATTGGAACCCCCTGGCGTAATTTTCATCAACCCCATTAGGATAACGGCGATGGACTTCTCGGCCAATGAGGGCGATAAGCGCATGGTAGTCCGGTACGCTACACAACGTGTCATGATGTCCGATGACGGATGTTGTGTTCAGCATATCCCTCACCATGATCAGTTTTTGCTTGCTTAAATCAGCCAGCTTGTCCGGTAACGCGAACTTGCGGATTTCAAGGGCCACCTTGTTTTCATGAGCTTCCTGCTCCGTTAGGTTATGCCCATTGTGGGGTTCTATCAGTCTCAGGTCCGGATAGTATTGATCAAGGACCATGCCCTTTACGAACTGCCAGCAGCTGGGGTAGGTTTCGAATACGTCTTTTTTGTCCCGGTCAGCAATCCCTGCCTTTTTCAGGTGCATGGCATAGCCTTTTTGGATGATGACAATTTGGTGGCATTCATAATGCGCTTGCAGATACCCCTGTTGGCTATTGAACTTGCTTCCCGCCATGCGTTTCATGGCGCACGCGTCCAGTTCCGCGTTTAGCTTAAGGGCAAAACGGTCGTGCGCGGTGCAGGCTGTTAAGCAGATCAGTAGGAGGGTTGCGATGAGCTTTGGCTTGGGCATGGGTTTCTCGCAGGCTGTTGGGGTTGTGGGGTTGGGTGGCTAAAAAGCGTGGGATAACTTTCTCACAGCTTGCAAGTTATGCAAGGCCTTTTCCTGAAGTTTTTCCGGGTGGATAAGCCATTTGCTGCGGATTTTTGGTGGGGTTTTTCTGTTTCTTTTTTGTGCTTATAGCCCTTTGGCCACAGGCAGTCTTGGCCTGCCCGCCGTTGACGAAATACTGCCGACACATAAGCCAAAACGACTGTTGGCATAAGCGGCAGGTTGCAATTATACGCGTTAGGATTGCCACTATTCTGGTGCCATCTTCAGTGGGTGCGCTGAAGATGGCGGCAGCTCACCCCGCAAAAATCGGCCAGGGTGTCCATTGCAATGCCGTTCAGCAAGTGGATCAGGGGCTTGTCATTGCTTAAGTCGTGGTTGGGTGTGACATTAGTTTTAAATTTACAGTAGCATGGCTGACGCCAACATTCGGTAAGTTCATTCCTGGCTTTAGAGTTACTGGTGCCCCCACGTGCTTAACTGAAAATCATTTTGGCTTAGCATAAGTGATAAAGATAAAGGATGCTGCCGCAAAATTTGTCAGTTTGAGCAATAACGATTGCCACTTGTTCAAAAAACTAAAGTTTCATTAGTGCTACTAAGCCGATTGCAAAAAGTTAGCATGTGTTTTCCACAACGAATTGTTAGATGTACGCTATCGAATAGGATGGTATGCATCTCGACTAGTTGCTAAGCGCTTAACGCCCCTATTTTTAGAGTCACTACTAAAAAAATTTTAAAAAGTATAAAAAATTATATAAATATGTATAAAAATTTTATATTCTTAATTAATAATTAATCTATTGTAAAGCTATAATACTAATATTTAATTGAAATTTTTATTGGCACATAAAATGCTTATATATTAATATTTCAAGGGGTAAAACAATGGCTTTATTACATTACGCAAATTTAGACGATATACATCGCCCCGATGTTGTTATGGGGCAAGTTAGTTGGGGATTACAAGACTTTTATCACTATCTGGACACTAGCAAAAAATATTTGGAAAGTGATGCAGCGGTATTGCGGTTGGGTTGGAAAGCCAGTGATTTTTGTTTAACCAGCCTTGACAAGAAGGCTGATGATCATTTTTTTCAAAGCACTCAAGTGTATGAGTGCAGTTCTGAAAAAGATAATAATTTTAATGAAGGGAACGTCATAGCAATAATTGCGGCCGACAAAAATACCAGGCAATTATGGTTAGAGCGAAAACCTACAAAACCATTTTTGAAAATCAATGGTAAAGAAAAAGTATTCACTAATTGGAAAACCACTGAAGCCAAAGAAGTCTGGGTGGAGCTAAACGAGCCAGTAGACAGGCCCAATGAACCTGAATCCACTTTTCGGCGTTTTTTTGAAGACGGCGTCAAATCGCTTTATCAGGCAGACCTGCCTGAATCTGAGAATTTAATTCGTCATAGATGGCGATTTGATGGTGAACTTTCCGTTAGGGATTCAAAGCCGGAGCGCAATCAGCTTTTACTCAGTGCGACACCTGATAAGGCCATGTTGTTGTTAAAGCCCAATACTTATGCCATCCAAAAACAGTTAGATGCCATTCATAAACTGCAAAATAGCCCTGAAAACAATCAGCGTTCGTTATTACGATTATTTGAAGGCGCACAGTACGCAAAATGGCAAAGCTTTAATCAAAATAGAGGTGATCTGGATTGGAAATTATTAACCAATGAATCTCGCCCTGGTACAAAGGAACAACGTGAATTTGTTCAAATTGCGTTAGCAACCCCAGATTTTGCTTTTTTGGAAGGGCCACCAGGCTCTGGTAAAACCACGGCAATTTGCGAATTGATTTTACAATTAATCGCGGAAGATAAACGGGTACTGCTGTGTGCGTCAACGCATGTTGCGGTAGATAACGTTATTGAACGCTTGATGGATGAAAGCAATTTATATCGCAATCAGGTTATTCCAGTTCGCATAGGTGATAAAAACAATCTGTCTGAAAGCGTTAAACCTTATCAATATGATCAGTTTAAAAACACCGAAAAACAGCGTTTGATAAAGTTCTTAAGCCATCAAGCGATGGTATCCCAAAAGCATTTATTAGATGCGTTACAAGGAAAAGATGACAGTGTCATTCAACGCTTGATTTTAGATTCGGCCAATCTGGTGTGCGGCACGACCATTGGTATTTTACAGCATCCTGATATTCAAAATACCGCTCAAGCCACACCTGTGTTTGATGTGATGATTATTGATGAAGCCAGTAAAACATTATTTCCTGAATTTCTTGTCCCTGCCTTATTGGCTAAACGCTGGATTTTAGTCGGTGATCCCAAACAGCTTTCGCCTTATGTTGATGATGAGGCGATGGCGGAAAATATCAATGGCTGTTTACCTGATAAGCCTTGGCGTGAAGCATGTTTGGCCGTTTATCAGGCTAAATACTTGTCAGATCAGGGCGCCTTTGTTGTCGTAGCTGAAAATCATGCAGAAAAACAAGCCTATCTTGAGCAAGCCGAGAAGCATAAAAGTTCTGTGTTATGCGTAGATGCTGATGGTGGCAATTTAGATCACTTGCCTTATGCGTCCATCGTAGTTGGAAAATCTGAAAACATAGCCATTAAGCAAAATCTACTGCCTTTAGATGTAGGTGAAATACGCGGTAATTTTCAGGGGCTGGATATAAGTCAACGCCGAATAGCCGCTAGAACAAAAAATAAACCATCCGAAGAAAATAAAACCTGGGGAAGCGAAGTAAGTTGGCGCTTGGCCAGACAATACGAACAACGCTTAAGCCAAAGCTCACAAAGTCAACGCTTACAAGACCAAGTCGAAGTTTTATTGCCTGCCAATGATGATTTAGTGAAAGGTGGTGTAAAGAAAAAAATACAACAAGTGCGTCGTGTGGCATTGCCGTCTGTTTTAGAGTCTTTACAACAAGGTTTTGAGCGGACTGAAAACCAAAAAAATGGTACAGCCTTATCGGATGGTTTGCCTGAGTCTGTTTTAAAGCCACGCCATGTCTTACTGGAATACCAACATCGGATGCACCCTGATATTTCCAGATTTTCACGCGAATATATTTATCAGGGTAAAGCCTTGCAAGACCCAGACGACATGAAAGAAAAACGTGCATGGAGCTATTCACTTTATAAAGAACGCTCTTTATGGCTGGATGTTAAAAAAGACGGCTATCACGATAAAACCAATAGCCACAAACGTGAAGCCAACGTCATTATTGAAGAAATCCAAAAATTCGCTGCTTGGAGCAAATCCAATCTTAAAACCGATACGCAGGATGGTCATTGGACAATTGCGGTGTTGAGTTTTTATCGTGGACAAGAAAAAGAATTGCGGCAACAGTTAAGAAAATTAACCAAGCATTTTTCGGCTTATCGCAATTTTCGTCTTGGCAATTGCAAAATAGAACTGTGTACCGTTGACCGCTTTCAGGGGCATGAAGCCGATGTTGTGTTTTTATCTTTTGTTAAACAACATGCTACGATGTTTTTAGCTAGTCCTAATCGTTTGAATGTCGCCGTGACCCGGGCGCGTTATCAATTGGTGTTGGTTGGCAATCGGCAAGCTTTAAACAACGAACGGCATCTTGAATTAAAACAACTGATAGCCAGTGTGCCTTATGGCAATACTTGGGAGAAATAGCATGGAAATTAAATTACAACGTACGTTAAAGATTGACCGTTTTCGCGTTAAAGGCACGATTGCAAAAGCTGAAAAACGTCCTGAAATACACAGCATTTTATTATTGGCTCAAGAGCAATACGGTGTTGTTTCAGCGCGTGATGTGGCTGAAAAGTTGTTAGGCGGCAGACCTGAAACAGTGGGTAGGCGTTTATTGGCACTATGTGCTGATTATGAATTATTAGTAAAAGAAAAACAGGGTAACTATTTTACTCTTACACCGAAAGGAACAGCGGCGATTAGTCAGCAGAAAATATTTGTGCCAGAGCAAGGAACATGGGAATTGTGGGTAACGGATGATCCTTTATTGCCAACTGCTTTATTGAAAGTAGAGGCGTTTAAAGAGCCTTCTGTCATCGAGGAAAAACGAAATAAAGATAAACAAAGAAAGTTCGTATCATTGCCAGCTTGGTTGCGTAGTCGCCTCATAGATAAAACATTATCACCTTTAGTTGCTACGGGTCAGGAATATCACTTTATTGAGTTAGCTGAAAAAGCTGAGTTTGTTACTGATGTTGACGCGCACGTAAAAGCCATTTGGATCACGCCAGAATCAGCTCAAGCGAGTTTGCAGTTTGATGGGACTATAGATAAAAAAAACCTAGATTATCATTATCAAACTTTACCGAAACTGGCGTTTTCAGAAATTTGGCAACAAATGCTAAAACAGCAAGGCTGGCTGCAAGAATCGGATGTTGATGAACAGGCTGCGCAATATTGGAGTTTTGCACAACAAACTTTGTGCATTCCCTATAAAGACTTATCTGAAACTGAGAAATCTACTTTTTTGAAAGATTACAAGCTTTCAAAACCTGTAATCTCAGGTTTTGGAGATTTTGATGACACTCTCATAGATAATATTCCGATTATGCCGAAAGATGAAAACGCAGCAGGTGGCTGGGGATTTTGGCTATTAGAACAAAAAGTGAATGACTATATGCTTTCAGGGCAGTTAGAGAAAGAACAGCAGAACATTAGCGCGTTAAAACAATTTGCAGAGTTTGACTTGATTTTTCCAGAACAACAGGAATTTGCACAAGAATTACGCAATAGCAATCCTAAAGCATATTGGCATTTACAAGCCCCTTTAGACTGGCAATTGTAAAAGCGCATCGACTGCATCATTAAAAATAACTCTCTACGACAGGAAAGACAATGAACAACTGGACAAAAGCCTACTCAGAAATACAAGACTTACGTCAACGCGCAACAGCACCCGCCTGGATTCCATATTATAAAGAGCAGATGACACGTCAGGAAAAATATCCAGTAGGCGTATATCAAACAGGCCATAATAGAACCTGTATTAATGAAATTATCACTGCCATCAATAATGCTCAAGAAACGGTGATGTTAATCAGCTTTTTATTGGCTGATGCAGCATTGGAACAGGCATTACTACAAGCTGCCAAGCGTGGCGTTCGCGTTTATATTCTTACTGCCTCAGAAAATAAACTTGATAAAGAACCCAGAGAAGATTCAGAATTTGACCAACAAGTTCTGGCACAGCACAAAGCCATGCTCAATCAGTTAGCGGGCAAGGTTTTACTACGCAGTGCACCACATTTTCACGCTAAATTAGTATTGGTGGATGCCAGTCAATCATTCGCACAAGGATTTTTATTAACTGCCAATTTAACCAGCGAAGCCTTAACCCGTAATCAAGAAATGGCTGTAAAGCTAGCAACCACTGAAATTACCGATGCTTACCAATACTTGCGGTGGCTGTTTTGGGAACAATCACAGCGTGAATTATTAGAAAAAGGTCGTTTGCCTAGTGTTAAAGCACTACAAAGCGTTAAAGAACCAATGTCCTCAAGAGGATTTGTTTGCAGTCAAGCCGATGCGCAATTAAAAGTCCAAATTAGCCAAATTATCCTGAACGCTGATAAACAATTAATTATTGCCAGTTTTGGTTGGGAAGCTGAATTGGACTTGGTTCAACAAATCCTTGCGCGTATTAAAGAAGGCGTACAAGTCATTATTCTGGCACGGATTCGTCCTAAGGTCATGCCTGTTTTAATGGAACTGGCAGAAGCGGGTGCAAACGTATTTGGTTTTCGATGGTTACATGCAAAGGCGGTATGGAGTGACCGCCAAGAAGCCGTAATGATGTCCGCGAATTTAGAAACACAAAGTTTTGACCATAGTTTGGAATTTGGCGTGTATTTACAACTAGAACGTGCTCAAGCTTTACAGTCAATTTTACAAAGCTGGAAAAAACAAGCACCTTTTAAATTATTGCCACGTCCAAAATTAGGTGACTTACCAATAGGCGAAGTGACTTTTTGGCAAAATATTAAATTAGACAAACAGCTTATAAATGCCATTCAATCTGTTGTATTACCCGATACTATTGCAACGTCGGCTGATAATTTAAGTGCTGAAAAACCAAAGGATATAAAAAACAGTGCGGAAATTATTTTCGCACACCAACTTGAATACCAATGGAAAGTAGTCGCACCGAAATTAAACGGAAAAAAACAGGAAATAAAACAGACTGTAGAAAAAGAAGTTGAGCGCACTGTGCCTGATAAAAAAAATAAAGGGCAATCAAAAGTCATCAAAGAAAAAGTAAAAGAACAACAACCATACCAGCCGCCTGTATATTCACAGGATGGACGAAAAGTAGTTGCTATCCGTAGTGAAAATGAATTTGCAGCAGCCCATAAACTGATTGCAAAAAATATAGCGCAAGCTATTGTGATTCAAGAATAACAATGAAAATAAATAAACCGACTTTATTATGCTGGCACGCACACCGTGCTGGCTTTGAGGTATTAGCAAATACGTTGACCGCTTTAGCCAATGAATCTATTGCTATTGCGCAGGTTATTTATTTGATGCAACAAGAGCAGCATCAGAATTTACCAATACCTGAAGAATTACAACAACGAGTTGAAATCAAGCGTATTGACCTAATTTTAAATGACCCAACACAACATGAAGTTATTTATCAGTTGGTTTTTGAGAAAGTGCTGCCAAAAGTAAAAAACTATCAGCAGTTACATATTAATATTTCACCAGGAACACCAGCGATGCACGCAGTATGGTTGCTATTACATACAGGTGGTGCTTTTTTGCAAACAACTCGCTTATGGTCATCACAACTTGAACCAAAAACGGATCAGACAATTCTTAAAGCAGTTGAATTTTCGATTAATACTTATTTGGCAGAGATTCATCGTTTAAAAGAGAGAAAAACAGAACTTGCTGTTTATGAACCAGAGGCAAAAAGCCCTAAAAGAAAACAGGCGTTAAAGAGATTAAATGTTTATGCGCGTTTAATCGGTGCGCCCTTATTGATTTTGGGTGAACGGGGTATCGGAAAAACTCGTTTGGTTGAAACTTTTGTTGCCAAGCTAAAACAACGCGACAACGTGGTTACTGTTGCATGTGGCAGTTTAGACTCTGAACTGGCAGACAGTTTATTATTTGGTCATAGCAAGGGCGCATTTACAGGGGCAAATCAGGAACGAAAAGGCTTATTGGTTGAGGCAAATGGCGGAATTTTATTTTTAGATGAAATTCAAGATTTACCAAAACCAACACAACGTAAACTGGTTAGAGTGTTGCAGGACAGACAACACCGCTTTCGAGCAATGGGTAGTAATAAGGAAACAAGCGTTAATATTGAAATTGTATGTGCATCAAATATCGGTTTAACAGCACTAAGCCAATGTTTAGATGCTGACTTGTTTGATCGCATTTCACATTTAGTGATTGAAATCCCGCCATTGCGTGAATGTAGAGAGGATTTAGCTGAGGATTGGAAGCAAGTTTGGAAAGAATTGCGGACAATGGATAACTTGCCAGAACAAGCCCCATTTTCATCTGCATTAAAAAATGCTTTACAAAATAAACCATTGGCAGGCAACTTACGCGATTTACAAAAATTGGCGTTATTAATTATGGCTTGGAGCCAATCATTGACCAAAGATGCCGCTATCGATGCGGCATTGTCTGAATGGAAAACACAACAAGTGGTGCTAACTAAACCTGATCATGAATTTGGCGAGGGAACGCGCGCCGAACGTATTAATTGGTTCAAAAATCGTTTGGCACAATGGGCATACGAGCAACAGGGAACTTGGGGAAAAGCGGGTAAATTTTTGCAATGCACAGAAATGACACTACATAATGATATGAAAAATAATAAGGCCTCTAAAGCGCAATAATAGGGGAAGCGGGGCTGTTAGCTTAACCAAACTATCGGTCTTATCCAATGCGGTTAATTTAGAACGTTATCCTTCAATATTAGTACCACCTGTTACTTTTGTACCCCCACTTACTTTCGTGTCGACGCATCAAACGCATCGTTACCGATATGTTGGCAAGGATCGATATTTGGCTAGCGATTACCAAGGCCGGATTCATGTCTGCCAGTTAATGCAACATCTGCCACACAAGCCAAGGCGACTGTCGGCGTAAGCGGCAGGTTGCAATTATACGCGTCAGGATTGCCACTATTCTGGTGCCATCTTCAGTGGGGGCGCTGAAGATGGCGGCGGTAAACCTGCCAGCCAGCCCTTAAAACCAGTATCCAGCACATTGGCCAGCAATTCCCCATCCAAGTAAGCCAACATGCTATACCCACAGAAGATCCAAAGCCACAGGAGCTTGAGGAGTTCTGGTCTGGAGGATTCACCGTTGGCCGAGTATAAACTAAAGGGTAAGCGACGAGCGGCTATCAGCCATGGAACTGTTGTCAACCAATTCTAGCGCCATCCAGCCTAAGCTTGGCATCTACAAAAAGCTGTGTCTGCTTGTTTGTTTTCGTCCCATTACAAAGTCCGGGCAGTGCAACTTTAGATTCGACAGACAGTGCCTGTCGAATCTTTTGCGTCTTAATCCCGTTATCAAAGTCCTGGTGGTACAGCTGTGACTTTGTTACTTGGTTCTAACCAATGGCTCCCATAGATAGATTTTACGGCGTAGCCCACCCCTAGTTTTTTAACTAGCCGCTCGCGTTTCTTTAGCCGCCTTTTTACTTCGGTCTTGGCGTCCTCTTCAGATTCCATCAGGAATTTTTTGTTTCTTCCCTTGCAACCAATACGCCCATAATTAATTTCCACTATCCAGCTACCGAATAGGTCTTCGCCGGCTTCAATTAAATAGGAACGCCTTACATTTAATTCCTGATGATCGGCACTCAGTAGTATTGAGAAAATAATCATAGTCGTATTGGTTGGGGTTAGGCCTTGGTTAATATTCCTGTTCGATTCTCGCTTTGGTCTTTTCGTCCAGTTCGTCCCACACCTGCATCACGGCTTTGCCGATTGCCGCCTGGCTATCCTGCTCCCGGCCGAACATCCGGTACGACGCGCCGATGCTTAACAGGCTTGCTATGATGGCAATTGCCAAGGCGATCGAGGCCTGTTTCCATAACGGCAGGCCGGCAGGTCTACCCAGTTCATTCGCCATCAGCTTTCCCGCCGCTTCAAGTTGCGAGGCCACTTTATCCATCGACGCCTGTAGCTTTTGGTCGAATGCCGCTTTTTCCATTTCCGTGAACGTACGGAATTCCTGCTGTTGCTGGTGCGTGTGCTGTTGGACTACGGCTATGGCATCCGCCTGAGATTTTTCTAACGAGGCAAAGTATGGGGCCGTAACTCCCTTAAGCGCTTCAACCCGGTTTATCAGTTCGCCGATGTCGCCAATGGCTTCAATGATAAGGGCTTCGCGGGCGGTGCTTTGATAACTATTATCAGTCATGGTCATGGTTCATCACATGAATAGCGCTGCGTAAGCGCTGTCGAGGTTTCTATTCACGCCTTTTGCCAGTAATTTCAAGGTGAACATTTCAGCCCAAACCGCCCGTTGCTTTGGATCTGCATCTTTCTTTTCCCGCAATAACACCTTGTAATCCTTTGGGTCGTTTAGCAATTTTTCAATCGATAATTTTTTGACCGCCAACAAGTCGAATAGCTCGTTTTCGTAAATGGCCGCCTCGGTGTTGGCCGTTGCGTTGTTGCTTTTTCCGACGTAGTTCAGCAGAATTTGGTATTCTTCCTCGACACTGGATTTGACCCGGTTGAACAGTAGGCGGATTTTTTCAGCCGGCACGCCAAGGGCTGCCAATGTGTTAATCATTGATATGGTTTCCCTTTGCTCCTTGGTGCCATTTGTTACCGGGACAATGAAGAAATCGAACTCCGCATGTGAGTCGTCCACTTTGCTCATGCCCTCTAAAAAGTCCTCGATATTTGATGCCCCAACGTCGACTATCAAATCATCTGTTGTAACCATTCGTTGAAAAAGCTCCTTGAATTTGTCGCCCTTCATCTGCACAACAGAAGCTCCCATCCCTGCGGCGGTTTCATTAATGCTTTCCACCGCAATAATTGGGGCGCCGCACATGCGAGGCGATAGTAGATGGGTCGCAACCGTGGTCTTTCCGACCGTGCCCGTGTAATTCATCACTGTAATTCTCATTGGTTTATTTCCCCGTAGTTAATGTTGTTGATTTCTTCTTCTATACGCATTGCATCTTCCATGCCCTTGACCCTTTGTTTTTTTATGTCTCCCGGAGAAATGAAATTAATTGGTTTATTATCCGGTCCGGTTTCCGTTGGTTTCTTAACTATGGCCGAGGGATTAAAACCAGTCGCGGTATCGGTCGCTTTGCCATGGTTATTTTTCCTGTAACGTTTCAACGCCTTTTCAAAACCACTCATCGACATTTTGAAGCCATAATGTTGATGCAGCGTATTGAGCACAGCTTGCCTTTTCGCCCCGGCCTTCAAAGCGGACTCCACCTCGCCAATAATGTCGCCGAGCCTGGCCGATTCGGATCGGCCATCGGCTTCCTGCGCCAGAGTTTTTAGTTGCTCGGCTGTTTTAGCCTTGTCCATAGTAAAATGCCCTATATTTGGTGCGTTGGTGCCGCGCCTTTCCGCAGTAACGCCACAGTATTTCCACAGTATTTACGCACTAACGCCACAGTATTTCCGCAGTATTTACGCAGTAACGCCACAGTATTTCCGCAGTGGTTCCTCAGTAACGCCACAGTATTTCCGCAGTAACTCCGCAGTAACGCCACAGTAGTTCCGCCTCGTGGGCATTACCCCATAAATAAGCCAAAAGCGCCCGCAGGGTCGCTCGCTTTACCGCGAGCGACTTTCTGCTGGAGCTATTTGGCGGTCTCTATGGTAAAGGATTAATTTGTATCGTGTCGGGTCGAAAGATGGCGTTTTTAGGCGTCTTTTGATTTTTTTTTGTGGTCTGCTGAAAAGACTTGAGCACGGGCCTTGCCGCTGCTAAAATTCGGCCCAATTGATGGGAATGCGCACGATGCCCTCCACCCGAAAAGCCGGTCCGACGCCGGGATATAAAACTTCGCGTACCTGGATAGCCCGCGTTTTGGGGTGGGACGGAAATCCCCAGGCCTATATTTTTTTATTTATCTATTTGTTTTATAAGGCGCTTTTAGTGCCGACATCCTTTTAAGCTGGGTTCGCCAGGCTTTCCAGCACCCCCGTGTGCGAAATTTCAGTAGATCCATAATGGCCGCTGTGGCCGTTTTTGCCGTCCGTGCCCCCCTGTGTCCAAAGATCGGTCGTTTGCCAGTGGTTTAACGCCGTTTTGCCTGTCGCATGTGGCCCTCGAAAGTGGCTTTTTTTTAGGTCCCCCATAACATAGACACTAAGAACATTAATGTCTATTGGACCGAAACTACCAAGCCAATCAATCGTTTAATCCAACAATCCCCGCCCTTTCCAAAGGGGAAAAGTTGTGAAAATTTTACTGGACCCCTCTAGGACACCCCGATCCCATCGTCGTTGTTGGACGCTGGCACGATTGACACCCAGGGTTAGAGGCAACTTCCAAACAAGCTCCCGCGTCGCGCAGCGGGTACGAAAATGCGCAAAGATTGACGCCTCTTTTTCTACAAATCTGCCGGATATAGGATCCGTGCCCCCGAGCTCACCGATCGCGAGAGACGTGTCCGTAGAAAAAGAGGCGTTGGGGGCCGGGTTTTGCCTGCTCGCGAATAACAACTATTGGACAACCCCGGCCCCACCCCAAATCGACCAGTGCTTGGCTGATTTGGGGTGGGGCTGAAAAATTAATTATTTTAGGAGAACACGAATGATCGAATTACGGAACACAACCGGAAGTTTAGTCCCCGTTTCCGTAACGGAAACTGACGCAGAGCGTTCAGGACGAAGGGGGTTTCCCCGCGTTTTGGAGAAAACGTGAGTGCTGAAGTTTTGGTTCGCCAAAGTTGGCGAAGCAAAAGTTAATTTAACTGATATGAGGTGTAAAGAATGGCTAATTCGCAAAGTGTACAGGTTCCAGGGGAGAACCTAATCCCCGTATTCACCGCAGAAATTGGCGGTGTATCAACGCTGGCCGTGAACGCGCGGGATCTGCACGGATTCCTTGGCGTAAAGCGGGATTTTTCAGCCTGGATCAAGGAAAGGCTTGCTGAGAGTAAGTTCGTTGAAGGCGAGGATTTTAGGCTCACCCAAATGGGGAAAGCCTTCGACTATATTTTTGAACTGAGCGCGGCCAAGGAGCTGGCGATGCGAGAAGAGGATGCCGAGGGCCAGATGGCCCGAAAGTATTTCGTCGAATGCGAGCTTAGGTTGGGTGAGGCGCGGCGTGTTACGGAGGAGGATCCTGATCAGTCAGCGACCGAAATCCCGGATTCCCGTGAAACAGAGCGGGAGCGTTTGCTTAACGAAGCCATTCAGGATCGCATCTTGTTTTGGGCGCTGAGGGGGCTGGACGGAATTTGCCATCCAGGAATGGACCGGCGCGTGCTTTTTTCGGTTGCTGGGTGTGTTTTTGCCGCATTAGCGGATGAGCTTCATGACGAGGCGATGCGCAAAGTTTCCAGCACTCCGACAAGCACCCATGGCTTAATCAAATTTATTAACGAATGGGTGCCGGCATTTTTTAGGGAAGGACAGAATGTCGCGTAATTACGGGATCGGTTCGCGCAATATGTTTGTTGCCGGGCGGATGGTGCTGCATCGGCGGTCCAACACGGGCTTTAAGACCCAACATGATTATGCCGACCGGTGGCGGCTGTTTTGTCGCTGGGCGTCCGAACTGAATGTTAAGAAAATGGAAAATGTCACGCCAGATGTCGTGGTTGAATACGGACGGCATCTTCAAAGCCAGCTTGAGGCGGGTGTCTATGCCAGTGCTTCTGCACCCAAGAATTACGTTTCTGCGGTGAATGCGGTAATGAAGCTTGCCACCGGGGGCAAATGGCACCCGGTATCGCCAGGCAAGGATTGCGGCATTCAAAAGCGCGTCTACATCCCCACGGAAAACAAAGCCATAACGGCTGCCGACCATGCCAACGCGCAGGCAGCTTCAGGTGCGCGTGTTGCCGCGCTGCTTGGCCTTCAGCGTGCGTTTGGGCTTCGCTTCAAAGAATCGGCTTTGCTAAACGCCAAGTTGGCGCTGAAGGAAGCCAGTGTAAAAGGGTTCATATCCGTAAAAGCCGGTACCAAGGGCGGCAGGAAACGCACCGTTCCCTGTCGCCCGGTTGGCATCACCGCGCTCGAACAAGCCGTTGCTGTCCAGGATGGCAGGGCGATGATTCCAAGATACGTCACCGACCCGGAAACTGGTGCCAAGAAAGACCTAAGTAAAGACCTAAACTACTACACATTCCGTCAGGAATGCTACCTCGTTGCGGGTGACCAAGGTTTCAATTTCCATTCGGAACGCCATGCCTACGCGCAGGAACGCTACCGGGAAATCACCAGCGCACCGTCGCCAATTGAGGCGGGCTGGACTAGGAAGGAACGGTTTAAACACCTTGCCGACTATCTCGCTATTACCGACGCAGAGGCACGAGAAATAGATGATGCCGCCCGCCAAGTCGTATCAGAGGAACTGGGGCATTCACGGGTGGAGATTACAAATGCGTACTTGGGCTGAAGAACTACAACCCCACCTACACGATTATGTGCGTCGCGGTGGCAAGCAGAACCGCAAGAAACAAGTTTCCCTGATAGTGGATTTTCTTGAATACACGGATTCAACGGAGAAATTGACATCACTGCATCGGTTGGGGAAACGGCAGGTCATTAATTTCTGGAAATCGCATCGGGATATGTCTGACAAAGTGGCTTATGATTATTGGCTTGGCCTATGTAAACTCTGGGTTTGGATCGATAAGCCCGGTAAGCCGCCGAGGCCGAACAACTTTGGGGATGCGGGAGCCGCTGGTGGCGAGGAACAGGAAAGCATGGTTGCCGATATGCCGCAGGCTATAAAGTTGGCGCGGGAATCTAAAAAGTACACCGTTCAAAAACTGGCGAATTTGACTGGCTTGGAGTGTTCGTTGATACAAGGGATAGAGTCGGGGGAGGGTGGTTTGAATATCACATTGTCGGATTATGTGAAGCTGTTCTCTATTTTGGACATACGTTTTGTGTTGCCAGGTTAGTGGTATTGGCCAACCCATGTTGTATGGCGCAGTGGTTTTAAGTAGTTTTACCTTTTTATAGCGTCCGCCCAAACCCGTTATAAAAAATCGTTTGCGTGATAAAAAAACGCTTTTGTGGGTGTTTTTTTGCGCTTATTGCCTAATTCTTGGCCTTTTTGGCATCTTCGGGGAATAAGGTTGCCTGTGGTTGGTGGGTTGGTGTTGCCAGACATAGGCCTGAAGCGCACCGTGTTTTGTTGGTCAGGTTGCGTGGCGTTTTTTTTGCCCGTATAACTTTTGGATGATTACTTATTCCTATTTTACATGCTATTCTTTGCGTATCTTTTTTGATACACTATAAATTATGACGCCAATACTTTCTGTTAATTTTTTTGCAACTGAAGCAGGTAGCGAACCCGTTAGAGAATGGTTAAAAGCTTTATCTGCTCAAGATAGAAAAACTATTGGCGAAGATATTAAAACGGTGCAATTCGGTTGGCCTCTTGGTATGCCGTTAGTCGATCACATTGAAGGCGATATTTGGGAAGTCAGGATTAAGCTCGATAATCGGATAGCGCGAGTTCTGTTTGTAATCGTCAACAAAACAATGATTCTGCTGCATGGCTTTATCAAAAAAGATCAAAAAACACCGAAGCCTGAGCTTGATTTGGCAAAACAAAGATTGAAGACCTTGCGGGGAAAAAAATGAATAATCAACACAAAGAAAACCTTCATATTGGTAGCAGCTTTGACGACTTCCTTACCGAAGAAGCGATTCTTGAGGAAGTAACTGCCGTCGCAACAAAACGTGTTATTGCCTGGCAAATTTCAGAAGGTATGTCTTCGCTTAAGCTGAGTAAAACGGCAATGGCAAAAAAAATGCATACCAGCAGAGCATCGCTTAATAGGTTGTTGGATGAAGAAGACACCAGTTTAACTCTTACAACCTTAGTGAGTGCCGCCGCCGCTCTTGGAAAAAAAGTAAGAATAGAGCTGGAATCAGTCTGAATTTTATTTAACGTACCCAAAAGTGTAGGTAAGTCGAAGGGTCTTTTATTGCCTGTTGATTGAGAAAATAACGGGCAGTTGACGCCATTAATGGCGCATCATGATAGGGGATATAAGCCCAAACCGTCGAAAATTTTGAGGTGTAGGAGAGTAATAAAGCTCCATACTCAAACACCCTGCAAGCCACATTCTACCGTTAAGAAAACGGTAAGCGCTCAATTCTAGGCGTAATTGTACAGCGAAGTATTTTTGTTACATCCAGTATCAATACCTTCGCCAATCAACTAGAGTAAATTTTGGATATTGGAAGATGGGGGAAGGCCAGAAAAGGTAGAATACAGTTTCTGAAAAAGCATCCACACCCAAACTGGCCATGGACGAAATCATAACAATACTGGACACCCTGAGTCCACACTTAAACCCACGCACCCTAAGGCAGCTGACGCTAATTGTGGAAGCCGTGCTGGCAATGACAGGGCGGGTGACGATGCTGAGCATATCGCGCTGGACTGAAAAAGGCGGCAGCTATCGGACGGTGCAGCGGTTTTTTAAAGGAAAGATAGACTGGCCGACGCTGCGTTGGCAGCTGATCAAGCCACACACGACGGAAATGAAAGGGGCATGGCTACTTGCCGGTGATGAGGTCATGGTGACCAAATCAGGCAAACACACCCATGGGCTGGGGATTTTTTTTCTTCAATTTTCAACAAGGCGTTGCCCGGCCTGTGTTTTTTGAACCTGTCAT
This sequence comes from Methylococcales bacterium, assembly GCA_026399075.1. Classification (GTDB taxonomy): domain Bacteria; phylum Pseudomonadota; class Gammaproteobacteria; order Methylococcales; family Methylomonadaceae; genus Methylobacter_C. Next base: position 30,027 of record JAPLRR010000005.1, read on the forward strand.
TGGTGTCGGTGGAAACCAGGGCCGCCTACCCTTTGATCACCGGACAACTGGTGCGCGGCGATGTCCAGGCATCTGCCCCGAAAGCCGCCAAGCCTAAAAACGCAATGCCTGGCTGACCGAAAGGCAGCACCAACAAAAACCGGGAAGACGTGGCGCTATCCCCTTTCCAAACACAGCTGCAAGCCTGCATCCGTGCGGCATTGGCCCTGACAGGCCTGGATTTGGGGATCATTTATTTTGTTTACGATGGTGCCTTGGGCAACAACGCGGGGCTACAAGCCGTCAAACAAACGGGCCTGCGCCTTATTTGCAAGCTACGCCATGATTCCGTGCTGTACTTCCCTTACGCGGGCCCGTATGCGGGGAAAGGCAAACCCCGTAAATACGGCGGAAAGTTGACAGGGGAGACTTTGAAAGCAGGGCATCTGCGGTCAACGTCGACAGAAAAGTCTATTAAAACGCAGGTCTACCAGGCCAGCGTTTGGCACAAAAACTTTCCGGAATTGCTGAATGTCGTCGTCATTGTCAAAACCAACCTAAAAACAGGGCTGTGCGCAAAGGTGCTGTTATTTAGCGATGACCTGGCGCTTGCCAGTAAAACATTGATCGCTTACTACTCGCTCCGGTTTCAAATCGAGTTTAACTTCCGGGATGCCAAGCAATAGTGGGGGCTGGAGGATTTCATGAACGTGAAAGAAGCCCAGGTCAACAATGCGGCCAATTTTTCCTTGTTTATGGTGACCTTTTCGCAGTGCTTATCTGCCAAAATGGACGGCATCAACAAGGGCAGCATGTTGGACTTGAAAACCATCTTCAGGGCGCGAAAATACACGCGGCGGATTATTTGTCGCTGGGCAAAAATGGCGAACCGTTTTGTGCGATGAACGTATCTTCCAAGCCGCAGAAATCGGCAGGATTCATGCTAAAGCGGCCTAGGTTTTGGCGAAGGTATTGTTACATATAGTAACAAACATACTTCGCTGTAAGGGAAATGGAAAAGTTATTAAATGCAGATTTTGTTATTTGGGGCGTTTGTCATTCGGATACCAAAACTGGCTATGGCATTGCTCACAAGCTTGATCAACAGCGCCGCCAGTTTCCACCAGTTGCTCAACGTTTTTATGATCGATAGCGGCAATCACGCTTTCAGTGGCCTTATGCAGGGCATGGGCGCGCTGAATGTAATCGCTACGGTTGGCGGCGATGGCTTTTTGGATTTCTGCAGCCGTTAATTCTGCGCCCCCACTGGAAGTGCTTGCTGGCTGCTGAGCTACCGATCTACCTTCGATCAATAACAAATTGCTGGCTTCCAAGACAACTAGCGCATGTTGTTTAAGTTGCTGCCATTCTTCATCGGTTTGTGGACGGCGTTCTTCAGTGCCTTTGGCGGTGCTGATCGTTGCAACCGAATTCCAGACATAATCGATATTAGGATCGATGATGTGCAACATGATGTCTTGAATGCTGGTGCTTGGCTTAAATAAGCCGACGCTCTCAGATGGGGGGGCGCTACTGCAAGCGTTAAGTAAAACAGCGGTGGCGAAGACTGATAAATACACAGAATATTTCAAAATGATCTCCTGTTTAGAAAAAGCCGATAAACCGACCGGCAAATGCGACGCCAAACCACAATACTAACGACGCAGCTGCGCTCAATTGGGTAACTAATGCCGAACTGGCGTTTGATGAAGTCGCTTTACGAAAAATGCCCACATGGACCAAAAGCGCCAAACCCAACAGAACTAGCTTGTCCCAAAAAAAATCGTTGGCGTAATAGTTGGTTGCTGAGGGTGCCAGCATGAGGAAGCCGGAAATAAGCAAAAACGTCAAGCCAATCCAAACCAAGTATCGAGTGGCATGCGCTATCTCAGCAATGGGTACTTGGCGCAAGGCCAGACCGAATGCGCGCAAACTTAACAACACAATGGTCGTCAGCAATAACAACATGCCGGTGATGTGTAAGAGTTGAAAGCTGGCATGAATGAGATGATCCAGATTACCGATGTAGCGGCCAAACGAGCTGCTCTGTAAAGCTTTAAAGTATTCTAAGGTTGTCATAGCGTTACTCGATGCTCAAGTAGGGTATTAATCGGCCAGTAATAATCACCAAACTCCACAACAACACTGAAGTGAAGCCCGCAATTTTTACGCCGAATGGCAAACCCGACTGCCCGCCCCAGTCACTGGCACTTTTGCCCCATTGGCGCTCAAACCACCAAGCATTAATCGCGGCTAAAAAAATAAACCCCAGCTTCAGCTGAAACACGGGCAGGAAGATGATTTTGGTTGCAGCCGCGATGAACAATAAAACGCCAGTGCTCAAGGTCAATAAAAAACCTATCAATATCCAGGGTCTTAGGGGCTTAAGCACCCGCTCAACCGGAACCTGCGGTAAGAACAACCCCAGCAGGCGTAAGTCTAAAAAAAACAACAAGCCAACAGATAACGCCAAGCCAATTAAATGCAGGCCTTCTACGATAGGAAAAGCATAAACCGATTCACGCAGGGACGTACCTAACCCGGAATCGTATAACTGCTGAGCGATCTCAAGAATAGACATTTACTTCTTACCTTCTTCGGCCACCAAGCCAAAGCCGCCGTTGTTCTCCGCACAAATCCGCTCATAGTGATCCAAAATCAAACCTTTGCCTGAATGAGTCGCAGGTTCAACTTCATAATGCCAGCCATTGGGTTGGTCTTTTTCGGTCCATTTGCGCGCGGGTACTGTCACAGTAAACGGTTTGGTGTAGACACTGGGATCAGTCAACAAGGCTTCGTAGGTATATCGAGTGCCATCCTTACTAAAAATGTAACGTTCCTGAATACGGCCATTCTCGCTAATGAACTCACCGGAACGGCCAAATAAGGCTTTGCCATTGTGATTATTGACATCAACCACTAGCGTATTACCTTCCCAATGACCACGGGAATCACCATTCCAGAGTTTGATATTGCTGGGCAAGGCCGGTTTGCCGTCCAAATGGATAATGCGGGTACCTGAGTTAAACTGAAACACCACATAACCTGGGTATTGGCTGATTTCATAACCATGCCAAAACAATGATTTAGGAATGCCAGCAGGTGCACACCGCGCTAATGGCTCGATATATTCCGGCTTAACCGGATCGTGAAAATGCGCTTGGAAGTCTTTTACTTTTGCCAAAGCCCAGGGTTGAAATGGCACTTGTCCATCCGCAGGATCGCTTACCCGACTGGGTGCCCGATCTTCCCTGAGGCCTTTTGCCACTCGATTGGGATTGGGATCGTTAAGAATACCGCCTTGTGGGTCGGTAAAATTATTGTGATTGGCAATAGTATTTGACCAGTGGCCTTGAATGTCCGGTTGACCGTCAGCGGTTTTCGGCCCCGTCCATTTACCGGATACCTGCTTGGTAAAACTGCGCTCTTGTTCTATGCCAGGGCCACCAATGGTAAGCGGTTTTGTCGCGGGTTTCTGTGGAGCTGGAACCGGCTTGGTTTCTTCGGCGGCGATGCTGAGCAACGGCAGCACCGCTAAGCCTGCAAGCAAAAGCGTATACTTGCCAACGTGCCCACGATTATTCTTGGTATTCATATCATCCTCAGAGACTTTCATAGTTGCTACAGTAAACTTATCCATCCTGTTCCCCTTATGGCTTATCGGGTTTAGGCGGATAATGATCAGCGTAATCTAAGGTAAATCGATAATCTTCGATCAGTTGAAAGTTCTTCTCCCTGTGTTTATATAAAATCACGCCAATATTCCAGGGCCGACTAAATACATTCGGATCTTCAATGGTGGCTTTGTATTCGATGGTGTTAGGGTCCAAATAAGTCCATTTTTCGATAACGTGTAACGCATCACTGTGATAGTTACCGGCCCGATCGAACCAGGTTTTGTCATTAAAGTGCTTAACATCCACGACTAAGGTATCGCCTTCCCAATGACCGCGTGAATCACCCAGCCACCAGTCGTAAGGATCTTTTGGATGGTCGGTATTATTGGTATTGATGGTACGCACGGAATGCCCGAACTGATGTACTAACAATAAATCTTGTTTGCGCTGAAAGATTTGGAAGGGTTCAGGATAATAAATACCACGAGGTACGCCTAAGGTGTAGCCTTTTGTGGCTGGATCTGCGGTATCTCTGGCAGCAAAGTTTTTTTGCTTTTGTTCGATGGCTTTGGGTAAATACGGAATAAACCCCCCTTCAACAATGCCCGCACCAGGCGGTGCGTCCTTTCGATTGCTGTGGGGTTCTAAATCGTAATCGGCCGCACTTGTGGTTTGCCAAATCCCGGAAAAATCGGGCTTGCCGCTACTTAAGCGCGGGATTTTTTTGTCCGCTGCCATCGCTGGGCTGGTCAGTAAAAGGGCAACGACCAAGCCGAGAAAATTTAGCGTTGTCCGGGTATTAGAGACAGTCGGGATAAATTGCTTACTCAAGGAAACTCTCCGTAAGGGTTGAGTAGTTACTTTAGGTTATTGACCGGCGGATTGGCCTGAGCCCGCGCCAGGCGCATCTTGTGCGCCGCCCGTTTTTACACTCCGGCCATCGGAAAGTGTGGTGGTCACGGCATAGCCGAAATTCTTGCCGTTTTTAGCTCTAAAGCCCTGGATGCTGATTTCACTGCCTATGGGTAAGCTGGCTTTGGTAATGCCTTTTTGTTTTAAGTTAAACGGCGCACCAAACTCAAACCCCCAGTTGGCGACATTTCCATCTTGTTGGGCAACATCCAGATATAGCCAGCTGTGTGGATTTACCAACTCCAACTTGGTCACTTTGCCTTTTAATTCCACCGGCTTTTCTGCATCAAATTCAGCTGAAAACGCGTGATGGGCATGTGCTGCTGGTTGCGCCAAACCCAAAACGCAAACCAGCGCCAATGTTTTTAAGTGATTAGAGTTTTTATTCATTTTTTACCTCATGTTGACTAAGTTTTTTGATCACTCTGTAATAATCAAATCCAATCATTAGCCTTAAGCAAGTGCTGTACCAAAAGGTTGTAGGCTTGATTCTCACATGGCTATAGGGGATTTTTGGTGAGTTTTTTGGCCGCTGCTGCCGCTACAACAGCAACAAGCATGCAACAGTTGTTTCTGTTTAAACAGGCAAATGGCAATTACCTGAAACTCAAGGTCTTAGGCTAGGCATAGGAGCGAATGAACAGAACCAACCGTGATGATTGAAAGACTGCGTAATCAGTAAAACTGGACGTGTTTTTTTGAAAACCAATAAGGCCAAAAACAGACAACGCTGATTATGAAATTAGTTTGGCTTAAGGCTTGGTTTGGGTTTCCAAGTGTTTGGTGAGTTGGTATATCGGCAGGATGCTTAGCCGATCACCAGGCATAGCCTGCTAGCGTGCCACTAGCTGGACTCGATTGACCATCGCATCAATAAAACACCACAGTGGCTTTTGATTGACAAAACCATGGCTGGGCAAGATGGACTTATCGGCTTGGATGACCCAATAAGGGTCATAAGGGGCGGAGTTTTGTAAATGTTGTAATTCCAAATTATTAAAAGCTGCGGACAGGACCGAGGCTTTAAAACCCGTCTGATCTCCTTGTGTTTGCGGCTGGAGCTTAGTGGATACTGAGCCTAAACCGACTGGATTGGCGGTGCAATTATCAACCGTAAGCATCGGGTTTTTGATTTTTAAACGATGCGTAATATATTGATTAAAATGCCCAACTGCAGTGGTATCCAACTCCCATTCCGATAAAGTGGGGTCTATAAAGCGATGTTCTTCAAATACAGCCGTCAGCGTTCTACTGAAAGCAAAGGTATTTTTTGTGGTGGTATCAGCCTCGGAAGTTGCTACCATTAGCAAGGGATTCTGTTGCCTACTGTAGCCAAATTCTTGGCTATAGCGTTGGGCAGCAGCGCGTATTGCCGAAAACCGCATGGCTTCAAAAGCTGGGTTGACAAACACCACCAAATCGCCGTAACCGCTACGCACTGAATGATCCACTGGCTGCACCAAACGTTGCAACAATACGGGATGCAAGGCGTTAAAAAGCACAGAAGCGCCTAAGCTGTGGCCTACGGATAATAATCGGTTTTGAGTATGGGGTTCAGACTTGACCAGGGCTTCCACACGCAACAAAAAATCCAACAAGGCATTGCGCCCGACTTCCTCACTGACTTGTTTCCTATCCCAAAAAGTTAAGGCGCGTAGCCACGGCACGGAAAAGGTTTCGCCTCGCCAACCGACATAAATGCCAGTGACACGGTGGCCAGGATTGTGCGTTTTTACATCTTTAAGCGCGTCCTTAAAGCGTCGTACATTAAAATCATTGTCGTTGGCATTGTGATGCCAACCATGCACAAACAAGATCACATACTGAGGCTGGCTAGCCTGTTTTAACCAATTTAGCAGCACCTCCACCTGTCCACGATCATAAAACTGCCCTTGATCATCTAGCTCAACGAAACCCAGCGCATACTCATGCTCAGAATTAACAATTAAACTGGCGCTGTCACAATTGAGGCGGCAAGGCACGCTGGATATTTGGGTGCGGTAATAGCCTTCGGGAAAACAACCGGTAAGACTGAATAGAAACGCAAAAACAACGACGGAAATCGCCAAGTGCGAATACGGAAGAGCCATCAAAGCGGATAATTTTCGATGCCATATCATGAACGCTGTTGCACGTAGCGAAACCAACGAGGGGATTTTATCGGCATAAGCCTAAAAACCATCGAGTTAATTGGCGCATTAGCGGTACAACAAGCACTCAACTTATTTAGGTTGACCAGCGGGCCAAGATGCAGGCCCTATGCCGACAATCTGCAAAATAGTATCCTCATCTTTGGCGCCATCATAATGGATTTCCTTGCCATAATGAGTCACAAAACTACCTGCGGGTACTGGTTTTAAATGATCAACGCTGTAGTCTTCCCCGGTGCCCACCCACCATGTCCCAGAAATCACGGTAATAAACCGATCATGTGGATGCGAATGGGGCTTGCTGTTGTGGTGGGCTTTCCATTTATTTAATACCACATAAAGCCCTGGTTTTGCTGGATCACCGACTAACACAGCGGTTTCCGAACCACTTGGGTTGGCAACCCAATTAATTTGCTCGGGCAACTTAATTGAGATCGCTTTCGGGTCAAGTTCAACTGCATAGAGTGATTTTGTAACTAGCAGTACGGCCAGTAACGTAAATAGTTTCTTGGTTTTTGTAAGCATGGCAAACTCCAGGGTACTAACTAAAATTTTTCGGGATTAGTCGTGTAATCCCCCCTCGATCTTTTTGTTTCTATGGCTAGAAGCGTCTTTTAAATGACGATCAACCTTAACTGTTTTGAATAGCTATATTCAAAAGGCAATAACCAAGCCAATAATTCTGAAGGGCGAAAACACCAGCCTTTACTGACTTTTGTTTAGCAAGGATTGCATAAATAACCGTGAAGCTGCCTGCCTATCAACAGGCGTAGAACATTCTTCTGTTGTTATAGAAGCAACATGGCACCGGGTTTAGCATAGCCATTTAATATCACGTCCTAAAATCAGCAATTTGCACGGCGCCTAAAAATACCTTGCCCACTCCTTGCGCCCCCAGGCAATTCGCTTGTAAACGATGTACCCCCTAAACTCGCCCGACAAACCCCACCAAGGACCTCCTATCCGGTCTAACCCAACACCGCTTAAACAAATAACGGTTGTCCACGCTCACTCCATTTACCGTGCGACATCTGTTCTATCCTGTCCCAATGGTCGCCCCTCTATACTTTCCTAACCATTTGCCAACAAATTCCACAGGTAACAACAGCAACGAAATTGAACACATAGTCCTTAATTTCAATACAGATTTGGATGCAAAAATTGGCGGAATCCGGGTTTTTGTAAATTTACCAAACGTTTATTGAGAATTTTCATGCCTTGTTAGTTGAGCCTTATTGGCAAAATTTAAGGGCGGTTTTCTTCTATACGATGACGTTCCACGGTTCACTAATCCCAGCCATGTCGCCTGCGCCATACAGGATTTTTCAAGATAGGGTTTTGCCAGAAGAAATGGGGCATTCATACGTGACCGGACGAATGGATCCGGCCGGATTTGAATAATACGAATAGCATCGATGGCTTCTACAGCTTGTCTGCCTTGCGAATGTTACGCCATTCAATGGCTGATATTCAGCCCTGGTCCTTTACCCATTCCAGTACCAGCCCAAGTTGATACCAATTGTAGGTCGGTGATTAGCTTGGAACCATTTATGACAATTGGATTGCCAGCAGTTCCCGTAGCATGGCCTTCGTTTGTTCGGCGAATCTGACGAAATCCTTGCCGCAGTAACACATTTCTATCACCGACATACCACTGTATGCCATTCCGGCAATTGCTCCCTTGTTATGTCAACCGATACAAATTTGCGGCTAACGATGCAACTGGTTAAATAGAAAAAATCCTATAAACATGGCTCCTACAAACACATAAGCCCCAGTCAATCCAGACGTCAAGCTGACAATTGCAGGACCCGGACAAAAGCCAGCCAAGCCCCAGCCTATACCGAATAACGCTGAACCGATAGCCAGCTTTGCATCAATTTTAGCTGTTGGGCTTACCAACGCTTGCTGGTCAGTGTCCTGAATTTGTTTTGGGTGCTTGCGGATAAAACGTTGCAAGATACCTAAAGTCAACAAGGCGCCGACCATCACAAACGCTAACGTCGGATCCCACCGGCCTGCGACATCTAAAAAAGCCAATACCTTATTGGGGTTAGTCATCTGCGCAATGATTAAGCCCAGTCCGAAAATCAGACCGCTGGCAAACGTTGATAAGTTTAAATTCATAGCTGACGCCTCATAAGCCATGACGAACTATAAATACCGTGATGCCGGCAGTAGTCATAAATACTAGCGTTGCTACAATGGAACGCAACGACAATCGGGCAATGCCACAAATACCATGGCCACTCGTGCAACCTCCACCCAAGCGGGTACCGTAACCCACCAAGAGGCCGGCTATGGTTAGTATGATAAGCGGTGTATCAATCTGGAGTTGCACGCTGCCACCCAGCAACTTCCATAACGGTGCGCTAACAACAAGGCCGGCTAAAAACGATAAACGCCAGCTGGTATCTTGTTGCCAAGGAGGCAAAATGCCCGCTGCAATCCCTGAAATGCCTGCGGTACGGTTATTGAAAAATAGCAGCATTGCCGCTGCAATGCCTATCAACACACCGCCGCCTAATGCGGATAAAATTGTTAAGTAAGTCATTAATACGATCGCATAATAAACAGCCTATTGAACTTAGAAACTCCGCGACCAAGCAAATTGACCAGACACCTGATACATTTCCAGCTCAATAGTCTGCCCCGGACTTAAGGGATTTTGTCCAGTAACTGTCTTGGGGGGGGAATACATGAAGGCAAAACTAAGATCATCCTTGTCGGTTAACGCATAGCTAAAGCCCGTGGTTAAATGCCATTCCTGGACGCCAGGAGCCAGTATATTAAACAACACCTGTGAATTATCGATTGGTTGTGTACCATAACTCACGCCCGCACGCAGAGCCCAGTTTTGGCTTTGTTGCCATTGCACACCCAGTTTATAGATAGTCATGTCCTTCCAACCAAACCCTGGGCCGTTATCAGCCCCTAAAGGGATGCCTTGAAAAAGTGGTTGGATGGGATTGCCGACCGACTGGATTTCACTATATCGGATATGCTCGACATCAAAAGCGGTTGTTATTGCATTGTTAATGGCCCAAGAAAGACCAATATTAAAACTATCAGGAATATCGAAGCCACCTTGTTCAGCAAATAGCCCTGCATACCGATCAAATTTTGTCATGTAAACGCGGCTTTTATACGCGGCCCCCAAACGTAAGCCCGGTAACAACTCGGCCTGCCCACCTACCCTGAAACCAACGCCATAAGACCAGTCGCGACCGTTATCAGATAGATGCTGGGGATCACTGGAAAAACCGCCAAAGCTGCCAAGCCCAGTCGCTTTAAAATACTGTAGTGCAAATATTGGCGAAACCCCCAAGGAAAAACGGCCATTAGCAAAGGAATGCGCATAGCTGGGTGCGATAAAGATTTGACCCATATTTATGCCGGCTTGCCCGGCACAGAAAGTCCCAGTCCCACTACTGCCCGGTGGGCATAAGGGATTGGAAAAGCCCTTATAGTCGGTATTCATACCCCCATTGCCGTAAAGCGTAATACCAACGCTTTGCTGATTATCGATTTGGTAACTCAAACCCAACGTGGGCAAGGCAAAAATATCACTATCGCTGCTTACAGTCCCGGGATTAAGTGGAAAAACGGATGTCGGGGTAGGGCCACCTTCTACGGTATATTTGCGGATAGGACTAAAAAACTCCAGCTCCACATCCACATTGGTACCCACATTAACCAAGCCGGCCGGATTAAGCGCACCGGCTAGTGCATCTTGGGAAAATGCCACACCGGTGCCCGCCATTGCCTTGCTTCGTGCGCCGTATCCATGTGCAAAATAGCCATTGGTGGCATTGGCAGTCAAACTGCATAAACCCAATGTGCTGAATAAAACGTAAGCCAATTGTTTTTGTTGTTTAGAATTCATAAGCGTTTTATTTAATTATTAAATTTCCCTACATGCTACCAATAGCCAACTCCCCTTTGAAAACAATATTATTCGATAGTTAAATCTATTAATTAAATATGAAAACCTATGACACTATGATTCGTTGATACCACCGTACAACGAACTAAATTTAGAACAAACGCGTAACTAAATTTGAAACTTTGAGAAAGTTGTGAGGATTATAGTGGCCCCCAATGTCCAGACATTATTTTGCCTAGTTTAAGATAGAGCTCTCATTAAACCGCAGCGGATTGGCGCTGCACCGATTCTATGGCCCGGGCCTTTTCTTCTCCCGCGCCACTGAATGAATATTTTTACAGCAAATTACCATCCTTCCAATCTTCTCTGCCACTTCACACCATTGGCGTTGACCATTAAAACCTAGCTGCCCTACCTTTCTATCTTGCCCAGTGTTTTCATGGTGGGAGTAAATGGTTAGAGCCTACTCAATAAATATAACAAATTGATTAAAAAAGATTATATGAATAATTTTGGTATAATGGTGCACGAAAACTGACGCTTTCCCATCAAAACCCGTGCACCTATGATACGCCCTTTGTAACAGGCGGCCACAAGGTCAGCATCGGTGTCATTCCAGTCGTTCGATTTTAGCGCTGGCGGATTTTATGCGGTGCTTCAGTGCCGCTATGCACGGTTCAAATCGGCGGCTAAACCCGCTTGTTTTCATAACCCGAGCTAAGAATGTACGCGCCAACGCTTCTGCGTGATGCCAAGTTTCGCTAGGTACGCTGCCATGAATGTTCGCTGCGGATAAGGTATCGGGAAGTCCGCCGCCAGTGCTGGGGGCGAAGGCCATTGGGGTCATATCATAGGCTGGTGCAATACTATAAGGCCGACCCTGTTCCGCGATAAATGATAAGTTTCCGTTGTGCATATCCGAGTTGCCGATTAGCGTGCCAAATGCCCATAGAATATTAGCGCCTTCCGCTGCTTCTGGATGAATTTGGCGATCATCAGCAAGGATGCGCGCAATAACCGGCCAACCACCTGTTCCTAAGCCCGCGAACTCAGCATCAAGCGCAGACAATGAATGCAACGCACGTCGTCCAAGGCTGCCGATCCGGTCAAAACGCTCGACTTCAAGAAAGCGCTGACCACCGTGGTCAATTATTTGTGTTTTGGCAGCAGGAATGCCGCCCTCGCGCAAGGTCTCAAGCGCAAGGTGTTCGGCAAGCAGCAGATCACGCCAGCGCTCGCTGACCGGGCCATCTTCCAATTCGCTAAATTTCACAATAACATGACAATCCCCATCCTGTGTCATGGCATAAGCGGTAAATTTTGGCTGTTCGCCACCGGCTGATGATCCCGGTGTTTCACCACGAGCCGCTTCAAGCGCCAACCGGGCATATTCCCCAGCCTTCTGACCCAAGGAAATCGGCTCAGGTATCGGGGTAGCGAGAAAACGATCCCTGGCATTTTCGCCCAGTAGTATATTTCCTATTGTGTCATGCCCATGCACCAGCAGCGCCCGCAAAGCATGGGTATCTGTCCAATCTTTAAGCCGATCTGGTAGTCCCAGTTCAGCGCCATGCCGGGCAACATACGCCCTCCCCAAATATCCTTGTGGGCGCATGTCGAACAACCACCACGGAAGTCCGTCGCTGTGAAGGGTCTTACCATTTTCTTGCCGCATGACAAACCCATCTGGCCGAACGGGGATCAGTGTTCCCAATTGCCGAATAGAGCCTTCTGAATTAACCCGATAGATCGGGATATCGGGTAATCTGCGAGTGTTATCGCGTAGGGTGTAGTGAATGGATCGCGCAGCGCCAAACCGTACTATTTCACCACCAAGCTCAGCCAACGCACGCGACATTGTCGGCTGACTAATACTTAGATTTTTGCGCAATTTCGCCGACAACATCGGTCCTCCAGCTAGTTGCCTACGGATGTGATCAGCGTGAATTGTCATTGGGCGAATTAATTCATGAATAAATTAGTGAATGGATATTATAGGCCTTTTGTGGTTTATCTGGAAAAATTTCAGACCAAAGCAGTCTATGGTTGAGTCTAGGAATATATTAGGTTTGGGTCGATTAACCCCTTTCGGTTGTTAACTAAATATCAACTCTGGAAGGCCGGTTTCGTTTAATGCGGTAACTACGAGTGTAATGCTTCAGATGAACTTGGACATGGCTCCTCCACCAACAATGGACACTGCGGCGTTAGCCAGGGGCTGACACAAGGAGCAATAAAATGTGGTGAAAAACGTCGTTTGTTGGCATGAATTCCATTCTTTTTACCTAAGCTCCGTAGTGGAAGGTCGCGGGCAGTGTGTCTGTTATCGAGTCCACCATCGCCTCAAGACGGGGTAGTTCCAATAATGCTTCGTTGTACGTTAATCGATGAACGTCTCTTCCAAGTCGCAGAAATCGGCAGGATTCATGCAAAAGCGGCCTAGGTTTTGGCGAAGATATTGCTTGGAACAATAAGTTTTAGTGCGGCGGCAACTTGCTGGAAAAAGCTGTAAGCAATCGGTCGCGTACCGTATCCATAGGCCAAACCGGCGCATTTGGGGCGGGCAACATGCCTTCAGTCCATTGCCAAACCTGTACTGCGTCCATAACGTTGGCATCTTGGCTGAGCAGATGCACCAGCACATCGTGGCTGGCTGATTCGCCCGAAACTAACGGTGCTGGCTGATGATCCCCCAGCACCAAGATCACTAAGTTTTTGTCATGCTCATGCACGGCATAAGATACAAGCGTGGACAGCACATATTCGATGGCTTTGCGGTATTGCCCACGGATACGCGCGGCACTTTTCCAAACCACGTCCGGATCGTCGCCTTCCCTTGCCACTTGGTTAAAAATGCGGCCATCCCCGATTTGCTCCCAGCCAACCAGCTTGGGCAAAGGGGTCCACGGCGCATGGGAGGAAATCAGCGCAATTTCAGCCATAACGGGCGCACGCGGGCCGGATTTGCGCTCTAGGGCATTAAATGCCGATAAGGTGTATTGGTCGGGCACCGTGATCCAGTTGAAGGTCTGACCTTGGTAGCCTAAATCAGTTGCCGAATAAACGCGGTCATAGCCAAAGTAGTCGCCTTGCGGCCAAGCCATCGTGTGGGCGGGCTGCACACCGACCGTGCGCCAACCGGCACGGTGAAAGAGCCGGTTTAATGACGGCCTGGTGCCGCTCACCAAGCGGTCGTAGCGTATTTGGCTATTAATCCACAAACCTGACATCACCGTGCCATGTGCCAGCCAACTGAGACCGCCAAACGTTGGCGACGTCAGGTAAGCACTGCGTGCAGACCAACCGTTAGCGGCAAGCTTGGCAGTGCTTTCGGACAAGAGTGTGCGCAGGGTTTGGGCATAATCGGGGTTATCAAGTACGGTCCGCCCATAAGATTCGATAAAGACCACCAACACGTCCTTGCCTTTTAACTTATCTAACAACGTCTCATCCGGCACGGCGGCATAAGGGTCGATATTAACCACATTGTTAAACACCTTAAGGTCGGCAATACTCGCCGTCATATTCCTGACGTGCATCGCCATCAGGTTATAACCCGGCGTAGCGGCATGGCGCCAGCCGCCTAATGCCAGGCCTATCCACAGGCCTAGCCCCAGCAGTAAACCGAAGGCACTGTAGGCAGGGGCGGTGTGCAACAGGGTTTTGCCCGCCTTTAATAAACGATAAGATAAAAAAACAATGCCCACCACCAACACCGCCAACAAAATTGCGACTAGGTTTGCGCCAGTAGTCCCCAAAGTGCCTTGCAACAGATTCATGCCGTCTGCCAGAAAGCGGACATCCAGCACCGGATTAATCGGGCGGTCAAAGGCTTGAAAAGTGGCTATATCCGCCAGTTTTAACAGCACCCCGATAGCGAGTAACGATGCGCAAACCCATTGGACAATGCTTCCTGCCCATCCTGGGATGAGCAACAGCCAGCCCAGCAACAGGGCTTCTAAAGGGAAATAGCTAATAAATGAAGGGGTAAAGGCACTGATGCGATTCGGGAACACCAATAATAAGTAGACCAGCACCAAGGCGGCAATGTGTCGGCTGGTGATAAGGCGCGTGCCGCCCTTCGTGTTATTGTGAGTCAATGCGTATGCCCCTGCCGTCTGTTGAATTGCTGTGTGGTAAACGCGTTATTATAGCTGTGGCTAGACCCTCAAAACCAATCACCCCCGATATTAATCTGATGAAATATGAACTAAAAAAAATAGCCCTACTGGGTGGCGTTATGTTGTTGGCTGGATTTGGCGGCTTAGCAATGGCAGTGGGCTGGGCCGGTGCTGGGCAATGGTTATTGCAAGCCAGTTTGCTGTGGGTGTTGGTCTGCCATTGTGTTTGGCAGCGCTTCCCCTTGAACAAGGCCGATCTGCACGCGCCCTTGTATCGCCATTTAGGCTGGGGCAACCGCCTAACGGTCTTGCGCGGCTTTTTGATTGCGCTGACGGGGGGCTTTATAGGATTGCCTACCGATACCCACGGTTTGATGTGGCTCCCTGCGGCGTTTTATACATCTGCGGCAATACTGGACCGTTTCGATGGTTGGGCAGCACGGCGTAGCCAACACGTCAGTCTCTTGGGCAACGAGTTGGACATTCGCTTTGATGCCTTGGGTTTGGTCATTGCCCCGTTGTTGGCTATCAGCTTGGGCGTGCTGCATGGCTCTTATCTGTTGTTAAGCGTTGCCTTTTACCTTTACCAATGGCAGTTGCAATCCCGCATAAAGCTAGGTTTGCCAGTCCATGCCTTGCCCCCAAACTTGTTGCGGCGCACCTTGGCGGGGTTTCAAATGGGGTTAGTCGCGGTCACGCTCTGGCAGGTGCTGCATCCTGCGCTAACGCAAACTGCAGGGCTTGCCTTTATGTTACCCGTGCTGTTTGGCTTTATTGTAGACTGGTGGATAGTGACCGGGCGTTTAACGGCTGAGGTGTTGGTGGGCTTGGAGCGCTTTAGTGTGGCGTGGTGGCAACCGGGCTTACGCTTAGTATTGGTTTTGGTTTTGGTGCTGGTGTTGCTTCCTTACCCGCATTTTGCACCCGACATAAACATCGTGTTGTGGGTTTTGGCTGGCTTGATATTGGTTGGTTACGGCGGGCGTGTTGCGGCAGGGCTGCTTATCGTACTCTTGGGCTGGCAGTACCCGATTGCCGCCAACCCAGTGTTGGTTGCTGTGCTGATTGTAACGGCGAGTTGGATTTTATTGCTAGGCACAGGCCGATACAGCTTGTGGCATAGCGGTGATGAATGGCTTACCCGTTACGAGGGCAGCTGATGACTGTACGCACAGCGATCCCCCTACTGCTTTGGGTGTTGGCCTTACTAGGGCTAGGCATCGTTATGGCACAACTGCCTTTAGCCACACTAGCGCACTCTGTCCAAAACTTATCATGGGCGCAATGGCTGGCTTGGCTAGGCGTTAATCTAAGCATTATGGCAGTGGCGACCCTACGCTGGCGGGTCATTTCTGCGGCGGTTGGCTTAGCTGTGCGCTTTGGCAACTTGCTGATGATTAGGCAAGCGGGTCTCGCGGTCAGTTTTATCACGCCAGGCCCTCAATTTGGCGGTGAACCTTTGCAAGTTTACTGGTTATGGAAACCCAACCATCCACCTTTAGACCGCGTGTTGCTGGGCTTGGGGCTGGATCGGTTTTATGAACTTTGGATTAATTTTGCGGTGTTGTTGCTGGCTGTCGCCGTGTTGGCGGCATCCTCCACTACGGATATAGGCAGCTGGCAAAAAATAGCTTTGTACCTGTTGTTGATATTGCTGATGCTCACCGCGTTCGGCGTACTCATCCTAAAACAACCAGCCGCAATCTTGAATTGGTTACAGCGTGCCACCCAACACTGGCAGCATCACCCTAGGCTGCAACACATCCAATCCCAAGGACAACGGCTGCGTAGTGGCCTGAAAACAGTGCTGGCTGAACACAAACTGGCCTTGTTGCAAGCGTTTATATTATCCCTGTTGGGCTGGGTGTGCTTATTTGCTGAGCTAGGGCTAGTGTTGGGCTTTGTAAATCTAAACTTGGATGTACAAGCGTTTTTGGTGATTTTTGTCGCTATGCGCATGGCTTTTCTGCTGCCCTTGCCGGGTGGCATAGGCAGCTTAGAAGCCGCGATGGTGTGGGCGTTCCAATTTTTGGGCTTATCGGCTACAGCGGCACTCGGCGTGATTGCGCTGATGCGGCTGCGCGATTTGCTGACTTTAACGGCGGGATTGGCATGTGTGCGCGTGTTACAAAGGCGCCCATAAATCCACCTGCCGCACTGCCCACAGTAGGCAACGACAGCTGGAGTGCAACGGCTTTAGACGTTGCTGTGCCGACAATAAAGCCAAGACTACAACGTCTAAAGCCGTTGTACTCCGCTTAACTGTGGGCAGTGACCTGACTGCCCCGCTAGCCACAGGCCATCAGCAAAGTATGCCCATATACCAACAACAGGGCGATGGTTAATTTCATACCTCCCTCAATTGCCTACATATATTTTGCGGCATGATAAATGCTCTTTATTAAAGCCAAATACGCTGTCTTCGATAACCCCGTATTACAACCCCTTAATGAGAGCACATGAATGAAAAAATATAACACCCTTGTTGCCCTGCTTATCCTGAGCAGCACTGCCACTTTCGCAGCCGAAGAAGCCCCTAAGCCACCTTTAGGCTTTTTCGTCACCAGTATCGGCTCAGGTAAAGGCGCTGATCTGGGCGGTCTGGCAGGTGCGGATGCCCATTGCCAAAAACTAGCCACAGCGGTAGGTGCGGGCAACCGTGTCTGGCACGCCTATTTAAGCACCCAAGCCAGCGGCGACCAAGCTGCCGTCAATGCCCGCGACCGTATCGGCAAAGGCCCTTGGGCCAATGCCAACGGTGCGATAATCGCTAATGACATCGCCCATTTACACGGCGATACCGTGGAACTTGGGCAACTGGGCAACAACGTGCACCGCACGACCAACCTGACCGAAAAAGGCGAACTCATCAATGGTGTGGGTGCTACACCTAACCAACATGATCTCATTACCGGAACCCAACCTAACGGCAATGCTTATACCGATGCCGCTGACCATACCTGCAAAAACTATACGAGCAGCGGCGAAGGCAGCGTCAGGGTAGGCCACTCCGACCGCACTAACCGTGGTGCAACAGGTGGCAACGTATCGTGGAATTCTACCCATGACAGCAAAGGTTGCAGCCAAGAAAACTTGGTCAGCACTGGCGGTGCGGGCTATTTTTATTGCTTTGCAGCAGATTGACGGTTTTGATTTACCTCTCCCAACCCTCTCCTTCTGGAGAGGGCTTGTAAGCGGCGCAACGTTCAGCTAAACAGCCCATTGGTGGCAATAATCCCAAATGCGTGCACAGCTTTCCTCCCAACTGGGGTGACGGGCATAAGCCGCCAAAGCCCGTTGGCTAAGTTGTACTAACGACGCACGGTCATGATGTAGGTTTTGTAATATCTCGGCTAAACGGCGGCTGTCTTCGGGCGCAATCAAATAACCATTGTCGCCTTGGGCAATGATTTCTTTGGCTGCACCGCCTGTTGTGCCTATCACAGGCAAGCCAAATTGTTGGGCTTCAACATAAACTATGCCGTAACTTTCATAAGCAGACGGCAACACCATGAGGTGATGTTGCTGATATAACGCCACCAATGCTTGGCCTTGGACAGGGCCTTTCAGGCACACCCGGGTGTGTAGCCCTGCCGTGTGGATCTGGTGTTGGATTTGGCGTACATAATCCGGCTCCATGTCCAAACGCCCGACCACGGTGACGTGCAGGGTTTCTTCCGGCAATTGGCTTAAGGCCGCTAACAGCACATGCAAACCCTTACGCCGGATGACATTGCCGACCACTAAAATGTTTAAGGGGCCAGTCGCCAAAGCGCGTAAGTTGATGGCATGGATGTCTGGACTGGCTTGTGGAAAATGGTTGCCAGCAGGGACGGCAACGCAATGCGCGGGCAGCGGTTTGTCTAGTATGTGGCTTACCTGTGCCAGCGTAGTTTGGCTGTTGGCGATGATACCCGTCACGGAACGCAGGTAAAGGCGTTCTATGGCACGATAAAACCACGCCCTAAAACGCGGCTGTTGGTCATAAGTAGCCAGCAAATGCAGCAGTGTGACCACCCGTAAACGCAGCCTTCGGTTTAGCAAAAATACCGAGGGCTGTACCATCCCATCCTGAATCAAAACATCCAACTTGGCGTCGGTCAGTTGCCTTAAGCAATCCTGCCGAAAGTTGTCGCCTAGCTGTTGCCACAAAGGGCGCACAGGCCAGCTGATCACGACGACATCATCACCTCTACGGCGCAAATAAGCTACCAGTTGGCGGTTATACAAATACCCGCCGCTGATGCTGTCCAGGTCACCATAAATCAGCAAACCTATCCGCATCCGCTTAGTACGCCAATCGGTAAGCCGCCCAGCAAGTGCTGTTTTCCCAAAGCTTTAACCGTAGCGTACCCGTGCCTGGCGGGGCGATGGCGGCGAATAATTTCTCACAAAGAATACGGCTAAAATGCTCAATGCTAGGATTGAGGCCAGCAAACTCGGGTTGGTCGTTGAGCATTTGATCCTTAAAACCATTCACTATCGCATCCAGGGCGGTTTCGATGGCGACAATATCCACTAAATAGCCGTGCTGATCCAAGTGTTCGGCTTCAATACTGACTTCTGCCACATAATGATGGGCGTGCGGGTGGTTTTCGCTGCCCCAATCGCCACCGACCAAATAATGGTTGGCGATGAAATCACGCGTGACGGCTACGGTATACATATTGATATTTTCCTTTGGTTTTTAGTAAACATTTAGTCCCCTCCTTAAAAAGGAGGGGTTAGGGGAGGTTTTATTGAATAACCCCCTCGCAAGCTCTCCCCCCTTGAAAAGAGGGGAGAGCTTGCGAGGGAACCTAAATAAGTACGGTTTTTTAGTAAGTGATGAGGGCTTGTAAAACATGTTCGGGGGATTCATCCAACAACTGATAGAGCTGCGCCGCTTGAGCCAGTGGCATCTTGTGGCTGATATGCTGTTGTGGCTGCACCCGCCGTATCATCTCCCAAGCGGTGTGGAAGCGGCAGGCCTTGTCCCAACGTCCGGTCAATTCGGGGGCGATAGTGCTGACTTGGCTGCTGATAAACTTTATCCGGTTGCGGTGCGCCGCACCGCCCAATTGCAGGGGCGCGACTTTATTGCCATACCAACTGCCCAGAACAATTCGCCCCGAATAGCTGCATAGCTCGATAGCCAAATTTAAGGCTTCAGGTACGCCGCTCACTTCGTAGATTAAATCGGCGCCACTGTCAGAGGCTGCCGACACACTGGCGGGCAAATGCAAAGCCTGCGTTAATTCGGCAATCTGGGCCTCTGAGTGGGGATCGAAAACCTGATGCACACCTTGTTGCAAGGCACGCGCTCGCCGTTCGGCCCAAGTATCCAGCCCATACAAGTGGGCTAAGGGAAATTGCGCCAACAAAGCCGAAACTAACAGCCCGACTATGCCCAATCCCAGCACGACGACTCGCTCACCCAACGCAGGATTGCCGTCCAACACCAAATTGACCGCCGTTTCCATATTTGCCAAAAACACCGCCGCTTCAGTTTCTATGTCATCCGGCAGGGGGATGAGTTGCGGTGGTGTAGTAATAAAATGGCTGGCGTGGGGCTGGAAGGCAAACACCCGTTGATCCTGCCATCGGCTATCCACGCCTGACCCACATTGCACAATGCGGCCCACACAGGCATAACCATAGGCTAAGGGATAGGTCGGCGGTTGGCGCAAGGCTTCTAGGGTGGCATCTAAGCTCATATCCACGGGCAGTTGTCCCCGATACACCAGCATTTCAGTCCCGGCGCTAATGGCGGAACAGTCGGTTTTAACCAAGACTTGCCCTGCCTCTAGGGACGGCAAGGCGTGTTCACGGATGTCAATTCGCCTAGGGCGAGTAAACCAAAGTTGCTGGGCTAGCATGGTGCGAGTTGGTCGTGATAGTGCAGGTTTCCCCACATGATGACATCGTCGCCCAGCATTTGGGTGTGTAACTGGCGGATTTTCGGCATGTGGCTTTTACAGTTTATGCCCAAATGACCCACGCCTTTGTAGCCACCGACTAAGGTAGGGGCAATCGTCAGTACCAGTGCGTCGGCCAGCTGGGCTTTTAAAAACGCGGTAATCACTTCGCTGCCACCTTCCACCATCAACATTTTAATGCCTTTATCCCAGAGCACCGCCAAGGCTTCCGATAAATTGACCCGGGCTTCGGCATCGCGGGCTAGCGTGATGACCTCAACATGGCTGCCGTAGGCCAACCCGTCTTTCAGGCACGTTAAAATCCAGCAACGTTTGTCGGCATGTTGGCATAGCCGCGCCGTTGGTGGCATTCGCAATTGGCTGTCTAAAACAATAGGTTGCGGGTTGGCCCCAGGCCAATCGCGGACAGTGAGCTGCGGATCGTCGGTTAGGACTGTGCCGATGCCGACCAAAATACCGTCGTGCAAACTACGCAAGTGGTGGGTAAGCCGGGTGGCTTCAGTACCGCTTAAGGCCAAGGTGGCACCGCTACGCGTGGTAATGCTGCCGTCCCAGCTTTGGGCATAGCTCAAGGTGACGAAGGGTCGTTGCGCGGATTTGTTGGCGATTTTATGGGCGCTTAGCCAATATTCAATCTGCTGATGAACGGTCATAGGCTACGCTATTGGGTTTGACGGCGGGCGAAAAGTGCGGAAACTGCAACAAGTGGTTCATCCGTTGGGCTTTGGTCAGCAAATAGCCTTGGTTATCGGCATTAACCGCCATTTCCAAGGGCACGCGGGCATGTACCTGTATGCCTTCGGCTTGCATCGCGCTTATTTTTAACGGGTTGTTGGTCATCAGCCTGACCGATTTCACGCCCAAATCTTCCAAAATGCGTGCCGCCAGCGAATAATCGCGTTCGTCTGCGCCATGCCCCAATAACAAGTTGGCATCTACGGTGTCATAACCCTGATCTTGCAGATTATAAGCCATCAGTTTTTGCATCAAGCCTATCCCACGGCCTTCTTGGCGCAAATAAACCAATACACCAGTACCTTGGGCGGCAATCAATTGTAAAGAACGGTCCAATTGTTCGCCACAATCGCAGCGCAGAGAACCCAACACATCGCCAGTAAAACATTCGGAATGTATGCGCACCAACACATCATGCGCATCAGTGACTGCTCCCATGTAAAAAGCCAAATGTTCTTTGTGGTCTAGGGTATTGCTGTAATAGCAGAGTTGAAAATCGCCATAGGCGGTAGGAATACGGGCGGAGGTGAGTCGGGAAACGATAGGTTCGGGCATTTTTAGCAGTGTTATGGGTTAAAGATTAAGTCTAATCGATAAATATAGTACCGATGGGCAAAATAGCAAGGAGCCGCAAATAACAAACTAGGGGCCATCTCATCTCTTGATGGTGATGCGGGACACCAGGCTACTGCTTACCTAGACAATAACAGGGCGGCAAAGTGCAAATTAATGGTGGCGTTGCAGTGGATACGCTTAGCGCACAAACAAGATAAAGACTGTTCCTGATTCATAATTCGCTCATTTCACGGTTCTCGCCGTCATTAGATAAAGGTAGTGACGTGGGTGATTATGTCGTTTTCTATGCAGTTACGCAAAAAGTCGTTACCAATGTGTTCAAGACTGGCTAACTGTTGGCGGTTTTGCCTTAAGATTTATAGCTTCTGTTGTTTGGGTTCCATTTTCGTTGCGGATGGTGTTTTCGAACTCGCCGATTAGAAAACTTGAAGCTAATCGCAGAGCTGCGGCCGGATGTTCTACGATAACCCCCTCAAAGGCACCATGGAAATCCACGAATGACGGGCCTACAGTAAACGCGTTTGCATCACCGTAGTGCTCAATTTCAATGACTTGGTCATTCATGCTAGGGTTCCTTTTAGGAATGGGTTGCAATAAAATCCTCTATGCCTTGGCGTAAGGGATTAAGGGTTTCGTTTGGGAATTTGTCGGCTTTCCTTTTGGCAAGGGCAAGCGTTGTGGGATTATTGACATGGGAAAAGGCGCTATCGAACATGACCGATTCCCATGCCCCGATTTGATCGATGCCGCATTCATCGGGCAATGCCGCCGAACCAGTACATACATTGCCGCTGGCATAGACATTCATCAACGGCGCTTGGTAGAGGGTTGTTTTCGCGCTGGCCCTGCCGTTGGTTTTTAGCGCAGCAATCGCCAACTTGCCATGACGGTTCGCCACCAGCAGTAACCGTACAACGAAGTATTTTTGGAACATTTGTGTAAGTATTATTGGAACATTTTGCAGAAAAAGGCATTCCCAGTAACTAACGATGTACCATACCCAAATGTTCACCTATTTGAGTTATAGCGTATAGCTATGATTCATATATGAATTACTGTGTTTTTGCCAGCAATTTGCGAAGTAATATTGGAACATTTTGTAACATGCGAAGTATTATTGGTACTTTTTGCAGAATCGACGGATACACAACTCCGGTAGAATTCATCACACTAACGAAGTATTATTGGTAAATATTGCAAAAATACCGTATTAAGATATTGATTTTGAACAGTTGAGTTGGCGTTTTCGTAGTTCTGGTAATGCTTCGTTGTCCGCTGACTGACAAGGTTTTGGGTAGCACATTTAGGATCACCTTTCGAAAAATTAGGTGACGGAACTGGATGTTCCCTACTAAAAGTTCCAAAAATACTTCGCAAGCAAACGAAGTATTATTGGTACATTTTGCAAATTCCCTTTGTTAAGATATTGATTATAAACAGCTGAATGGCGTGTTAGTAGTTCCAATAATACTTCGCTGTACGTCCGCCAAATCGTATCAGGGGAACTGGGGCATTCACGGGTGGAGATCACAAATGCGTACCTGGGCTGAAGAACTACAACCCCACCTACACGATTATGTGCGTCGCGGTGGCAAGCAGAACCGCAAGAAACAAGTTTCCTTGATAATAGATTTTCTTGAATACACGGATTCAACGGAGAAATTGACATCACTGCATCGGTTGGGGAAACGGCAGGTCATTAATTTCTGGAAATCGCATCGGGATATGTCTGATAAAGTGGCTTATGATTATTGGCTTGGCCTATGTAAACTCTGGGTTTGGATCGATAAGCCCGGTAAGCCGCCAAGGCCGAACAACTTTGGGGATGCGGGAGCCGCTGGTGGCGGGGAACAGGAAAGCATGGTTGCCGATATGCCGCAGGCTATAAAGTTGGCGAGGGAATCTAAAAAGTACACCGTTCAGAAACTGGCGAATTTGACTGGCTTGGAGTGTTCGTTGATACAAGGGATAGAGTCGGGTGAGGGTGGTTTGAACATCACATTGTCGGATTATGTGAATCTGTTTTCTATTCTGGGCATACGTTTTGTATTGCCAAGTTAGTGGTATTGGCCAACCCATGCTGTATGGTGCAGTGGTTTTGAGTAGTTTTACGTTTTTATAGCGTCCGCCCAAACCCGTTATAAAAAATCGTTTGCGTGATAAAAAATCGCTTTTGTGGGTGTTTTTTTGCGCTTATTGCCTAGTTTTTGGCTTTTTTGGCATCTTCGGGGAATAAGGTTGCTTGTGGTTGCTGGGGATGGTGTTGCCCGGTGTGGCTAATTGTTGGTTAGACGGCGGTCATTCGTGTCTTGGTTGTTAGGGGGCCCGGATTAGTGTTTTTTGCGTTGGGTTAGTGGCCTTTATGGCCGTACTTTTGCCGCACTCAGCCCTCGTTTTTTTGGTGGGGAGGTTTAAGCGGATCGCGGTCTACGCTGTTTTGGTGCGGGGTCGGTGAAGTTTCGTGCTGGGGCTTGTTTAGATAGTATTGCCGCCGTGCTTTTTAATGCATGATTTGCATGTAATTAAATTAGTGTTGGTGAGTAACCATTTTTCACGCGACTTCATCTTGTGGGCCGTGTCCTTTGGTGCATGGCCGCATAGGGCGACCCTCGACCTATTATCAACGGCATGGACGAGTCTGCCGCCGTTGGCTATACAGAGTGTCAGTTCGCGTTCCCCGTCACAAGCTTGGTGCTGGTCGAGATTGGAAAACATGTTTTTTCTTTTTTCGTGGCAGTTCCAGTGCGATCCTGTGAGGGCGTGTATACCATCCCTATCGTTCACTGGTTCTTTGCAGATGTAGCATATATCAGCATCGATGTGCTCGTTGATCATGTCGCTGTATTCGTCTTTATTCATCGCTATCTCCAGGTGTGCTGCTTTGTTGCCGACCTGCGCTTTCTTGTGCGAAATCTTGGTCGTGTTGCTCGGGGTTAGGGTTTTTTAGTAGTCCATGCAAGTGGTCAGGCAGGCTTCACCAAGCGGCTAAGTTCGCTCACAAAACAACCCGATACAGAGAACCCCCTTTGCCATTCCCCGTTTAGAAAACATTCGAACGTGCTTTCGTGAGCGTTATGGATTAATCGGTCGAGCAGCATATACACAATATTCCCCAGCTCGTCTTTCTTGAAATCCAGTGCTTTAGCTTCGGTCGCCGACGAGCTATCCCTGAATTGGATAACAAGGTCGCGGCTGTCTTTGTTGAGGCTGATTTGTTTGATTACGCGGCAGTTTTGCATTTTTCTGTCTTTGCTTGGGTGCTAAAGGTATGGGTTTTCGTGTTCCTTCGCTACGAGACAGGAGTCGAGTAGTCCCCAGAAGCGATAAGGCATGTGTTTTCACGAAGCGTAGCGTAGTGAAAATTCAGGCTTTATGAAATCGCGTAGAGTCATTGGGCGTAGTGGTGTGATATAACCTATCACACCACGGAGAACAGGACGGCTGGGGCTTGCGCAGCAATTTAAACTTGTCGCGGTATTTTTGATGATTTCCATGCTGGGAGCAAGGAAAATCTTTGCTTAAAAATAGCGACTCCCCGCCTTATATATATGTCGTCACGTGGGTTTGTATCATTTCTAAGCCGCGCATGTGGCGGCGAACGCTGAACTTGAGCGCCGTGGCAATTATCATCATTTCTAAGCCGCGCATGGGGCGGCGAACAAGCCAGCAATTGTTCCGGCATGGCGCTCATATTTCTAAGCCGCGCATGGGGCGGCGAACTCAGCCTGGGTATTTTAATTTGTGGACGGGTTTTTCTAAGCCGCGCATGGGGCGGCGAACGGACGGCCCTTGGTGGCATTAATGAAACTACGTTTCTAAGCCGCGCATGGGGCGGCGAACGAATTGGCCGTACATGTGGCAAAATCGAACATTTTCTAAGCCGCGCATGGGGCGGCGAACTGCGCAGCGTATCACCAACATTTTTAACAGGTTTTCTAAGCCGCGCATGGGGCGGCGAACTTACTGGCGTTCCTGGTGTAAGTGGTGCGCCTTTTCTAAGCCGCGCATGGGGCGGCGAACTTGGTGCAAAAAATGGCTTAGTTGCAGCATTATTTCTAAGCCGCGCATGGGGCGGCGAACGCCATTACGATTGGCTTTCTGCTTGGCCTTGCTTTCTAAGCCGCGCATGGGGCGGCGAACTACTTAAGCAAGACCAATAAGAAACGGATTAATTTCTAAGCCGCGCATGGGGCGGCGAACGCCTGTATAAATAAGGTCAGCAAAAAGGGGTGTTTCTAAGCCGCGCATGGGGCGGCGAACCTGATTTTTTGATAATGACAATATTTTCATTATTTCTAAGCCGCGCATGGGGCGGCGAACACGCACTAACAGTCAAATTTCTATTTTAGAGTTTTCTAAGCCGCGCATGGGGCGGCGAACAATGAGTGAGCGCAGTCCTACGGCACAGTTGATTTCTAAGCCGCGCATGGGGCGGCGAACACCGTGTTGTCTGGGAAGTACGGTGGCACAAATTTCTAAGCCGCGCATGGGGCGGCGAACCATAAAAAAGGCCTGGCCATTTTTTGTATTCATTTCTAAGCCGCGCATGGGGCGGCGAACGGTCTGGAGTTGGAGGAGGCGTGGCACAGGTTTTTCTAAGCCGCGCATGGGGCGGCGAACGATAGTTCTATTTTTCAGAATTCTTTATTTTATTTCTAAGCCGCGCATGGGGCGGCGAACCGCAAGTTGCCGCGTGGCTGATTGAGCATGACTTTCTAAGCCGCGCATGGGGCGGCGAACGAAAAGCAAATCAAAGCCCAACAAGCGGCGCTTTTCTAAGCCGCGCATGGGGCGGCGAACTATCAATGGGGATCGCTTTTACTGCATAAACATTTCTAAGCCGCGCATGGGGCGGCGAACGATAGGGTGGAACATTAACCAGCATTTAGCGATTTCTAAG
>JAPLRR010000015.1 GCA_026399075.1 Methylococcales bacterium
GTGCCCACTACCACCCAGCTTGCCCAATGCCGTCTGGATCAATCCGCCCATTAACATTCAGGAGAACCACGACCAGAAAATACACATCAGTTAGACACTAAATAAAACAGCTTGGTGTCCCAAAGTCATTGACACATTCCGGACGAGATGGATTAAATTCTTTTGATCGCATATTCAGGACGCATGCCGATCAAGAAGTAGGTGCCTTTGACTACTTGAGAACTGGCGTGGTCATGTCTACGGACAATTTTCAAGACATTGACTTTGATACTCCAGGGCTCGGAAATGACATAAACGATTACTTGACCGAATATTTCTTCAAGCTATCCGCTTATGGAAAGTCTAGAATATATGTCATTGGTCAAGTATGGGGTCCAGACACGCTACAGGACGACTATTTCGGCTATTTGCCCGGAGCCGGTATACACAACATCCACATGAACCAAGGAAATCCCAAAGATTCAGAGTTCGCAAAAGATAATGGAGTTTTCCAAGATGGCGCGATAATAGTCGAATACCCAAAAGATGAAAAAGCTGGGCAAGCAGAAAGATGGGAATGCATTCTGATTCGATTTAAAAGTCAGAGCATAAATACCGATGACCAGACTGGCCATCCGTACGGAGGAGCCTAACATTGCGGAATAGAGGGGTGCCATCAGGAGCCTGTGGTTTGCAGTGAGGAAGCAGCCGAGGCCGATGTGTTGCGGCTTCGGGGACGGCAAGCGGCGGCGGGGGTTTAAGGGGCGGGGACAAGTTACCGGAAAGATAGCGCCGAGCCTTAAACCCCGTTTTGTGTATTACCCACAGGATGGTGTTGAGGACAAAATATTTTTGCATGCCCCATCTTGACTACGGAATGAATGGGTATAATACATTACAAAAGTTATTGTTATTTACTAGGCCTTTTTTCTAAAGGTTGTGTCGCAAAGTTTTTTGAACTCAGGAACAATGCACGGTTTTTTTGCAATTGAAAAACCCAATGATTAGTTTTAAAGGTATTAATTTTCCCAAAGAAGCCATTCTATACGCAGTATTTTTCTATGTCCCATTTGGTGTTTCTTATTGTGACCTGGAAGAAATCATGGATGATCGTAGTGTTCAAGATGATCATGCCACCCTGAATCGTTGGGTCATTAACAATTCTCCGTTGATCTCAGCTGAAGCCAAAAAAAGCAAACGTACTGTGGTGACATCTTGGAGGATGGATGAAACGTACATTAAGGTAAAAGGATAATGGTGCTACTTGTACCGTACCGTCGACAAGTTTGGCGACACTATTTATTTCATGCTGTCCGAACAGCGCGACCGGACGAAATGGCCGCCACCGCGCTCTTCAAGCAGGTCATCAACAACCACGGCTTCCCTCATAAAGTCGTCATGGATAAAAGCGGCACCAACTATGCCGGCATTGAGAATATCAATATGTTGCTGATGCTGGCAGGATTGATCAGTTTTATAGAAGTCTGTCAGGTCAAACATTTGAACAATGTGATCGAACAAGATCATCGTTTCATCAAGAATATCACGAATCCCATGATGGGATTTAAGGCCTTCCATTCAGCACGAGCGACTATCGAGAGTATTGAAACCTGCGCACATGATTAGAAAAAAGCAGCTGTCAGAAAGCAATATTCCGGCTTATAAGTAGTTTATGGCGTTAGCAGGATAATTGCGTCCGCAGATTAATGCGGCTTGGCTTTTAAAAATATTTGCGATAGAACCTTGCTAGGAGCTACCTGTGATTAATGAGAAGTTACATTTGTACCAGTACATGCGTACCTTTGACGCTAATCAATGGGATGTGCTATAACCTCAAATAATCGACTCAAGGAACTAATATGTACGAAGAACACATACCTCTAGAATCACTGGATATTGTAGGAACGGGAGAGACTTCAGCATTAGAACAATTAACGATTAAGGTTGTTGCCAAGCAGGTCAAACTAACTGAATCAGGTATAGTTCCTAATAATCCTAACGCATGGTGCTATGTAAGGTCTGGCTCAGTTAGCGAGCATGCCGCTGTGTTAGATAATTTTCTTGGCCCGATCTTGAATGTCTCCCGCGGTCAGCCTCTCAAGGTGGCTTGGATTAATGCACTGAGCTCTATGGCCCCCGAAAACCCAGGTGAAGCAAGTTCATTGGAGATGCCCCCTATTAATCCATTGCCAATGGATCTGGCCATTCCACAGCTTCGTTCCATGAATTGGTCCGCCGGAATCGTTACCCACTTGCATGGAGGAAAGGTAGCGCCAGAATCCGACGGTTGGCCCTTGCAGCCGGCAAGTTTCGAAGGAAATTCTTTCGGGTTACCTAGCCACCGTATCTATCTTTATCCAAATGAACAGCGTGCCGCCATGTTGTGGTTTCATGACCATGGCATGGACAATACGGCACCTCAAGTTCATGCTGGCTTGGCGGGGCTTTATTTTGTGCGCGACGAATCGGATGCCGAGTTGTTTCAACTCATTGGATCACCATCGCAGGAGATTCCATTGGTTATACAGGATCGCTGGCTGACAGAAGACGGTGGACATTTTGACTATTGGAAAGGCATACCGTTAAAAAATAACAACACTGAGTTTGATCGCCCGGAATTTCTTGGTGAAACGATCTTCGTTAACGGTCGTCCGTGGCCGCATGCCCATGTTCATCCTTTGATCTACAGGCTGCGCATTCTCAACGGCTCCAATGCTAGAACTTATGCGTTGGCTCTTGCAGATAAAGACGGAAAAGATAATGGAAAGATCTGGTATAGCGGCCTGTTAACAGCCATTGGGAATGATGCTGGTTTATTTGCACAAACAACGCGGCTTAGTGACGTTGATTATCTATTGATTGCCCCCGGCGAAAGATTGGATGTACTTCTTGATCTAAGCCAAGTTGATCCGGCAATAATTTCGGAATTATATTTGGTTAATCTTGCAGTCAAAGCTGTACCAGCGAAAGGCTCTAATGATCCAGAACCAATTTTTAGTACTGATGACGAATCAGTGACTGCTCCCACCGACACTGCTGATGCCAGCGCTCTTAGTACGTTGCCGCAAGCGAGTATTCTACAATTTCGTGTACGAACAGAAAACCACTCAGGAATGAGACAAAACAATGCTCAACTTGATACCAGTCTATTGGCAAAGATATTAAAACGTTATGCTAACGACGAAGCGTTTCATTGGGACACAAATACAGAGAAGCTGGAACGAAACCGCAATGCCGGACCTATTGCCAAAAATCGGCTTGTGGTGCTGATGAACAATACTGGCGGATTAGTCGGTTTAAACCCGCTTACTGGTGGCCCATGGCGAGATACCCAAATTTGGGAAATGCTCCCGTCCAAGTCGCCTAGCGGCTCTAAAGAGGTGTTTGCGATTCCTTTTGATGCCAAACTGGCAGATCCTAAAAGTCGAGGGGTTGTTTTACAGGGTAGCGTAGATTACGAGGTCTCTCGGGCTTGGTTTTTTGAGCCGGAAGATCCAGCAACTCCTCACTCTCCCCGGCATACAGATCCTTTGTGGGGTACGGTAACTGAGAATAGCAACCCAGATTCATACCCGCCGCGTTTTAAATTTCCTCATTTATATCGAGAAAACCCAGCAGCGGGTCGGAATATTATCAAACCAATGGAAGGTACATACGAACGTTGGTATGTCGCCAATATTGGTAACGATTTTTCGAAGCTTCCCGACATGCATCCTTTCCATATGCACTTGGTAAATTTCGTGGTAACTAGGCGCTTCGTATTGGCTGAATCCCAAAGCAAACCGGGGGAATATATGTTTGTGGAGCGCGATAATAAATCAGCCCCTATACGCCCCCTAGATTTTGACGGAAAAGTTCGGCATGACACGGTACGTATTCAATCAAACGAACTCGTAGAGTTACTAGTTTATTTCCCAAAGGGGTATACCGGACGCTATCCATATCATTGCCACCTTGTTGAACATGAAGATATGGGGATGATGTTGCACTTTGAAGTCCAACGTGGATAACGATTACGCATCTTTGATTGAGTTGCTCTAATCACTGGAGCCCATCCATTATGAGATCAATTTAGTTGTAAAGAGTTGAGTTCGATCGTTTTCCAGATATTTATACTTTTTGCGTTTTTGAATAGTGAGATTAGCCATGAATAAGTCAGCATGCAGTTCGATTAATACGTTGGTAGCAATAGCTTTATTAACAGGGTGTACTGCCATTAAGACAAAAACAAATCCAGCATCCCCAGAAAAGGCCGACTTTGGAATTCCGTATTTTTTACCAGACAGTTTAATTCAATTGACAATTAAAAAAGTTACTGAAATTGATGCTGCGGGCATTCCTTTACCAGGCAAATCGCCAAAATACAGCTTGTCTGCGGACACTAAATTAATCCCGGATACTAGCAACCAATATATTATGCAGGCTCCAACTAATGTTTTGGCTAGTGATCGTTTATGCGTCTCTAGAAGCACAACAGGGCTTCTGCAATCTGTCCAGTTTGCTACGGATGATAAAACCGATGAAATTCTAGTAAAACTTGCTGAGCTTGCGGCAAAGGTTGGAAAAACTATGACCGGATTTGGAACGCCTGCCACACCACCGAAAGAAGAAACAGTTATTGCACTTGGAAATCCATACGATAAGGCGGCTTTACTGCCCCAAATCCAAACGGCTTTACCTGAAATTGATGACTTGGAGTTCACCAATTTACCTGCTAAAACTCCTCGTACTTGCCCAGAACATGCGGTTTGTTTTAGTACTCTCAAGTCGGTTCCTGTTTTTCTTAAAACAAAGGGTGTTAATGTTGCGACAGCTATCGCACAAGTAGTAGATATAGAACACGTCGGAAAATTAGAAGTAAATAGACCATTTTTGGCACAGCAAGTTACAAAAATTGGTTTCAAAGATGGTGTACTAACCTCTCTTTCAGTGAAAAAGCCTAGCGAAGGTCTCGCTCTTGCATCATTGCCACTTGATATATTGAATGTAATTATGGGGGTTCCAGCAAATTTCTTTGCTACCGCATTAGGTGGAACTTTTTCTGATCAGAAGGCCCTGCTTGAAAATCAAAAGGCACTGGTAGAACTTCAAAAATCAATCCGAGATGCCCAGACCAATTCAGGATCTGAAGCTTCAGAAACAGACGCGAGTTTCAAGTTGGAATGTGTCAGCTTAGACTCTAAGCCCCAAAGTTAGGTTTCTACAAGACCATTATTTGTTAAATATAACTCGATGTTCAAGTTTTTAAACATAGAAAATCAGTAAATAAGCATGTTAAGAAAAATGGTGTAGACTTCCACGTATTTCAGCAATATGTTGATGTCTGAGCCAGCAAGCTTCATAAAAAACTTCATAGCAGATTTAGATTTAGCTTTGGACAAGTTAAAATCTAATGCCAAACTGACCCAATCACAAAAGCTTTGGCTGGGATTTTGCCTGACAGGCATGTTATTGACTAATTCAGTCTGCTGGGCAAAGTTTGAGCGGGCAAGCTTGGGCGGTTACAAGATTGGCGCACTTTCGTGGATGTTCCGTGAAGCGAAAGTGGCTTGGGATTATCTGCTGCTGGCCAGTGTGACAGTGGTCTTGGAACGGCACGGGGTCACTGAAGGCGTGCTGGTGCTCGATGAATCAGACCGGGCGCGTTCAAAACAGACCAAACGCATCCATAAGGTACACAAGCAAAAACATAAGGTGTCTGGCGGCTACGTCAATGGGCAAACCATCGTTTTATTACTGTTGGTGGCGCAATCAGTGACCGTACCGGTGGGCTTTGCCTTTGTGTGCCCGACCCCGTATTGACAGCGTGGAATAAGGAAGACAAGCGCCTGAAAAAGCAGGGCGTGTCCAAAATAGACCGCCCGGCTATGCCGGAACGCAACAGCCTGTATCCGACCAAGATGCAGCTCGCCTTGCGGCTTCTGAAAGAGTTCAAGTCTGGCCACGGCAACGTGAAGGTCAAGGCAGTCCTGGCAGATGCACTGTATGGTGAAGCGGGCTTCATGAATGCCGCCCCGCAAATGGTCGGTGGGGCACAAATCGTTAGCCAGTTGCGGGAAAACCAGAATGTTGAATACAGGGGCAAAAAATGGACTTTGAAGGATTATTTCAATACTGCCAACAAAGGCGTCCAAGTGGCCTTACGGGTGCGTGGCGGGGAAGCTGTTATGGCCACCGTGGGCAGCGCCCGCCTGAAAGTGACGGCACATGGCGCAAAACGTTTTGTCATTGCCCTGAAGTATGAGGGTGAAGATGCTTACCGCTATCTGGTGGCTGCGGATAGACGAAAGCGCACATTGGATATTGTCCAAGCCTACACATTGAGGTGGCTTGTGGAAGTTTTTTTTGAGGACTGGAAGCTTTATGAAGGATGGGGGCACGAGGCCAAGCAAATGGACGAAGAGGGGTCAAGCCGTGGCCTGATCCTGAGCCTGTTGTTTGACCATTGCCTCCTCCTTCACCCAGAGCAGACGGCCCGCATAGGGAACAAACTGCCCGCGTATACCGTAGGCAGCCTGCAAAGAAAATCTCTTGGGACGTGTTGCTGGAATTTATCAAAACCTTGTTGGAACACCAAAACCCAGCGGAGAAGCTCAAAGAATTGGCAGTGCTTGTCAGCGATGTTTTTCAGTTGACGCCTTCCGGAAAGCATATGGTCGGGAGAGATTTTTAGGCCGTATGGAAACAACGGCTTCACTCAAGTATCGCATTGCAGGATAAGATTCTTCGGGTATCCAGAATACACAAGATCTAAAAACTTGATCATCGAGTATAACGAATAGCGTCAAGGTCTGGAGCAGATTTACAGTCAGTGCTAGGCTGACATTGTTGGAATACTGAAGGGAATGAAAGTCCGGGAGCGGGCCAACCGCTAACGTGACCTGTCGGAGGCAAGCCTTTGGAATCGGCTTGGTACGGTTCAGGCCGAGCGCATCCATGGCGAGTAAACCCCCTTTTTTGAAAATGCGCAAGACCTCGCAACCATTACGGCGGACTGGCAGGTGAGGTGCGGCAACAGCGCGGGATGTGGGCGTACTACGCCGAGCGATTCGGCAGTAGCTCCGCTACGATTCGCATTGTGCCCTGCTTACAGCAAGGGCACCGCGAGATATCCAGTTGCGCTACCCGTTGCATGAACGCTTCCGCAGCTTCGAGCGCCAATTGCGAAGGCGCGGGAATTTGAAGCGACTGCCGAGCTTAGGCCAGATGTTCGCGTTTGTGAGCCGGAAACATCCCATAGTGGCGAATCCGCTTAAAGCTTGGCGGCAGAACATGCTGCAAGAATCGGCCGATGAACACGGTACAGGGAATCTGGATCACCTTAAGCGTCCAACCCAACCGCATTGAAGGTTAAAGCTTATTTATGCTTAACGGTTTCAAGAAATGCCGGATCCAAGGGCAGCAATTCGTCAATGCGACTGTTGGCAAGTGGATAGTTTTTCCAGCGTGTCTTTAAACCATGTGGCGGGGTTTTAATCGTTGAGCTTGGCCGTACCCAGTAAGGTTTGAATAGCGGCACGAACACACCGGCCCGTTCCGAACTCACAAACAGCCAGTTTTTTTGTTTGCAAAGCTTTGCATAACAAAAAAAATCTGCTTGTTTAGGCTTGCCAATGTGCGGTAGGAACCGTCGACAAACGCTGCCAATCCACCCCGTCCACCAGCCAGTGCCATTGCGCCTTCGTGACTGGGAAAACGGTGTCGTCCGCTATCGGCCAGACGAAACTGCCTTGGTGAAGCCGGCGCTGGTACAGCCAAACGCCGTTGCCATCCCACAGCAACAGCTTCAGGCGGTTGCCTGCCCAGTTGCGGAACACGAACACGTAACCTGCACACGCTGCGGCGGGCTGGCGATCAGCCTAGGCATAGCCATAGCTCCGCCAACCAGGCTGCCGATGCGCCCGGTGGCAGCTCAAGCCTGTGGCCGCCGACGTGCCGCAGCACCAAGGGTTCAGATGCCAACACGTGGACTTGTACCGGAATGAGTGCCGGAGCCGATGCGGACCGTCCACGCCGATATTCGCACAACTTGGCTGAAAAGGTTTTGGTGTTTAAACCCTGTTGTCGGCAATAATAAGCTTGCGCCAGACAGCTAGCTTGCCATGTTTCAATATGCCCAATCCACTTCTTTGATAATGCCATCGTTATTCCCCGTCAAAAAGGGTAAGGTTGACAGTTCGTATCAGGTTTGTGTAGGTGGGTGGGTAGACGTTTTACATTAAATCATCGCAAGGCTATGCTGGGCTATGTAACTTCGGGGCACTGGCAGTTTAAAATCTGTCCGAAGTATTGTATTTAGGAAGAGGAATAAAAATGGCAAGTTTTGAAGAAGCACTAGCCGCTATTGATGAATATAGAGTTACCCTATTAGATGCGCAGCATAACGAAAACCAGGCAAAAGCTTGGGAATTTTTTTCAGCACGAGGAGGTATGTCAGCTTTTGCTACCCCTTTGACTAACGTTCACGCAACAGGTATTGGACTTCGCATCAGAGATGGAAGTCTAATCGAAAACGATTTTGTAATTAAAGTGTTTGTTTTTGATAAACAAGATTTAGGAAATAAAACGCCAGCCATTACTGGCACCGATTTCCACGGCGTTGGTATAGATGTAGAATACCTCCCCATACAGGTCGCACTTGCTAAAAAAAAGGCCAAGGCTTTAGCGAGCACCACGCCAGGACAACACCAACAACAGCAACGCCCAGTAGTTCCTGGAATACAAATTAGTCCTTTAGGTGTCCCATACTTTGGAACTCTTGGTTGTATTGTCAGACGGAACTCTGAATTTTTTGCGCTTAGTAATAATCATATTTTAGCATCCCTTAATAGGCTCCCAATTGGAACCCAAATTGTCCAGCCCTCTGGAAATGCTCCAAATAATGTTTTTGCAACGCTCATCGATTTCGAACCTCTCAGATTCACTATCCCTGGCTCTGCCGCTCCAAGGAATAGGATGGATGCAGCAATTGCTTCTATTTCTGACCCTAACTCAGTCCAACTAGGAGTGGTTTTTGGACTGGGTAGATTTACGCCCCAACTAGTCGCACCTCGTCCTGGTATGAATGTTGTCAAATCAGGACGCACTACAGGAGTCACGAAAGGCAGGATAAAAGCGATTGGGGTTCAAGGGATAACTGTTAACTATGGCAGCCTTCAAAATCCAATTATTTCGGTATTTGATAACTGCACATTAATCTCAAATACTACAAATACACCATTTGCTCTTCCTGGTGATTCAGGGGCCATTATTTTTGAACAGTCGTCCGCCCGGCCATTAGGCCTGCTTTTTGCTGGTGACGGGACTACCACTAATGCAAATGACTTGGCTTCTATATGCACGCGATTTAATGCTATTCCAGCTTGAAAGTATTTTCTCAATTTGGGGTAATTGCAAAGACTACGCAACGTTAGATAATACGCCGATTACTCGCAAAGCAGGGCCTAAGCCTGTGTTGAATTGCCAGTTTATTTTTCAAACGAAAGTTATTAATAAAATAGGGTATGAATAATTCACTTAAAACTCACTCGCCTGCTGAGCCGAATGACCCTACCCCATCCTGCGATCTTCTCCAAATTTTGAGTCAGATTGAACATCCTTACATACTACAAAAAGGGATTACCGCTACGTCTGAAGGAAAATGGGCAATATATATAACTGTACCTGAAAACGTATCGATACCTATTTTTGAAGTCGAATCGATTAGCAAAGGTTTTCCTGTGGTTTATGAGGTCGCTTCAGAGCAACCAATTACCCCCCTTTGCGGCTTTGTTGAATAAATCGTAATTAGAGCCTACTCAAAAAATATAACAAATTGATTATAAACAATTATACGAATAATTTTGGTATAATAGTGCATGAAAACTGACGCTTACCCATCAAAACCCGTGCACTTATGATAGGCCGACCGTAAGGATTGCTGCGTAGATTGATAGTAGTGGGCTGCAACACTTATCGCGCCTGGATTTTTGCTATTTAGACTTTATAGTGTAAGAAATCAGATTTTTGGTGTTATCGTGCATTTAAATTAATCATAATGCGGCTTACAGAGCTCTACTATCAATCTACGCAGGAATCCTTACCAATAGCCGTGTATAGGCAAAAGGATGGTGTTAAGGGGAAAAATCTTTTTGCATACCCTGTCTTGGCTATGGAATGAATGGGTATAAAAACCTAAAAAATAATAGCTAATTACTGGTTGGTCAAACATTTGGTTTTGTCGCAAAATTAGTCCAAGCTGGATAGAGCAAAAGCGATAACCAAGCATCAAGAAACCAATGGCAAGCAATGCGTTGAAATCAAAACCGAAATCACTAATAGATGCACGGTTTTTCAAAGGGTTGAGCCCTGCTGATAGCCCAAATAAACTTGTGCTAATTGACCCATGAAGGCGCTGGCATTACTATTTATCAGTTAGTAATACTTGGAGGCTCCCAATGCACAAATTAACCAGTAAAAGGCAAGTCACGCTGCCGATAGCCGTTTGCAATGCAATTGCCTTGCAACCGGGCGATTTTGTTGAGGTGTTCGCGCGTGATGGCGTGGCGCATATCGTCAAGATGAATTCCAGTAATCTTGCCGGCAAGTTCCATGATCTGATCAAGAATAAAACGTTTCCGTACCCCGAAGAAATCGACGAAGCCCTGAAAAAACGTGCGGCCAACAAGTTTCTCCCCAATGATTGCAATTGATACCAACGTATTGTTGCGTTTTCTATTCAAGCCGGTTGACCCTAAAAATCCGCAATGGCAGGTCGATCGGGCCGAAACGGTGATCAATCAAGCCGACAAGGTGTTTGTGTCAGCTATCGTGATTGCCGAAATGGAATGGGTGCTAGAGAGTGTTTTTCAATGCAGCCGTAAGGAAATTTATACCGTCCTGCATGAGCTGGCGTGCAATGCCAAATTCCAATTTGAAGACTGGTCAGTTTTGAACTGCGCATTGCTGGATTATCTGGAATTTGCCGCAGTCGATCTATCAGATTGTCTAATTGCCAGGACGGCGCAAAAAGCAGGTGCTTCGACACTTTACACTTTTGAGAATAACAAAAACTGGGGGCGTTGCCGGTCGTCACCAGCCTAAAAAAAGATACTTTGTAACCAGGCAGGCGAACTTTGCATTAAACACGATGCTAAACACAAAAAAGGCTATCAAACTGTTTTGTGATTTTAGCAGTTAAAAAAATGGGTGGCCTATATATTAATGCGCCTAAACATAGACGTTAACGAACGTTTTCGTACCATTGGACTTCAACCCCCAGTAACAGGGCGTTTAAAACGCAAGTTGTATCGACAAGGAGTAAAACCTTGAGCGGCGGAGAGCCGTTGGTTCCAACCGCCGGATGCCTTACAACGAACTAAATTTAGAACAAAATATAATTTAGAACAATCATATAAATCATTGTGTTAAAGATCGGTTAAATTAATTTGTTCTGACTTTTACTTCGCTGTCTTGCGAAGTAATTTTGAAACTTTTAGAATAACGCGAAGTAAATTTAGAACTTTTTGAACAATTCTAATTTGGCCACATACCAAATGCATCTACATTTAGGAAAGTAATCGCCAAAGGCCTCCTTCGGGCGACATCCCTCAAGAACGTTTATGATAAGCCCCTCGTTTTTCAACTCATTATTCCGCAAATTTGTATCCGGTTTTACCGATAATTGATTCGCAAGCGCAGCCAAGTCCTTTGAAAACAGCAATTTTCATTCAAAAAGTTCTAAATTTACTTCGCGTTATTCTAAAAGTTTCAAAATTAGTTCGCAATTTGCATTAATACTACTTCATTATCAATGGGTTGATAATGATACGGTAAACAGAAAAAACAAATAATTCAGACAAAACACCACCCAAAAACTATCTTATTCAAAAAGTTTCAAATTTAGTTACACGTTTGTTCTAAATTTAGTTCGTTGTACGGCGTATCGCCAACAGTATTGCGTGGGCAGATCACTAAAATGGCGGTTTTGCTACCCCAGTTCCAGGCGGAATGCGAAAACGGCATCGCAAAACAGACGCGAAAAATAGTGGCCGGGCTGGACGAAACGTTTTTCGGCGAATTTATGGTTCTGGTTTTAATGGACTTGCGCTCCGGCTACTTAGTGCTGGAAGAGATAACCGAGGACAGGTGTTTTGACACCTGGTACGCAAAAACGACCCCACGCCTGGAATCGTTGGGCATTGAAGTCAGCCATGCGGTCAGCGACCGTGCCAAAGCACTGATAAAGATGGCCGTGACTGGCTTCGGCTGTGAATCTGGCGCCGATGTTTTCCATGCCCAACAGGATGCCAGCCGTTGGTTAGGGGCTAGGCTTGGGAAACGTGTCACCCAGGCGAGGAACAACCTGGTGGCCGTGCAGGCCGCAGAAGACAAGGCGGCAAAGAAGGCGGATGTGATAGCGTTGGTTAGCCTCGAAGTTGACAAGATAACGGCTGAAAAAGCGCTGGAAGCCGCCAAGCAAAGCCAACAAGACTACCACGAAAACCTGCAGGGCATTGGCGATGAAGTACATCCATTCTCATTGATTGACAACAACGCCAACGATGCCGAAAGAGTGCTGCAAGGGCTTGAAAGCAGGGCGCGGGCATTTGAAGCAATAGCCCAAGGGCAGGACATTGCGGATAACAAAAATACCCTAAAAAAACTGCGCAACCAGTTTGGGGCTTTGGCGGTTTCAGTTAGTTTTTGGTGGTTATGGGTGAATGAAACACTGCTAAACTTAGAGATCGGAAACATCGGGTTGGAGCAATGGCTGACGACGACATTGTTACCCGTGGTTTATTGGCACCATAAAATGCGGCAAACCAAAAACCGTAAAGCCAAGGACAAATACCGGAAGGCTTGGGAGTCGGCATCGGCTGCTTTTAAGGCGCACCCTGTGACCGCAACATTGCCGGCCAGCGAAATACAACGCTGGCTGCTGTGGGCGGAGAACATGGCAAGGCAGTTCCAACGCAGTTCATCTGCGGTTGAGGGACGCAATGGCTGCTTGTCCCAGATGTACCACAATGGCCGTGGGTTAAGCGGAAAACGCTTAAAAGCATTGACTGTGGTTCATAACTACGGCATTAAGCGTGAAGATGGAACCACAGCCGCCATGCGTTTGTTTAATGCCGAGTTTCCAGATCTATTTTCATGGGTGCTTGATAATATGGGGGAACTACCATTACCTCGAAAGGGCCGTGAGCGACTGACTTTTAACCCATTGAAGTTACTGGATGTCCCGTCTTAAGTTGGTAGCCAAACTTGGCTTCCACTTTAAGCCGGGACAGTTTTCAAAAACAATGGGTTACGAATAGTGCGATCCCTGCCTTTTCTTGGCAGCGGAAGTGCACCCATTTCATCAACCAACCATGAAAACAGATCGGGGAAATCCCTGCCAAACAAGCGCATTGCCGCCGTTGTCCCATCAGCCCGTTTGAGCCCGTAGTTATGAATGACCGTCAATGCCCGCAAGCGTACAGCGAAGTATTTTTGTTACTTTATGTACCCCCACCCATTGATTATGAATCAATACGTTATGGGTTGATTGATTCAAGAAAGTGACAATAATACTTCGTTTGCTTGCGAAGTATTATTGTTACTTTTAGAATATCGCGAAGTATTATTGTTACTTTCTGTATGCAAGTCAATTTCATAACTTGATTTTTGAACAAACAAGGGAGGGTGCGAAGTGCGCTACACTAAACCACTTGAGATGGAGCGTCCTGCACGGAGTGATAGATTTGACGTGTTTAGCCCCAAGTTGAACCGACCATTGACCCTATTTTCATATAGTCAATTTCAGCAATGGCTTTTGTTGGAAGCCTTTCCTTCGGTAAAAACTTTTTGCGAGCGGCCGGTTTTGCTGGAATCCCAAGACCAAAAACCTGTTTTAATTGATTTCTGGATTCAGGGCAGCACCGCCGAATTTTTTCTTTTGATCCGGGATGACAGGCCACCAAAATTAAAGCAGACTGGGCCCCATTCCCTCCGGGTTCGGTATTTGAAACACCGCCAACTCGACAGATGGGGCGTGTTCGCGCAGAATTGGCAATCTATGTTGCCTTATATCGTCGCTTACCGCCATTGGCTGACAAATAATGATACCAATGACATAATAAAGCGGTGCTCAAGTCGCATAACACTGGGGGAGTTGGAAAACGCGTATTCTTCCAAGGAACCATCATGGGTAAGGGCATGCGTATTTGACGCCCTCGCAAAAGGTTCACTTCAGGCACCGTCGATTAAATCCAAGCCATGGGGCCGCTTCCTTCAGCTTTCCTCTAGATGCCGACATGCGGATTGACCGTTCCGGGATTACCCCAGAAAAATTGGCCACTTGGCCATCGGTTTTCGAGGATGCGCTTTCCGGGCAGGAGCTAGAGCGTTTTCGGAAAGCCCGTTTAGCTGTTGAACTACTGGGGAAAGGGTGCCGGTTGGCAGATATCGAGCAAAAAACAGGTTTACACCGCACTCAACTTTACCGGTTTATTCGACGCGCAATGTCGCAACACCCGGATGGACGAATTTTCGGTTTTCGGGCTTTTCTGTCCTTCGTCCGTGTCAAATCGCACTGTCGGGAGGCACCCATTAAGCCAAATTACCTTCTCGACAAGCAAGGTGGCAAGATGGGGGCAATGGTGCAGCTATTGTCCAGTTATCCGGAGCTTATCACGTTTTTAGAGCGTCAAATGTCTGAAAACCCCTTGATTCTCCGTTCCCATCCGAGTGGCCAAATTGCAGTACAAGGGCTAAGGGACATACACCGGAGCTTTCTTAGCCAATGCCGTGGGCTTGGCTTAAAGGAAACCGATTATCCGCTTAACCAGAACCAAAGGGGGATCCGCTCCTTGTCAAAGGTTATTAAAAATTTAGCCAGCCAAAGTTTTGCCACTGCGGCTAAAGCCGCCGGCACCAATCAGGACAAAGGTCGGCGAAGCAACCATCCGACCAATCCGTTGCAGGCCGTTACCCGCCCTTATCAAGCTGTGGAACTGGATGGTCATTTACTTGACATTCGGCTTTCCATCAGTTGCCCGGATCCATTTGGTTTCGAGCAGCAGGTGGAGCTCAGCCGTATTTGGGTACTGGTCGTCATCGACATTTATACCCGCGCCATTTTAGGTTACCATTTGGCGCTTGCGGCGGAATATAACCGGCATGATGTGCTTTGTGCAATTCAAAACTCCGTTCATCCCCATACTCCGAGAATCTTTTCTATCCCTGGGCTCGGTTATGGCCCCTCCGGCGGATTTCCTTCGCAGCATTTGCCAGAATTGGGTTATGCCGTCTGGGATGAAATTCGCCTGGACAACGCGAAAGCCCATTTCGCCGATGATACTCTGCATGCCTTACGGGATCAATTGGGGTGCATCCTCCATGCTGGGCCGGCAAGGCATCCCGATAAGCGCCCATTTATCGAACGCTTTTTCAGGACGCTATCGGGCAACATGAGCCACCGCTTACCTTCGACCACCGGCTCTGGGCCGGAGGAGTTGCGTCGTTTGTTAAATGCGTCCAATCAGAGGTTGGCGTTGGCTATGCCACTCTCGGAATTGGAACAGTTAATTGAAGCAGTTCTGGCATCGCTAAATGCCACACCACACGAATCGTTGGGCGGGCGGACACCTTTGCAAGCCATGGAATATTGGGTGCGTGACCAACTCACGCCAATTCGGCGGCTACCCACACAAATGCAGGATGACTTTTGTTTGCTTCAATGCGGCCATTCCGGACGGGTAAGCGGCAATATCGGCAAAGGTCTGAGGCCTTATATCAGTTTTTACAGCGTTCGATACTCCAGCCCGGCATTTG
The DNA here is from genome assembly GCA_026399075.1 of Methylococcales bacterium. Lineage (GTDB taxonomy): Bacteria > Pseudomonadota > Gammaproteobacteria > Methylococcales > Methylomonadaceae > Methylobacter_C. The sequence goes on from JAPLRR010000015.1 coordinate 15,775, forward strand.
CGGAGCGCCTAGATTTAATCGGAAAACCGGTTCATTTACTGTATAGGCCTGACGACATCAGGACATTGCGTGTTTTTGAGGCTAGTGGTGCGGAAATTGGCACATTGACAGCCAGTTCCCAATGGAATCAAACAGCACATTCACTGTCTATGCGCCGTCAAATATTGAAATTTGTGCGTGAGAGCAAGCTGAAGATGGATGCCGAAACAGACCCAGTCCATGTTTATTTGCGGTATTTGCGTCGAGAAGCACCCCGTCGAAAAAAAGCCGCAACCAAGCTGGCCGCCGCCCAGCGTGTGGCATCGCAAGTGAAGCCCAGTGTGGAGCCTAACGTCGTTACGGAGGGCGCTAGCCAATTGGCCCCACAAAATGAAAATTTGTCCATGGATGGGAAAACGCCAGTGCGTCCCCGTAAACTTGGCATCCCTCCTGGATTCAGCCGTTGACAGATCAATATGGACAACCCCACAATCACTTTACCATGCCCCAGAAATGAACACCCGCTTTACCGGCGTGAATATCGTGTTGCCACACCTTCCATTGAAAAATTTTGGGAAGTCGTACTGGAATGTTTAAAGAAACGGATTCCCGGCGCCATGATTTATGCCAAACCCCGTTTTGGAAAGACCCACGCCATCCAATACATCCGCCTATTATTGGAAAAAACCTATCCCAACCTGCCGACTTATCATATCCAGGCCAGTTACAAAACCGGAACCAGCGAAGGCGCATTCTTTTCCCACCTAATGGCAGCAGTGCATGTACCGATCATCGGCAACATGCCCAACATCACCAAGCGGATGCGTTTAAAAGCCAAAATCCTCGAACATGTACAACAATCTGGCGGCAATTGGGCGGTATTTTTTTGTGACGAAGCGCAGCGCTACAGCAAGCACGAATATGAGTGGCTACGCGACCTCCACGACGATCTCAACCAGCACAACGTCCGGCTATTCGTATTCCTAGTTGGCCAGCCACAACTGTTAACTCAGAAAATGCGTTTCCGCGATTCTGGTGATGAGCAGATAGTCATGCGTTTTATGGTGGACGAATTACAGTTTCGGGGAATACTCACCGTTGAAGACATGGCGACTTGCCTTTGTGGGTATGACGAAACGATCTATCCTGAAGGGTCTGGCTGGTCTTTTACCCGTTATTATTATCCCCGTGCTTTTGATGCCGGCTACCGTTTGGCAAATTATGCGGCGGTCTTATGGCAGGCATTCAAGAAGATCCATGACGATCACGGTTTGCCCGGAAAAATAGAAATCCCAATGGATTATTTTTCTAGGGCCATCGAATACCTCCTTTTGGAAGCTGGGCTGGAGGATCAGGAACAACTACCAATCGGCCCACAGCAGATGGCGGAAGCCGTGATAGCCAGCCGATATGTTGAAGCATTTCGGGCGTATTCCGGGGGGGTTTCCCAATCCCAGGGGTGGAGGCTATAAGTGGCGCCATTGCCCATCATGGTCACGTCAGAATTTGCCTTCAGCACAAAACTGACACTGAAACCCGATGATGGCTGGCAACATCAATCCCTATTGCTGCGGTTACTGAAAGTAGCTGCATGGAATGAATTAAATGGCGACGAACTGGCTTATGTCTTTGGCCCCGGAATCTTTTGTCAGGAATGGATGCTGAACAAACCCCAGGATCTACAGTGGCGTAAGCTACTCCGCTTTCTTAAAGAATCCAACCGGACTTTATCCCAAGCCTATCTCCCCCTTCCATTACCGTTTGGCCCAATCCAAGCGACAGGGCTCCGCGGCTGTCGGCGGTGTTATCAGATGGGGTTCCACAGCGCGCTTTACCAGCTCCCCTTTTTCGGGCGCTGTCCTCTCCATAATGAACCCATTGTTGATGGCTGCCCAGAATGCGCCTATCCTGTGCCGTATGCCATTGCCAACCCGCTCAAGCGCACAGGGTTTAAGTGCCCGAACTGCCAAATCGGATTTATTAACCTTCAGGCAGTAGTTGATATGCCGAATCGTCAAAGACTCTCACTATGGCGGCACTGGTTTTCTAAAAATTAGGCAAAATCAAAATCCAGAAGAAGCACTTCGCAACTCTGCTTACATTGAAGCCTATCAACAATGGAACATGCATTATGCTGAAATCCCCAAATGTCCGGATGTGGAAGGCTTTCCTGGCCCGATAAACTTGCAATCGGAATGCGTGGAACATAGGGTGATTAGCGAAGAGGCCGCACAAAGGTATTACATGTTACGTCGAATACACCGGCATCATTTAAGCAAAAATGACCAGAGGCGCTTTTACGCACTTGTCCGCCAGACATGGATTTCCTCTCCCGCACCCGGGGATGCCAAACATTTTGGCTACATATTCTGGAGGTTTGCCTGGGAAAGATCATTTGCACTGGATCACTCCGTAGCCAACTTGAAACAACGACATTTTCCAGTGACCATTGATCATTGGTTGTTTTCCAGGCCTCTCACTAACTCGGATGAACTGATTGATGAAATCCATCAAGAAATGTGGCGCTCTTACCGGCGTTGCCAATGGTTGGCCCAGTGGATGATGAAAAGGGGAGGAGTTTTGTTGATGCCAAGCGTGATGAAATTGATCATTCCCGGGCTATGTATTCGCCAGCCCTACAAAAAGTAACAATAATACTTCGTTTGATACATAAAGTAACAAAAATACTTCGCAATTTTTGGTGCGATAAAAATAATGATTGTAAAAACAGTTAGTTGTACCGTGTCATAAAATCCTAATTTTGTTATTCTATAAGGTTAACTATTAAGCGCCCTGGATTTTACAAAAAGTAACAAAAATACTTACACGAAAGTAACAAAAATACTTCGTTGTACGGACATTGGATGACGAGGAACGCGCCTGTCTTTTCACCTTGGACGCCGAAGACAGGGCTATTCTGGATACCTACGGGAACGACACCGCACGTAAAGTGAACTACATTCTGCAGCTTGGGTTTTGCCGTGCCACCAACAATTTTTTTACCTTCAGCATCCAAAAAGTTAAGCCGGACGCTGATTTCATTATGCGCCAGTATTTTCCTGACGAACCATTCCCTAAAAAACAACTGTCAAAAAACCTCCACTACCGTAACCGCTGCGAGGTAATGAATCGGGTTGGCCTGAAAGATGCCGACGCCACTTTCCATGATAAATTGGCCAATGAGGCGAAGGAACTCGCCAAACGCCATGTGCTCTCCCGATTTATCATGGAAGGGCTGCTGTCTTATTGCCAACAACTCAATGTTATCAGGCCGGCTTATTCAAGCTTACAGGACAGGGTATCAACCGCACTTTTGGAGGAACGCAAACGCTTGGTCAATAAGCTCTATACGGATGCCGATAAAGCACTCCGGTCGCAATTGGACAAGCTGCTGGAAAACGATGAGCTGTTTTACAACCTGACGCTGTTAAAAAAAGACCAGAAAAACTTTAGCACCACCGAAATCAAAAAAAGCGCGGCCAAACAGCAGTTGGTCATGGGCATTTACGAGGAGTCCAAATTATTGATGCCTAAGCTGGGTATCTCAGAGCAAAATATTATCTACTATGCGAACTTGGCAGAGTTTTACACCGTCCAAAAACTCAGGCGAATGGCCGATAAGAATTTAGTACGGCTTTACCTGCTGTGTTATGCGCACCGTCGCTTGCTTAAAATCAATGACCATCTGGTGTCTAGCTTGATACAGAAGATGGGAAAGTACGCAGACGATGCTGACGAGTACCAACGCTCAAAAATAGAGCTGACGGACAGCGTGGATAAACAGCTCAGGTTACAGGCTTACCAGGTTATGGCGGTTAATATCGACAACAGTATTCCGGACGATCAAGTTAGGGCCAAGGCCTTTGAAGTGATTCCCCAAGCGGATTATCAACAGTTCCTCAAAGCATTCAAAAAGCCCAACTTTGACCGTGACTTTTACCGCTGGGAATATTATGGCCACTTGGCGATGACCATTAAAAAGAATATTCGCCCCTTATTCAAGGTGCTGGAGTTTTCCTGTAGCAATGACGAACTGACCAAAGCGGTGCTATTTTTAAAAAAGCACCTACAGGGCGACAAGTCTTTCCGGGACTATGACTACCAAGAAGTGCCCCTGAACTTTTTTCCAAAACCACTGAAAAAACACCTCACCTACAAAGTGCAGGTTGATGGGCAACAGCAGGCGGTCAAAAAAGTAAACGGCGACCGTTATGAGTGTATGGTTTACCACCAGCTTAAAAATGGCATCGCCAATACCACGGTGTTCATCAGGGACAGCCATTGTTATCGTGCCCTGGAAGATGAACTGATTGGCCTTGACCACTGGACACAACACAAATCAGAAATTTTGCAGCAGCTCAATATGCCTTTACTCTCGATGGATATTGTTGAATTGCTGGGTAAACTGGAAGCCAGCGTACAAGCCAAATATGCGTTGGTTGACCAACACATCCGGAGCGGCGAAAACACCAGCCTGAAAATTCAAAAAGGCAGGCAAGGTGAGCCGGTCAAATGGACTTTGCCGTATACCCGTCTTGATGACGGGATCAACAACCCATTTTATGAAAAGCTGCGTGTTTCAAGTATTGGTGATGTCCTGAAGTTTTCGGCAGACGCCACGGATTTTATGAAATCATTTTCGCATCTTCAACCAAAATACGCGAAATCAAGCCCTGACCCCGAAGTCATACTTGCCTGCATAATCGCCAATGCCACCGGCATTGAAACCAAAAAGATGAAAGAGATCAGCGATGTGAAGGAAAATGATTTGGATCGTGCCAACAAAAACCATATCCGCTACCAAACCCTCTGCGCCGCTAATAATGTGATCATGAACCATACCGCAAAACTGTCGATTTTTGCCGAGTATAATTTATCTGATTACGGTGTCCATGCCAGCGTTGACGGACAAAAGCTTGCCACGAAATATCACACGATCAAATCCCGGTATGCGAAGAAATATTTTGGGCTGCTCAAAGGCATTGTCCTGTATTCGCTCATCGCCAATCATCTGCCATTATGCCTAAAGGTCATTGGTGCCAATCAACACGAAAGCCACTTCTTGCTGGATATTGTTGAAAGCAACACCTCGGATGTTGAAATCACCGCAGTCTCCGGCGATATGCACAGCATTAACCGCGTCAACTTTGGCTTGCTGTATTTGTTCGGTTACCGGTTTATGCCGCGCTTTACCCAGTTGTGGGAAAAGTCAGACAATAACTTGGTCTGTTTCGATGAAATTGACAACCATGCCAAGCAGATCATCAAGCCCAGTAAAAAGGTCAACAAAGCCCTCATTATCAAGGAATGGGATAATGTCTTGAGAATATTGGCTTCATTGGCACTCAAAAAGACAACCCAAAGCCAGATTGTTGCCAAGCTGTCCTCTTACAAGAAGACCAATCCGACCTTAAGGGCGCTGATTGCCTTCGATGAAATCATCATGACCGAATATTTGCTGGATTATATCGACAGCAAGGACGTGCGTGAAGTGGTGCAAGGCTCATTGAACCGAGGTGAATCTTACCACCAGCTAAGCGCCACTATTGCCAAGGTCAGCGGTGGCAGGATGCTCAACGGCAAGACGGAAATGGAACTCGATATCAATGCCGAATCCATCCGTCTAATTGCCAACGCGGTGATCTTTTATAATGCGACATTGCTGTCAACATTACACCAGCATTATCAAAAGGTTGATCCAGAAATGGCAAAGCAGATAATCCGGTTTTCACCAGTTGCCTGGCAACATATCAATTTCATTGGCAAGTATGAATTTTATAACAGAGGAGATATTATTAATATTCAAGAGCTTATCAAGAATATTATTAGCGCTTTTGAAATCGATATTTCGTCTGCAAGCCGCTAATACCAAGGGGTTCAGAGGGGTATCGGGACAAACCGTTCTTTTGGTTTATTAACCCCATTATGCGTTAGATGAGTGGTTTATTAAAGGGGTTCAGCCCAGACTGGATGGACGCGCAAGCCTAACCCGATATGCCGATGACTTCGTCATGGTATTCCAAACCATTGGTGATGCCAGTCGAGTGTGGAAAGCGCTAGAATCTAGAATGGAACGCTTCGGGCTACAATTGCACGCGGAAAAGACAAGATTAGTCGACTTCCGATTTAAAAGGCCTCAGCGTGAGGGTTGGCATAACAACATGCCAACAAAGTTTGACTTCCTTGGCTTTACCCATGTGTGGGCAAAATCCCGCAAAGGAAAGTGGGTAGTATTGCAGCGTACCGCAAAGGATAGGGTGGCCAGAACCTTAAGTAAACTGGACGATTGTTGCCGTCTAATGCGACATGATTCAATACGTGAGCAACATCGCCGTTTATGCGCCATGCTAAAGGGACACTTCCGCTACTATGGCATCACAGGCAACATACGCCAACTGGGTAATATTCACCATCAGGCGGAACGTTGCTGGCATAAATGGTTATGTCGCCGCTCGCGCAAGAGTTATATCCCTTGGAATAACTTTCGTTCAATACTGGAATTATTCCCGCTGCATAGGCCGACAATTTTCCACAGTTATACCAATACAAGCTAATGCATAACATGAGGAACCGGATGCGGTAATCCCGCACGTCCGGGTCTGTGAGGGGCAGGGGTGGTAACGCCCCTGTCTACTCGGCACCCAAGCTGGGTGATGTTGTTGATAAGGCAGGCGGCATTGTAGCCCGCATAGCCATCGGTTTGCAGGTAGCCCGAAAAGCCGTCAAGCAGCCGCAACGGCACTTCCTGGCCGCGGGACGGGTCGTATTCAAACAACACGGACGGTTGGCCGGGCGGGCCGCCCAGGGTCACCCACATGAATTTATCTGAGGTTGCCGGTCGCCCGGGTTCTTTGAGCACCTGTACCCGGGTCTCGTCGGCCATGATGATGTCGCCGGCCTGTTGATGGTCGCGGATAAGGTTGACCAAAGGTTGCAGGGGCCTGGCCAAGGCGATGACCCAGTTGGCCAGCGTGGCCCTCGAGAGTTCGCCGCCATAACGGGCCAAGATGTTTTCGAGCCGATACAGCGGTAAGCCGTCGCAGTATTTATAGATGAGTACAGAACACATCAAGTCAATGCTGCCCATGGCGCCGGGAACGGGGTGCTTTGGTAGGGCGGCCGCCACGATCCGGCGTTGCATTTCGTCCTCGACAGGGGTCAGAAACACCGCTTTTTCTTGCATGTATTCCAAAACACGGACTTTCGCAGGGATGATGTCCAGTTCTTCCCTGACTTTAGAAAAGAAGGTTGAAACCGCACCGGCTTTTTCTTCATCGCTCAGCGTAATAAAGATTTGCACCCGGGGCAAATTGCCCGAAAACGGTTTGCGTCCGGTTTTTTGCTTAAGGTCGCTGGGCCCGGTTGATGCTGAATCAACGCCCCCGTCAATGGCGGCCATTTCGACGGCGACTTCATCCGTTATGGCATCAAACTCAATGGTGGCTTCGACTTCGGCATCATCGAATACAGACATTTGCCCCGATTGTTCACTTGAGGGCGCAAAGCGTTTGACTTTGAATGAACGCACCGCTTCTTCGAGAAATTCAATGCGTTGTTTAAGCGACGCAATGACTTCGGATTTAAGCGCAACGGTTTGCGACAACTCATCCACGCGTTGGGCTTTTTCAAGCAACTCGGCTAGCATCCCCGGCGACAAAAAAGCCGGGTGACCATCGTGTTCTAAGGTGGGAGGGTTCGGTAAAATCATGTGGCCATTATACAGGATTACACCGAAAAAACATGCTGTTTCCCTTAAAAAACAGACTCATAGTGCCGATTTTTGTGGCCTTTCATGACACTGATGTCGTAACCATCCAGCAGCCAATTCAATTGCTGGCCGGTTAACGTCAGCAGCGCCTCATCCCCCTTCGGCCACTTGAATTTATCCTCGACCAACGACTTGTAATAAAGCACAAAGCCGGTGTTTTCCCAGAACAAACATTTGATTTTAGTGCGCCGCTTATTGGTAAACGCATACAAGCCACCGTCAAACGGATTATGGCCGAGCTCACACTCAACAATCGCCGCCAGCCCCCGATGGGATTTGCGAAAATCAATGGCCTGCCGGTAAAGGTAAACCGCCGTCAGCTCTAAAGAGGGCCGCATGATGTAAGTCATCGCAACACCTCAAGCAACTGTTTGAGCAAGCCCAAATTATCCTGGCCAATCCCCGTCACCCGGGTGCCATCCCGAAGGCACAAGGACAAGCCCGGTACCAAGGTTGTGGCGGCAGGCATCGCCACTTGTACACGGGCAAAACCGGTGCCGGGTTCCGGCGCAGCTGTTGCCCCCGCCAATAATTTGCACTTCCAATAACTGAACTGGTGCGCAGGCAGCGCTTGCTGGCGGCAATAGTTTGCCTTGGACAAACCAGACCCTTGCCATTGCGTAAGGTGTTGTTGCCAAAAGTTCTGGCCGGTGTTGCGGTTCTCTGATGCCATGGATAACCCCCAAATTGTTAATGTCGGGTAAGCTTGACATGGCTAGAACTGCTTGGGAATTACGCGGGGAATTGAGCGCTTACATTATGCCAACAATGTCAGCCCACCACTGACTGTAAACCTGCTCCAGACCTTGACACTACCCAGGAATCTGTGTATTAATCCCCAAACCCGTAGCCCATTGAAGGCGGTTTAGTCCAACAAGGTTTATCTGTCGCGATTT
>JAPLRR010000087.1 GCA_026399075.1 Methylococcales bacterium
ATTGCGGCTTTGCTTAACCATCAACTGCTCCCTGTCAAACCTGGCCGACCGGAGGCGTGGCCTAGCTTACCGGGAATCAATCAGGCGGCTTGGGTTACTGCGGTTGGGTGCGCGGAGTGAAAAAACCTACACGTGTAAGGGAGGGGTTGGGGGGTTATTCAATAAAACCTCCCCTACCCCCCCCTTTTTTAAGGAGGGGGACTGAATGTTTACACGTCAATCAGCCCGCTTGCTTGCTTGCCTAAGCAGTATTCAGGCAAGCAAATGGGCAACATCAGCTAAGCGCAAAACGCCTCGACATTGGCAATAATCCCTGCTTTATCCAAGCCACAAATAGCCAGCAACTCTTCCCGTGTGCCTTGCTCAATGAAACTGTCGGGCAGGCCAATATTCAGCACTGGCATCAGTATGCGTTGCGCCTGCAAAAAATTATTGACCGCGCTACCTGCGCCACCAGAAATAACATTTTCCTCAACAGTGACAAACACATCGTGGGTTTTAGCCAACTCCAGTATCAGTTCTTCATCCAAGGGTTTGATAAAACGCATATTGGCGACAGTGGCACCCAATTGTATGCCAGCGGCCAATGCGGGCGTTACCATGCTGCCCCACGCCAGAAAAGCGATACGGCTACCTTGATGGCGAATTTCACCCTTACCCAAAGGTATGGCCGCCATCGCTTCATTAACAGCAACACCGGGCCCTTTACCACGTGGATAGCGGACAGCCGCTGGCCCTTCATGAATAAATCCGGTGTATAACATTTGCCGACATTCATTTTCATCAGCGGGTGCCATGACCACCATATTGGGGACACAGCTTAAATAGCTATAATCAAAACTGCCTGCATGGGTAGGGCCATCTGGACCCACTAAGCCAGCCCGATCCAACGCAAACAGGACATCCAAATTTTGGATGGCGACATCATGGATTAACTGGTCGTAGGCACGTTGCAAAAATGTCGAATAGATCGCCACAACAGGTTTTGCGCCTTCACAGGCTTGGCCTGCCGCAAGCGTCACCGCGTGTTGCTCGGCAATGGCGACATCAAAATAACGCGTGGGGTATTGTTCAGAAAATTTTACCAAGCCAGAGCCTTCACGCATGGCAGGGGTAATGCCCAACAGGCGCTCATCTTGGGCAGCCATATCACACAACCAATTACCGAATACTTCGGTGTAGGTCGGATGTGGCGATGGCGCTGATTTGGGCAAAGAATCTTGCGCCGGATCAAATGCTGGCACACCGTGGTAAGCCAAGGGATCTTTTTCAGCGGGTGGATAGCCTTTGCCTTTTTTGGTGACAATATGCAAAAACCGTGGCCCAGAAATGGCCTTAAGGTTTTCTAAGGTCGGCACTAACATATCCAAGTCATGACCATCAATGGGGCCAATATAATTGAAGCCCAGCTCTTCAAACAAAGTACCGGGTATGACCATACCTTTCATGTGTTCTTCAGTCCGCCGCGCCAATTCCCAGACGCTAGGCATTTTGCTTAATACTTTTTTACTTTCTTCACGGATAGATGAGTAAAATTTACTGGACAAAACCTTGGTCAGATAATTGTTCATCGCCCCGACTGGCGGTGAAATCGACATATCGTTATCGTTTAAAATCACCAGCAAGTTGGCATCGATGGCCCCGGCATGGTTCATCGCCTCGTAAGCCATGCCACCCGTGATGCTGCCATCACCGATAATCGCCACCATTTGCTTGTCTTCGCCCTGTAATTCAGCGGCTATCGCCATACCTAATGCAGCGCTTATTGACGTACTGGAATGCCCTACCCCAAAGGCATCATATTCACTTTCTGCCCGGCTGGGGAACGCAGACACTCCGCCCAAGGTGCGTATGGTCGTCATCCGCTCCTTGCGGCCAGTCAAAATTTTATGGGGGTAAGCCTGATGACCCACATCCCAAACCAACTGGTCTGACGGCGTATCGAACACATAGTGTAAGGCCACGGTCAACTCAACCGTACCCAATCCTGCCGAAAAATGCCCGCCAGAAATGCTCACGGTATGGGTCAGATAATCACGCAGCTCCTTAGCCAGCGGTTTTAACTGGTCTTTGCTGAGTTTACGGACGTCGTCAGGGCTGTTGATGCCATTAAGCAAGGGGTAGTTAGGTAATGTGTTCATAATTAATAAAGGGGCTCACGATAGAACATCAGAATGATGCCAATCTGAAACAGGGCGGCAACAGAAATAAAACCGGCAATGTCCTTGCCCGGTCTGTCCAGTTTTAATTCCAACCAGCGACCACAGGCCAGAATGAGGGAAAAAATACCCATAGTGGTATGGCCAACTTGGATAAGGAATGCGCTTTTTGCTTGGAAGCCGACATGGGAATGTGTCAGCAACATTAACCCCCCGAAAGCGGCAAGCAACGGGAAAATAAAGGGTAGTTTGCTATCGGGATTTTTGGTCATTCTAGCGCTTAATTCAAACATGCCAAGTACCAACACCAACAAGGTTGCTATCCTATGCTGTAGGACTTCGCCATTATTAAAGGTGCTTTCCCAGAAACCGATGGGGCCTAATGGCCAAGTCTCCGCATCGCTACGGAAAAACAAAAATATGCCTAGGGCAACAAAACCTAATGGCCAATAACGTGTTAATGGCAAATAAGCATTGGCAAAGGACAATGGCGACGGCATTTGCTTAATGTAAGAAAGCATTGCAAAAAAACTCATCACCGTCAGAAAAATACCCGCGATATTGTGGTTATAATTAGACCATTCAGTCGCTGCCAGCGAAGGCACTTGGTCAATAATAGCCACCCTGCCCGCTTCGCCTGCGATTAATGCTGTATGACTAGGCGAACTGGTTTGTGGGATTTGCGGGCTAAAAGTGGCCAACACTTCCTGCCAGCCAGCAGTCAGGGTCGGAATGTCAATCGCAGGCGGCTGTGAAGCCAAACTGGCTGCGGTAAACAATAAAGTAACCAAAACCAAGGTTTCAGCTTCAATATAATAAGGGACACGGCTGTTAAGTGGCGAATAATTGCCTGACACGCCATATTCCAACACGGCATTTTTGTTCAACCACGCAAACCCTAAAGCCAAGGACATCAGGACTATTTTGACCATCAACAAATTGCCATAGCCCGTGCCAACCAATCCATTCCAGCTATCAATATATTGCAGGGCGATAGGCAGCCCGGAAACCAAGATCAATGCCACCGAAGCCATACCAAACCGTGAGAAACGGCTAAGCATAGCAGGCCATAACTCTGTTGGCACTTGTTGGTTTTGGCGCAATAGCCAAATAGTGACCAGCTGGAATATACCACCAATCCAGGCCGCCGCCGCCAACTGGTGAAAAACCGTTAACGACATCAGTATAAACTGGTTATCAAAACGCCCCGCCGCATGCACCAGCCAAGCACCTGAAACGATCATAGGCACAGCCACTAAAGCCGCCGTCACCCAATGGTTTTTTGAATAGGGGTTGGGAGCCAAATAGCGATAACAATAGCTTGCCAACGTTACCGTCAACACGGTACGGATAATACCGCCAATAAATTGGGTGGTGTCGGCAAATTCGGGAAATGGCCAGCGCTCAAGCACTGCCGTCATCAACCAAATTTTAAGGATAATTTTGAACAGTTGCGCGCCAGCCAGCAAAAAACCGCCTTTATAGATTAGGGCTATGGTTTTTTGTAGCAGAACGGTATTGTATCCGTCCTGATTAAGCCAAGGACGCAACACAAACAGCCCCCAAAATAGACCCCCGATTGTCATACAAAAACAAATCAGGTCAAAACCACCGATTAGGGAATCAAGAAAATCCGCTATACCTGCCACAATGCGCCCTACTTAGAAACTGAAAAATGAATGACGTCTTCTGTTAGATGCCCGTCCGCAGCAAAAACCTTGAATTTGAGGGCGTACTCACCAAGCTCCAGCGCGGGAATATGGACAACGATTTGGCCTTGTTTGTGGCCAGCTTCCGCGTGTAAAGGCTCAAGCTTGTCCCCTTTGCGCACCAAAAACACTTGCGACAAACCCAATTCAATTTTGGAGTTAAATGTCAGCTGTACTTGATCTTGTCGGTTCGCCAGTATCGGGGTCATTTTTAAGGAATACTCAGTCACCACCGCATGGGCAAAAACCGAAGCATTCGAAACCAATGACACTAACATTAGGATAAACAACACCCTATTTTTCATTCTATTGTTCCTCACGTGCTTATTTGCTTTTTAAAGCATGACCGGCCAAATTTTTACCCAAATCCCAAATTGAACCTGGAATCTGATGGGTATCGGCAATCACTTTATCAAAGGCAGTGACTATATGGTCGCGGTCTTTTTGGCTCAAATTTAAAGGTGGCAACAGTTTCACCACATTCATGCCATGCCCTGCAACTTGGGTGAGTATCTGGTGTTCCTTAAATAAGGGGATAGTCACCATTTGGCAGAACAGGCCCTTGTTGGCCGCTTCCAGCATCGCCCAAGCGGCTTTTAACTTCAAGCTTTTGGGGGATTGGAACTCAATGGCGATCATCATGCCTTTGCCCCGTGCTTCTTTCAAAAACTCATAGCGTCCAGACATGGCGTTTAAGCTGTTGATGATGTCAGTACCAACCGCCAAGCTGTTTTCCACTAATTTTTCTTGTTCTAAAACATGCAAGGTGGCAAGCCCTGCCGCCATCGCCAAATTGTTCTTGCCAAACGTGGAGCCATGGACGACGGCCCTATCCATACGGTTAAAAACACTGTCCATAATGTGGTGTGTCATGGCCACGGCACCAACGGGTGCAAACCCACCGGACAAGGCTTTCGCCATACAAATCATATCCGGTTTTACCTGCCAGTGGTCTACCGCCCAAAACTTCCCGGTACGGCCCAAGCCAGTCTGGACTTCATCAGCAACAAACAGCGTGCCATATTTTTTACAAAGGCGTTCGACTTCAGGCAAATAATTGTCATCGGGGACATTGACGCCCTTACCTTGGATCGGCTCAACGACAAACGCGGCAACGTCCTTATTGCTTAACGCCTTTTCCAAAGCCACAAGGTCATTAAAAGGGATGGCGTTACAACCGGGCAACAACGGCCCAAAGCCTTCGCGGAAAATCTCTTCGCCATTTAAGGACAAGGCACCTAGCGTCAAGCCATGATAACCGTGTTCGCAAAAAACAATTTTTTCACGCTTCGTCGTGTAGCGGGCAAATTTAATTGCCGCTTCAACGGCTTCCGTCCCTGAATTACAAAAAAACAGCTTGTCGAGTTTTTCGGGTGTCGTTTTTAAAATCGCTTCTGCCAATAAGCCGCTCAGTATGGAAACATCAAGCTGGACCAGATTGGGCAATTCCAAGGTCAAGGTTTCTGTCAGCGCACTAACCACGGTTGGATGGTTGCGGCCTATGGCAAATACGCCAAAACCACTTAATAAATCCAGATATTCAGTGCCTTCCTGATCATAAAGGTACTGCCCTAGCGCCCGTTGGTAATGGCGGTCATAGCCGATGGTCTTTAACATCCTGACCATTTGATTATTAAGATGCCGTTCATGCAGGTCAAATTTATCCGTGCTATGTTGGGCAATAAGTTCGGCAATACTAAAAGTCATGTCAAATTTTCTTCGGAGTTTTAGGTGAGGTAACTTTTAAATTTTGTAATTTAAATCAAATGATTTTATCGTCATTACAATGGACAATTTCATCAAGCTGTTGGGCAATCAATTTTAGTTTTTTCTTAGCGGCGTTAAAGTTTAATCCCAAGCTTATTAAAGCAGGCAACTCAAAGGGATGCCGCGCCAGAAACATCAACAACTTTCCAAGCTCAATTTCGCCTTCCGCATTCAGCGCATAACTAATCGCTAGCGGCAAATCCATTGACAACGGATCTACGATTGTCCGTATCAGCAGAAAAGGCACGGCCTGCTGCCGTGCAAACTTGGCAATGGCCACACTTTCCATATCCACCGCAATTGCGCCTGTCCGTGACTGCAATACGTTTTTGTCTTCACTAAGGGGAATGATGCCCTTACTTTCAGCCAAGCAGCCAGTATGCACAGTGACCACTGCGGCCAAATGATTTTTGGCCCGGCGATGCCAATGACTATCAACTGGCACATCCACTAAATCCGCGTCCAGCAACTGATCTGCCAAAACCAAATCACCGGGTTTTAAATCAGCACTTAAGGCGCCAGCGCAACCCCAGCTGATTAATTGCCTAGCCCCTAGTGCCATTAAGGACGCAGCAGCCAAACTTGCATTGGCAGCGCCTGCACCGGAATAAGCCAGCACCACTTGGTCAGAAATGAAAAGGCAGCCACCTTTAGGCAATTTTTTTGCCGTTAAGGTAGCCAGCTCTTCAGGTAAGGCAACAACGATGCCTGTGATCACTTTTTGTTAAGTTCGTTACGGTAACGCGCCAAAGCCCACAATGGGAAGAATTTGTCATAACCATGGTATTTCAGATAAAAAACCTTTGGAAACCCTGGCGCAGTAAAACATTTATCATTCCAAACCCCATCAGCTTGCTGGTTGTGGAGTATAAAATCTATGCCAGCCTTAACTTCCGGGCTATTCACTTCGCCTGCCGCCATCAACCCCAACACAGCCCAAGCCGTTTGGAAGGCGGTGCTAAAACGGTAGCTGCCGCTGACACTTTTGTCATGATAACTGTAATTATCTTCGCCCCAACCACCATCCTCACGCTGCACACTTTTTAACCATGCCACCGCTTTGGTATACAGCGGGTCTGATTTTGGCAGATTGGTTTGCTCAAGGCCCAGCAATACTGACCAAGTTCCGTAAATATAATTGGTTCCCCAACGGCCGAACCAAGAACCGTCCGCTTCCTGCTCGCTACGGATATAATCGATGGTCCGCTCCAAAGCGGGCAAGTATTCGGCATGATCTTGTGCAACCCTAGCCATTAACATGGCACAACGGGCACTGACATCAGCGGTGGGCGGATCAAGCAATGCGCCATGGTCTGCGAACGGAATCTCATCCAGATAATAATAGGTATTGTCTACGTCAAAAGCGCCGTACCCCCCATTGACTGATTGCATACCTACTATCCAACGGGTAGCCCTGTGTATGGATTCTTCAAGGTTAGGCAAACCAGATTCCGCCATGGCAAAACCGACCACTGCCGTATCATCAACATCAGGGTAATGTGGATTTTCAAACTGGAAAGCCCAACCACCGCCCGCCAAATCTGGCTTAGATATGCGCCAGTCACCAGGTTCGTCTGATAACTGCTTGCCTTTTAGCCAGTCATAAGCACGGGTTAAAGCAGGACTGGCCATATTATGCGCCTCCCCCATGGCCTTATCAGCTTCTTGCAAAGCCAAGGCCGCCAAGCCAGTGTCCCAAACGGGTGACAAACAAGGTTGGCAATAGGCATCATGCTCGTTGACCACCAATAGCTTATCAATCGCCTTACGGGCAGTGACCAACAACTCATGATCCTTAGGCATACCAACCAACAGCAACGCCTCATAAGCCGCCATCATTGCCGGACAAATACCGCCTAAGCCATCTTCGCCGTTAAGGCGCTCTATAATCCAGTTTTTGGCTTTCTCTAAAGCCAAGTCATGGGATTTTTTGGGGATTAATGGGCGTGTAGCACGACCCAATAAGTCCAAACCCAAAAACACCTTGTTTAAAAAAGTCCGCTCGGGGAAGTAATGCCTCTCTTGATCGGGGTGTGTTATAAACAGCTCCAGCACATCCACTTTATTGGGATTTTTGGCAGTCGCCTTCAAGGTGCAGAGTATAAACAGCGGCACCATGACTGTCCTGGACCAATAGGACACTTTATCCAAATGGAACGGAAACCACTTGGGCAACAACATGATTTCCACCGGGATATAGGGAACCCCACGCCATGGCAGTTGCTCAAACGTGGCCAGTGCAATGCGCGTAAACACGTTGGCTTTTGCAGCGCCACCTTGGCTAATAATATAAGTCCTTAAGCGAACCATGTGTGGCGCATCAATAGGGTCACCCGCTAACTTAAGGGCGTAATAGACCTTGACACTGCAACTGATGTCGCCAGGCCCGCCAGTAAACAGCGGGTAACTGCCCTCTTCAGATTGGCGTGACCGCAAATAATTGGCAATTTTAGCCTGTAAGGTTTCATCAATCTCGCCCAGATAGTGCATCATTAAGATGTACTCTGAGGGTATCGTGCAATCGGCCTCCAATTCAAACACCCAATAGCCTTCGGCGCTTTGCAGGCTCAAAAGTTTTTCCTGCGCACGGGCTATGGCTTTATTGAGATTATAGGGCTTGGCATAAATTGCAGTCGCTGAACTGGATGCAGCCCCAGATGGTATTGGGTTATTGGCGTCGGTAAACATAAGTACGTCCTTAAAGGTCTAAGTTGGCTTTTGAGGAAGGTATTGAATAAGTCCAGCCTGGCGTTTTCAGCTCACGGCTAATTAGATTAAAAAGAAAACTAAGCAGCAGATTGCTGCGACCCGCCAGCTTAGTGGCAAAAATGGTTGCCTTAACACTGTTGCGGGTGATCTTAACTTGGTCTGACTGTTTAAAATCCAAATTTTGTTTGATCTTTTTTAGGGTCAGCACAGCCATGCCCAATGCCCATAAACAAAAATTCCGTATACCAACTTCATGGGCGGGAATTAATTGGGTATAAATCAAGGCATCATGCAAATGGCCCTGGGCGATACTAATCAAGTGCGCCAGCCCCAACTGGAACCGCTCATCGTCAGCTTGGGAATAAATGTCTTTAAGATCAAACCCCGTTTCCGTAAAAATATCTTGGGGCAACCAACAAACACCACGCTGGGCATCATCCCAAATATCTTTCAAAATATTGGTCATTTGTAAACCTTGCCCAAAACGGACAGACAAAGCCAGCAGTTGTTCCTTGTGTTGCGCGATTTCAGGTGAATAGTGGCAAAACAGCTTGGCCAGCATTTCACCCACACAACCTGCGACGTAGTAGCAATACCTATCCAAATCAGCCAAGGTCGCCAAACCATCGTGCAAGTCCAAGGCTTGGAATATCGGCATCCCCTCAGCCATGGTTTCAACGCAACAGGCCAGCGCCTCAATTTGGGCTTGATCAAAAGTATGGGTAATTTGTATCACCCTAGGCAGAACATGGATGAGCGTATGCTCTGCGGGAATCGTCTGTTCTGACAGCAAAGGCGCAAGGTCGATTGCAAACAACTCAGCATTGGCCCCCGTTTTTACGACATCAATAAATTCTGAACAAAAATGTTTCTTTTGCTCCGCAGATAGGGATACCTCATCTTCAATAGTGTCCACTATACGGCATAACAAATACGCATTGGCGACTGGGGCATAAAGCGGTTTCGGCAACTGTGGAATAGTCAGAGCAAATGTTCTGGACACACCCTCAAGCAATAGCGCCTGAAAATCATCATCAGACAATTGGCTCAATGATTTAGGGTTATCCAAAGATATTCGGGGTTCGCTCATAAAATTTTGATGTCGGCCCAAGTGGGTTAATGTAGTTGGTTTATGGCAATCATAGCCTGTTTGTTGGTATTTTGCAAAGCAATGTTGTTTTATTGCCAACCCCTTTGTTTAGCTGGGCTGCATACCCATTTATTAAGAATAAAAACAGTAATTTAAGAACCTGTGTTGTATTTGCACAAATCACTGGATTCATGCCTGCAAAATTCCCCTACCAATTAAATTCGCGTAAAAATCTGGAGTCGGCAGTTAAAAGATAGTATTCTAACCATCATTAGATAAGCGTTTGTATTATATGGCAGGACTGTTTGTCATTTTGAAACCCTAAGTTGAAAAACCATGCTAGGCGTTCAAAATCAAGTCTCCATTAGTTGTTGTTTTATTGTCACACGCTACATTTTTCATTATCTATGTCGTTTCAAGGTGGCTGCCGTATCTTGGCCATCAACAGTTTACATTTTTTGGAGGGTTTGCTCGTGGGTGTTCCATTACGTCAGCAGTTGGCAGTGGGTAGTTATCTGATTAAACAAAAGTTAAAAGGGGTCAAAAAATATCCCCTGGTGCTCATGTTAGAGCCATTGTTCCGCTGCAATTTGGCCTGTGCAGGCTGTGGTAAGATTGATTATCCTGATGATATCCTTGACCAACGCTTGTCATTTGAAGAATGTATGCAAGCCGTTGACGAATGCGGTGCGCCGATGGTCTCGATCCCCGGTGGCGAGCCCCTGATACACAAAGAAATGCCACAAATCGTGGCTGGCATTATTGCCCGCAAAAAATTCGTTTACCTATGCACCAATGCACTGTTGCTAAAAAAACGCATTGATGATTATACGCCCTCCCCCTATTTGACATTCTCCATCCATCTGGATGGCATGGCAGAAAGGCATGACACTTCGGTTTGCCAGGAAGGTGTTTTTGAACGTGCTGTTGAAGCCATAAAGCTGGCCCTGGGAAAAGGCTTTAGGGTCAACATTAACTGCACGCTGTTCCAAGGTGAAAATGCCCAGGAAGTGGCTGAATTTTTGGACTATGCGATGGAGCTTGGTGTTGAAGGGGTCACCATTGCACCCGGCTTTAGTTATGAACGCGCACCTGCCCAAGATGTGTTTATCAAAGGCAAAGATGTGAAAGACTTGTTCCGGGGCATCTTTAAAATCGGTAAAAACCGCAAATGGAAATTAAACCATTCCTCACTTTACCTTGATTTTTTGGCCGGCAACCAAAACTACGAATGCACACCTTGGGGCAACCCTACCCGCAACGTGTTTGGCTGGCAAAAACCCTGCTACTTGCTGGCCGATGAAGGCAATGCCGCTAGTTTTCAAGAACTTTTGGACACAACGCCATGGGAAAAATACGGTAACGCCAACAATCCCAAATGCGCTAGCTGCATGGCCCATTGTGGCTATGAGGCCACGGCTGTCGAAGACATGTTGAAGCATCCCTTGAAAGGGTTATTAACCGCGATCAGGGGGCCAAAAACAGAAGGTGACATGATCCCCGAACCAGCCCCCCTCTATGCAACCGAAAAACCGCTATCCACCCTTGCAGGCATACCAATCCGGGTGGAAATGGCTGAATAAACCCGCACCAAGCCTGGCAATGCTTATGGTATTGCCGGGCCAAGGTCAGACCTAATTTAGCATCTAACCAATAAGCTATAGTTATTATGAGGTTTTAAGCATGGTTTTAAAAAATTTGAAGTTAGCTGTTGTTTTTTTAGTTTGCGGATTTCTGGCAGGCAACGCGGTCGCAGAGGAAGAAGCCGCAGCCACAGCAAAGCAGGTGGTTGAAAAATTTCAGTCTGAATTGATTGCCGTGATGAAGGATGGCAAAAAGTTAGGCTATGCGGGACGTTATGAAAAATTGTACGGGCCAGTCTCGAATAGCCACGACCTACCAAAAATAGCCCGCATAGTCGTGGGCAAAGAATCGGAAAAATTATCCGAAGAGCAACAAGAAAAGCTGGTTGATGCCTTTAGCCGCTTTAGCGTTGCCTCCTATGCACATAATTTTAAAGATTATTCAGGCGAGTCATTTGTCTATGACTCGGAAGAAGAAACCGCAAGGGGCGGGGTTGTAGTCCATTCCCATTTGCTCATCCCCGATGATAAGCCTGTTAAATTTGATTACATGCTCAAAGAAAAAGGCAATAGCTGGCGTATTATCAATATTATCGCTAATGGCGTGAGCGATTTGGCCCTGAAGCGGTCAGAATACACGTCCATTTTACAACGTGATGGATTTGATGCTTTAATAGTCAAGATAAACGAGAAAATCGACAACTATTCAAAACAATAAGCAACAGGTTTTATCACCATGAACAACCCTTACAGCCATGCCCTTAACGCCAAAATTGCACCCGTTTTCTGGGCGGTGCTGATAGGCTCAACTTTGGCATTGGGCGGCTGTGCAACAACAGGTAATGATGGACAACCCAGCACTCAGGCCAAGGACGACCCTTATGAATACTATAACCGGAAAATGTTTGCCTTCAACGATGGCGTTGATGACTATGTTGCCGCACCGATTTCGGATGCCTATAAGTGGATAACACCGCAGTTTGTACAAACCGGTGTTTATAATTTTTTTAGTAACCTTAAAGGCATCAACGTGGTCATTAACGATGTGCTACAGGCAAAATTTGCCCAAGGCATCCAAGATACCGGGCGGTTTGCCGTAAACACCACCATGGGGTTGGGCGGGGTTGTTGATGTCGCCAGCCATGTTGGCCTTGAACAGAATGATGAGGATTTCGAGCAAACGCTTGCCGTCTGGGGCGTACCACAAGGTTCGTATTTGGTCATCCCTTTTATTGGCCCGTCAACCCTGCGAGGCATCCCTGGGGCTGCCTTTGACACCGCCACCAATCCCACCAGCTACGTGGGCTGGCCCGTACAACTTGTGTATATGCTGAACACCCGCGCCAACGCCGAAGGCGCATTGAAATTCATTGATGAAGCGGCGCTGGACCCGTATGTGTTTACCCGCGAATCATTTTTGCAATGGCGCACCAATTTGGCAACCGATGGCAAATCAGAATCAACTTTGGATTTGGATGACGAAGCCGATGAACCCGTGGCGGCCAAGCCAACAACCAAGTCCCCAGCGCCGAGCATAACTCCAATAGCTTTACCTACACCCAGTAGTAAATAGCCTCACCAAAGCCTCGTTTTTGGGCGCTTAAACAGCCCGCTTAATTCGCTTTACTGTGGCTATAATAGCGCCGGAAGAACTACAGACCTGTTCGATGGGGAGAGATTTTTTCTAAAAAAAGGCACAGCGCCAGCAGCACCCGCGTTTAAATGCTTAAAAATCGTGAATAAACTGGGGGCGTTATCAAACAACACCGTTTTATCCGCCGCCACATTGCCGCAAAAACACACCAACAGCAATCCCGACAGGGCGCTAACACCTTTCTTATAACTTGTTAAGTTACTTCGTGTTTACTAAAAATTGCCAAAAGCTTGGTCAAAGCACACAACATTAAAATTTCTAGGAATAAATGTATGTTAAAAAATACTGTATTGAAAATTATTTTTGGGTTTTTCATGCTGTTAGTATCAAGTTGCTCTATTTTTCCCAAAAAAATTGAAGGCAATAAAATTAAAGAAATAATTAGTAATAAAACTTTGTTTTTCTATGTTAATGACTCGTGGAAGAAAATGGTTTCAATACAAGGAAAAGAATACATAGACAGTCAAGGATCTAAAACAGTTATAACTAAAACAATATTCGTAAAGCCAGATGGTCGTTTTTTATATAAAACTGACAAAAATAAAATGTCAACCGGCATATGGCATCAAGATAATAATAAAGTTTGTTTTAACTCTAATGGAGAAGAGATTTGCGGTTACATTAACGAGGTTGATGACAGCGGTTTAGAAGATGGCATAGGGGGCTGCACTGAATATCCGGACAAATGCCGGATATACGATACACAAAAATTAAAAAATGTCATAGAAAATAAACTTGAGTATAGTGGTTTGGGTCTAGTAGTTTATAAAGACAATGGTAGTTTGGGCTTTATGAACTCATCAGGTAACTGTGTAAAAGCACCAAACGGTTATCAATTACCGCTAATGTGTACAAAAAAGTCTTATTCATTTCATGATGAAATAAAATCTAATAACATGGCGGCATCTATAAAGTCAGGTAAAGTTTCAAACCTTTATGTAGGTGAAAAATTTAGCTTTGTACAAGGTGATATTGAAAGCTTGGAATCCACTTATGAAATAACAAAGATAAATAATCCATTAGAAGCAAAAAAATCCAATAATATACATGCATACCTAAAATTTGCACATGAATACAAGTCAAAGCTAGATGCTCTTTATAAAAATGCAAATACTGCAAATTTTTCTGATACGGCCATGCAAACTTTAATGAAAGAGCGGGATAGCTTTTCTAATAAAGATTTTTTTGATATATATATGGAAGATTTTGGCACCGAGCGCTTTGTAGAGATTTATGTGGCACAAATCGAATCATTAAAAGCAAATAATTTGTATTTAGCTGCATTAAAATCAGAAAATTTAGATGCCTTTGAAAGCTTACTCATGGAGAAGCAAAAGAAATATTTTTTAATTTTAAATGAACAGCAACGCAATAATATTACTGACGCACTAAAAAAACTTATATTCAACCAAAAATCCACTAAGGCCTATATTCTGTTATTCAAAAGTACAAATAACAAACAATACATCGTTGATGCCATAGAATTGGTCAAAGATGCTAATGACGAGCAATATTTGGTTAAGGAATTTCCTGAAGATTTCTTCAAAATAGGTGCTAACCCTTTGCATAAGAAAGGTGAAAAGAACGATTGGCGGTCTAACCTAGGAAAAGACATTAGTAATAGTATAAATGGGCAAGATTCAGCTACAAGAATTAATGGTCTTTCTGACCTTATTGTGGATTTATATGTACCTCATAGCTCGTCAACCACAAAACCCATTTTTGATATTCCTGTTTATCCACAAACAAAGTACGGAACATATAAGCTACGAATTAAATTCAACTTGGAAACAAAAATGGAAACGGAAAATGTCGGTTTTACTATATTCATCAATAAAGAAACCACCAGAAAAAATTATGAAAAAATAGTAGATTTTATTGTTTCCCCTGGAACAGTCTCAATCAAAACTATAGAGTTTAACCCTTTATTAACTCATTTTTCTGTATCTATTCCAATTCTTCTTGATTCGGAGTCAAAAGTGAGCATTGATGGCTTTAAAGCTAATATTATTAGCGCAGAGTTAAACTGATGAATAATTTACTTGGAAATACGATTATAAAGACATTAATAGTTATTTTTATGCTTCTTACTCAGTTTTTTCATAACTCATTTGCAGAACAGGATTTATCAGAAGGTATTGGTGATTTCAATAAAATTGCGAGAGACAATGATGGAGAGACTTTATATGATTATGCAAAAATGCATAAAGATACACTCCGTAGGTATTTTGAAAATAGTTCAAGTATATCAAGTCAGCCTAACAATAATAAAAAATCATTATTAAGTGCACCAAATGCTTCAGTAACGAAAAAATATGTTCCTTGCTTTACGGTAGAGAAAAACGAGCCTTCGCATAAACTTATTCATTGCGAAAATAATGATTACAAGGTAATTAAGCTAGCTTCTAACAGCGATTATTGGATTATTGAAGAAGGGTTTAGTTTTCCTGGTCTTAAAGGCAAATGGCGCACCTTTGATGAAGCCACATCTATAGCCTGTAAGTGTAAGTAAGCTGATTGCAAAAAGTTAGCATGTGTTTTCCACAACGAATTGTTGGATATACCTTATCGAATAGGATGGTATGCATCTCAACTTGTTGCTAAGCGCTTAGTAACAACAACGAAACGAAAGGGTACAAATGTCTCGTTCCCAAACTCAGCTTGGGAACGATAAAAGCTTGTTTAGCAATTGGCGAACACCGTTGTTTATTAACAGTAGCCCACTAGCCCAAAAACATCGCATCGCCATAGCTAAAAAACCGGTATGAATCATCAACCGCATGTTGGTAAGCGTGCTTGATGGCATCGTAACCAGCGAATGCGGAAACCAGCATCAATAAGGTTGATTCTGGCAAGTGGAAATTGGTCAGCATGGCATCCACGGATTTGATAATAACCGGGGGTGATGAATAAATCGGTGTCGCCAAAGCCTTGTAGGGTGCGCATCACGCACATTTTCCAATCTTTGGCCCGTTAAGGTGCGCGATGCGCACCCTACACGGCTTTTTGATAGTTTAAAGATTGATTAGGTAATCGGCGTATTCAAATCACCAGCCAGCAGGTTTTGGGGTACTTGGGTTAATGAATAAGTGCCTGTCGTTGTATCCAAATCAAAAACCCAAACAAGGTCAAAACGACCGTTAGGCCATGTTTGTGGCGCTAATTTGTTGCCCAGAATAATGTTGGCAATGGATGGGATTTTTCCATGTTGCCAAGCAATCAACACTGGAACCTGTTGTTGCTGGGCTTCGGCGATCATACCCGCGTATTCTTCCGAGCCATAGTTTTCATTGATGGCTAATTGCAGCAGTTGACTTAACGGTGTTATGGTTTCAACAGGGCGTTTGCTTTTACTGTCCTTGTCACTGTTGCCGTCATTGTTACTGCTGCCATTACTCGTGTCGTCTGGTTTTGCGGCATATAACAGCTGGGGTATGGCGAGTTGTTTGTTTTGCAACACTTTGTTAAATGGACTGAATAATACCGCCAATGCGCCGGCACGCTGCCAACCTTTTACAATAAGTGCGTCCTTGTTGTCGTTACCTTTTGGCGTGACCCCTTGGTAATCATCGTTGGGTTTTTCGGCATGGCGGATGACCATGATTTTTGGTGTGGTTGGTAGGGTATTGTTGCTCATAAATGTCCATGGTAAAGTTATCAAATGATTGGGGTTTATAGACTATCAACAAAACAGGGAAAGTGTCTAGCCAGGGTGCGCATCGCGCGCACTTCCAATCTTTGGCTTTTTAAGGTGCGCGATGCGGACAAGGCCAAAGCCCTAAGCCCTGCTTGATGTATCCACCACACCAAGCCGAGCTTGGTCACAGGAGCGCCTAAAATGGCGTTTGGGAACGAGTTGTAAGGCACGCCCCTTAGTTTTAGCTGAGGTATTCAAATGAAACACACTGCAAACATTAGCTACAGAGATGCCATTCTTTGCCTTTGGTTAGCGGCGACATTTCTCTCGTCGTTGCGCTACCTATACCTAGGCGTGATTCTCTTCATCTCGTTTTATCCGCTCTTGCCTAGCATATCTGCTGATCCGTTAATTGGGCTACCTGCCGGCGCAATCAGTGCAGGCATTATGCTCATCGCCTTTCTCTTACTCACGTTCGTGTTTACGCTAATACAGTGTACAACGTTGAAGTTGAGAAATGGCGTAATTGGGGAGCATGACTTCGAGGTGACGGATAAAGCGTTTACCGAGGCGACGGCCCATAACAAGTCTGTCAATTCGTGGGAATCCATCTCCCAGGTGAGGCATGTTTTTGGTCTCTTGCTTATTCAACGTTCTGGCGGCGACTGGTACGTCATCCCCGACCGCTCTTTTTCATCCATGGATGCCGCGCGAGCGTTTTCTGCGTATGTTCGTGACAGGGTTCGTGCCTAATCTTGCGCTACATTCAAGCTCTGTTTGATTTATCACCACACTAAGCGGAGCTTGTCTCGTCCCCAAGCTCTGCTTAACGTATCAACCACACCCAGCAGAGTTTGGTCATAGGCATTGCCAAACTGGAGTTTGGGATCGAGATGAAATAAATGTATGATGCTTAATAGTGGGGAAAAAAGCCTGCCCACCTAATCTAACAGCCGTCTCCAGCCAACAAGGCTGTACCAAGTATAAATTGCCAAATCACGCCATTAGGTCATTCCATGCAAATCCAACTCACCATTTCCGACATTATCGCCAAACAAGCCTTGCAATATGGTTTGCTTGAATCCAAGCACATCGAAAATTTGTTAATCAATGAGTTAAATCAACGGAAAGCCAAAACAGGCACACAACAATGGCAAGCAACCATTGCCGATCTGGCTGGGGCATGGGACGATTTTCCTGATGCTGGGGAGTTACGCGCTGATTTGATAACCGAACCGCAAAGGGAATCGTTGTAATGTACTTGTTGGACACCAACATTTTGATTTACTTTTTTAAAGGCCAAGGCAATGTGAGCCAACATTTGGCAATGACACCACCCGAAACCCTTTTTGTTTCAACAATTACGCTATTCGAGCTGTATACAGGTATTGCCAAATCCACACTGCCGGAAAAACGCACCCTACAATTACAAGCGCTTTTGGCGAGAATTACTGTTCTAGGTTTTAATGAGCGCGCCGCAATCATGGCCGCCGAGATTCGCTCTGTTTTAGAAAAACAAGGTACGCCGATTGGTGTTTTGGATGTGTTAATCGCCAGTGTGGCCTTGACGAATGGTTTAACAGTGGTAACGCATAACACTAAAGAATTTACCCGCATCAAAGAGCTACAACTTGTTGATTGGTATTAATGGGCAAAGGGTGGGCTGGCTTTTCTGCCCACCTAAATAACTGTATGATGCTGATCTTTGGGCAACACAAGTTGCCTTCCATAGCCAACTTGTTAGTATACTTAATCAAGTTTATACGGATTACTTTTTACCATACCCGAACTATCAAAGCCGACCCATGCCTTCCACAAAGTTGATCTCCAATTAACACCAATGCCCTCACCTTCAACGTATTTTGCCAAATTAACAATGCCAGTTATTCTAGGCATGGCAACGTGGTCAGCACAGGCGACTGACATTGATCCTAGGGCTTATTCCAATATCCCCAAGAACCTTAATTTTGTGGTTTTGGGTTACGGGAATACCAAAGGCAATATCGCGTTTTCGCCAGCGCTTAAGATTGATAATGCGAAATTAGAAACGCACTCAGCCGTCTTGGCTTATTCGCGTTCAATGGATTTTTGGGGCAAATCCGGCAAGATTGATTTCATCCTTCCGGCGGCTTGGTTATCAGGGACGGCAGAGGTGGCCGGCGTACCTAGGGAGCGGTCTGTCAATGGCTTGACTGATGCGGTGGCTAGGGTGTATGTGAATCTTTACGGCGCACCCTCGCTGTCTATGAAAGACTTTGTCAACTATAAGCAAGATACGATTATTGGCCTTAGCTTTGCCGTTGGTGCCGCGACTGGGCAATACAATCCTGACAAACTGGTAAACCTTGGCACTAACCGTTGGTATTTCAAGCCTGAAATTGGTGTTTCTAAGGCATGGGGGCCGATAACCACTGAGTTTGCGGCGAGCATGTTCAACTTTACCGACAATGACCAGCCGTTTCATGGCGGCACGTTGACACAAAGGCCGCTCTACAATATGCAAGGGCATATTATTTATAACTTCGCCCCTGGTGTGTGGGGGGCGTTCGATGCCGATTATTATATGGGTGGGGGCACCACGATGGACGGCAGGGAGGCGAACAATATGCTGCAAAACTGGCGTGTCGGCGGTACTTTTTCATTCCCTGTCAGCAAACAGATTTCAATCAAACTAAACGGCAGCACAGGTGTTTACTCACGCACGGGCAGTAGTTTCGATATAATCGGTGTCGCTTTCCAGTATCGTTGGGGTGATGGGCTTTAGTGCGGTGTCACCCTTAACGGCGTCGAAGTAAGGGTATCGGGGCCGGGCATTTTAACGATGACACCTTGGGCAGGGCGCTGGATGCCATCTACGCTTACGGCCCGGAAATGCTGTACGGCCAACTGGCCGCACAGTCGGTCAAGCGCTTGGGGTTGTCCTGTCAAATCGGCCATATAGACAGCACCGGTTTCCATGTTGACGGGATCTACAGCCCCCTTTGGTTATTAATTTGGCTGATGCGGGATTTTACGCAATTTGCTCACGTCATAGCCTAAATCCGCAACGGTCTTTGTGAGTTCCTGATATCGGCTGTCAGATATGAAAGGCGTACGCGCCATTATCCAGACATAATCCCTGGCATTTCTGGCAACGATAGTGCTAGAGTAGTCCTTATCAAGATAGGCAATAATATATTCAGCCTTGATAGGCCAGATGAATTGCATACCCCAGATAGCGTTCCCGGTGTTGTCAACGACAAAACCACGCGGATTATATTGCTTTTTAGGGCCATCAAACCCGCCATTGCGAAAGACGAATGTAGTTTTGATGCTGCCGTCTGTTTCAAGTTGGTAGGATTCAATGGCGTTGTATGCCTCTGTTTCAATCATTGTTGGGATGCACGCAATCACATACCAGTCGCCCATGAATTGATTCAAATCAACATGCGCTAGCGGTTTGATCGCTGATGGGTGGCTGGCACATGCACTGATAAGCGCGGCGCATAGGCCGACGAATAACTTAGGCATTTTATTTTTCAAGGTAAGGCTCCGGGCTGACTTGCTGGGTTTAAGGGGAAATACGTTTTGCTATGTAGCCCTTGCCTGCTGATATAGTTACGCATGTGTTCAAACATTTCTACAGAGACAATGCGGTCAAACTGTTTGGCTAAGGCCAGATGGTTGACGTTACAGGTCTATTGTCCAAACCGCGCAGTTTTGCCTGTTGCTGGATATATTTCCGTTGGCTGTTGGCGTTGGCAACGGCGGTAATGCGGCGGTTGGCGAAATGCTCCGCCATCCATAAGGTTAAAAATCCCCAGCCACAGCCCAGTTCAAATATGAGCTGGCCATCACGCAATTCGGTACTCATCTTATTGGCTTACCTTGGGTGTACTTATTCAGGCCCCCTCGCAAGCTCTCCACCCTTGAAAAAGGGGGAGAGCTTGCGAGGGGGCTGAGGGGGGTTATTCAATAAAACCTCCCCTAACCCCTCCTTTTTAAGGAGGGGGACTGAATGTTTACCCTTCGCTATTGATTTATTTTAATCTGTCGCTGTCAAGTCCTAGGCCACCAAGGAATAAACTTACTGGTCGTGGTCTGGTACAAACGGTAATCCTCGCCGCGACTGCGCAACGCCTGTTGCTCGGTAAACGGAATGCCCGTAAACCAGTTTAAAAAACAAAACATCAATATGGGTGCGAGCCATAGCCAATATTGATAGTCACCGCCCCAGCCCATCAGCGGATAAGCAAACCAGTGTAGCCATTCAAAAAAATAATTGGGATGTCTGGAATAACGCCACCAGCCCTTGCGGCAGCTTAAACCCTTATGTACAGGGTTATTCCTAAACTCAGCCAATTGCCGATCAGCGGTGGTTTCGCCGTACAACGCCAGAGCCGCAAGTAGCAAGGCAGCGACAACAGCAATGGGTTGTGCTTGGGTGGTTTGCGCAACCGCCCAGAATGGCAACGATAATAGCCAGATAAAACCAGCCTGTAGTAAGAAGAACAGCAAAAATCCCAGATTGACATGATCTTTCATGGCCTTGCGCATGGCATGATAGCGACCGTCTTCGGTTTCACTTAATACGCGCTGCTGCAAATAGCGACCCAAACGCCAATACCAGCTAAACGTCAGTACGCCCAAACTCAGTTTTAAAAACAAGGGCGCAGTGCCCGTCATCGCATACCAAGGGCCTGCGGACATCATGCCGTAAGCCCAGATGACATCAACAATACCTGCATTAGTATTGTTCTTTTGCCAGATCCAGGCCATTAACATGGCGATAATACTAACAACGGCAACGACGGTCAGACTAGACATCGGTTTGCTCCTCTTGTTTATGTCGATTGAAATAACTCGCCTGCCACAACAATAACGGTAATGCCAGTGACCAGCTCAGCCCCAAACCTACGAACCACAGCCCCGATTCGCTCACGATATTGACCGCCCCCAATCGCTCCGCTGCAAGATAAGATAAGGGACTACTGATGCCACCCAACACGGCGGCGAGTAGTAAGCGCGATTGTAACCACGCCAGAGAATGGTTGAGTGTTAATGCGAAACCCGCCCATAAAATCAGAATCCATAAAGGTGCTAGCTCAGATGAATCCCAGCCCGATGTAAATTTAAGCCAGCCGATCTTTACCCAAGTCGTGTCGAGTATTAGCCCAATTAACACCGCGATCAGCATTAACTGAAAGTCGCCATCAACACGCCGTTCAGGTCGAAACTCCCAGAAGGCAAAGCCGATTAGCAGTAATGGCGCAAACCAATGCTGTTCCCGCGCCGCACCTATCACCGCGCCAAACCATAGGGCCTGCATCCAAAGCATATTGATCCCGTTATTACGATTCATAAATGGGTAGCCACTGCTGACGGCGATTTTGGGGTTTAGCCCATAGTAACTGCACATTGGAAATCGATTTTTCTTTAAAGCCACCTTCGCAATAACACAGATAAAATTCCCACATGCGGATAAACTCTTCGTTGTAACCCTGCGCCCTGACTTGCCCCAACGCCGCCATAAAACGTTTGCGCCAGTGATTTAAGGTCAGTGCATAGCTTTCGCCCTGGTCTTCAAGGTTAATCAAGCGCAAGTCTGTACAACGCGAAGCACTGGCAACAATCGCACTCACACAAGGAATAAAACTGCCTGGAAAAATATACCGCTTGATAAAATCAACACTCTTTAACGCTTGATGATAGTACCTATCTTCTATGGTAATCGCCTGAATCAACGCCAAGCCGTCGGGTTTTAATAACGCCGCACATTGTTTTAAATAGGTATCCAGATAGTGATGTCCCACCGCTTCGATCATTTCAATGGACACCAGTTTGTCATAACGCCCCTGCAAATCGCGGTAATCCTCCATCAATACCGTGACCCGATCAGCCACGCCCGCATCAAGGATCCGTTGTTGGGCGCCCTGATATTGTTCTTTGGAAATCGTGGTCGTGGTCACTTTGCAGCCAAAGTTTTTAGCGGCATAGGTCGCAAACCCACCCCAGCCCGTGCCAATTTCCAAAACATGGTCATCAGGCTGTAAATTTAGCTTTTGGCAAATACGTTCCAGCTTGGCGGTCGAAGCCGCATCTAGGCTGAGTTCGGGTTGATAAAAAGTGGCTGATGAATACATGCCGTGCTGATCCAGAAACAGGGCAAACAAGTCATTACCCAGATCATAATGCGCCGCTATATTTTTTCGGCTGCCTTGTTGGGAATTGCGGTTGGCAAAATGCCAGAACTTGAGCAACTGATTCGCCAGTGTTGCCAAACCGCCTTCCATACTGTCGAGCAAATCACGATTACGCACCAATATCTGGATAACCCGGCATAGGTCATCTGCTTGCCAAGCCTGATCCATATAGGATTCAGCTGCACCTATCGAACCGCCCAAGGCGACTTGGCGATAGAAGCTCAGATCCCGCACGTCGATGACTGCACGAAGGCCATCAGCGCCTTCTGACCCCAATACAAACTCACCCAAGGAATCCCTGATGGTTAATACCGCATTGTCTAGCTTGGCAAGCTTATCCAACAAAGCTTTTCTTAACAGCAAATCTATTCGGGTCGGGTTATGACTTAACGGAGCGACGATTTCATTCATAGGATTCTCCAGTAGTTATTCGGGTTGTTTGTCAGGGTGGCTGTGGAAAGGGATGCCTTTCAGCCACAACCGTAAAGCCTGCCAATAAATCGAAACCACCACCGATAAGGTCAAAAAAGGATAACGCAAAGGGGTATTGCGCATAACGGAAGGACTCAATGCTTGGGCTTTTAGCTGCAAGGTGGCATCAAAATAGTCTTCATCGTCCTGTTGTAACTGCATATTGATGGTCAGGTTAGGCTCATGCAAACTGAACTGCCAGCGGTACTGTTGATTCATGGGCATAAAAGGGGACACATGAAAGGCTTTGTCGAATGCAAACGCCCATTTGTGTGGTTGCACCGGGCTGTCGCGAGTATCCAGCACATAACAATAGCGTTCATTCCACGGCGTATTATTAATCTGCGCAACAATGAACCGGGGTGACGTGCTATCGTCGGGATAACAAAAATAAAAACTGACGGGATTAAAACAAAAGCCCAGAAAACGCAAATGGGTTAACAAACAGATACGCCCGGTAAAGGTTGCCCCCGTGTGTTGCTTGATACAGTCTGTTACTGCGGCGGACAAATCCTGTTTGCTATCGCCCAGATAATCACTACGATAAAAACTGACCAGATTGAAGCGTTCCAAAGACCAGAAGGGGCTGAGTGCCATCACCCGATCCAATTCATCCAGGTCTAGCCAGCTCATGAATAGGGGATAACGGAAACTATGTTTTTTAGGCAAATAACGGCGATGACGAATCCAGCCTTGGAATACCCGGCTATTTAAGTCGCTCATGTCAGCTCGCTTAACCTATCGATGACTTCTTGCGCACTTTTTGCGCCGTCTTCATGAAATCCCCAACCCCAATAAGCACCAGCATACCAAGTATGATTGAGCCCATTGATGTCATCACGGCGCTTTTGCGCTGCTAGGCTGGTGGGTGTGTAAACCGGATGATGGTAGTGTCTTCGCTGGAGTATTTTTGCCGGATCAATCCGATCCGTGCAATTGAGTGTTACCAGCAAAGGTTCTGGGGCATCAAGATTTTGCAACAGATTCATATAATAAGTGACGGTGCAGCGCGCTTGGGTTTCGCTTAGCTTTAGCGCGTTCCAGCTTGCCCAGGCTTTGGGGTGTTTCGGCATTAAGCTCGCGTCAGTATGCAGAACCACGTCATTGTCTTGAAAGTTCATAGCCCCTAAGATTTCCGTTTCCGTGTCACTGGCATCCTGCAACAAGCGCAGGGCTTGATCGCTATGGCAGGCCAGAATTAGGTGGTCATGGTGTTCCTGACTCTCAGCCGTCCTTACCGTTACACCTGATTTATGTCGGTTTACGGCCAGCACGGGGCAATTAACACGCAAGTCGCCGTTAAATTCCCGCAGAAAAGCCTGGACATAAGTGGCAGAACCGCCACATACCGTTCGCCACTCTGGCCTATTATCAGTCTTTAACATCTGGTGATTAGCCATGAACGCAACAAAATAACGCACAGGAAAATCCTTAACCACTTGCGGCGGCCCTGACCATAACGCACTCGCCATCGGCAAGATATGGTCATCAATAAAGGTTTGGCTGTACTGCTGTTGCTGTAAATAATCGCCTAGCGTCAGAACATCATCGGCGCTATCTAACAGTGCGGGTGCTTCGCGGTAAAAGCGCAAAATATCCATGACCATGCGATAAAAGCGCGGACGGATTAAATTACGCCGCTGGCAGAACAGTTTATCCAGTGTGGTCGCATTGTATTCCAGTCCGGTTAGGGCATCTGCAACACTAAAGGTCATGTCGGAAGGCTGCGAGGCGACACCCAAATCGGTTAAAAAGCGGCAGAAATAATGATAATTGTGTTCGTTGAAAACAATAAAACCCGTATCAACTGCATAATCTTGTTCCCCCAGAACAATATGATGGGTATCGGTATGACCGCCCGGATAGCTATTGGCCTCATACACCGTCACTTGATGGTGTTTACTCAAATAGTGCGCGGCATAAAGCCCTGAAATACCGCTGCCGACAATTGCAATCTTCATTATCGCTAACCCTTTTTGTTGATAAGGTTTGTATACAAACGCTCAGCCGGGACTGGCTTTAAATCCCAGATCAAGCCAAACACGGACATCAGCCTTAACAGGTAGTAACTCATATCAATTTCCCACCAAAAAAATCCCTGACGGGCCGAGACGGGGTAATGATGGTGATTGTTGTGCCAACCTTCACCCAAGGCGAACAATGCGATAAACCAGTTATTGCGGCTATCATCATCGGTCTCATAACGTTTGCTTCCCAACACATGGGCCAGGGAATTAACAAGCAGCGTGCAGTGTATCAAGACGATGGAAGACACAAAGTAACCCCAAACCAACATTTGGGAACCATTGGTATGCAATTCGGGATAGGCATATTCCAGAAACTGCCCAAGGAACAACATGGAAAACGCATAAAGTATCGGCACCAGCGTATCAAAACGATCCAGCAAAACCAGTTCAGGGTATTTCGCCAGGTCGGGAACAGAGTGTTCCTGGGTAGAAAAATTCTTCAGGCATAAAAACCATCCCATGTGGCTCCATAAAAAACCATGTCTGGGGCTGTGTATATCTTTATCCTTATCAGAATGGATATGATGACGGCGATGGTGCGATGCCCACCAGATAGGGCCGCGCTGGGTTGCGGTTGCCCCCAGCACCCCGAACAAAAACTGGGCTATCCGACTGGTTTTGAAGGTTTTATGAGAGAAATAACGATGATAAAACGCGGTAATGGCAAACATACGCAGCAGATAAGAACCCAATGCCACCCACAATGCAACCGGACTCCAGCCCACCACAAACACTAGCAAACAAACGAGGTGCATCAGGACAAAGGGAATTACCCGCATCCAGTCTATGTCTTCGCCGACATTGTCGGCTACTTTTACATTATTGTTATCAAACCAAGCCAGCACTTTGGTAAAAACCGTATGCACAGACATCAACTACTCCGTTGTTGTAAATTTAAGAAAATTGGGTAATAAGGTTGTTGCTGCGATCCCCATGGCTTAGCCGCCCCAATAAATATCTGGTCTAAAGCCATTCTCATTATGTGACTGGCATGACAGCATGATGTTCATTAAAAGATATTTCCATACCCAATGCCTTGTCTTCCAAGCGCAAACATACTCGATGGTGTGGCACTGTGTGCCGTCCATTGTTCTTTAACAAATTGGACTGGTTAAGCTACATGATGCGTTTGGGAAGATATTGACGGGACTGGAATTTTACAAGCCACCAAACCATATAATGAGGAACAAAAGATGGTAATGGTTTAGTAACAACACGTCTTAATCCGTTGCGTCCTAGCGTACAAACCTAGGCTGTACTCTAAAAGCAGTTAATTTCAATCATTACCCAAAAGTTGAAACCGAATGCCTTAACTATTTTTGGCTTCGAAATCGAAACCAGTGCCCGTAAAGCCCCGTACGCCCAATGTTATTTTCTATTGGTATTATTAAGCCAACTTATCGTTAAATTTCGGAAAGACAACAACAGATTTAAAAAAGGGGAGTTTATGACAAATGTTTTCAAAAGAGAGGAACTTGCAAAACCCCTTAAATCGAGCGTAATTGCTAGCCGAAGAACTCAGGTATGCGGGAAGCCGAAATACAGCCAGTTAGGAGATAACGACTTCTGCCCACCAAAGAATGTGTGATGTTAAGCAGTGGGCGATGGCCTACCTACCCAATCTAACTCCCGTGCCTAGCCTACAGGCTTATACCAATGGCAACAGTTTTTCAGGGTTGAGTATGCCGTTGGGGTCAAATTGATGTTTGATGCCACGCATCAGGGCTAAGGAATTGGCATCGAGTTCCCGGTCAACAAAGTCGCGTTTTTCAAGGCCTACGCCATGTTCGCCGGATAGTGTACCTTTGAGTGCCAAGACTAAGGAAAAAATCTCATCCAAACACTGTTGGGCTTTGCTGCTTTGTTCGGGGATGTCGGGATCCAACAATAAATTGACGTGGATATTGCCATTGCCTGCGTGGCCAAAGTTAATGATCGGCAGGGCGTATTTTTTTGACAGCTGGTCCAGTCCGGCAATCAGCGCGGGGATTTCGGTGACTGGGACGACCACGTCCTCATTGATTTTTTTGGGGGCGATTTTGCGTAAGGCGGGGGCCAGGGCTTTGCGTATGCGCCATAGTGCTTGGGTTTCGCTTTCTGATTGGGCCTGGCGGATGTCCAGCAAACCGTCGTTTTTGGCGCTGGTAGCGATTTTTTCGGCGGCGGCTGAAAGGCCTTCTTGTAGTCCGTCCACGGCTATCATCAATAGCGCCCCGGCTTGTTCGGGCAACTCGCAATCGGCGTAATCCCGGATCATGGCAATGGCATTGCCATCAATAAATTCCAGCGCACAAGGGGTGATGGGCTGGGACATAATGGCAGCAACGGCTAGGGTGGCATCGGCAACTGTGCGGTAAATCGCCCGGATGGTCAGGGTGGCTTCGGGTAATGGCGTGAGTTTTAAGGTGGCGCGGGTAATGATTGCCAAGGTGCCTTCTGAACCTAATAACAAGCGGGTTAGGTCATAACCAACCACGCCTTTGCTGGTGTGGACACCCACACGGATTTCTTGGCCTGCGCCAGTGACGGCCCACAAGCCTAGGGTGTTTTCGCGGGGTGTGCCATATTTCACCGCCCTTGGGCCTGCGGAGTTAAAAGCCAGATTGCCACCTATGCTGCAATAGGCGGCGCTGGTTGGATCGGGTGGCCAAAAAAAGCCTCGGGTGGCGACGATGGTTTGCAGTTGTTGGTTGGTCATGCCGGGTTCAACGGTGACATATCGGTTGTCGGGGGAAAATTCCACCAATTTATCCATGCGTTCCATAGAAACGACCAAGCCGCCTTTGACCGGGACTGTGCCGCCTGTAGTCCCAGTGCCGCGCCCCCTGACGGTTAGTGGGACATTGTGGAGATTGCAGGCACGGACGAGGCTGACCACTTGATCGTGGCTGGTCGGAAAAACCACCGCTTGGGGCAGTGCGTGACGGCGGCTGTTGTCATACCCATAAGCCCAGCAATCTTCGGGGGCGCTTAGGATGCCACCGCCTTTAAAAATAACGGCCAGCGCTGTTAAAAACGCCCTGGACAAAGCAACTGGCTTAGTCAAGGTATTGGAAAACCGTGATGATTTGTTTGATGCCGGGTTGTAGGCGGGTGACGTTGACAACGACAGTGCCTTCGTTACGGTGTACAGCACCCATGAGGTAAACGACGCTGTTTTCAGTCACCACTTTGACCATCGCGGGGTCAAAGTTGGGGAGGGTACGGATTTGTTTGAGCGCTATCTTAACAGTGTCGGTAATCAGGGCATCATTGGCGCGGGAGTTGGCATCAGTGGGTTGGCCGACGGTCAAATTGTTGTGGATCAGTTTGACATTGGCAATATTCTGGACGGTGCTGATAATTTCTTTGCGTAGTTCGACGCTGGGAGTTTCGCCTGTGACTAGGACAATTCCGTTATACACGTTGATAGTAACATGGCTGCTTTGCTTTATGTCTTGGTTGGAGCGCAGCTCTGAATAAGCCTCGGATTGGATGTCCTTGTCGAGGATAACCGTGTCGCGGGTGCGGCGATCGACTGCTAAGGCGGCCTCATTGAGGTCTTGGTCGTTGCTGGGCACCGTTGTACAAGCGCCTAGTAATACGCTGTTGAGCAGCACAAAAAGTAAAGTGAGTTTTTTCATGGCTTAACTCTGGGTAGGTTGTGGTATCTGGGGTGGATGGTTTCTAACGGCCATCCACCGGGTATTGTCCTGAAAATGCAAGCCCCAATACAGGTCGCCGTCAGCTATTTCAACCAAATAATTGATGGTCAATCAAGTCGCACAGGCAATGGGTGATTAGCACATGGGTTTCTTGTATCCGGGCATTTGAACTGGACGGTACGCGAATCTCTATGTCGGTTTCAAGGAGCAAAGGCGCGATTAAGCCACCATTACTGCCAGTTAGGGCGATCACGGTAATGTCTTTGTCGTGGGCGGTGGTGATGGCTTTGGCAATGTTTGCCGCATTGTTGCTGTCGGTGTACACCACCAGCAAGTCGCCACTTTGTCCCAAAGCCCGCAGTTGTTTGGCAAACACGTCGTCAAAATGATAGTCATTGGCGATGGCGGTGATGGCGGCGGTGTCTGTGGTTAGGGCAATGACGGGCAAAGATGGGCGGTCGCGCTCAAATTGGTTGAGCATGGCGGATGATAGCAGTTGGGCTGTGGTTGCCGAGCGGCCATTGCCACAGGCAAGTATTTTTTTGTCATTCAGCAAGGTGGCCACCAAGCGCTGCGAGGCATATTCTATCAGCTCACACAAATAGGTCATGGCATCTTGTTGGGTCTGGATGCTGTCAGTGAAATGGTTGATGATTCGGTCTTGTAGGCTCATGAGGGAGTATTGGCTAAAAAGCGTTGGGTATCCATTCAAGCTTGCCGTTGCCGGACAAGGCAACAACATCAAAGCGTATTGGTCTATCGGCTTTTTGGGATGCTAAGTAAATATGGGTTGCGGCTATTATACGCGATTGTTTTGTCCGTGTGACACTCTCCACCGCGCTGCCGTACTGGTCGGTTTTACGATAGCGCACTTCGACAATCACCAAGGTTTCTTGGTCGGTCATAATCAAGTCGATTTCGCCTTGTTTACAGCGAAAATTTCGGCACACCGGTTTTAGCCCTTGCTTGAGCAGAAACTGGTGGGCTTGCTCTTCAGCGCTGGCACCCCGGATTAAGTGGGCTGCTTTGGTTTTGAGGTCGGTAAACAGCATGGTTGTCCTAATGGGTGGTGATTGAACCCTGATCAAAAAGCCATAGGCTGATATAATCGGGGTTTTGCCCTGCAATCTTAAGCTTATCCAGCTGTTTTGACGATAGGGCTTATCACAGTGAGAAAGCACATGTTGACGGAATTAGGCAAATTATACGTTGTTGCGACACCCATAGGTAATTTGGCTGATATGACGTTTAGGGCGGTTGAGGTATTAAAGCAGGTGGATTTAATTGCCGCCGAAGATACCCGGCATGTCAAGATGCTGTTACAGCATTATGGCATCAGCAATAAGCTGGTGTCATTACACCAGCATAATGAAGATACCGCATCGGCTGGGCTGTTGGAAAAATTACGCACGGGGTTGTCCATTGCGTTGGTTTCAGATGCTGGCACACCTTTGCTTAGCGACCCCGGTATGCCCTTGGTCAAGATGGTTAAAGATGCGGGGCTAGATGTCGTGCCGATTCCGGGTGCTTGCGCGTTAATTGCGGCATTGTCGGCTGCGGGTTTGCCAGTGACGCAGTTTATGTTTGAAGGCTTTTTGCCCAGAACCTCATCGGCGCGTAAGGCGTTTTTTACTGAGCGCTTGTTGTCGCCAAAAACTTGGGTATTTTACGAGTCTTGCCACCGTATTTTGGCCTGTTTGCAGGATATGGCTGAGGTTTTGCCCTTAGACCGGGAAATTGTGATTGCCAGGGAGCTGACCAAGCTCCATGAAACCATCGTCAAAACCAGTTTGGGCAATGCCGTCAAATTGGTTGCGGACAATGACAATATGCGTAGGGGCGAATTTGTGGTAATCGTTGATGGCGCGGTCATTGACAAAAGGGAGCAAGCCATTAGCCTTGAGCAGGAAAACCTGCTCAAGGTGTTGATGCGCGAATGTTCCATCAAGACGGCGGTGGCTTTGGCGGTGGAAATTACCGGCGCTAAAAAAAAGTTGTTGTATCAGGCGGCCTTGGCCATGCAAGACCAAGGCGATAGATAAGGAACGAAGGAAGAAAAGCGACATTTAACCCCCTCACCCTACCCTCTCCCTCTTACACGTGTAGGTTTTTAATAAAAAGTATGACGAGACAGTGCGTTGAGGTAAATTGATGAGAGTCATCAACATCTATTTACCGAAGGTACCGCCATGTCTCGCCACCCAGAACTAT
>JAPLRR010000092.1 GCA_026399075.1 Methylococcales bacterium
TCTGTTCGGTGTTCCGATCTTACTGCGCGGGTTGTTGCTTTGTCCAAGGCTTTCCCATTCGTTGCCCAGTAAATACACACACGACACCGCCTTTTGTCTGGATTATTTGGTGGTTAAAGTCACAAAACGAAGCCGCAGCGATAAGCGGAAGTTGCTCGTTCCCAAACATGCTTGGCTGGAAAAATGAAAGCTGCCCTTCCTTGCATTGTTTGGCGGTTTCTTCAGAATCAAACAGGCACAGACTACTTTGGTCAATCGTTGAGCCGAATTTGCCAGAATAGCCGATTAAAGCAAATACAGCTAACAAAACAGCCAGCGTTAGTGCAATTTTCATAACTTGTCCTCTTGAGATTTCTTTTTGGCGGCGGCTTCTGCTTGTAATTGTGCATCCATGCCTGAAAGGAACTCTTTATTAGCATAAATCAGTCGCATCTCGAAGCTCATGTGCGGGGCAACAAGAAAAATACTTGTTGAGCCGTTGAGGTATTCCACAAATGAGTTCCCGACAGATGGAATATCCTCACTAACAACCTTATATTTCTTTGAAAGCGATTCATGAAGGGATTTGAGCTGGGACTTTTGCAGCGTTGCTTCAAGTCCGATAAATACCCCTTTTTCGTTGAAAGTGATCTTAAGTTCTTCTAAGCCATCAAAATTAACTTGGTTTATAGGTACTTTATATACTGGGCCTTTGCTGTATTTATTAACACCTGTTTGCTGCTCAATACTGTACGTTTTTTCGACATCAGCAAGAGTGGCCTTACCAATTTCCAAACCGAATGGCGCTGGGTCGGCAAAAACGGTGATGCTTGCCTGTAATAACAGGCATGCAAAAATAAGCTTCATTATCCCCCCTTTTTTAGTATGGTCCCAATGCGTACTTTAGAAAAAAAGCATCATATCGGGATTATCAGCAAAAAATTAACACAAAAACAGATTCATGGATTAGCTTAGCCTTATCTTTTCTAATCGTCAAATTGCAGTAGAGAGTTCTTCGGTCGTGCGTCGTGAATGGCATGAAAAATTTAGCGCACCCGGCAGCAAAAGCCGCCCTAGGCTTTAAGGGTAGCTGTTGTATGTTTTAAAATGAGAAATCAATAACTTCTAATGACTTATTTTTTCGGCGTTGGTGGTAGATCGTTGTTAGATGGTGTGTGTGACGCTTCGTTGCTGGATTACTGCTTGTCGTCAATGCCAAGTATTTCTTTGGCGCTGTCCTTTGATGTTTTCACTACGGCATTAATATCATCCTGAACGTGCTTAATACCCTCATTGCCCCATTTCGCTAAATTGTTAATAATGCCACCGGGCTTCGTAGCTGAATCTACTACGCCTTTAGCCACATCGCCAACGGCATCTGCATGGTTAGAAGCAGCCCTTTCTACATTTTTGCTTGCATCAAAGCGACCACTATCCAATAAATCAGCATGCTCTATTTGAGCACGCCGCTTATCGGGATCGCCGAGATTGGCGTTCTTGAGCGCATGATCCACGCCGGCTTTCCCGTGCAGCGGACCAGAGGCACTCGCGCGCCCCCCAGAATTCTTTGCTGAATTGTTGAAGGAATAGCCACTAGACGCGTGTTTGCTGGGAGCGGCGCCATGATTGGTGGAGGCCTTTTGTCCGTGGTCTGAGCTGACAGCTGTGTGTAGAGCAGATGGCTTTTGCGTATGTCCTCGGCCTCGGCTGCCCCCGCCTTCGCTGTCGCCTGTGTCACTATCAATTTCATTGGCCTTGGGCCTGATGCCTTCGTCGCTGCCACTGGAGGCTGATCCGCTAGCAGCCCCCCTCGGTTCTTGGTACGCAGGAACTGTGCCCATAGAAACTTCTCGATCATGGGCAAATGCATTATACCCATCGGCTTTATCTTGGCTAACGATATCATTAGGCGCCTTGTCCATGGCTTTGTATTGATCCGGGCTCATTTTGTCGCCTGACCCACTTGATGTAGGCGAAGCCGCTTTATTAAAAATTTCCGCTGCCGCTAAGGGATCGCCAGCTTCCAGCACTAAATATCCCGCTAGTGCATCACGATCATCGGCATTCAGTAAACCCGATGCAGAACGTGCGATTTCGTAGTAGGCGTCGGATCTTAGTTGTTGATAGGCGGGACTGCCGATTTTGTCCTTCAACGCGTCGTTTGCTTGGTTAATTTCCGGGCGCATGCCAGCTTGATTGAGCATCGGTCCGAACTGGTGGCCCTCGAAACTCATGGACTTACCGGACTGTTCCATCATTGACGAGGTTTTAGAATATTTCTCAGATGCAGATACAGCCCTTTGTGAGGCATCTGAGAACTGTTTTGCCTGGGCACTTTTTTCTTCGCTGCCTGTATAGGTTTGATGCGTGTTGGTGCTGGAGCTTCCGTTCTGCGAAACTGTTTCGTTGCCCCCGGTTTGCGTGCTACTCCAAGTCCTTTCTATGAGGTCGGCCTTTTCGTTAACACGGCTCCCCGTTACACCAGACTCGGAAGTCAAATTTCCCCCCGCAGCGAGATTAGCCTTAAAAGCATTCGAAACAGTTTTCCCGCTTGTTGCGCCAAAACCAACGGATGATTCGACGGCGGCTTGTAACGCTTCTTTTTCTGTACTATTAAAGGTTAAGCTATCCCCCGTTCTTCGCGTTGATCCGTCCATCCAAGAACTGCCACTACTTGCGGAATTCATAACGCTGCTCACAAAAGAGTCTGCCTGGGTTTGCATTGTCCCAGAGCTTTGGGTTACCGTTCTGCCGTTGCTCGCCATTTGGATTTGTGTGCTTTGTGCGGCGAGACTGGATTCCATTGCGCTTGAATTAACCTTGCTAAGCGCCTTTCCTTGCTCAATTTTAATATCCGCCATCCCTGATTTAGCCGCTCCTGTATTCGGCGAATACTCAGCCATTCCCCCAAATTTCATAGCCGAATCAATCGTAGCAGGTTCCGACATCAATCGGCTTGGGTTCACGCTGGTTGATGCCCCTGATGTCATTTTGCCTGCCAGATTGGTTGCGGCAACTGATCCCCCGTAAACAATCATCAACGACAAAGCCGGCACACTGGATGCCAACATGCCGCCCGTCGACAACCAGATTTCGAGGGTATGGTAAAGTTGATCGTGGTTGGTCATGGCTTCCAGCCCCGAGCCATTGTCGGCGGCGTTGTCCGCTATTACTTTAAGCGCCCGTGTTGTCACGATTGTGATGTACAGGTTACAGACCGCCATTAATGGGCCCCACAGCGCAATCCACAGCATCATTTGCACATAGCGGACCATCATGGTCATGCCGATTGGGCCCAAGGTCGTCAGGAACGCGACAATGGGCGATATGGCCACCGTGAACATCTCAACAAACGCCATTAATGGCCGTGCGATTTCGTTGAACATGCCTTGTTCACTCGCCCATTGTAAATTTAGCTGCTCCTGGCCAGTGCGCATAATGAAGGCTGACGGCCCATCTTTTAGATAGGACGCCAACAGCGCATTGCGCATAAATTTTTGGGATTCGAAACCTGCCAAACTTAGCGCAGATGCGGCCTTATCGATTTTGTCATCTGCGCGTTGAGTGGGATCTGTAATACCAAGCAGCCCAGCGACATAGCTGTCTGTTTTGTCAACAGTAGTCGAGTCGTTCAGGTAGGTATTGAGCGCTTCATAGGCGTCTTTGCATGACTTTTGTGCCCCCTCCGGGGTACCTGGTAAAAAAGCCATTATGTCGATGTTTATGAAGGTTGTTCTCATGGATTCCCACAAGTCCGGGGATTTTTCCAGCGATTCGCGAGTGACTTCATGGTTGTTATCCGTGAGCTCAAGATCATACATCACGCAATTCTCGATGTACGCGTTAATGGTTTTACCGATATCCCCTTCCCAATCGGCGTTGGAACCCGTGGTGCCAATACCAATATGGCGTAACTTGATAAGCGTGTTGAGCGCGTTCAGGTATCCCCCTGTGCCAACACCGCCTCTGGACAGCATACTGGCCTCCTCGGGTGTTGAAAACGCTGTTTCAAACATTTCCGTCAGGCCCACTCCCAT
Organism: Methylococcales bacterium; assembly: GCA_026399075.1. Lineage (GTDB taxonomy): Bacteria > Pseudomonadota > Gammaproteobacteria > Methylococcales > Methylomonadaceae > Methylobacter_C. The sequence goes on from JAPLRR010000092.1 coordinate 4,017, forward strand.
GGTCGATATGACCGACATCGGCACCGCCACACCAATGGGTACATTCGACACAACTCGGACATCGCCCGTGTAGATATCCTCAATGGTAACCGTATCGGTGGGGACGAACATCACCGAATACACTGTAATCCCAACTAAAAAGTGATGCAGCGGAAACTCCTGATTGGTCAGGTAGCGGATTGAAATCAGCATTGTGCCGACAATGAAACCGGACTTGATGATTTTTTCCAGATTGCCGCTGCCAAATATCATTGCAACACCCTGGAAAGCGTTGTAGAGCATTTCGCCATCGCCAATGCTTACGACCTCGTAGGACATAATTACCTCAATGTATTTTGTGATTCGCGGGTGTCCGCATTGATTGCAGGATGCTGCTGTACAAGCTTAATAACGAGTCTATTGCGGCCAGGCTTTCGCCGTTAATCCGCCTGGCTTCATTGATTTGTTGCCGGGTATCACGCATCACCTCAAGCATCGAGGAATCCAATGGCCGACCCGTTGCCGTGACTGCTTGGACAACAGTCTCCTGCATCTCATCGATCATTGAATTGGCCAGCTCAGTTGCCAGGACATCGATTAATTTATCTGCAACCAGCGCTGCCGATTGTGGTTCTGTGCTTAACCGTTTCAGTAGCGCATATACGCCGGGTGAAGTGGCTTCTATAAACTTTTGCTCATCCGCTGTAAACACAGCCCCTGAGCTACGGCTTGGTATTTTTTTCAACAGGCCACCTGTGCAGGCTGCGCAAATTCCCGTCCCGAGAACCATTTTTTTGGTTCGCGCCCTTAACCCCACGAAACCATTAATTGTTTCTGTATCGCTGCCCGTCGGCAGCAGACATTCATCGGACTCACATTTATAGATAAGAACATCCCCGCCCTCAATAAAATCCCTTACTTTCAGTACAGGGGCTCTAAAATCGTATTTAACGTCGGAATTGTCGTCTTTATTGCTAGTGATCAGCGTACCGCTCATACTCATTAGCACCATCAATAGTTGTTCATCGCCGTCAGCGAACCAGTTTATGACGTTTGACCCTTTCAATGCTTCATAAACGACATTGCCAGTAACCTCATTAATTTTCCCATTGGCAATTGCGGTCTTCGCCGGTGAATTATTACTTTCCTTGGCATTGAAGTAATCGTCCACATAGCCAAAACCGGTATTGACCTGTGAGTGTTCATGAATCTGTTCATTTCGCCAAGCTTTGAGGCCCGTCTTGTCGACCGCCCATTTTGCAGTTTCACATGAGTTACGCATCAGCGAGTTGATTTTCGCTACTTCGCTTTGCAATTTGCTGACCACCTGGGCACAGGTTGGGCACATGCCCTCAATGGCCAATTCGAAAGCGTAGCCAACCGCACCCTGGGCGATGCTGCGTGCAAGTTGGGTAAATTGTGCGCCGTTGATAAATGAAAATGAGCCAGCAAACAGGTCAATCCCACCGCATCCTCCTCGTATTTCCGGTGGAACCCACGATATAAGGTTGGGATGTACGGTCTTGTTGCGCATCGAGATGCCTCCGCCCGAAACCACCCCCCGCCGCTGTGTCATGTAAGCCCCGCCGGGTGTCACATTGATCATGTCTGAGAATGCTTTTTGCAACTCTTTGTCCAAGCCCGCGTTGGCTGGACTGGAGGTAGTCAGCAGTAGACAGAAAAAAAATATCAAGCTGCCTAAAAGGCGAAAGGGGGGGGTACGAGTAATCAACATAAATATTTTTGGGTTTTTAACACTAAGATTTCGAGAAACTACTATGCCTGAATTTTTTGTTTTCTGTCTTATCGAAAGATGGCGTTTCTACGCGTCTTTTGAAAAAAATTAAAATTGTTTGCGTAGGTTTTCACGGATGGTATTAACCAATGCGCTTGGGTCATTAATTACCTCCTCATCCATGTGTTGGATCGTTTGGTTATCCACCTGCATGGGTTTTACTTTCAACGTGTCGTTGTATTCGTCTTCATTCAGCCAATTGTTTAGATGCGCCAAAGTGATGGTGCGTTTAACGATTTCCTCGCCAGACAACAGCCCCTGTCCAAGTTGAATAGCACCACCATCAGGCCCTGGTTTGACTAGGAATAGCGCCGGCGTCGTCTCCACGCCCAGTTTTTTTGCTTGGCCGCGGTCGTTTGTGAAATCGGGGAACTCACCGCCAGGCAGTGGCAATCCATCCAGGGCAATAGGCAATACCTTAAAGCCATAGGCATTCATCAAGCCTTTTAGAACCCCAGCTTCCTTGATGCAAAACTCACAGGTACTGGCGTAAAAAAACCAAAGCCCAGCGGTTTCCGCGAGTTTTTTCGCCGCTTTATCGGTGCCTTGGGTAGACTTATCATCCATCGCAAAGGCACCAAAAGTTGCTGTAGGGCGTCTGGAGTTTTCATCCAGCACAGGATCGCTCATCACCACTTGCTGGGTAACCTGGGCAAATTTCTCGGATTTGTCCAGAACGACCCGTTGCAGGTACATATAGGCGGATACATTCTCTGGCGTAGGCTCATCAATTGCCTTGTCCCGGTACTTTTCCATGTTTTTACGAAACCATTCCGCCGATAAGGGTTTCGCTCCGGCGGGCTTTGCCGGAGGCTGTTCAGCCTTTGCTTCCTTCGGCGGTGGAGGCGGTTCTGGCGGTGGCGGAGCTTCGTCGACAGGCTCGTCTTCAGGGACAGGCTCCTCGTACCAAAACCACCCCCGCTCCTTGTCTCCGTAGAAAGAGGGATCGTTAGTAACGGGAGCGGATTGGTCTCGTCCGTCTGAGACTCCGAAGAACGCGGGGTTCCCATTATTATCTTGAGCGCCCGCAATGCCAGGGAGTGACATTGCGAGCATTAGGAATAATGGAATGGTTTTGATCACGCGGCGACTTCTTCGTCGGTGTCGTCTTCTTCTTCGGTACTTGCCGGATCATGTTCGTCTGTTACCGCCACGGTCCGGCTTTCCGGGCGCTCTACTCCATCGGCTTCGGTGCCAGGGGATTGCTCAGCCTGCGGCCTTTGCGCTTTCACATGGTCTTTGACCCCAAAACTAATTGTTGTGCATTTATCTTTAATACTTCCCAATTCGCTTTCAATTTCCTTTTCAGCTTCAGCGCGTTTGCCATCATCCAGAACGCACGCCAACCATAGCGCACTCAGTTTATCGTTCAGTTCTTGGGCAAGGAGAATGCTGCTAAGGAAACGGTTAGCCAAGGGATCAATGATGGTCACGTTGTATTCACCGAATACCGCTTTCCCTACATTGACGCGGTTATTTTTGATGAGTTGGTCGGCGACCTTGATCTTTTTTCTTAAACTGTCGTTGACCAAATCTATCTGGGATATGATTTCTTCGCTCAGGGTGCTTTCTACAGAATTTCCCCGCGCAATTTTTGAGTAAAAGCGAAACAGAAACGCAGCTCGTGAGAACCGGTCGAAGTGCTTCCGGTAAATCCGATACATACCCTGCGACAGACGCACAGGAACGATAATACGGCTTTCCCGGCATTCGCTTATGAAATGCGTTCTTTCACTATTTTTACGAGATTTCTGTGTATTCTTTTGAGGTTTATCTGCCATGGTAGTACCTAGTGATCTGGTTAAGTTAGATTTAGTTTTCAGCCTTCAGATATCAGGATATCGTCGATCGCTTCCGCCGTGGTCATACCGCGCCGGGTTCTCTCCGCTATCTTTTTGATGTCGTCAGGATGGGTTGAGTAAAGGAGTTTCGTGAATTTATCGACCATTAACCGGCCAATTCCTACGCCATAACTGGTGACGAAAAATATCTCTGAGTATTGCCCGACTACCGTATGCACTGATTTCAGGAAGGTGAAGCCGCCGTCACCGATCATTAACCGGTTCTGCCGCTTAATGGACTCAATCGTTTCCGGTTTTTGGTAGAGCAAAAACAAATTGGCCGAGTTTTCGGCGATTGCTACGCCTGACGGTGAAGCGTAGAGGTCGTTTAACGATTGGGTGATCGTAATGGCCGCCCCGTTGTATTTCCGGAAGCGCCGATACCCTGTTTCAATGAACTTGGCAATATTGCCTTTGGACAGCAAATCCCAGGCCTCATCGATAAACAGGAGCTTCTGTTGATCGCGATTACCGAGGTACATCGCCTGTTGGATTTGGTAAATCAGAATCAGCAACACCACTTGTTGTAAATGGCTCCGTCCGTTTAGCTCTTCGAGTTCGAGGCAGGTCAGGTTATTGTTGAAGTTGACGTTATTCTCCCCGTTGAAGAACCGTCCGTATTCGCCGCTAGTGGTAAACGCGAACAATTGGTGTCCCATATCCACTATCCGCCGGTCATCGTCTTTCAGGAGCTGTTCGGCAACCAGGTCAACGGTCATTTTTCTTTCATGCAGGTCCCACAAGCCCTTCATGATCGAGCGCAGCCTGGCCAGTTGATAATCTGTCAGCTTGTCCTCCATGGCGGCCATGGACACAATAATACCGACGAGCATGTCGGCCTCTTCGTTGTAGTTTCTAATGATCTGGAACGGATTCAAGCAGATCCGACTTTTTTCGCTAAACTCAATGAAGTCGCCTTCCATGGCTTGGGTCAGTTTCTCGTAAGAACGACCAATATCGATTACCCAGCATTTGGCGCCGGAGCTCAAATATGCGGTAATGATATCGTTGGTCAAAAACGATTTTCCTGACCCCGACGCAGCTACGATACATGTGTTGTAATTCGTGTTGGAGTCAAATAGACTCATCGCCATGATCTGGCCGCTGCGCGATACAAACGGAAGCTGAGGTGTTCCCGTGCCACTCCAGTCGGCTAAAATAGGCAGGAATTCAACTGCATCACGGGAACCGCAGCGTTTGTAACGTTGTAGCAAATCAATCGCGCCGTGATCTGCACATAAGGGCAGCGAATTGATCAACATTGGCAAATAGATGAACTTGTCCTCTTTCATGTTCCAACCGATTTCACTGAAATAGGTTAGGGCTTCTGTTAACCGGGTTTCGCTTTGCTCCAGCGAATCAGTAAATAACCCGACGCATAACTTTATTTTAACAATCCGGTCGCCATTACTTATTGACTCATAAAGCAAGTCTGAACTGGTTTTTTTTAAGGCCAGTTTGGGGACGAATTTCAACATTGGACCGTATGTCTGGTAGTTGATGACGTTTTGATCTTTGGCTGCTTTCTGTGTCTCGACGTTGTTTGCCGGAATAAAAATATTCAGGTTGATAAAAAAATTTCCGTGAAGCCCCCTGTTGCCCGTCAATGGGTCGCCTATCATACGGCGCATGTTAGACAGCGCCATCTGTGCTGGGAGCCGTCCTGGGGAGAGTATTCGCAGACGTTTCTCGCCTAACCAAATTCCGTTTGGGTCGATCTGTATCATGTCATCGGATTCGCTGACCTGCTCATTCACGGGCGTCGTGTCATCGTAATATGGCATCGGGCTGCGCCAATTGGCTGTAGGCCCCCAATGCAGTAATTGCCCGATGACACGCAGATACATTTCTGCGTCCATGCTTTGCGGGCTGAATCCCGCGGATCTGAGCGTTTGCTCAAACGACAAGCGAAGGTCGCGTGCCGCCGCTATTTCATTTTGTTTGGGTAATTGTTTTTTTTGTTTAATGGGGATTTTGACGGTGAAAACCGTTTTGTATTCGCGCACAAAGGAGGGGGCGTGCAGACTGAGTGCTTGGGTTGAGCCATCGGTCAGCATTTGGGTGCGCTTGTTCAAAGATTCCCTCAGTGCTGCATTGTTGGTTTTACGGATATATCTGATTCTGTCCAGGGTTGGGCGAATATCCTGTGACCCCATTAGCATGATTTGAATAAAACTTCCTGGAGGGTAATCAAACGAGAAAAGCACATTCAGTCTTTGGGTAACTGATTCGTCACTGCCAGATAAAGGTTTGGCGACAAAGCCAAAGCCTAAATACCCGTCAGCTAACGTAAAAATATTGTTTTCCTCATCAAACGATTCAACGGGCACTAGCTCTCTGAGTGTGTGCCGCCGGAGATGTCTTACATAAACTGATGCACCCATTATCGAAATCCTGAATTTAAAAATCAGGGATATGGTAAAGGATTAATTTGTATCGTGTCGGGTCGAAAGATGGCGATTTTAGGCGTCTTTTGATTTATTTTTAACCATAAGGCCGGAATCCGGTCGAAACGCGGCCTTTTGCCGGGTGTGTGTGGGGTGGGAGCACGCGCTGGCCATTCCCGACAGCCACCGATGGTTCTATCGGTAATTTAAAGCTGTGGCAATATTACCGACGATGAAAGGGCTGAAGCACAGCGCAAGACCGATGACACAGCCGACGACGACAGGGATTATTGATTCCCTTAAAACCGATGCCATAACTCCAGTGATAAATAAGCAAAGTACGGCGACTTTGCCCAGTGTGCTTTGTGTCCAACTAGCCAGCCCAACCAGTCGGGCGTAGGTAGTAGCGTCTAACTTAATACCGCCAATAGCCGCAGCTATGTCGTTGGCGCTCAGAGCTAGCGCGATAAGTGCAACGGCGAAGAACAGGAAGATTATTACCCATGCGGATTTCCATGGGGATATTTTTGCTAAATAAGTCACGGTAAAACTCCAAAACTTTGCTTGATTAAATTCACCATAGTTTAAACGATCTGAATGTTTTGCACCGGGTCGAAAGAAGCCGTTTTTAGGCGTCTTTTGATTTATTTTTAGCCATACGGCATAAAAAAGGCCACAACCCTAGCGAGTATGCGGCCTTTTTATCCAAATCTACGAAAACACACATTGGCTGCTATCAGCCGCCGCCGAGTGTTCTGTAGTTACACCAACGCAGTAACGATACCGTTGATGATGTTTGGGCCGTAGTACAGTGCAAGGGCGCCACCAATACCAACGACAACCGGCATGATTGTTTGATTAACGACTCCCGCCGTTAAGCCGACTATGGACATGGCTAGGGAGATAATTTTCCCCAACACGCCTTGTGTCCAGCCGGTCAACAAGGTGTAGATGTCGTCGAACTCAGTACCGCCAGTACCAGCCATCGCGCTACCAGCGGATAGCGATAGGCCAATGATAAGTGCAACAGCTAATAACAGTGAGGTTTTCATACCCGAGGTTTTCCCCGAGAATTTTTTAGATACGAATGTCACAATGGAACTCCAAAGCTTTTTTGATTGTAGTAACCCATCACTTGCAATTAATGGGCGTTAGGATCGGTTTCGAAACTGATGTCTATTATTCAGGAAAAAAACGTTAATGTACGATGGAAAGATGCCGTTTTTACACGTTCTTTCGCCGCAAAAGTGAAAGACGCGTTTTTTCCGCGTCTTTTGGTGGGATAGCGCAAAAAAAATGCGCTTAGGGATGTTTATAATTGCGGGAAAAATAGATAGAATTGCTATTAAATACAGGTATATAGATGTAATTAATCAACCCATGAAAAAAATAAAAAAATATTAAATTTTTTTAAAATTAACTGAAATTACGCAAAAAAACCTGATTTTTTTACGAAAAAATGCGCATTATTGGTTGTTGGTCATGCATAGTTTGGTTGGGCGCTTGGCTTGTTCCAGCAATGCGGTGTATTTCCCTGAAGGAGTTCATGGATGAACGACGACCCGCCAGTGACTTGCGTACCTGGTTTTTTCCATCCGCAATCACGCAGGGAAAAACCAGGGGCAAAGCAGGATCGCCTGCGCCTTTTAATGCTTGCCCGGCGGTTTTATGGGTGTGCGTAAGCATAGCCATCGCTCCTTTGGATTAAAGTGTAGTTTTTGGAACTGGCCGTTATTTTGCCGGCGGCGGTTTTTATCAGATAACGCGTAAAACCCCGTCCTTCAGGGCGGGGATGTAAGCGTATCGGCGAATAGCCGATTAATACCTCCACACCTATTGCATTTAGCCGATTATTACCGTCATACCTATTGCATTATCTGAGAAGTGAGGATAATGGAATTACGGGCAACGGAGATTAACAAGATGAAACGATTACAAGGCTACCAATTTCGGTTGGAACCAAAACCAAAACAGCTAAAGCACATTGACCAGGCGCTAGGTGTGAACCGGTTTGTCTGGAATAAGCTGTTAGCCATGAACCTATTGCGGTTGACCAACAAACAGCCGCTCATCTGGTATAACGAAATGGCCTGGTTCATTCAG
>JAPLRR010000020.1 GCA_026399075.1 Methylococcales bacterium
GTCGATTAAATTTTAATAGATTAATGCTTGATGGAGCTTGCTCAGATGTATGCGGTAATTCAAACAGGTGGTAAACAGTACCGCGTTGAAGAAGGTACTTATTTAAAAATAGAAAAGTTGGAGCTAGGAGTTGGCGACAGCATTGAATTCGATAAAGTACTGATGATTCAATCAGACGAAGCTGTTAAAGTAGGCCTTCCTTTCCTTGAAGGCAGTAAAGTTACAGCGACTGTTTTGTCTCAAGGTAGACATGACAAAGTAAGAATAATTAAATTCAGAAGACGTAAGCACCATATGAAAAAAATGGGGCATCGTCAATATTACACAGAAATCCAGATTACTGGCATTTCTGCTTAAGATTTAGGAGTTACAAATGGCTCATAAGAAGGCGGGTGGCAGTACCCGCAACGGACGCGACTCAAATGCCAAACGCTTAGGCGTTAAACGTTTTGGCGGAGAAAATGTAATAGCTGGCAACATCATTGTCCGCCAACGTGGCACCCGTTTCCACGCAGGTGACAATGTAGGCATCGGCAAAGACCACACCTTGTTTGCAACAGCAGATGGCAAAGTGGTTTTTCAGGTTAAAGGCCCTAAAAGCCGTAAATTTATCAGTATTGTTGCTGCATAAAACCTGCTGGTTAACAGTTATGTGAGTCGGCTTAGCTTCTGGCAAAGCTGACGGCTATAAAAAAGCTCCGTCCTCTATGACGGGGCTTTTTTTGTTTTTATCAGTTAGTTTTTTAGTGTGGCGGCGAGTATGAGATTTGTTGACGAGGCGGAAGTCCGTGTGGAAGCCGGTGATGGTGGTAATGGCACGATAGGCTTCCGGCGTGAAAAGTATATTCCCTTCGGCGGCCCGGATGGCGGCGATGGCGGCGATGGCGGCAGCGTCTATTTAATTGCCGTGGAAAATGTAAACACCTTGGTGGATTTTAGATACCATGCCGTGCACAGGGCGCAGCGCGGGCAAAACGGCATGAGCCGCAACTGTACCGGCAAAAAAGGCGACGATTGTTTTGTGCCAGTCCCTTTGGGCACCCAAGTGTCTGATGCTGAAACAGGCGAAGTCATCGGTGATTTGACCAAAATTGGTGAAACCTTGCTGGTCGCTAAAGGCGGATTTCATGGCTTGGGCAACACCCGCTTTAAAAGCAGCATCAACAGGGCACCACAAAAGGCCAGCAAAGGTTCTGAGGGCGAACATCGCATCCTGAATTTGGAGCTGACCCTAATTGCTGATGTTGGCTTATTGGGTATGCCGAATGCCGGAAAATCCAGCCTGATAAGGTCGGTGTCATCTGCAACCCCCAAAGTGGCCGACTACCCGTTTACCACCTTGCACCCCAATCTGGGCGTGGTCAGCGTCGATGATTTGCGCAGCTTCGTGATCGCCGACATCCCTGGTGTCATTGAAGGGGCGGCAGAGGGTGCGGGGTTGGGCTTACAGTTTCTAAAGCACTTGTCGCGTACTGGCTTATTGCTGCATCTGATTGATGTGCAGCCTTACGACAGCATGGACAGCCCCGTTGAAGCCGCCAAAAAAATTATCCGCGAAGTCGAAAAATGGAGTGACGACCTTGCCAATAAACCCCGCTGGTTGGTGCTCAATAAAATTGACCGCTTACCAGAAGAAGACGTAGACGCACATTGTCAGGCAATCGTTGACGAACTGGGTTGGACTGCCCCCGTTTTTAAAATTGCAGCCATTAATGGTGAAGGCACACGGGCCTTAATGTTTGCCATCATGAATTTTTTGGAAGAACAACGGCGGAAAGACAGTGGGCAGGAATGATTTTGCAAAAGTTAAGCGCGTTGTTATCAAAATAGGCAGCACCTTACTCACGAAAGGCGGATTAGGGCTTGATAAGGCCGCGATCACCGCGTGGGTGCAGCAAATGGCTGGCCTAAGGCAACAATCCATTGATGTGGTGCTGGTGTCTTCCGGTTCGGTTGCAGAAGGCATGAGCCGTTTGGGACTGAAAGTTAGGCCAAAAACCTTGCACGAATTGCAGGCAGCGGCTTCAGTGGGCCAAATGGGCTTGGTGCGGGTGTTTGATGACAATTTCCAACAACATGGCCTACATGCCGCACAAGTGTTGCTGACCCACGACGACTTGTCAAACCGGCAACGCTACTTAAATGCACGTAGCACTTTACTGACCTTGCTTAAGTTTGGCGTAGTACCGGTCATCAATGAAAACGATGCCGTTGCCACCGAAGAAATCCGCTTTGGCGACAACGACACCTTGGCGGCGCTGGTGGCCAACTTGGTTGAAGCCGATCTGTTAATCATCCTGACCGACCAAAAAGGCTTATATACCGGCGACCCCAGTGTCTACCCCGATGCAAAACTTATCCCTGAGATCAGCGTAAACGATGACCGATTGGAAAAAATGGCCGGGGATAGCCGCAGTGGCTTGGGGCGCGGCGGCATGTCCACCAAAGTGCGTGCAGCACGCTTGGCGGCACGCTCCGGTGCGGCAACAGTCATTGCCGCAGGCGCGGTTGCCGATGTCATCACCACCGTTATGGCAGGCGTTGAACTGGGGACTTATTTTGTCCCCGATGTTGAACCTTTGCTGGCCAGAAAGCGCTGGCTGGCCGGGCAACTGCAAGTTAAAGGCCAACTGACACTAGATGCAGGGGCTGTCAAAGTATTGAAAAGCGACGGCAAAAGCCTGTTGGCAGTCGGCGTCAAAGCAGTTTCAGGACAATTTGAACGTGGCGAGCTAGTGTCCTGCCTGGATGAACAAGGCATTGAAATCGCCCGTGGTTTAATCAATTATGGCAAAACCGATGCACAATTAATTGCCGGCAAAAGCAGCGCTGAATTTGAGAAAATTTTAGGCTATGCCGATGATTCAGAAATGATACACAGGGATAATATGGTATTGATTTAAGGCTGGGGAATGCTGGACTATAAGGCCCGCACAAAATACCGCTACAGCAGCGCACGCCATTAAAGCCAATAGCCGCCTTAGCCCTTAAGGTTTAGTGGGGCAAAGCCCACTTAGGGCCAAAATCCAGCACCCCATTGATCCTGCCCAAAAATGGATCACACAACAAAACTATCATGTGGTGACTTATGCAATCGGCTGAAAAAATTCATTCTGCACAATTCCTTGAGCATCAGCTACAGGAAGTCACCACCCTGCTGGAAAAACAGCAGCTAGAAAAATCATTGGTACAACGCGGGCCGTCCACCAACCATGAACTGGTGGAAGCCATGCTGCAAAACCAGCATCAAGCCCGGTTACAGGAAAAATTTGCCCACCTGCACCCCGCCGATAGCGCCGCCATCCTTGAATCCTTGCCCCTGGACCAACGTAAGACCGCATGGGATGCGATCAAAAACCACCATGACGGGCAAATTCTGCTTGAAGTTTCCGATGCCGTCCGGCAAACCCTCATTTCCGGCATGGCAGCCGAAGAGCTGGCCAGCGTCGCCAGCAAATTAAACACCGATGAAATAGCCGACCTCGCCGCCGACCTGCCCAAGCGGGCCATGCTAAAAATCCTGCGCTCGCTAAACGGCAAAGAGCGTAAACATTTAAACGCCATCTTGTCTTATCAGGACAGCCAAGTCGGCGCTTTGATGGATTTTGGCATGATCACCATCCGCAACGACCTTACCTTAAAAGCGATCACTGCCTACATCCGCAAATTGGGGAAATTGCCCAGTCACACCGACAAATTATTTGTCGTGGACCAACACGATAAAGTCCAAGGCATATTGCCGTTGCAGCGTTTATTGACGCACAACCCGTCCCAACTGGTCGCCGATGCCATGGTGACAGATTTTGTGCGCTTTCAGGTTGACCAAGAAGCCGCCGAAGCTGCGCGGGCTTTTGAGCGTTACGACCTGATTTCCGCCCCGGTGGTTGATAATGCCGGCTTGCTGCAAGGCAGGCTGTGTGTGGATAATATCCTCGATTTTATCCGCGAAAAAACCGATGAAGACCTACTGACCCAAGCGGGAGTCGGTGAAGAAGAAGACTTGTTTTCCAGCGTCTGGAAAAGCGCCAGAAACCGCTGGGGCTGGTTGCTCATCAATATTGCCACCGCCTTTGCCTCCACCCGCATTATCGGGTTTTTTGAAGACATCATATTACAACTGGTGGCCTTGGCCTCGCTAATGCCCATTATCGCCGCCATGGGTGGCAACACTGGCAACCAAACCAGTATGCTAATTATCCGCTCACTGGCCCTAGGCCAGATCACCCCCAGCAATATCCGCCGCCTGATCAAAAAGGAACTGACCTTAGCGTTGATCAATGGCATTTTTATCGGCTTCATCATGGGCCTGTTAAGCTTACTGCTCTACAAGGACATCGCCCTGTCAGCAGTCATGGCAACCGCCATGCTCATTAACTTATTGGTGGCAGTAGTAGTCGGTTTGGGCATCCCCTTGCTGCGCCATAAATTCGGCAAAGACCCCGCCGTAGGCACCAGCGTCATCCTGACAGCCATTACCGACTCCATGGGATTTTTTATCTTTTTAGGCTTGGCGAGTTGGTTTTTGGTCAAATAAGGATTTTGGTGGGATGGTTTTATAAAAGCCATTGGCTGTATTGCAATGCCAATCTATTGTAGGATGGCCTCAGTTTATCCAACTTTTTAGACCTTGCTTATAATTGGGCTAATCTGCCCACTATGCACATACCTTTCCCTTAGAAACTCCCTGCGTAAGCGCTTAATTAAAAACGTACTATCCCTATCCAGCAAAATTTGGATTTTTAAAATTCCAGGGCAACAAAGCTTCAATTTTTTCATCCGTCTGAATATAACTTTGACTATTCAAAGGCAAAAGCCAACAGATTTTCTGTCAATAAATCATCAATTACTGTTACTGTAGATGCTAATATATACACGACGCGGCTAGGCTTGCTGATATTAAAAAACTCGCTACCCCTTGATTTTTCTGGGTTCTGGCGATTTCATTTTCCGCAATTGTGACCGCGCAAAGTATAGCTAAAGTCTTTAAAGATTCCGAAGCAGTAAATAGGGCTTTACGAGCAATGTTACTTGCATTTCCAAAGCATAAAGCCTAACTCAACGTTACAGCGGAGCTTTGCGTTAGGTTCCATTGTTCTTTGGCTTGCAGTACGGGAGTGGGACAAGCAATGGCTAAGCTTAAACACCTATCATTCAATCAGGAGAATAGACTATGAAGAACCGGACAATATCTACCATCTGTGCTGCGGTTGTGCTGGCATGCATCGCCAGTCATACCCATGCAGCCAATATTCTCGTTTCAGGGAACTCGATGTCCCAATCCAACACAAATTTGACCGGGGCGATCGCAGGATTAGGTCACACGGCGGCCTTCGTAGCACCGGCCAACTTCGCGGGCACCAGTTTAGCCGGTTTTGACGCTGTGTGGCTGGACGGGTTCAGCCTGTACGGTATGGGATCTTGGTCAGCTGATCTCCTGACGTTTATGAACAACGGTGGGAACGTTTTTGTGCAAAACCCTGGCTTCGGATCAGAGTCGCTATCGCAGTATCCGCTGGGCGCTCAACTCAGCGCGAATTTCACGTATCCGCCAGGAGAGAACTTGATATCCATCGTGGACACGATAAGTCCGCTCGGGGCCAACCACGCGGTGAATGCCGGACTCACGAACGCAGGGCTCAGCCAGTGGGCGCTTGCTTCGGCCTTCGGCTATTTCAGTAATATCGGCGCATTTAGTGGCTTGACCAGCACGGGCACGGCTGGAGAATGGGTCACCATCGCAACAAAAGTGGGTGCTGGTCACCTCGTGTATACCCAACAGGGTGTGAGCCAGTATCTCAGCAACCCAGGCCCCAGCAGCGATGCGGCACGCTTCCTCGACAACGTGGTAACACTGACCACCTCTGTACCGGAGCCGTCGTCGATGACACTATTACTCCTCAGTTTTGGACTTATCGGTTTCATTAGCTTAAGAAACAAAGCCCACACGAAGGTAACTGGGGGTGAAGCCTAATAATCGATAAACGCTGCAAGGGCTCGGGTGTTTAGGTATGAATATCCCGTTCCCAAGCTCTGCTTGATGTCCCCACCAAACCAACTTGCTCATGGAAACCACTAGCAAGTAGCCCGTATGGGGTTTTAGCGGAATACGGGGATTCGTGCCGCAAAGTCAGCCTGACAAAAACAAGCACACCCTTTGAAAGCATTTTTACAGGCAATCGTACTGCCTGCGAATTTCCCGCCTGAAATTGACGTGTATTGAATGTGATAACAAAAGCCATGTCGGGTTACGGCTATTGCCTAACCCGACATGGCTTATAACAACCATCTTTATTCAGCTTAGCTGTTTATGCAAAGCTTAGCCCTTGCATCCCAACAATACTGATTTACTCCTTAATGCGGATCAAGTCATGGCACGCTTTGCAAGATTCGGTCACTTTGCCAAACTGGGTCTTGATCAAGTTGACATCACCTGTTGCCGCCACTTTAGCCAATTCGTTGGCCCCTTCGTTAAAGGTATTGGCCACTGCCGTCACATCGGCTTTTTTCTGGAAAAACTCTGGTTTTAGCCGTGTCTGTTTCCAGCCTATACCTTGGTCGGTGCCATCGCCGTACAACTCGCCCAAACCCGAATTGGCAACCGCCGCAATCGCATTGGCCGCTGCCGCCACATAGTCCTTGTTATAGGTTTCAGGATGGTCTACCACTTGTTTCTTGATTTTTCCGATGTTCCAAGCTAAAAATGAATAGGCTGACTGGCGAAAGCGTATTTGTTCTTCCACTGGGCCAGCGATGGCCGCCGTGGCGGTTGCGGTCAGCAGTAAGGTTAGGGTAAGTTTTCTTTTCATGGTTTTTTCCTTAGTTTTAATGTTTTAAATGTAGCGGGTTTAAAATCCGGCGTTTACTTGGGCAGACTGCTGCGCTTGATGTTGGGCCGCAGTAGCTTGGTATAATTGGGTGATTCCCCCAGACACGCCCCAAGCCACTGAGCTTGAAATCAGCAGGGAGAGGATAAAACGGACAGCACCTGCCGCTGGTGTCGGATGCGGCGCGGCAATTGCCGCCAAGTCTATGGGGATGGCTTTTTTACCCGTTAGCATAGGCACGATAAGATTGGTTTTTTTAACCCAGCGGTAAAAGATAATGGCTGCCAAATGCAAGCCCAGCAGCGTCAACAAGACATTAACGGTACTATTGTGCCAGCCAGTCAATTTGTCGCTGAAAGCCTTGTCCACAAACTGGAACAACGGGCCTTCAAATGCGATGTCATCATTGGCAAACAAGCCAGTGCCCACTTGCACAGACAAAGCCAGCAGCAATGCCAACACCGATAAGCCACCCAATGGATTATGGCCTATCCCTTGCCAGCGCCCTTGCAAATAGGCGCTTAGCCGCCCGAAAGTGGGGAAAAAGGTCACAAACCGGGATTGCTTTGAGCCAATGAAACCCCAGACGATGCGGAACACCAACAGACCCAAAATAAAAATGCCTAGGCGGCCATGCCAGTCAATCAGCTCACCGCCAATTTTGGCAGTGATATAGGCCGCCGTCACAGAAGCGGCGAGCAACCAGTGGAACAGCCTGTGCGGCAAATCCCAGACAGGAATAGTCACTTTCATATTGATTCCTTCATCAGCAGTTATTCGTGGACAATAGTTCGTAACTAGGTTTAACTAGCCCTAAACACGTAAATACTTATTAAAAAATGCGATGGTGCGTTCCCATGCCAACTTGGCGGCGGTTTCGTCATACCGTGGGGTGGTATCGTTGTTAAACCCATGTTGGACGTTTGGGTACACATAACCTTCATAGCGGACACTATTGGCTTTTAGCGCGGTTTCGTAGGCGGGCCAGCCCGCATTGATGCGTTCATCTTCCCCGGCATAATGCAGCAACAAGGGGGCTTTGATTTTCGCCGTCTCTTCGGCAGTGGGTTGGCTACCATAAAACGGCACTGCGGCGGCTAGGTCGGGAACTTGCGTCGCCAAGAAATTGACGACGCCGCCGCCATAACAAAAACCCACTGCACCGACTTTGCCGTTACTTTCCGGCAATTTTTTCAATACCTCTACTGCGGCCAAAAAGTCTGCACGTGTTTTGGTTTGATCTAAGGTCTTGAACAATTCTCGTGCCTTATCCTCATCACCGGGATAGCCGCCTAAGGGAAACAAAGCATCTGGGGCAAAAGCGATAAAATTATCAAGGGCAATACGCCGTGCGATGTCTTCTATATGGGGGTTTAGCCCCCTGTTTTCGTGCACCACCAAGACTACCGGCAGTTTTCCGGTGAAATGGGCCGGTTGCACCAAATAGCCACGAACCGTGCCGTAACCAGCGGGCGACGGGTATTCCACATATTTCGCCGTGATCCTAGGGTCATCCCCTTTGATTTGCTGCGCCTCGGCAAAGCGGGGGTTCAAGGCTTCAAGCAGACTTTCCGCCGTCAGCCCCAACACGGTAAATTTTGCCGCCGACGCTAAAAATCCCCGGCGTGACAGCTGCCCATGGACATAGCTGTCAAATAATTTCAGCACTTCAGGATTGAAGTCTTTAGATGTTTTGCGTGTCATGTGTGTTCCTTGGAAATTTTCAATTATCAAAGCCAGCTATATACAGCTGGCTTTGTACAATTATTTTGCGCGGCCCTTAAACCCTTGTGCCAACAACGGGATCTTATAAGCAGCCCCACGACCAACGGCATAAAGGGTTTTCTTATCCGTACCGGCAAAAGCTATATTCTGTGGCTTTTTCGGTAGCTCAATGATGCCCAGCGCCTCACCTTTAGCGCTAAACACTTCTACGCCAGAATTGGAGGCGACATAAAGCCGATCGGCATCATCTATCGCCAAACCGTCGGCACCACTAGTCCACTTGCCCTCTTCACTTTTCCAGCCATCCAGCTTGGCGAAGTTCCTGCGGTTACTCACCGACCCGTCGGCGGCAATATCAAAGGCAAGGATGTGTTCGCCTGAGGTATTAGCGACATATAACACAGTCTCATCCTTATTGAGCTGTATGCCGTTGGGGCGTTCGATGTCGTTAGCCAAGCGTTTTGTTTCGCCCGTAGGCGTGATGTAAAACACGCCTGGATGTGAAGGTGGCGGATTGGGGTTTTCTTTGTTCGCACGGGTGCCGCTATCGGTAAAGTAAACGCCACCATTTTTGGTAAGAACCAGGTCATTGGGTCGTTGATAGGCCACGCCTTCAAAGTTTTCAGTAAACACTTTTTGTTTGTCCTGCGGGTAAATTATCCCGACTTTAGGTTGCAGTGTTTGCGCGGCGATAATCTCCCCTGCCCCATTGATGGCTAGCCCATTAGCACCATTACTGTTTTCTAAAAACGTGGAAATGGTTTTATCCGGGGCAATGCGCACAATGCGGTTAGCCTGGGTTTCGGTGAACAACAAACTGCCGTCGCTATAGCCTATCGGCCCTTCCGTGCCCGTAAAGCCGTCCTTGATCAATTCAATGACAACACCGCCAGCGGCCACGCCAGGAATCGGCGGGGTAACGGGATCATCGGCTTGTACAGTCGCGGCAAATGCCAAAGCGCCCAGTACAGAATAGAGTTTGATGGGTGTAGTGTTGAATAACATCTTTATTCTCCGGTGTTACATTAAGGGGTAAATCTACGGCCTAAGGTAAATAAACCGCCCTACATTAAGTGCCCCCCAGTGCAAAATCGGGGGGCGTGATTCTCTGTTGATTACTTCGGTGCGGTCAGAACGGCCAGTTTGGTGATTCCAGACCGCTCTATGGATGCCATGACTTTAGCGACAGTGCCATATTGCACGGCATCATCGGCATTCAGGTTAAGGGCAATCTCAGGGTCAGCCGCCTTACGGGCCAACAGCTCGTTTTCAAATTTTTCCAAGGCGATTTCGGTTTTATCCAAAAATACTTTACCTGTGGCATCGACACTGATGTAAACCGCTTCTTTTTCCTCAGGTGGTGCCGTTTCGGCCGTCTTGGGCAAATTGACGTGTACCGCTTGGGTCAATAAAGGGGCTGTTACAATGAACACCACCAGCAACACCAACATGACATCAACCAGCGGCGTTACGTTGATCTCACTCATGACATCGTCATCACCGCCACTATCGCGTGTATTCATCGCCATTAGATTTGTGCCCCTTCCACTTGTAGGTCGTCATCTTCAAGACTGTTTCTTATGACGGGTTTTCTGGGTTTGGTTTCGGTGTTTACCCGTGGCGCATCAAATGAATTGGTATTGTAGCGTTTGATTAAAAAGGACGTTTTTAATGCCAGATGGACAAAATCTATTGCGAAGTCATCCAGATACGCCCAAATCACCTTATTCCTGCGGATAAAAAAGTTGTAGCCAATAACTGCTGGCACCGCAACCGCAATACCCACGGCAGTTGCAACCAAAGCCTCACCGATAGGCCCGGCCACAACTTCAAGACTGGCGGAACCGCTTTTACTGATGCTAGTGAGTGCGCCCATAATCCCCCAAACCGTGCCAAACAAGCCGACAAACGGTGAAATACTGCCGATGGTTGCCAAGATGGACAAACCACTTTCCAGCGAGCCACGCTCTTTTTGCATTTGTTGCCGCAAGCGTCTGTCCAATAATTCTTGGCGATCCCCGGTATGTTCAAGATCGTGGGTTGTGGTACCGCCATCAGCATCCCGCAAGGTGGAAAAGCCCACATCAGAAACCCTGGCCGCTGGGCCTTTATTGCCTTGCAGCTCAGAAGCCGCTTGGAAATCCTTGGCCGCCCAAAAGCGCTTGCCATAAACCCGGTTGTGATGCGAAATCCGTAGATGTTGTATGCCTTTGATCAATATCAAAGCCCAAGTCACTGCGGAAAAGGCAATCAAAATCCATAAGGTGGCATCAACAATCAGCCCTGAGGTAATTTCTGGGGCCGCCGGGGGAATAGTGGTTGCCGAAGAAACCAAATTGGTCGCCGCAGGCGCAATATCAGTTACCGTTGATGCGGTAGCCTTTGCGGCTCCAACTAATTCAGCACCGGGTACTGGAATGCTTGGCGGCGGAGTTTGGGTGGCTGCTTGAGAAACCCCAGCAGCAGTTGTTGTAGTCGTTGTCATAGTTAGAACCTCAACCTTGTAAATTAAAAGAAATAGGAATTGTTACCCAACCATCGATTGGGGTTGATCCGCGCTTAGCAGGCACGAATGACCATTTTTTTACGGTTCTCACCGCTTCAGTGTCCAATACCGGTTTGCCACTGGATTTAACCACAGTGACACTGTCAGGCTTGCCGCTGGCAAGCACATGGACTTTCATCAACACCTTACCTTCCCAGCCGTTATCCATCGCTATTTCAGGATAAACGGGCGGTGGATTATTCAAATAGCCAGCGCCTGCCCGTGGCTGTGTTACCTTTTCCACTTTCTCCACTTTGGGTGGCGGTGGCGGCGGCGGGGGGGCAGAAATAACGGGCGCAGTTGTCACCTTATTGCTCGTGTGGACGGGCGGCGCTTGCTCAACCTTAGGCGCGGGCTTGGGTTTCAGTTTTGGCTTCGGTGGTTTTTTAAGCGCAACCACTTTGGGTGGTGGCGGTGGCGGCGGTGGCTCAACCACAGGTTTAGGCTGGGGCCGGACAAACGAAATCTGCACCTTGGCCGGCGCTTTTATCTCCTCAACCTTGTCTTCCTCAAGTTGTGACTTTTCGAAATAATCAACGGCGGCGGTATGCACGGCTATCGACAAAATACCAATCAGCAGAATATCCAATGCCTTGCTGTCTCGGGTATCCGAACGCTGTTTAAAATCACCTAATGCCAAGGCTACCGAGGACTCTGAAAATCCTTTTATCAACCGACTAGTCCCCGAGTTTATAGAGACGACATTGGCTTTTTTCTTATCCGGCGAAAGTGTTATCGGCCCTACATTATTAAAAGCCTTCAAAGGACTGCTCATTTGAGATCTCCTGTTGCAAAATAATTAACCAGACAGTGCCCGTCATCCACAAACCAGCGGTAGTAAACCCGCAGTTGGCTTGCCTATAGTCGGCACTGTTATTATTGATAAAGCATCTGCCATGCCATCTTTTCAGAAATCACAATCGGCAACGGAAAAATCTGCAAAATAAACAGATAAGACACTGTTTATTAGGTATTTTTAGAGGATTTTATGGGGAATAAAATTGTCTGGGGCTTGGTCGTTGGGAATATTCCCTGCGAGCAAACACAAGGGGACTGTTTCTTGGGCATCAACTTGAATAACCATTTGCTTATTAGGTGTTTACTAAGCAACACCTGTGGTTCTGCTGGGTATGGCGAGTTGGGCGCGGCGGAGGGTAATAGCCTAAGGGTTTGGGATAAGGTGTGAATTTGGTGGAGTCAAAATTTAGTGGAAGGGTGCGATGCGGTGAAGAGGCACTATTTTCCCTTCACTCCTGCGCTAAGGAGGGAGTCGTAAAAGCCAGGTTGGGTGCGCATCGCAGACCTTAACGAAGGCCGAAGATTGGAAAATGTGCGCGATGGGCAACTTACTGGGCTTCGTGGCGCAGGAACGATGTGTCAGGCTTGGCAGCGTTCCGCCGCTTTAGATAATGATTGCATTATTGGCTCACGATTAACCAACTTGGCAGTATACTTTTTTTCTTCCTCTTTGATGGCCGCAAAAATACGATCAAGATCATTGCCATATTTCGCTGCGTGGGCGCTTCTAACTCTACGAATTTCTTCTACGATTGGATCATCTTTCATTGATTAACTCCTCTGGAGAACAGAGTATGGGGCTGTGAAAACTCGACCGATTGATAGCGTCAAAACCACAAATCAATGCCACAATGGGTATTCGAATAGGCATTGCCATTGGAATTATCCGAAGCCATTACCGAGTCCGGGCATTGAAATGTCGGGCACGAAAAGCATATGCCCGACCCGGCTGCGTAAAGGTAATAATTGGTAAAGAGGGCATTATCCAACCACTAATTCAATATCTCTTATCCCAACAAAGACAGTAGTAGGCTCCTCATCCTGTTGCTCGCTTAGGCAAAGCTCAATCGCTTCTTGAATATTTGCTAAGGCATCATCTATATTTTTTCCATAACTGCGACACCCTTTGAATAAAGGGCAACTTACGATGAAATATCCGTCTATATCTTGTTCAACAAGAATGGGGAAGTGCTTTTTTGACAGCATAACTGATACTCGTTTCAAAGGTGGAACTGATTCTAGCCGGGTCGGGTTAGGCGATAGCCGTAACCCAACGATTCAAGGCTTCGATGTGTCGGGTTACGCTATCGCTAACCCGACCTACAAGGCTGATTTTAAGTTTATTCTTACAAGACCCCTAAAAATTCGTCTACTGAAACAGAACCTTGTTTTAGAATACCAACTAAAGTGCCAACTTTAAGTTCTTTATGGTTTGGTACTACACAGCCTTCCCCCTGTGCCAATATGACCTGAGACACCTACCCCTCGGAAATTAGAGTATAAAGGTAGATCAAAATCATGAAAAAATCAAAAGCAGGGACTATGGAATCACCACAATTGACTGCGCCTGAGGGCGCGTTGGAAGACG
>JAPLRR010000002.1 GCA_026399075.1 Methylococcales bacterium
TACCCAGGAATCTGTGTATTAATCCCCAAACCCGTAGCCCATTGAAGGCGGTTTAGTCCAACAAGGTTTATCTGTCGCGATTTAGCTCATCGCTTTGATCCGATTTGAGTGGCGCGACAGATAAACGCTATTCGTTATGTATATAAGCTGAAATATTTGGTGTAACCGTGCGCTTATCCGATATTACGTAGCCCACTTTGTTGCGGTGCTTGCCAAGGTCGGATTTGTAAAGGACATATAGAACCTAAACTCACCTGCGTTAATTTCAGCTATAATACAGCGATTATTTGCCCTTCATAACCACCTACATTTTTTATTACATGCCGAAAAAGAAAAGTGCGACTTTATTTGAAGATTCCCTTGCCGAGCTTGAACAATTGGTAAGCCTGTTGGAACAAGGCGACATCTCGCTGGAAGAATCTTTAAAGTCTTTTGAACGCGGGGTTGGCCTTACCCGCAGCTGTCAAAAAGCCTTGCAGGAGGCGGAGCAGAAGGTTCAGATTCTTTTGGAAAAAAACGGCACTCAAACCTTGGAGCCTTTTACAGATGAGTAACGCCTTAAATGAATACCTGAGCTATTGTCAACAACGTGTGGAACAGGCCCTGCAAGACCGCCTCCCCAATGCACAACTGTTACCACAAAAACTGCATCAGGCGATGCGCTACAGTGTGCTTAATGGCGGCAAACGGATGCGCCCCATGCTGACGTACAGCACAGGAAAAGCCTTGGGTTTGGACCCTGATGGTCTGGACGGGCCAGCTTGCGCCGTTGAGTTTATCCATGTTTACTCCTTGATCCATGATGATCTTCCGGCTATGGATGATGATGATCTGCGGCGGGGTAAGGCCACTTGCCATGTTGCTTTTGATGAGGCGACGGCGATTCTGGCTGGCGATGCCCTACAAGCCTTGGCATTTGAAGTGTTGGCCCATGATCCCACCATGACAGCGACCCCTGAGGGGCGTTTGAAAATGCTAACCGCCTTGGCCAAAGCCAGCGGCTCGCAAGGTATGGTTGGTGGCCAAGCCATTGATTTGCAGTCGGTAGGTACAAAACTAAACCTGCCGGAACTGGAAAATATGCACATTCATAAGACGGGGGCATTAATAAGGGCCAGTGTGACCATGGCCACCTTGGCAAAACCCGGTTTAGACCCGGCGGTGGCAACTAAATTAGACCATTATGCCAAATCTATCGGTTTGTCTTTCCAAGTTAAAGATGACATTCTTGACGAAGAAGGTGACACCGCGACTTTGGGCAAGACCCAAGGCAAAGACAAGGATAACGATAAGCCGACGTATCCCGCCCTGTTAGGCATGGCCGGGGCCAAGCAAAAAGCCCAAGAGCTTCATGAAAAGGCCTTGGACAGTTTAAGTATTTTTGGTAAAGAAGCCGATTTGTTGCGTGACCTGTCGCTTTATATTATTCAGCGTACGCATTAGCCTTCAGATTGTCAGTAAGCCAAACCTAACATTGAACCTGAGCCTAAAATAACACCATGGACAGACTAAGAAATAAAATCCGCGACATCCCTGATTTCCCTAAGCCCGGCATTATTTTTAAGGACATTACCCCGTTGGTAAAAGATCCGGCCACCTTAAGGCTGACCGTGCACCAATTGCTGTATCCCTTTTTAGGTAGGGATATAACCGCTGTGGCTGGTATGGAAGCGCGTGGGTTTATTTTTGGGTCATTGGTGGCTTGGGAACTGGGCCTGCCTTTTATCCCCTTAAGAAAACCCGGCAAGTTGCCCTATGATGTCCAAAGCGTGGCTTATGACTTGGAGTATGGTTCTGCTACCCTAGAAGCACATATTGATGCCTTTAATCCGGGTGACCGGGTGCTGTTGATCGATGATTTGTTGGCGACTGGCGGTACTGCAAAAGCAAGTTGCGAATTGGTCGAAAAGCTGGGCGCGAAAGTTGAGGCTTGCGCTTTTGTCGTGGAGCTGGATTTCCTTGATGGCAGGGAAAAGCTCAAGGACTATGAAGTCCATTCATTGCTGCATTTTTAAAATAGTCCTCTTATTCCCATAAATTGCGGATTTTACCCCCTCCCTTTTCGGGAAGGGGCGCGATTTTACGCCTTGGGAGTATGAAACCGCCACTAGCCATAAAACAAGAAGCCCTATAGGTCGGCGCATTGGGTGCGTAGTACTATACAGCTAACTTAGATTTTAACGTTTTTAAATCTATGCGTCCTTCAAAATAATCAATAAACAAACGCGCTGATTTTTGTGTTGATAAATTTTGTCGGTCAATAGCCGGCTGTATATCAGAAAAATTCCAATTTATTTGCAAATTATTATTCAATTTTTCTATCGCATCTATAACTGCTTGATAACCTTGTTGGGGGTTAGCTAAATAGCTCAGGAAAGGGATAAGAAAGTAATTCCGGTCTTGTGGCTTTAACAGGGTTGATAAAACCTTTAAACGTTGTTGAAAACGGGCTCTATCGTCTTGTGCTAAAGCCATTTCAAGATCATGAGTCAATAAATCTAAATCGTTTGGAAACTTTGCCAAGCCATAGGCAAATATTTTAGCCGCTTCGTTATAGTTTTTTTGGTTATAAAAAACATAACCTAAGCCATTTAAAATTTCATTGTTATCAGGCAAAATTGGTCTGTTGTCCCTATCAAAATAAGCTAGTTCAATTTGTTTGCCATTGTCATCATATTTTGCTGTCCATTTGTGATAACGAATAGCGTTTATCTGTCGCGCCACTCAAATCGGATCAAAGCGATGAGCTAAATCGCGACAGATAAACCTTGTTGGACTAAACCGCCTTCAATGGGCTACGGGTTTGGGGATTAATACACAGATTCCTGGGTA
>JAPLRR010000037.1 GCA_026399075.1 Methylococcales bacterium
GCTTTTCCAAAATTGATTTTGAGAAGCTTAGTGTTATCATTTAATTACTCCTTTGGGGGCTTTTTCTTGGCAGAAACAAGCATAACCTCAAAGGAGGACTTTCTTTATAATTTTGGAAATTAATTTTCTGAAAATCTATAGTTGTAAAGTTATGGTGTGCTTTTACGGCCAAATTGGTCGTTAGTGTTGCGGTGGTTCTAAAATTAGCTACTGTAAAAATATTATAAATTGCTGATAAAATGCGGAGTTTTTCTTAATCAGAAAAATTTAATCCGAAAGAGTTACGCCATAGTTGCAGGCCACTAATTAAAGTATAGTTGAGTTTTACCATTTGTGGCCTAAACAGCCCAGTTTTTATTCAGAAGTTGGTCGCTTATCAATGATTCATCCATAACTCTGGCTTTGGCCAGCCTTCGTCCCCCTCTCCTTGCGTGTCAGTTTGCCCTGGTATCAAAACGTTAGTTGTCAAATTCTATTGGATGATGTAAAACACAAGCAATTATCAGCAGTGGATTAAACAGCAATGAATAAAGTATTGAACTTTGGCTCAGTCAATATCGACCATGTCTATACGGTGGGGCATTTTGTGCAGCCGGGTGAGACCATCAGCTGCCAGTCCTACCGGCGTTTTGCCGGGGGTAAGGGCTTGAACCAATCCATTGCGTTGGCACAGGCTGGGGCTATTGTCTACCATGCGGGTAAGGTTGGCGCTGATGATTTGTGGCTAAAAACATTAATGGACGATAAGGGTGTGGACACGCGTCTTGTTGAGACCAGCAACGGCCCAAGTGGTCACGCCATTATTCAGGTGAATGCCGCCGGTGAAAATGCGATTGTCATCGTCGGTGGCGCCAACCAACTGATTAGCGCGGCCTTTATTGGCCGTAGCCTTGCTAATTTTGGCATCGGCGATTTTTTGCTGGTGCAAAACGAGGTGAGTAATGTGCCCCAGATCATCCAATCAGCACACGCACAAGGCTTGGACGTTGTTTTTAACCCCGCCCCGATGACTGCAGACGTATTAGCTTATCCGCTGGAACTCGTTGACATTTTGGTCGTCAATGAAACCGAGGCACACGCCCTTACAGGCGAAAGCGAACCCCAAAAAATCTATGCCGTCCTCAGCCAGCGTTATCCGGCAATGGCAGTGGTTATCACCTTGGGACATAAAGGGGCTTACTTTTTTGATGCCCATAGCCAGTTGCACCAGCCCATCCAAGCGGTGCAGGTGGTAGATTCGACAGGCGCGGGAGATACGTTTATTGGCTTTTTTTTGGCCGAACTGATTAACACCAACGACCCTCAGGTCGCCTTGGCTTATGCCACAAAAGCCGCAGCAATTTGTGTCACCCGCCTAGGTGCGGCAGCTTCCATCCCTTCCCGAACAGAAGTTGAGGCACAACCGCCCAGTTAACTATCGCGTAACTTTTGGCCTAACCGTTCGCCTAGCCCTCATTGAACGGCCACCTAAGTGAGGGCTCCCATTCTCTAGGAACAAGCTGATGAAATATTTATGGCTATGGTGGTATAAAGACGATCTACGCACTGAACAACAACAGCTGGTTGATGAAGGCCGTGATACAGCTAGTGTAGACGCTGATTTTAGGCGCTTGTTAGCTGAGGATAGGCTTGAGGATGCGGCGTTCCAAACTGGCGCAGACGCGCTGCTGGATAAAGCCCAACACTTGCCTATGCGTTCTGGCTACCCATATATCGAACCTTCCGATCTTGAATCAATTCGCGCTTTGCGCCCTTCGGGGCCACGTGTGCTGGCCATACCTGACGATGATGGCTTACGGCGGGATCATATTGCTGGCGCATGGTTGGGCCGATGTGCGGGTTGCCTGCTGGGCAAACCCATAGAAGGCATTCAAAGCGACAGCTTACACCTATTGCTGGAACGTGCTGGATGCACCGAGATACCGGATTACCTGTGGCGGTTGCCAGGGCTGGTTGAGCAAGATTACCTTGAACTTGGTTTTGACAGGCTATGGCAATTTACTAAAACGGATAGATTTCCAGGGGATGATGACACTAACTACACTGTTATGGCGATGGCGATGATGCAGCAAAAAGGGCTGGATTTTACCACCACCGACGTGGCCGATTTCTGGCTGGAGAATATCCCGCTGTTGCGTACCTGCACCGCTGAGCGTGTCGCCTACCGTAATATCACCAACCACATAGCGCCGCCTTTATCTGCTGTTGTCCGTAACCCTTACCGGGAATGGATAGGCGCCCAAATCCGTGCCGATTTTTATGGTTATGTGGCTTTAGGCCAGCCTGAGCTGGCCGCAGAATTGGCATGGCGTGATGCCAGCCTATCCCATGTCAAAAACGGCATTTACGGGGCAATGTGGGTGGCGGCGATGCTGGCAGTGGCCATTAAACAAACTGACGTGCGCAACATCATTGAAATCGGTTTGACGGAAATTCCGGCACAGAGTCGGTTGTATAGTGCGGTAAAAGAGATGCTCAGCTTATATGCCGAAGGTGCCAGTTACTTCGATGCAGTGCGGCATATCCATCAACGCTGGGATGAAAAATTGGCGCATCATTGGTGCAATACCATTGCCAACGCCCAGATCGTGGCAATGGGCTTGTTATATGGCGAAGGGGACTACGAAAAAGCCATTACCCGGACGGTGTATGCTTGCTTTGACACCGATTGCAATGGGGCGACCGTCGGTTCAATCATGGGCATGATGCTGGGTGCCAAATCGTTACCGACAAAGTGGACGGCAGTCATGAATGATGCCATCCACACCGACCTGACTGGCTACCAAGATACAACGATTTCCAAGCTATCCGGGGAGATGTTCCAAATCCATAAAAGCTTGATGCAAAGGCAGCCTAGCCACTAGCCATCATCTGGCGCCTTTGCCCCACAAAATAACTTCAACCGTATTAAACATGATGGAAAAATCTAAAAACAGGCTGTAATTTTTGACATAGTACAAATCGTATTGCAATTTTTGGATGGTGTCTTGTTCATCCGCACCATAGGGATAGCACAATTGGGCCCAGCCAGTGATACCGGGTTTTACCCGATGCCGCTCACTGTAAAAAGGGATGCGTTCATTAAAGCCATTAACAAATTCGGGGCGTTCAGGTCTTGGGCCAACAAAACTCATTTCTCCCCGTAAGACATTGAAAATTTGTGGCAACTCATCTAGCCGACTTTTTCGGATAAATTTACCAACCCGCGTTATCCGGTCATCATTGTGTTTGGCCCATTGGGCGCCATTTTTTTCGGCATCGGTTTTCATGCTCCTAAATTTGAACACCTCGAAGTTTTTATTTTCTTCACCCACCCGGACTTGCCGATAAAGTATCGGGCTTTTAAGCCCACTTTCCAGAATAATCGCCAGTGCGGTCAACAACATAAAAGGCCAGGCCACACTTAACAGCAGCAAGCTGGCAAAGACATCACAAAACCTTTTTTCCAGAGACCTAAAGTCGCCTTGGGCAAAGCCATCACAAAAAACCAGCCAGTTTGAATCCACATTATCCAGTGAGATTAGGCCTTGCTCCCGTTCATAAAAAGCCACAATATCCATAATGGTCACGCCCGACATTTTACAATCCAACAAGTCATCAAGCGGCAATTGATGGCCGTTTTTGTCTAGGGCAATGACTATCTCATCCACTTTATATTCTTCAGTAATCGCCATTATTTTCTTGTCATAACTGATTATTTGGTCTTGGCCGACAACAGACGTTTCTCCTGGCAATGCCAGAAAACCGACTATCTTAAAGCCTTTATGGATAAATGAATCATTGATTTTGATCAGTTCTTGGGCTTTTTGTCCGCTGCCTATCACCAAAAAGCGCCTTTGCAGCCTATCCATATTGACGATTTTGTAAAAAAGAATACGCGTTACCATTATCCCAACAAAAGCTATAACAACGGCATAAACCAACACACTGCGCGCAACATGTAATTCAGGCACCAGATAATAGAGGGCGACGATGGCAAAAATGGCTATGCCGAAACTGACAAAAGTCCGTGCCATTAAGTTGTATTCTTCCCCGCTCAATGTCCGCCGATACAAGCCCAGACCTAAACAGGAAAGGCTTAAGACCAATGCAAAAACAAAACTGGCCAAGGTGATATCAGCTTCGGTATACCAAGAAGCGGTCATTAAAAACCGGATATCACTGCCAAAATACATGGCTGCAAAAAACACATTAAACTCAATTAACAACAGCCAAAGATAGGCCCTTGAAATGTAATGGCGAAAAATGCGGATCATAGTATTCCCTGATTATTTAAAAATGGATGGCGCGAGAAAAATCAATGTAAAGCTTTGGCTTTTAGGATATTTTGGACGTGGTTGACGGGTATGGCGTAAGAAATGCCGCTAGGTTTGGACAGCACAGTTTCTTTACTTTCCTGTACGAAAACTTTATTGATGACACCAATGACATCGCCAGTAACAGGGTTGTATAGGGGGCTGCCGCTATTACCTGGATAAGCCGTTGCATCAAGCTGGAACACATTGTAAGGTTCTTGCAGCCGCCTGTGCAATTTTTCATTAAGTTGCCCTGAATTTATCATTGGTATCACATTCGGGGTAATTGCGGAAACCAAGCCGCTATGGGTAACCGGATAAAGCCCTAAAACCATACCGATAGGGAATCCGGTAAACGCATACTGTTCGCCTTCACGCACAGAATTAGCCGATCCTAATTTGAGTGGTGACAGTAGGCCACCCTTAATTTTCAATATGGCCAAATCATGTTCCTTGTCCACCGCCACTGCTTTGGCGATAACGGCCATCTCTTCATTATTTTTGCGGTAAAACACGGACAGGGCTTCCAAATGATCTTCATCCAACGTTGCTGGAATTACATGGGCATTGGTAACAATAAGGCTGCCATCGCCGACGGCAAAACCCGTTGCTAAGAAATTAGCCCGTGGGCTGCGTTTGGGCAGGTAAGTCCCCACCGCGACGATACCCGGTTTAATGGTTAGTAGGGTGTCAGCAAGCGACCTTTCAGCATAGGCCGCCCCAGAAAAAAAATAGCCTATAAAGCCTAACAACAGCCATTTAGTGGGTTTTAATTTTTTAATATACATTTTTTGTCTGGAAAAGGCCAATTAGCGCGTTGTGACAAATTTTTCGTCCCTAGATGCCCCACAAAGCTTTGCGTAAGGGCAAACAGCAAGGACGGTTAAGTTTTCGGTTTTTTAGGTAGGGTATAAAAGGTGAAAACTTGATCGTGCACAGTCTATTATCCACTCAATCAAGTTATTTTAGACCATAAAGCGACAATAGTACCAATAAAAACCTTATAATCAGTGCCTTATTGCTGTTTGCCGATGTAGGGGTTATGTAAATGCCCGTGGCCTGCGCATCAGCCCTAAAAATAGCATTATAAAGAACAATAATGTTAAACGGGGGGCGTCAAACGGGCTATCAACAAAGCCGACGGTCATAAAGCCGGAAAAAGAAGCCAGTAACACGCTGGCAAAAACATTCTGTTTGGGGAGTTGGCGGGCAAGTGTATAGAGTGCGTTGGCAAACAACAGCAAAAATGCGCTGGCGCCCAGCCAGCCCAGATCAAACAACAAAGCCACCCAAAAATTAAAGATATGCCACGGATTATGCTTTTCGGCGGCAAAAAACCAAAAATCAGAACCTTTGGTGAAGTCGCCATTAGACAGGATATTAACACCTGCGGCATCAAGCAATTGCACATTATCGACATCCAGCCATTTGCCCTTGCCGTTACCGTTATAAAACGTCAATTGGATCGGCCTTGTTAACCAACCCCCTGCCACTGGCTCGCCTACCTCATTACTGTTTAGTGTTAGATCGGCATGAGTCCAGGCTTGATTTTGGGCATCGGTCAGCAGTGGGCTACAGCGCAGTGAAAATTGCATGGATTTTTCGCATAACGAAGCAGATAAGGAAAGCTTATCGGTATTGGCACGAACATCCAGCACCAAATGGTAAGCCGTGTGTGCCGCTATAGGCAGGTATTGGCCAAAATACAAAGAGTCACCACCGCGCAAACGTAAGAAATTATTGCCTTTATCTTGGGCTATTTCATACGTTGCAGCATAGCTATTTTCTGTGTTTAGCAAAAAAAATGTCCTGGGAAAACTGCCCAGGCCCATACCAAACAAAGTGGTTGGCAGGTCGTTATCGCGCATGGCCAAAGTGTCCTGCCAGTGATAGACGCGGCTTTCCTTGTCTTGACCGATAACGCCAAAACGGTTTTGGATCATACTGCCATTTAGCACGGGCAACGCCATCAGCACGCTAAGCAGCAGCAAAGGCAAAGCCCATAGGGCATTTTTGGGGCGTAGTTGTTTTCCAAAGCAAACCAGCAACGCCACCAGCAAGACCACAAAGCCCATGACAAAGCCGATATA
Organism: Methylococcales bacterium; assembly: GCA_026399075.1. Taxonomy (GTDB): domain Bacteria; phylum Pseudomonadota; class Gammaproteobacteria; order Methylococcales; family Methylomonadaceae; genus Methylobacter_C. Next base: position 6,386 of record JAPLRR010000037.1, read on the forward strand.
ACCGCCGCGCGCATAGGTCATCAACAAGGTGTACAAGCCCCCCGTAAACAAGGCAAAGCCTGCGATACGGCTAGTCAAGTGCTGGGCTGGGTTAATAAACAGCAGCGTAATAAACGGCAAGCTTAACAGTAAATACGATTCAATATGCCCGCCGCCAGTGTGCATGGTTGAAAACAAGGCGCTGATACGGAAATCACTGCTAAAGTCGAATAAACTGGCAAACACCAACCGTTCAAAAATGGCAAACACCGTGACACCAGCCAAGCCTAACAATACACCCAAGCCAAAATAAGACAAGGCGTGGCGATAACGCCGCACGGTCAGCTGTAAAAAAGGCAGCAGCAATAAGCTCCAGAAAAAACCTTTGCCAACCCGTAAACTATTAAAGTGGCTGTAATAATTGCTGAAGGAATTGGTATTGAGTTCAGTCCACGGCAACACCCCTTTAAACAAGCTAACGCCATAGAAAACGGTAAACACCGCCAACAACAAAAGGCTAGGCAGTGACATTAAACGACGGATGCGCTTTTGGGGTTTTTGCCAAAAATAGAACGCCAAGGTGGTCAAAACCAACAAATCAAATTCATCGAAAAAAAAGCGCCCGGTCCAGGGTGCAAAATCCATGATCGGTAACAAGGCGGGAACAACAATCAGCCAACAATAAGGAAAATACCACAGCAATACCGTATAAGCGATTAACAATAAACCCAGCAAGCCAGGGGCCACTGGATAATGAAATAAAGCGGCCGCAATTGCCGCCCATAATAGGCAGGAAACAATACGCCAGCGCTTATCGGCGGTATAGGCAGGCAGCACCGAGATTTGCGGTTTATGTGGGCCGGCCACCTGGGGTTTTTCCGGATGAGCCGGTGCGGCTTGAATGGGGGTTTTATCGCTGGCCAACCACTGTTGTAAACGGATCAAAAAACCATAACAACCCGCCGCTGCAAGAAAAGCCAGCCACACATCGCTAGGGTCGGCATGTTTGTCCGCTAAAAATAATTTGCCTGTTTCCACCCCCAGCGCCAACAAACTGGCAAGTAGCCCCACGAAAAACCAATGCGGCGGATTTTTTGTAGGTTTTGGATTACCACTGAAAAAAAGCGCCCAACACCCTAGGCCAATCGGAAAATAAAGGCCAATATTGCTGATTAAGCTGACTAAAGCCACACTTTCGGTCGTGAAATAATAATAATACAGTGGCAAAAAATGGGTTTCCGCCAGCTTTTCTAGGGCTTGCCCTTTGTCTAGCAGGCTATCGGCGGCAAACCAACCATTAACCGACAACACTAAAAACAAATATAACGGCAGGGCTAGCCACACGGCGCGGCGAAGCAATGGTTTTAAGGTGTCAATGCCGCGCTGTTGTCCCCAGATAAGTAGTTGCGCCCCTGCACCCATGCCCACCATGCGGGTGACAACGGAAATACCTTGCCCGGAGCCGGACAACAAAAACACCTGCACGGTTTCAATGGTCACCCCTAAAAAAAAACCGACCAGTATCGCTACAGTCCGGCGGTGCGGCAAATAAGGGATGGCGCAAAACAACAGGCCCAGCGGCAGCATCACCACCATTTCAGCCAGCAACTTAACCCCACAACGCACAGGTTCGTTGCTGCAAACGCCAAAAGGCAAAATCCAAGCATCATGGCTATTGGTCAGTTTAATGGTCAACTCGGCCATAGACGTGACAAAATCAAAGGGGAACAAGCTGAGTGCAAAATAAACCAGCACATAAAAAATAATGGCGGCTTTGGCAGACAAGAAGCTGCCGCGTAATAAATGATGGTAGAGGCTGGAAAAATAATCGCCAAAAAACTGCCAGCCCATAACGCCGATAACAGTCCCTAGGGTTTCGGCAATCAAATCATTGATTGATACGGTACGCGGTGGAAAAAACAACTGGGTAAATTCAACGCCAACCGCCAACGCAATACAAAACACCGATACAGCGATGGCCAGCAAGCCACGTAACCAGTGGTTTTTAAGGTTGCCAAAACTGGCGGATGCGCCAAAAGCCAGTGGGATATACAGCAAAATATTGGCTATCCAATCCGCCCGCGATGCTGCCCCCAAGTTTAGGTAAGGGATGGCCTTAAACTGGACTAGCGCCGAATCTAAAGGCACATCCTTAAATTCCAACGGGACAAGACTGCCGTAGATGACAAACAGTGCATATAGGCTCGTGACGGCGAGCAGGGAGGGGTTCATAATGGATTTTTGCAGCCTGGGCTCCGCACAATTGGGATTAGTGAAATAAATGACGCATCTGTGATCAAGTCGTCAATGCAAACCGCAAATTAACAGGCTGCCCCCACGCCTGTCTTAAGTGTTCCACTTACAACAAATGTCGTGCTATCAGCGCAAAAATCATATTTTGATCCATTGCTTCCAGCTGTGCCCGTTCCATTTACTAAATAGACCCTATAGGTATAAGAGAGGGTATTTCCCGAATCGGTGTAGTTGTAAATGGCTCTGGCACAGTTAGTAGTGCAAGCACTACCATTGCTTTGGGTTAATGACCATGTGCCTATAATTTTTTGCGGGTCAACAGCGTTGCCTGGCCCCCGTTTGTAATCCTGTAAGTTGCCAGAAGTTGACCCTGACGTACCCAGATGGCTTTCTTGTGCTTCCCAAACCCAACCAGGATTACTGCTGGCAACACAGATAGTGTTGCCAGGCAACACGGTAGCTAGGGTGGTCACGGGAGTGCCTCCTGATGAACAGGTTGCCATTGATTCGCCAGATATAACGCTTAATAGTAGGGCGGCGGTAAATATAACTTGTTTCATCGTCGTATTTCCTCATTCACTGATAATTAAAAAACAGTATGATTCTAACAAAAACAAAAAACTAACCATAGCTTCTTTTACCAGCAATTCACATTATGGCACTATGAGCCGTCATTTTGGCAGGGATGCCAAAAGCCAATGCCATGGACGGTAGCTTAGACAGTGCGTAGGTGATTGATTTAGCATTGCCGTCACCTTAAGGCTTAAATCCCCGCAGCGCCCTCCCTGTGGCTGGATTCATGCAGGGCTACCCTGAAGGGTTAATGCAAATCCGCTCCCGGTGGATTGGTCTGGCATCCCTGCCAGTATAACGGGCGATTTAAGCGCAGTGGTGTCATAACGGGAATTGCTGTTCTTTTACATTACAAGTAATTATTAAACGCCCCGCCCTAATTGGGATGGATAGTTGTCCTTGGTTGGACATGGTTTGCCGTCGCCAGGCATTCCCTTGGTCGGACAGGTTTGTGATTTCGGGCTGCACAGGGTGTCAGGTTTTTTTACACAATGGTTTTTTGCCTTTATGGGCTATCTTTAAGTCGTAATAATGAGTTTAGTTTTACAAAAATAAGTTATTTAATAAAGGCTTGCAATAAAGCGTATGGCTGGGGCAAGTAGTGTCCATGCGTTGTTATTAAGCCATGGCGGATTTTCCGGCTCCAAAGAAGCCCCGAAATGTGTCAGCTTTTTTTACACCTTGGGTGGGGCTGTTGAAAACCTAATTGCAAACATAAAAATGACGCCAAATGATGCCTTAAGCCCATTAAAAAACCTTGGAAAGCCTGATATTGCTGGTGCGTGAAATTAAACGGAAAGCCTTTGCCAACCTGCTTTTGGCAATTGTCACTGATGGTTTGCTCAATTTATAAATCTCATTATATTCAGGTGGTTATAATGGGTTGGGGTGTTGTTTTCCTCAAGACGGATTTTATTTTTACTTATTAATCAGTTGGTTATGATAATTACTGGGCCGTGGGTCATCACAGCTAAAAAACAGATTTAACCAGTCTTTTCCGGTACGCAGGTGTCAGGATTTTTTACACTTTTCCGCTTTCTCCTAATGGCATTCAGAAAGTTTTTATACTTATCAATGGCTTGATGTATTGGCATTCAATTTGCTTTGTCATGTTAGGGTCAACCCCACATTATTTACTTTTTTAAAAACAAGGAACCAACATGAATAATAGATTAAAAACACTAGCGGCTGGCGTTTTGCTGGCAGGTGCTTTGGGCGCTAGCAATCAGGCACAAGCTTTTAACATTGATACTTTCGACAATGGCGAATTTACTTTAAACTATCCTACTTTCGCTATTGGAGCAACACAAAATACGACAGCTACATCGGCAATTGGCGGTAACCGTACCCTTGCCCTTGAATCCAAAACTGGAAATCAATCAATAGCTATTTCTGCTGATGCCTTCGATTCTAATGCACTTTCTGTCGCCAATGGCCCTGGCGTATCAAGCGTCACCAGTGTGACTTGGAATAACAATGGTGCTGGCTTAGGCGGCATTGACTTAACTGACGGTGGCGCATCTACTGCCTTATTGTTAAGTATTCTTACGATTGACCAAGGCAACCTTGATTTAGTATTTTCTGTTACAGACACCAGCGACAATGTTGCTACTAAAGCATTGAACGGCCTTGACGTTGGTTTGCAGTCGTTTAATTTCAACACATTTGCCAACTATGGTAATACAAATTTTAGCTTAGTTAAATCAATCAAATTAAGCATCCTTGCGGGTGCTGCTTCTGACTTAACATTGGATTTGATCGAAACCAACAAAGAGATCACCGTACCTGAGCCTGCTGGCTTAGCTTTGTTGGGTCTTGGCTTGGCTGGCTTTTCTGCTTTCCGCAAGAAAAAAAGCGCTTAATACCCAAAGCATTATGTTTTAATAAAAAGCCGCTTTTTAGCGGCTTTTTTTTTGCCCCACAGCCGGACAGTGCGTGGGTTTTGCATCTGCTTTATGGTTGGGTTGCCCGTTTTTTGGCCAGCAATTCCCCTTATGGCTGTTTGATCGATTCCTGCCGGAATGACGGCTGATTTAAAAACCTTAAAGTTATAATGGGAATTGCTGGAGGTTTACGTTAGTTGTAAAAACGCAAAGATTGTGTGTTAAAATGTAACAAAACCAAGAATGCTAGAAATCGGCTGTTGCTAGGTGTCGCTGTCGAGTTTCACTTAAGCGTCTATTGCTTTTCTCATTTTAGCGTTACACGAACCCTTAACATACAGGTGATTTATGGCCAAACCAACCACAGCGTGGTCTAAAAAGATCGCAATGGGCTTGCTGCTTGTACTGGTGCTGGCCTGTAGTTTTTTAATCTACTCCCTGCCGCTGAAAGAGCTGCTAAACCAAACCCCGCAAATCAAAACTTGGTTGGCAGAAACGGGCTATGCCGCCCCGGCGGTGTTTACCTTGGTTGCCGCCATGCTGACCGCTGTCGGTATGCCCCGCTTGCTGTTATGTTCTTTGGCGGGCATTTTGTTTGGTTTTGCTTGGGGCGTGGTGTTGAGCCACTTTGGCACGGTGCTGGGGGCTTATGGTACGTTTGTGTTTGCCCGCTGGAGTGGACGGGAGTATGTTCAGCAAAAATTCCCCAAAATTAGTGCTTTGTCGCATTCCAGCCAAGCGAAAGGCTGGCAGTCGGTGTTGTTTATGCGCCAGCTGCCAATTAGCGGTCTTTATAATGACATCCTAATGGGCTTAAGCTCGGTCAGCCATCTTGATTTTTGGATAGGTACCTTATTGGGCTTTTTGCCTTTGGGGGTAACGGCGACCTTGGTGGGTGCGGGTGCTATCCAAGCGGATATGGCCCATCTTGCGCAATATCTGGCAATTGCGGCAGTCGCGTTCTTTTTGTTGACGATGTCCCTAAAGTGGGCTTTGGCCCAACGGCAACGTAAAGGTTTGGGCGTGTAAATGCGTAAGGCTAATAAACCTTACGCTGCTTCCCTACAACGGTTTTGATGCCGTATGCCACTCAGGGTGTAGACGCCTTGTTTCCGCCTCAGACACCCAGTCCAGCCATTCACTTAACACGCAGATAGTCCAGATTGCCCTAGCGTGGTCAGCCTTGCGCTGCTGGTGTTCTTGCAACAATTGTAGGCTTGCCTTGGATTTGATGCCGATGCGCTCTAGCTGCGGCGACACCAATTTTGCTTGTGCCCAATCATATAAAGGTTCACGCAGCCAACTGCTTAGCGGTACGGATAGGCCACGCTTTTTACGGTGCACAATGTCCTTGGGCAGATAACGTAGCGCATATTGCTTTAAAAACACCTTGGTTGTTACGTGATGGACGCGTTGCTTATCGGGTAGCATGGCGGCAAATTCCATGACCCTTTGGTCAAGGAATGGTGCACGTAGTTCCAGTGCTGATTTCATGCTGGCGCGGTCGGCCTTGGTTAACAGCCCTTCAGCCAAGGAATTCTCCAAATCATATTGCTGTAATCTGTCCAGCATTTTCGCTGAGGGGTAGCGCGGTATCAGCATCAGTGGCGGTGTTATCCCTAGGCGCTCCAAAATCGCGGGTGAAATGCTCGATGTCCAAAGGATATGGCGGGCCAGAAAATCCAAGTCATCGCCTAAGGTAAAGCGTTTAAGCAAAAAAGCCAGGGTCACTTTTTTATCGCTAGGCGGTAAGCTGTCTACCATGCGGCGCACCAAGCCCCGGATAGGTTTGGGGAATTTTGCATAAGTCAGGGCCAGTTCGGCGCCAAAATAGGTCGGATAACCTCCGAAAAGTTCATCAGCGCCTTCGCCAACCAAAGCCACGCGCACATCTTCGGCGGCGCGTCTGGCCAACAGGGCGCTAGGCACCCACGCCGGATCAGACAGCGGCTCACCCACTTGCCGCACCAATTTTGCGATGGTCGGTGGAAAATCTTCGGGTTTTACCCAGACCGGCACAAAATTTACATCCAAGGTATGGGCCACTTTTTCGGCGTAATGGCCCTCGTCATAAGAGGCTTCAGTAAACCGGAGGCTGTAGGCGGTCAGCGCTTTGTCCGGGCGTATTGCTTTGGTGACGGCGGTAATCAGGGAGGAGTCCAAGCCACCGCTTAAAAATAAGCCAAAATCCACATCAACGTCGCTTTGCCGGGTAATGGCCGCCCGAAATAGGGTATCGAAACTGTCCAAGCCACCTGGTTTTTTTATCGCCTGGGCGGCGTTCCAACGCCAATAGCGCCGACGGTTTACCCCGGCGGGTGTTATTGTGACTATCTCGCCCGGCAATACTTTTTGGATGGTTTTAAAAGGGGTTTCTGGCGCGGCAAAAAAACCCGCCATTAAATAACTGTGTATGTTTTGGGGGCTTATGTCAAAAATGTGCGGGGCTGGTGATACCAATGCGGCAATCAAGGATGCGAAAACCACAATGCCGTCAATGTGTGCGTAAAATAGTGGCCGTTCGCCAGCCCTATCCCGTACCAACAATAACTTATTTTCGCGCGGATCCCAGATGGCAATGGCAAATGCGCCCTTAAGGCGTTCGACAAAGTTCTCGCCCAGCTCCAAATACAAACCCGGGATAACAGCCACATCGGTGCTTTGCCCAACGGGACGGCCTTGGTCCAGCAACCATGCCCGCAGTTCCTGGTGGTTGTCAATCTCGCCGTTGCAGGCCATCATCACGCCAGTTTCTGGGTCTACAATCGGCTGTTTGCCGTCATTTAAGCCCCTGATGGCCAAGCGTGTCATGCCAAAAATGGCCGATGTGTCACCACCTATCCCAGTGTCATCTGGCCCCCGGTGCATTAAGGCGTCAATCATAAGGTTAACCTGATGTTTATGGGCCTCGCCCAGCGTTATGCCCGCAGGGACAACTAAACCACAAATTCCGCACATATCAATTTCCTGTTGGTGTGGGCAGTGGGGCCGCCCAAAAATTTGAACCTAAATCTATCACCTCAACCCCGCGCGTTATGGCAACTGCCTTAAGTTGCGGCAGATGATCCTTTTTGGCGATCAAGTAGACCGGGTGCTTGCGTGTGGCTAACCATGCCGGCCATTGCGCCAGTGGCACCACGCCTTCGGGCCAAGGCTTACCGGAGTTCAGGGTAAATACCACATAATTGCTGGTCAACTCCTGGCCATCTTTAGTGACGACGGTCACTAAGCGTTTAAGATAAAAAGGCAGGCCATTGGGCAGACATTCCAGACATACCAGCTCAGTCGTAGGGGTTAAGGCGGGTTGGATGTGCTCGGCGATGCTACGTGAGGAGCGGACTTGTGAATAAAGTGCCAAGAGGTCAAAGTTGACGGTCATCAACAGCAAGGGGAAACTGATGAACGCGGCGAAAATCAGCCCTATGCTCCGCGTCCACAGGGCTATCATTGATAGCAATGAAACGCACCCCAGCGACAGTGCCATCGGCAAGATGGTGGGGATAAAAAGGTCAAAGACTTCCTGCTTGGCTGTTAGCCTGCTTTTAAGCAGGTCGGGGTCGGCAGCAAGCACCCCTAAAAAAACAGCCGCCAATAAGCTGAGTATTGCTAATGGGATGGTGCCATGCACGACTAAGCGTGCCGCGCGTCCATGAATGTTGTTGAACGCCAGGGCAAACACCCGGGCTGTCAATAGCCCTAAGGCAAGTACCGCCGAAAGGATATAGCCAGGCAGTTTTGATTGTGAAATGGAGAAAAAAATCACCACGACGATAGCCCAAACCACCAGCAAGCGGTCGGTGCGTGACCAACGTTTTCTGGTTTGCCAAGCGACTAGCACCGATTCAGGCAGCAGCAGGCTCCAAGCAAAAAAAGTGCCCAGAATGATTGGCCCATAGAAATAAAACGGCGCGGTGCGGTGAAATTCGGTGGTGGTGAAGCGGGCGATGGACTCCCGCATGATGCCGTAATAAGGGAAGTCGGGGCGTTGCAAGGACAGGCCAATAAACCATGGCAACACCACCGCCAAAAAAACCGCCACATTGCGCAAGGCGAAGGCGTGTTTCATCACCTTGAGCCTGCCTTCAAAGCCGTTAAAAACTGCGATGACCAAGGTCGGGATGATAAACCCCACCGGGCCTTTTATAATGGTTGCAATACCGGCTGCCAAGGCCGCCAGCAAATACCAACGTTGCCGATGGGCTGCCCCGTCTTCTTCTGCCAAAAAACAGGCAAAAATACTGGAACTAACAAAAAAGGCCAAGGTCATGTCAAAAATGACAAACCGGGCAAATGCCATATACAAAGGGGTGGTGCTGACGATAAGCACCGCAAGGATTGCCGTGCGCTGCCCGTACATTTTTTTGCAAAAGAAAAATGCCGCGACTACTAGTGCAAAGCCAAAAAGGGCTGATGACAATCTGGCCATGGCCTCTGATTCGCCAAACAGGGAGAATGTCAGGGCAATGGTCTTAAAATAAAACGCTGGTTTATCGAGATAGGCCAAACCGTCATAAGTGGGCACTAACCATGCGTGTGACAAGCCCATTTCCCTGGCCACTTCAGCATTACGGCCTTCATCGGGGGTAATTAACGCCAAACCGCCCAGACGCCAAAACAACATAAACGCACTGATGAAAAAGGCAAAGGCCACGGTTAAAAGCGGGTTTTTCAGTATGGGGAGGGGATCTTTGTCAATGCTGTGGGTGTTAGGGGAGAAAAAGGTCATCGGTATTTATTATGTCCAGTTAAGGCGGTTAAATTAGGCGGGTAGTGAATGTCGGGCCAACTTGACTGGGAAGGCCGTGCCTTATCTTGGTTGTTAAAGGCGCTGGTTTTATATCCCCCAGTTGTCTGGATTTATGTTTAAGTATAGTCTAGCAACCGCAATTTGATAAATCACCTGCTAAAATTAGTTTTAGTGCATAGCCAAAGAAGGTGTGGGGATTTATCCCTTAGTTGATGGTTGCTGATTTTATCATAGCTGGGGAGGGTCAGTTAGACTAAGCGCATTCACGCCGGAATGACGGTTTAACGGTGGCCTTCAACGCAATACAGCCCATATAGAGAGCGCAGGGAGTAAAGCGACATTAAATCCCCTCTCCCTGAGGGAGAGGAGATTTATCAATTTCAGATTCTGTATATTTCAAGACTATCGCCATGAACCCAGCAAAACGCCTCGCCATTTTTGACAGGCTTAAATTAGCAATACCTGAGCCCACCACGGAGCTTGAATATAGCAGCCCCTTTGAACTGCTTATTGCCGTGGTTTTGTCAGCACAGGCGACCGACAAAGGCGTCAATAAAGCAACCCGATTGTTGTTTGCCGCCGCCAATACGCCTGAGGCCATTTTAGAATTGGGTTTGCCCAGTTTAAAAGGCTATATCAAGACCATAGGGCTATTTAACACCAAAGCTGAAAACATTATCAAGCTGTGCCAACAGCTTTTGGACCATCACCATGGACAAGTGCCAAACACCCGTGAGGATTTGGAAGCATTGGCGGGTGTGGGCAGAAAAACAGCGAATGTGATGCTCAACACAGCTTTTGGGCAGCCGACCATCGCTGTTGACACGCATATATTTAGGGTGGCTAACCGTACCGGCCTTGCACTAGGCACCAATGTCCTGCAAGTGGAGCTTAAGCTGGACAAATCCACGCCCAAGCACCATAAAAAAGATGCCCATCATTTACTTATCCTACATGGCAGATATACTTGTATTGCCAGAAAACCACGTTGCTTAAGCTGTGTCATTGGGGATTTGTGCGAGTTTAAGGGGAAGCTACTTTAAACGCCACCATCAGCGATAAGGCGTTTATGTGAAATGCAATGGCAACTTTTCAAGGTTTGCACAGTCTTTTTGGTGATACTTTTTCTTTAAATAAAGGATATTCATCCGATATTCAAGTGTCTTTGGTATGATAGCGCTATTCGATAAGGCTTATTTATCGAATATTTATAATAATATTTGGGAGTCAACATGAAAAAAATCAATAAAACACCTTTAGCCGCAGCTTTGGGCGCGGCTTTTATTTCGACGTTCGCGGCAACAGCGGCAAACGCAGAAGCCAATCCATTCGGTATGACTGAATTGTCTAGCGGTTATATGCAGCTTGCTGAAGCGGATACAAAGAGCGCAGAAATGGCTTGTGGCGCGTCCATGGGCGGCATGGCCAAACCTAAGGCGCCTGAAGGCGCGTGTGCAGGCAATAATAAACCAGCGACAAAGGTAGTGCCTTCTGCTGGCGCAGGAGCCAAAACGACTGAAGGCTCATGCGGTGATATGATGAAAGACGGCAAAATGAAACCCGGCATGGAAGCGGCTTGTGGCGCAATGATGAAAGGTAAAGAAGGCGCTTGTGGCGAAATGATGAAAGGCGAGTCTATGAAAGGCAAAGAAGGCGCTTGCGGTGACATGAAAAAGGATGATTCCGCCAAAGGCAAAGAAGGTGCTTGTGGTGACATGATGAAAGGCAAAGAAGGTGCCTGTGGTGATATGAAAGCCCCAGCTGCCGCGCCCGCAAAATAATACCTGAGTCGGGCATACTTATGCCCGGTTTAGTTCCCTAGGGAGGGCATGACCCCATGCCTCCCCGTTTTTATCAATTATCCACAGGTGTTCTCATGGACACAAGATTGCACCAAGTCCTTGGTGCCGGTTTGGGCTTGCGGCGGCCTTTGTTAAGCCAGCTCGTTTCATCACCCCCAAAACAAGTCGGCTTTTATGAAGTTGCCCCCGAAAATTGGATCACTATTGGCGGCAAATACGGCAAGCAATTCCGGGCGATGACGGAACGCTTTGATTTCGTTTGCCATGGTTTGTCATTGTCAATAGGTAGCACGGATCCGCTGGACGAACAGTTTGTCCGCGCAGTCAAACAATTCATGGCTGAACATCAAATGAAGTTTTACAGTGAACATTTAAGCTATTGCAGTAAAGACGGGCATTTGTACGATTTAATGCCAATCCCGTTCACCTCAGACGCGGTGTCCCACGCAGCGGCCCGGATCCGGCGGGTGCAAGACATCCTTGAACAAAAAATCGCCATCGAAAATGTCTCTTATTACGCCGCTCCTGGCCAAGAAATGGCCGAGATAGATTTTTTTAATGCCGTTATCGAGGAGGCCGACTGTGATGTGTTAATTGATATCAATAATATTTACGTCAATAGCGTAAACCACGGTTACGATGCCGAAGATTTTTTAAGGGCAATACCCGCGCAACGTATCGCTTATGCGCACATTGCCGGGCATCATGTGGAAGCGGAAGATTTTTTGGTTGATACCCACGGTGCAACTGTGGTTGACCCCGTATGGGCTTTGTTAGGTAAAGCCTATGCGCTTTATGGGGTGTTCCCGACTTTATTGGAACGGGATTTTAACCTTCCTACGATACCTGAATTGTTACAGGAAGTGGACACCATCAGGATGATACAGGCGAGGGCTGGCGCATGAAAAGCAGTGGCTTTACCGCTGGCGGGGCGGTGGACTTTGCCGGTAAACAGCAAGAATTTGCGGCCTATATCCGGGACCCTGAAAACAACCCGGCACCTGCGGATGTTGACGGCGCCAGGATGGCCATGTATAGGGCCTTATTTTTTAATAATGTCGATGGCTTTTTATCGGCCAACTTTCCGGTGTTAAGGGCGATCTTGGACGACACCCAATGGCTGGCTTTAGTTTCGGACTTTTTTGCCAAACACGCCTCAATGTCGCCTTATTTTTCAGATATTCCAGAAGAATTTTTGGCGTATCTGCAAACTGAGCGGGACAGCCAGGAAGATTTCCCCTTTCTACTGGAGTTGGCGCACTACGAGTGGGTGGAAATGGCCTTGTCCATTTCCCGTGAAGAATTGCCTGCCGCCAAGCCTGACGTAGAATCGTTACAAAACTGCACTATCAGTTTGTCTCCTGTGGCGTGGCCTTTAGCTTATCAATACCCCGTCCACAAAATTGCGCCTGCCTTTTTGCCGCAGCTTGCCCCCGAAGTACCAACTTTTCTTGTTGTTTACCGAAACCAAGAGGATGAGGTTAATTTTATTGAAATTACCCCCATCACTTACCGTTTGTTGGAAATCATCCAAGAACAGGGAAATTTAAAGGCAAACGACTATTTGCAGCAGGTGGCCCAAGAGTCTGGCCATCCTGACCCCGGACGCATTATTGCCGGGGGCTTGCAGATATTGAAAGAGCTGGCCGAAAAGACGGTTATTGTGGTGTCTTGATAGCATTCCACTCTGCTATACCGCCAATTCTGGCAGAGTGGATGCATTCATCACATTAAAAAAGCTTACTAAAAAATCCTTCTTTGGGCTTAGGTTCAGGTGCCTGATAGGATTTGAAGCCCTTATCCAAGCCCTTGGGTTGAGTGCAATGAAACGCGGCACTATTGTATTTAATTTGTAAGGAGCGGGGATTTTCATGCTCATCAAGATACTTTTCGGCTTCTTCGTCGGTTAAATCCTTGACCATATAATTTGCAATACATTGGCAAGGTTTAGCAAAGCGTTCTTTGTCCACCTCAGGGTTCGTCGAGTTTTTCAACTCCCTCGCCACACATTGCGCGGCGAAAGCGTCTTCAAACTTATGTTTTTCTTGTGGCGTGACGGGTTCGTCTTTTGAGTGGTCAAACGGATTAAACGCGGTTTTGGCTGGCTCGGTTTTTTGCTCTTCATCTGAACAGCCAGTGAGGGATAAGGAAATAACCACGCAGGTTAAGGCGGCACATAATATATTTTTAGTAATAGTGTATGTTTTCATAATTGCATCAGAAAAGTGTAAAGGCACAAGGCTCAGCTATCGGGGCTGCCAATAAAGGTGGCAAACTTTAGCATTTTATTTGGGCCTGTTCTAGTTATCTTCGCATCGAAAATAAAACGGCCACTCATTGATGAGGGGTACAGAGGCAGTAAAACTACCCCTGCACTTATCTGGGGGGGGCTTAATTATCTTCGGTGACTATCAACGCACGGGCTTGTTGTTTGAGCACCAAGGCTTTTTTCAATGCCGCCTTGGTGTATTTCTTCTCAAGTTTGAGTGCGCCATCCATCAGGCTGAGCGCTTCAGGATACAAATTATAGCCTTGTTGCAGCACTTGGATGCCATCTTCGGTGTCGGCCATGGCCAAGCGCACGGTTTCCCTGAAAGCTTTACCTGTTTCAGATAAGGCCCGCTCATCCAATCGGCTGGAGTTGCGGATATTTTCCAAGACATTAATGGCCCTAAGGAATGAGGCGATTGCTGTGACTTTGCTGGAATCAAGGGTGATCAACCGGGGGTGGTTGTTTTGGTCTTCCGCTTTTGCGCCAGGCGAGGTGTTAAACGCCACGCTATTATAAAAAGCGATTGCTTCTTCTAAAGTTGCCACGGAATTGTTATGGAAATACGGTGGCGTGTCAGCGGCTTCAATCAACGCGCTAATATTAAAACGACCGTCGCCATAACAAGTTGCGTCTTTGTTGGGGCCGCAGGTTTGGCTGGCAACTTTGCCAAAGCCGCCATCGTAGGCGATTTCAGGGGCGACCAGGCGGGCAGGATGTAAATCTTGGTTTTCAATGCCGTTGTTGCGGTTGCCATTGAGCTTAGAGATGGATGCATTGGCCCCCGCATTGATATGGCAACCCCGGCATTTGCCCGTGCCGTCATCAAAGTCGCTATTAAACAAGGCTTTGCCTTTTTCCACCAGGGCGGAATTAAAGTGCATTTTCTCCAGATTGATATCGGCGCTACGCCCCAAAGACAACATATAAGCTTCCATGGCATCCAGTTCATCTGCGGTAGGTAACCGAAAATCGACCCCTGCGACCCGATTCAGGGTTTTGGTGGCGTGTTGGGTTATCGCCCCAATTGCAAATGAGCGTAACGTGCCGTCACCGGGTGAGCCATCGCCAGACCAGCCAACCATATGGTTAGACAGCGGCAGGTCATAGACGGTACCGTCTTCATGGGTGTGTTCGCCCGTGCTCTCGTCATGGGTTGCGCCTAAGAAATCGATAAATTCTGGGGAAACGGAGGTGCCTAGCCCTAAGGTGTGCGGGACGCTGCGGAACACGGGCGGTTTGTCAAAGCCATCGGCGTTGGCCAAAATCAGCCCGAATTGGCGCAGCAATTTGGGGTTTTCCAGTCCCGCAAGGGCTGGGTTGGTTTCGGCCACGAACAAGGGGTCGTTTTTGGGTAAAGTGGCGATGTAAACCGGATCGATGGTGTGGTTGTTGTCTGGGCGGTGGCAAGTGCCGCAGGTGCGGCCATTGCCGTTAAATTTCTCATCAACAAACAGTTTACGTCCTTTGGCTATTTTTTCTGCCAGCGTTAAGGTTGTGCTGCCGTGTGCCATCGCTACTTTGGGCAGCAAAAAGGCGAAAGCAGGTTGTTGGCTGTTGCTTGGCGCTGTGTTCAGTTGTGCGACAGCCCACGGCTTGTCGCTGTAATAAAGCCGCTGTAAAAATGATGGTGTGCCCGCCAATAGGGCGTGGCTTTGGGGTGTTTGGCCAGCTGCCGTGATAACAACGCTGTCTAAGGTAAAGCCATCTAAGCGGGCGCGGTCTAGCTTTACTGTGCCGCTGGCAATGCCTGCCGCATCAGATTGAAGTGTGCCAATAAGCTGATAATTCAGCGACGAGGAGGCCGGTTTTGTTATCCCGGACAGCCAGAGCTCATAACGCTGTTGTGGGGCCAATTGCTGGGCTTTGGCGGTAAGTTCACCCGTGATCAGGTTGAAGCGGATGTCGCCATGGCCATGTTGGCTGCTATGTGATAAGTTTTGGGCATTAGCCAAGGCAAAGCGTAAGTTTTCAGCGCCACCGTGGGTTTCATGTTGGCGATTCCAGTTGGCAATCACAGCGCTTAAGGTTTGGACATCACCCTGACCTAGTTCGGGGGAGTCTTGTTGCGGCCACAAGCCCCAGGAAAGGGAGCCTGCCAGCAGCAGTGTGACAGCGCCTAACGCGAATTTTTTGTACATGGTGAATTTCCTATAAATCAAGTTTGGAATTAAAGCGGTAAAACGCAAAACGGCTATCTGGCGGGTAGCCAGATAGCCGTTAGCTTAGCGAATAAGCTTACTTTTTACAAGGTAAGTAGTTTATTACATACCAATTTTATGGACTTCTACAGTCAATTTGTAGTTGGCACTGTGTTTGCCGGCTACGTTGTGGTTGTCACCCCCTAAGGCAACGGTCAAAAAGTTTTTGCTAGGATCTTTTTTGTCTAGCAAAACTTCACCTTCAACCGTAGCGGTTTTTTGGGCAGCTGTCGTATAAGCTGTATCCCAGCCTACCATGCCTGAGTTGACACCTTTCAGTGAGTAAGTCAGTTTTTTGGATACTACCCATTCCGGTTTGGACAATTTCCGCCCCCAAAAAGTTGTGCCCGCTGAGCCGTCAAATTTAGCGGTTGCTTGGTGTTTGTTAGGGAACCAATGGGAATGCGTGCCATTGTCTTGGTTGCCTTGCCAAACAGTCAATGCAGGGATCAAATCGTCATCGTTAGCTAAGGTGGTTACCACGCCAGTTGAGCTGGTTGTGGTTTCGGTTGCAATGCCATCGTCGTAGCGTTCAACCGTAATGTGGACGCTGACACCTTTTACCGATGCTACCAAGGCGTTTAGGTCAATCAAATACCAGTTGGCACTGTGTCCCCAGCCAAAGCTGCGTTTGTCGATGTCGGTTGCATAGGTAAGGCAGTTGGTTGTAACTGTCGCGGAGCAGGCGGAGATGTCGGGGTTGGTGGCAATGTCATTCCAACCCATGGAAGGCGTCAATGGCACCTTGAACAGTTCGCTGCCGATTAAGCCAGCTGGGCTAATCGCGTCATCTGTTTTGAAGACTATCTTGTTAGCGTAAGTGTAAGCATTTTTGTCAATTTTAATACGGGCTTTATAGTTGGCACCGTAACCAGCTTGGACAATTTCATTTAAGCGGGCGACGTTATTGATGTCTGCGTCTACAGTAGGGACTGCTTTTGCTTGGACGAGTAACGGTGAGCAAAGCAGGGCTACAGCACCAGCCAATTGTAATTTTTTTAAGGTGTTGGTCATTGTATGTTTCCTAGTGGTTGATGAATAAGACGTTCAAACAAATAAGAACGTAATATTACCAAAGCAAACACAATGCCAAGTGTAGAAATGCTACTCACTATTTATTAAAAAATTGAATATACAATGCCTTACAAATTCCTCTGCGCCGTCATCTTTGGACTTTGAGGGAAAATTAACGCTTGAAAGACCTATTAATAATAGATTATTAGCATAGACTGATGCTGTTTTACGGCAAATACCCTAGTATTTTCGATAAGCCGAGAGTTTAACCACTTGTTTTTTGTTTATCTATCATTAGCCTGGTTACTGAGTGTGGCATATGCCTTATTTTTTAAAAAAATTAGGGCATATGACACAAAAAAGTGACCATCAGTAATTTTAGCCAAAGGTGATTCTTGTCTGTGATGGCTAGGCGTTAGCGACTTTTTGCCCAAAGCAGCACTTAGGTGTTGCTCAGCAATCTTAGTTAGGTAGGGTAAGAACGACAGGGATTTCACTTGTTATAATTTACCGTAGGGTACGCTGCGCGTAGCTTTACCGAGATTATAAGATGATTTTAATGCTACGCGTAGGATGATACCCGTCCAAAAAAGCAAACACTAGCCACTGGAATAATTGGCCTTGCCCAATGAAAATGGCGGTTTAAAAACGGCTTAATACACTATTTTATCAATTTTTTCAGACCAGAGAGTAAAAGGTTGCATGGCACTGGCTAGCTTAAGGTGGTACATAGGGATACGCCGTGCAGTGGGCAAAAGGTTGATCTCATCATAAATAAAGCTATCGTCGAACTGGGCGCTAGCCGCGTCAAAACGGTCACAGGCATAATAAACCTCGGCTAGCCGTGCCCAGTAAATTGCACCCAAACACATCGGGCAGGGTTCACAACTGGTGTAAAGGATGCAGCCGTGCAGTTGGAAATCTTGAAGTTTTAGACAAGCCAGTCGAATAGCGCTGATTTCGGCATGGGCGCTAGGGTCAAGGCTGCTGGTGACTTGGTTGCCGCTGGCGGCAATCACTTTTTGGTCTTTGACTATCAATGCGCCGAACGGGCCGCCGTTGCCAGAACTGGCATTGTCCGCCGCCAAGGTGATCGCTTGCTGTAAAAATTCTTCGTGCATTTAGAGGCCTAAGGGGTTATTGGGATCAACGCCGTCCATAAACGGCAGCCGCCTATCTTGGTTGGTCAGTTGGTAAATTTTGCCTAGCCAGTTGTTGAACACGGCTTTGGCGGTGTCTTTCCAGGTGTTGTCGATATGTTCCAATACCTCTGCCTCAGGAAATTCGGCCAGTATGTCGTCGTTGTCCTTAGCTGACCTGACGGTTTGTTCATAATCCTGAAAAATTTGCTGGGCAAAACCATCAAAATAATGCTCAGGGAAAGGCGGGTAATCTGCCCGTTCGCCATGATAAAAACGCATGACTTCGCGTTTATATTCTTTTAACAAGCTAATGTCATCGTATTCGGGATGGCCCTGAAAAAACACGATACGGAAGCCATCGGGGCTGACCGCCAGATGGACGCCGGCTTCTTTGCTGGCGGCCAGCACTTTCAGCCCGCAACGCTCCATATCACTTTGGAATATTTCATTATAGCGGGAGTGGGGCACATCAAAGCGGGTGTTAATCTCAGCCACCAAGGGATGGCTGCGGTCAATCAGTTTGTGCGGGTAAACCCCCCAGCGCTTAGCTGGCAATCGGCTACGCTCAATGCCATAGCAGTATTGGATGACGGCATGGGTAGCCAAACAGGAGCACAGCACTGACGTGACATTTTCCTTGGCCCAGGAAAATACCGCCATCAGCGGCTGCCAAAAGTCCTCTTCGGGCAAGCTGGGTTGGGTGACGTTAGCACCGCTAATAATGAGGGCATCCAAGCCGTCGCGTTGGATTTTTTCAAAAGGTTCGTAGTATTGGTCTATATGCGCTTGGGCTTTGGGGCTTCTGATCAGGCCGGGAACGGTAAACGGATGGACATGGAATTGGACGATTTGGTTACAAGCCCCCACCAGCCGGAAAAACTGCCGCTCCGTCGCTTCCAGCGCGGCATCGGGCATAATGTTCAGCAAGCCAATATGCAATTCCCGGATATCCTGCTGGCTGGCGCGGTCAGGTGCCAGTATCTCTTCGCCTTCTTCGCGCAGGCGTTGGAATGAGGGCAGGTCAATGTGGGCAACTAAAGGCATGGTGGTGGCTCACAGATATTATTCATGGTTGCTTGGCCAAGGCATCGGCAATCAAGCGGATAAAATCAGCTTCATTGCTGACCTTGGCGGCATCATTGGCATCAATGGTGTAACCGTACTGGTCGGCGATGGCCTGATAACGCGGTAGCCTGGCTTTGAACAACTCGGGGAAAGCCCAGGTGACAAACTCATCTGGGGGCATATTGTCGCAACTGGTGTAGTTTTTTAGCCGCAAGAATTCAGCAAGTTTGGCATCAAGAAAGGCTTCCCGATAATACAAGGGTTTTGGGTCAGTTTTAGCCCGTTCGATGATGGTTTGCTCCAAGGCAGGCGGTATTTTGATATAAATGATCAGGGTGTTTGCCGCCAAGGTTTCCAGGACATCAGGCCTGTCCAGCTCGCACACACTGCCACCGGCATCATTGATAAAGTGGTGGTAGCCGTAAATGTCTTCGGCTTTATGGATAAACTCCGGCACGTCATTCATGGCGGCACATTCGGCTTGGTGATGCAGCTGTTGCCGGCGTTTAAATTCCTGCAAAGACAGACCGCCTAAGGCTGGATCGCCTACTTTGCCAAGGAAAGTGGATACCGGTGCAAGATTGTCAACAGTAATTTTATTGGAAATATAAATGGAGTCAGACAATAACAAATCCCGTAGGAACGGCACGCTCATCGCTTGGCGTTTGATATTGTCCAATATCGGTTCACGCAGATACTTTGTGCCTATCCGGTAATCACCTGAATAGTGGAACCATTTGGCTTTCGGCAATTTATTGGCCAAGGTCGTTTTGCCTGCGCCGGACATGGCTAGCAAGGTAATCCGTTTTGATTGCCAGTCTAAAAATTCCTGGGGGCCCATTCTCATACAATTAGTTCCTTAAATTAATCCAGATAATCATCTATATCCATATCTTCGGCATTGGGCCGGTGTTCATCAGTATCCGTATAGCCTAAATCGTCGGATTCAATGTCGTCAAAAGGCGCGCTCCAATCTTCTGGATCTTCTATGTAATCAAACGTCGAGCTATACCAGCTGTCATGGTCATAATCGCCAATGTCCCCGTTAAGGTATTGGACTTCGATTGAATCATCATTTTCATCGATGGCAAGCACTTTAAACTTTAGGCTGTTTTCTAAGTCTTTGTACCAGCTTCCGATGATGGGGTCTGCTACTGTCGTCATAAATTATTACCTTATCTGTTGGTTTGGATGTGCAAGGGACACTATAACTTGGCGGATATTATTATCAAGGCTAAAAAACAAAAATTATTTTGCCTAGTCCGCGGCGTTGGGGGCTTTCTCCGGGCGGGCAAACGTAAAGCGCTTACCTTCAAATGCCGATCACCTTAGGCTGACTAGTTATAGTGGAAGTAGGGGTTACTTGCAAGCCTAAACGCTGCGATGAAGGCCAATACTAAGCGAACAGCGGGGATTTCAAGGAAGCTTTTTCGGCACTATTTTTAATGGAATTAACCTATTGCAAAATAAATTCCATGTTGGTTAAAATTATTGCGTCGGGTCACGGCTTTCCAACTTTGCCTTAAGGCATTTAGGGGCAGCGGCCTCGGCAGCACAACTATTCTAAAAATAATGAGGAGAGAGAAATGAAAAAAATTGCATCCGTATGTGCCGGTTTATTACTGAGCTTAAGCACCAGTGTATTTGCCGAAGATCATACCAAACAGGCCGTTGAACATGCCACAGCAGCGGTTGAGCAGGGTAAGGCAGGCCATGCACCAGCCTTGGTGGAACAAGCGAAGTCAGCGCTGGACCATGCACTGGCGGCATCCTTGGTCACTAAAAGTGTAACCAAAAACCACATTGATGCGGCTGCCGAAGTTCTGCAAACCGCCATTGACGAAGGTAATTTAGGGCATACTGAAGCAGCCACTAAAGCCTCAGAAACCGCATTGACCCACTTAAAGGCAGCGAATAAATAATCGCTTGGCTTTTGATTATTACTTAAGGAAACGGGCAGCCAGTTCTGCCCGTTTTTTTTGGCTAAAGTTATTCTTACACAATAACTTACGCCTATTTATAAATGACAAATCCACCAGGAAGGAGGGTTAAATAAACCGCTTTGCCATTACGGGACTCAACCTTCGTTTCGGATCCTATCTGCGCCGGGTCAGTTGAATAGACACAGGTTAAATTCGCCGGATTCGAGTTGTGCAGGCTGTTGTCCAAGGTAGCCCAAGCGGAACGGGAGTGCTCCACGTCAGTATTGATGGCAAGCAAGATTTCTTGGTTATTGAAGAGACGTGACCAAGGCACAATGGACAAAAGGCGGCCACCTATCGTATGCGGGTAGCCAAACGTGCTATCATCGCCTGATTCGGAAATTTGCCGTAGATATTGGCGCCCACGGCGCAAAGCCAAGTGCTGTTTTCTGATTGCGCTGATGTCGGCAATCAGCCGATAAATTTTGTGCGCCTCATTAAAAAAATGTTTGCCGCTACTTTGTAGGGAACCAAAGCCGCCACCGAACATCGTTTCCCGCAAATACCGGTCATCATCACCTGCCCCATCAAACGCTTGTTCCGTGCCGTAAAAAAGGCAGGGTATGCCCATCGTGGTCAGGTTAAGGGCAATCACAGCCGGCAGGTGGGCGTAACTTTGGTTTTGGGGTTCGCCGCAAAAGCGTGCCTTATTCTTGCCTTTACGGACTTGGTCATGGTCGTCGAACAAGGTGACGATATGTTTGCCGTACCAGACATGGGAGCCTTTTTTCTCCTGCACCGAGTTTCTGAACAAATCGAAATAAGAGGCCGGGTCACGGTAGCCTTTAGCCAAATATTCCAACCGGTCGGGTATGTCATCAATACCCAGTGCGGCATTCAGGCCAGTGGTTTCCATCAGGTCAAACGCCAAGCCACGTCCACCAGTGATTTCACCAATCAGGTAGAAATTCTCTTTGCCCACACTTTGCGCATATTCCCGGATGACCGAGGTGAAATAGCGGGTGGCACCTGGCTCCATGTGCTTAACGGTGTCAATGCGATAGCCGTCAATATCCGCAAAAGCAATCCAGAATTTGTAGATTTCGCAGAGCGCCGCCAGTGCCGGGGTGGGATGGAAATTATCAATAATCCGGTTGCCGCTGGCATCATGGTCATGGTAACCATGATCTATGTCTTTAAGGGACATAAAATCGCCTTCCCGATATTCCGGGTCATAATCCCAGTTGTCAATGCGCCCCTTGCGGGTAAAGGTTTTTTCAGCCTGCAATTCTGCGGGCCAGATGGCTTGGTCAGGCCATGCCTCTGGATGGGCGGCCAGGTCAATTTGCCCAAAGGGGACA
Source organism: Methylococcales bacterium (assembly GCA_026399075.1). GTDB lineage: Bacteria > Pseudomonadota > Gammaproteobacteria > Methylococcales > Methylomonadaceae > Methylobacter_C. The sequence goes on from JAPLRR010000037.1 coordinate 28,597, forward strand.
TCCGGCTTGCCAGCGGCGTTACGGTAGCCTTTAACCTCATATTTGCCTTTGTCCCAGCGCGGATCCATGAAATGCCCGCCATGCCCGTCATCCGTATAATAGCGGTCAGCATCATAGCCAAAAACATCACCGGCATGGTTAAAAATAATGTCCAATATAACGTAAATGCCTTGCGCATGGGCGGTATTGACCAGATCCTGCAAATCTTGCCGCGTACCAAAATGGGGGTCCACATCCAGAAAATTCTGTATGGCGTAACCATGGTAGGAATAGCCGTTGTTTGGGACTTGCTTAAAGACAGGGCTGACCCAGATTGCCGTGACCCCTAGGCGTTTTAAATAGCCTATCTTGCTGGCCAGGCCTTTCAATGTGCCGCCTAGCCAACGGTTGCCTTGGTCTGCCCATTGCTTGCGGTCTGCTTTGTAGGCATCGTGGTCAAATTGGAAAGGGGGTGTGGTCCCTGTGGTCACTGGTTTGCCATCATTATCGGTGTAGCCTTTTTCCTTACCATCAGAAAAGCGGTCCAGCATTAAAAAATACAGGACTTGATCTTCCCAAGCGACGGGGGATGGTGTGTGTTGGCGGTTTTGGTAGGCCGCCCAGTTGATATCGGAGAGAGATTGCTCGATGAGGTTGTGGGTTTTGTTGTCTATAGGTTTCATGGTTATGCTAAGTGCGGTGGCTAATAAGTTATAAGGAAGGGTAGATTCGAATGGCCCAAGCAATAAAAAATGGGGCAGCGGCCCAAAAAAATTGTGCTGCCCCTGTTGTTTTCTACCTGGAAGGCAGCGGTTGGCTTGGCTTTAAAAACCAAACTCATTGGTGGCGATATATTCACTCTTGATTAATGCCCACCAATCCACCGCCAGCCCCCTTAGGACATATTCGTAAGGCAGCCAGCCATAACCTGCATCACCCCAACTGGTGCCCCACGAGTTTCGGATTAATAAGGCCCCCGTGGTTGTTGCGCCACCATTGGCGTTTTTGATTTTTACGGTATCGTCATAACCGACCGCCATAATGGCGTGACCACCGGCAACCTTATCATTAGTGCTGGGAAATGGAATCTTGCCTTTACCTGCGCCATTCGCTTGCGTGATGGAGTTATAAACCGTAAACCCAAACATAGACGGCAAATTGCCTGCCAGATTTGTTTTTATTTGCTGTAACACGTTTGCTGGTGGGGTGCCTGGGGGATCCAAGCGATAATAACTGATTGTTTGGTAGGCTTGGGCGTACGCATATAAAAATGCGGAAGGTTCCACCTCAAAATTGGCAGTTTGATAAGGGCAAAATTTTTCAGGGGGAATACCGAACAAGGCCATAGCGCCCATCGTGGTACGCAAAAAAGCACCTGTGTCGCCTGTCCATCCCAACAGATTGCGCGTTGCTTTATAAAGAAACAATCGGGAAGCATCCAGCCATACGCCAAAAGCCTTCTTTTCGTAGTATTCGATCATTCCCACGCCCGCATGGGCGGTGCATGAGCCTAACCTTTCCTGGTCTTCAATAGGTGAACACCAAGCCCTGAGGTCTATCTTGGCGGGTAAGGTGGCTGTCAAGTCCAACACTTTGAGTTTTTTAAGCAGTGGCTTGATATTCACACTCTCTGGCGTGTAATCCCTGACATCGGGCAAATCCCGCAACCAGCCTAAACCATAATCTTTGTATACTTCGTTCATGTCATATCTCCAGTAATTAATGTGGGCTGCCGTTTATTTTTCGGTTGCCATGGAGGCAATCTCTAGCGTGAGAAAGGATTCGCCACGAATATCCCAGCGTTGTGCAATGTGCCCCGCCACGGTTAGCCTGGCATCCAATGCAAGGACGCTACCTTCCGCTACAATAGGCCGATCCGACCAACGCTCGCCCCTGGTTAAAAAATAAACCTTGTTGCCAGCGTCCAATGCATAAGCCATGCCCGGTAGGCAAGGCTCGCTGGTACAAGGGTTGGGCAGCAACGCTAATTTGCCTGTAATGGTTGTCTGTGGCTGGTCGGGCATGGTTGTCACCTGAGGTTATGGTTTGCTGTTAGCGGTTTGCTCCCCCGACGTGTTTGGCGCGTCGGGGAAACGTGGGGTTATACCGTAAAGGTGAAGTAACGCCATTCGCTCCAAGGGCATACGCGGCCATTGACGTTTGCCCTCACCCGCCAACGGCCCCGTTGCGCCCCCACAAACAGATGCTCATAGCTGGTGTCGATGAGGGCACCAGAAATCAACCACGTAGTATTGGTTTCAGCAGACCACTTGCCCCTAAACGCATCGACTTCCACGTTATAGGTTGCGCCAGCGATAGTGACTGGATCCCATTGGAAGGTTATCAACCTAGGGTAATGGTCGAAGGTGTCATTGTTGTGAGGGTTGCGCAGGGTTGGCACCACGCCAGTCCACCAATTGAGCGTGGGGTCGCCTAACAGCGCCATCCCGTAATACCATTGCCGCATCCCCAAGTCGTGGGCGGCGCCTAGGGCTTTCCACCAGTCAACATAGGCATCACCGATGACTTTGCCGTTACCCATCGGTGTATAAAAGTTTTCAAAAGCCAGCATGGAACCCGTTTTTGCACTGCCTACGGCTGCCAAGCCATTGCAGGTTGAGCCGCCAGCTTTGTCAAAAATATACCAACCCGCCATATAGTCAGCTTGGGTAAACAGCGCGTTACTACAGGCGAACAAGTTGTAGAAGTAGGCATTGGGCGGGTTCACATCACGCAGATAGGTGTTGGGTATCCATTCGGAGGCGGCACCTGGCACTTTAAATGAGTGCCCGCCTGGTGATGAATGGGCGCAAATGTGCGCCCACGCACGGAACTGTTGGACTTCGGCTTTGTAACGGTCACCATCGGTGGTTGTCGGGTCGGTTATGGTTTCTATATTGGCGGCGGGGAACATCGAGTCCAGCGCACAATCGCCAAATCCAGCCCAGTCGTCGTCAACAAACGCCAGCGCCTTGTTTGATGCACCAAACAGCCCTTTGCGGTAAAGATGGTTGCGATTGAAATAATCGTTGATCAAGGCGGCATCATTACCGTTGCTGCTGGGCGTCCACAAGCGCCCTACCCATATTTCTGGTGCGACATTGGTGGGATGTTCGCTGAACTTGCCGTCCCCGTCGGGGTCATTCCAAGTACCGTTTAAATCCATGAAGTAGAGGTCACAGGGGAACTCTGCGGCACCGCCGAAGTCATCCGCCATTTCAAACCACGCAACGGGCAAGGAACCCACCATCAACGCCCCTAGAATGGGTTGTTTGCCTTTAAGGAAGTTGCGCAGATCCACAGGCGTACCACCTTTGACTTTAAAGGCGGTGGCAAAGTAGCCTTCATAGGCTAAATCTTGGATATATTGGTTTATGGATGCCTTAACAGCGGCATAGAGGTCAAAGTTGACCAGCACCAGCATTTTGCCCTTAGGGAACGCCCCTAGTGAATAGCTCTGTAGATGTTTTAGGTCGGCTGAAAATGCCGGTCTGGCCTGTTCTTCGGCCACAAAAGCCGCAGGGGGGATTAGCGCCTTGAACTGCTCAAAGTTTTGCGGCTTTAGATTTGTGTTGTCCACATAGTCGAGGTTACGCACATTTTGGTAGTTGATTTTGAAAGTGCGCAGTTGTGTGATCTTGCTAAGATCAATTTTTGAAGTGAGGTTTGGCATAAAAGCTCCTTTAACGCATTGTTAAATTTGTTTATATCCTGAGCGGAATTGCTAGCGTTTGCTGAATTCCATTCATCACGTCCCATGATCTTGGCGGAAAGCTAACCGTTGTGCCATCTCGTGGCTTTAAGCGGGATTTTTCTACCTAGGTGGGCGCTAATCGGGCTAGTTTTATCCCAAAATAGCCAACCACTGCATGAGTGGTATAACTATAGGTATTAACATTGCACAAATCTATTCGTACTAATACGTATTCAATGGCTATGCAATAAAATGTGCATAAAATAGTGTTTCACAGAAAAAACACTTGGTAGCGCGTAAGTGCGGATTTGTCGCCCTTACAAATGCCCATGTCCCTTCATGTGTACGCCTACAAGTCTAGTAACGCGTCGTTCCTGATTGGGGTAGTCGGGATTTGCCGTTTATTTGAAGCTGTGTTGAAGGTTGGCAACCTGCCTGGGCTAAAGCATTTTGTTACGGAATGATAAGTGTGGGCTTGCTAATAGGGTTACATTTTATTGCCAAGTATTGATTAAGATAAGCGACGACTGTATGCTGGGCGAGTTTTTGCGACCTTTAAGCATTCGGTCTTGTACCTACCCTCTTGCCGTTGCTGTGCGTTAATCCGGCCTCCACCCATTCATCAATAATCTTGTTTACGGCTAGCAAACCCAAAATGGCTAGAACTTTTATAACCAGTGGACATACCTATGGCTTACCAGTCTTTGCTAAAAATTTTACAAGAAAAAAATAAGCTTTCAGCGTCTGAACTTAAAAAAGTTGAGCGGGTTAAAAAAACTTCGGTTGCTGAAAGTTTGGCCCTGTTGTTGGTCAAGTTGGGATTATGTTCAGAACTGGATGTCGCTGATGCGTTTGTGGAATCGGGGCAGTTTGAAAAAATGGCCTCAGACCAATACCCGCTGGAAAGGCAGTTGCCTGAAACGGTGTCATTGCGGTTTTTAAAAAACTACCATGTCATCGGGTTTGGTGAAACCGAAGATGCTGTAACAGTGGTGATGATGGATCCTGAAGACCAATTCACCATCGATGCGCTACGGCTGGCAACTAGCAAGCCGATTATTGTCAAGGTTGGCTTGTTGTCAGAAATCGATGCGGCATTGGATGTGCAATACGGTGAAGACCGCTCAAAAATGGACAAATTGGTGGATGATCTGGCGGTTGATGATTTGGGCGAAGAAGACCTTGAACACCTAAAAGACCTGGCCAGTGAGGCACCGGTTATCAAGATGGTCAATTTAATTATGCAACGGGCCATTGAAACCCGGGCTTCTGACATCCATATCGAACCCTTTGAACAATCGTTAAAGGTCAGGCTACGCATTGATGGTGTGTTGCAGGAAATTGATGCGCCGAATGTCAAATCAACTGCAGCGGTGATTTCGCGCATCAAGATTATGGCCAAACTTAATATCGCTGAGCGGCGTTTGCCACAAGATGGCCGGATTAAAGTGCAAATGTTGGGTAAGGAATTGGATTTGCGGGTTTCAACCATCCCCACCATGCACGGCGAAAGCGTGGTAATCCGTTTGCTGGACAAGGAAAATACGGTGCTGGATTTCGCGGCGCTAGGTTTTGCGGGGCGGCATTTGCAACAATTTATTGAGGTGTTGGCGCAGCCGCATGGCATTATTTTAATCACCGGGCCTACGGGCAGCGGTAAATCGACGACGATGTACGCGGCCCTGAAACAGCTTAATACCTCTGAGCGTAAGATTATCACCGTTGAAGACCCGGTTGAATATCAAATGGAAGGGATTAACCAAATCCAAGCCAAACCACAGATCGGTTTAACGTTTGCGTCAGCCTTGCGTTCTATAGTCCGGCAAGATCCTGATGTCATTATGATCGGTGAGATGCGGGACTTGGAAACCGCCCGGATTGCCGTGCAATCAGCGCTGACCGGCCATTTGGTGTTGTCAACCTTACACACGAATGATGCGGCTGGCGGTATTACGCGCTTGTTAGACATGGGGTTGGAAGAGTATTTGCTCACCTCAACGGTCAATGGCATATTGGCACAGCGATTGGTAAGAAAACTATGCCCGGTCTGCAAAACCGGTGTTGTCGCTCCGCCTGAATTGGTCAAAGAGTTGCGCTTGCACCGCTACGCGCCAGAAGGCGATATTGTTTTATACAAGCCGGTCGGCTGTGCGGCTTGTGCAGGGATGGGCTATCGGGGGCGCTTGGCAATTATTGAATTTTTACCCATGACCGACCCCGTCCGTAAATTAATTATGGCGCATGAAGAAGCGGGTGCCATCCAAAAACTGGCCGTGGCCGAAGGGATGCAAACACTGTATGAGAATGGCTTGGTTAAAGTCATCGAAGGCATCACAACCCTAGAAGAAGTTATGCGCGTTACCTCGGAAGCCTAAGATGCCCTTATTTACCTATAAAGCCGTCAACACCTTGGGCGAGACCGAAGAAGGCATTAAAGAAGCGGTAGACGAACAAAGCCTAATTTCTGCCTTACAAGCAGAAGGTTTTATCCCCATTCGGGTGGCCCAGGCCAATAGCCGGTCATTTTTGGGGATGGGGCTGAAAAAATCCAAATTGACGCAAAAAGATATTGCCTTAATGACTGGGGAGCTATCAACTTTGCTGGAATCTGGTTTGCCTTTAGACAAATCCTTGCAAGTGCTGATGGACTTGACCGAAGATAACGAACGTCTTAGCAAATTAATCGCCAGGGTGTTGGATAAAGTGAAGGGCGGCGCGTCATTGGCCAGTTCCTTGGAGCAACAGCCGGGTATTTTCAGCAAATTTTATTTGAACATGATCCGTGCCGGGGAGGCGGGCGGCGGCTTGGACGAAGTCTTGACACGCATGTCGGACTATTTGGAGCGCTCCCAGGAATTAAAGGACACGGTTAGTACGGCCCTGATTTATCCGGTGATCTTGCTGGTGATGTCTTTGGCCTCTTTATTTGTCATGCTGACCTTTGTTGTGCCACAATTTACCGAGATGTTTGAAAGCGCTGGCAAAGCCTTGCCAGTTTCCACCCAAATTGTCGTGGGGCTGGCCAATTGGCTGCAAAGCTATTGGTGGGCCTTATTGCTGGGCATCATTATGGCCACCAGCTATATGCGTTTCCAATTGGCCGACCCGGTCAGGAAAAAAGTCTGGGATGGGCGTTTTCTGAGGCTGCCGCTGGCGGGCACGATTATCACCAACAAAGAAACCGCCAATATCAGCCGTACGTTGGGAACTTTACTGGGTAATGGGGTTTCCATACTGTCAGCCTTGGCAATCGTCCGCGAAACGGTAGACAATCTGGTATTGGCGGCGGCCATTGCTGATGCGGAAGAACAGCTTAAACAAGGCAAACATTTATCGGATGCGATGCTGGAAAAACACTTGTTCCCCAAAATGGCGATGCAGATGATCAAAATGGGCGAAGAAACCGGTCGCCTTGAAGAGATGCTGCTACGGGTTGCGGCAATTTATGACAAGCAACTCCGGGTGTCCATCTCTAGGCTGCTGGCGTTTTTGGAACCAGCCTTGATTATCACCTTGGGGATGATGATAGCCGGGATTATCGTGTCGATTTTGCTGGCGATATTAAGCGTCAATGATTTGGCATTTTAAGGCAAACATTACCTAACAACCCACTCACCCTCAATTCATTTTTTAACGGGAATTTTCGATAACACCATGAAACAGACTATTTTACAAAAACAAGCGGGTTTTACTTTGCTCGAACTATTGGTAGTTTTAGGCATTATAGCCATGTTGGCAGGCATTGTAGGTCCGCAAGTGATGAAACACATGGGCGAATCAAAAACCAAAGCGGCCAAAGTCCAAATAGAAGATCTGTCGGCTACCTTGGATATGTATAAACTGGATATGGGCCGTTACCCTACCTCCGAAGAAGGTTTGCAAGCCCTGATTGAATCCCCAGATGGTAAGGCCAAAGGGCGTTGGAACGGGCCTTATCTAAGCAAGGCAAAAATCCCACTGGATCCTTGGCAACAAGATTATCACTATGTCTCCCCTGGCGAGCATGGCAAGTTTGATCTGTCCACATTAGGCGCAGATGCCAAAGAAGGCGGCGAAGGCGAAGACCAGGATATTGTCAGTTGGCAATAGTCCGGCTAGGGTAAAGCGTAGTAACCCTGTATGCACGTGCCTAACCCTTTGCGGCGGAGTTTCGGCTTTACGCTGCTTGAGCTTATCATGGTGTTGTTTATTGTGGTGCTGGGGTTTGCGGCTATCGGCATTAGCATATCTTCAGGAAATGATTCCACAAGGCTCAAGGCCGCCGCCCGCGATATTGTTTCGGCTTTGCGTTATGCACGGGGTCAGGCTTTGCTGTCCCATCAGGAAGTCACATTAACGTTGGACCTTACCGAAAACACCTACACAGTCAGCACCCGTGACAAGCTGTATGAACTGCCTAAGGATATTGATGTGACGGTAGTGACCGGGCAAGACGAGCTAAACGGCAAAGGCATGGGCAGCATCCGTTTTTTTGCCGACGGGTCTTCGACTGGGGGCCGGGTGACACTGGAATTAAATAATGCGGGTTGGCAAATGGACATAAACTGGCTGACTGGCCAAGTTGAAATGAATGATATTATTGCCGCCCACTAAGCAACAGGGGTTTTCCTTATTGGAAATCCTAATTGCCTTTTCAATACTTGCGCTTTCTTTAGGCATTTTACTGAAGATATTTTCTGCCGGGGTGAATACCGCCATCGTTGCCGAGGACTATACGCTGGCCATCCAAATTGCCCAAAGCAAAATGGCGACCATTGGTGTGTCTAGCCCCTTGCAGCCCGCCTCAGGTGTGGAGAATGACCAGTATTATTGGCAGGTTGAAGTCAGCCCCTACACCTTTAACCCTGATCAGGTTGATCTCTCCGAATTAACCGCCGCACTGGTTAAAGTTAAAGTTATCGTCAGCTGGGGCGATGCCGGTGCGGCTAATGACAGGCGGGTTGAAATAACATCCATGAAGTTGCTGAACAAAACCTTATGATTAAGCATCAGCTGCGGTCTTGCGGTCAAAAGGGCTTGCGTGGTTTTACCCTGATTGAAGTACTGATCGCCTTGACACTGTTAAGCATAATGGTGGTGTTATTATTTAGCAGTTTAAAGATTTGTGCCGACAGTTGGGAAAAAGGCGAAGACAAAATCACTGACGTAAACGAAATTGCAGTGGTTTATGGCTTTTTTCAGCGGCATTTGTCGGTAGCACAACCCTATTGGGATGATTTCTCAGAAGAAGATGCCAGAACGTTTTCTTTTCAGGGCCAAGTACAATCCCTGCAATTTGTGTCGTCTTTTCCTGCCAGCGCAGGTCGGTCAGGTTTACAGCTTTTTACCCTGACGTTTCTGGAAGAAAATCAAGATCGTTTTATCAAAATTACCTTAACGCCGTTTTTTCCAGCCACAGAAGGTGAAGGCTGGCATAAGGAAGAAGTGACATTAATTAAGCATGTCAGTGAGTTTAGCCTGGCCTATTTTGATTCGGTCGACGGTGCAGAAGGGACTTGGGAAGAAGAATGGCTAGAGCGGGAAAACCTGCCCCGGTTAATCAAAATCAACATCAAACTTGAAAACGGCAGGTTTTGGCCGGAGATGATTGTTGACCTTAAGATAACCGGGATGACTGACAACACCGAATTTGAATCTGCGGAAGACAGCGAAGATCAAGAAGCACCTGAAGAGCCTGAGCCAGAGCCTGAGGTAACGCAGTGATACGGCAATCAGGGTTTGCATTGGTTTTAGTGCTATGGATCTTAAGCCTATTGACGATTATGGCCGGCAGTTTTGCGCTGAGTATGCGTCGGGAGGCGGCCATTACCGAGGGGATAAAAAACAATGCCCAAGCACTTGCGGTTGCCGAATCCGGCATAGCCATGGCGGAAATGATGTTGCTTAATCCTGATGAGGCCAAACGCTGGCGCACCGATGGCAGTATTTATGAAATAGATTCCGGTGCGGCCAAAGTTCGGGTACGGCTATTGTCTGAAATGGGTAAAATAGACATCAACCACGCTAACCAAGCTTTATTGGAAGCCTTGGTCAATAACGCCCAAGCCCTTGATGACAAGAAAGGCAATGTGGTCAGCGCGATTCTTGACTGGCGCGACAAGGATGATCTGATCCGTTTAAATGGTGCCGAAAAGGATGAGTATAAAGAGGCTGGCTTAAGCTATGCACCGAGGAACAAGTCCTTTCAGAGCATTGAAGAGTTGCAGTTGGTGCTGGGCATGGAAAAAGAGCTGTATTACGGGCTAGAGCCGTTAATCACGGTTTATTCCAGGCAACCGCAAGTGACTAAGGAGCAGGCGGCCAAGGAAGTGTTGCTGGTGTTGCCCAATGTCGACCCGGCCCTAATCGACGAGTATGTAGCCGCCCGGGTGGCAAGTGCCGTTAATGACCAGCCAGCGCCGCCATTTCCGGCAAATGCCGAACTTACCTCAGTGGACGAGACGGGGCAAATTGAGGATGGCGGGCAAATTGAAGAGGTCGGACAAGTGACAGTGCTTACCTTGGTTTCCGAAGCGAGTCTGGATGATGAATCCAGTGCTATGATAAGCGTGGTGGTGGAAAAAACCGACGAAACGGAAGCCACCCCTTTTAAAGTGTTGAAATGGCAGCAAGTGACAACCAATGACGCATCCTTATTTTCTGATGCAATGAGTGAATTAGTAGTGAAACAATATGCTCAACCTGAATTCGACAATTGACCTGGATTTTAAACACTTCTTACGCTGGTGGCAGCGGGAGCTGGGGTTTTTAATCCCGGAAAAAATAAAGCGCTTGGTCAGTGACCAACAGGGCTTTATTATTGTGCGTCCGGTAGGCCAGCAGTTAGTGCTCAGTTATGTGTTTGACGGCGAGGAAAGCTCACTGGCCACCTTGGATAGGGGCGTAAGGGATTCCAACTTGCAAGGCTTTAATGACAAGGATCCGCGGTTGGCCAAAGCCAAGGTCATTTTGCGCTTAACGGCACAAGATGCCATCCAAAAAGAATTGAGCCTGCCGTCAGCGGCAAAAGAAAACCTGAACCAGGTGGTCGCCTACGAACTGGATCGCTATACGCCGTTTAAAGCGGATCAGGTTTATTTCACTGTGAAGCTGATGCCCGGTGTCAACGAACCCGGGCAAATTAGGGTTATGTTGATATTGACGGGGCGCAACACCCTTGATAGTCTCTATGAGGATGCCAAAGCCTTGGGTTTTGCGCCGCTAGTGGCTGATTATGAAGATTCAGCCAATGCCCTTACCCATATTGAGGACGGTTACAACCTATTGCCCGAAAGGCTAAGGCAAAAGTCCGCCAAAATGCCCCGCTTGATTAATGGCCTGTTGCTCAGCTTAAGCGGTGTGTTGCTGGCCGCTGTTATTGCCATGCCAGTTTGGTTTGAATACCAAACTGTCAATGCCTTGGAAGCAAAAGCGGAGACCTTGGCAAAGGAAGCTAAAAAAGTGAAGTCCCTGCAAGCGGACATGGATGCCGTAATAGAAGAAACCCGCCAATTGATTGCCCAAAAAAGCGCAACACCTGAAGTGTTAGTCATGTTGAACACCTTAAGCTCAGTCATTAATAACGACACGTGGCTGGCCTATTTACAATACTCGGAAGGTCATTTGCAAATCCAAGGCGAATCGCCAGCCGCATCATCGCTGATTGCCGTTTTGGAAGCGTCTGATTTATTTGCCAACGCCCGTTTTGCCTCACCCGTCACCCAAGACAGCCTAAGCAAGCTTGAACGCTTTCAAATTACCGTTGATGTGGGTAAACCCCAAGATCCGGACGCGGAAGAAACCCCAGCGGAAGAAGCCCAGTGAGTAAAGACAATAAACGTAATTGGTTTAGCCCTGAACTTCAGCAGCGCTGGCTTGCTGTCGGTTTATTGGCCGCCGTTGTCGGCATTGTTGTTTTGCTGATTGTTGTGCCAGTGGTCAGTAAAGGCATGGACTTAAACGAAACCAAAAATAACTTGGTTTTTAGGTTGCAACAATATGAGCGTATTTTGGCAACCAAGGATGCGGTGATTGCCAATATGGAAACCATTAAGCAGCAACATGAAGAACAAGGCTATTTTAATGCCCAGACTACTGATGCCTTGGCATCAGCGGAAATGCAGGAATTTATAAAAAAAGCTATCGTTGATGCAGGCGGGCAATTAAGCAGCACCCAAGCCTTGCCCGTCAGCATCAAGGACAATTTCAGCATAATCACCGTCAGGGTCAGGATGACCGGCAACAGTGAAGTCTTAAGGTCGGTGCTGTACCAAATTGAAACCTCCACCCCGCTGATCCTGATTGACCAGATAGACATCCGGCCTATGCGTGGCGTGAGGAATCGGGTTACCCGCCAAATTGAACCCAGCAATGAACTTAACGTCAACTTTCAGGCGATTAGTTTTATGAGAAAGCAGCCAGAATGAACAATAAATTTGTCTTTGTGCTAGCCGCTGTTTGCCTCCTATTGTCCCTGATCATTATGGGCGAGTGGTTTTATGCAAGCCAGTCGCAAAAGCAGACTTTAAGCGCTATCGAGGCGACTGAAGCCACCTCATCAGATGATGTGATGCCGGAAATAGAATTAATCCAAGAATCCGAAGAGAGCTTTGAGGATCTGGTGGCCAGACCCTTATTTATCAAAGGCCGAAAACCCGTAAACGAACCGTTACCAGAAGAAAACCAAACCACAGCCGCCGTGGTCGTCAATAATTTTGATTGGCAGTTGAACGGGGTTTATAGCACCAAAGCAGGTTTATCGGCCTTGTTTAGCCGGATCACCACCCGTGTCCCTAAAGATAACTACCGGAAAATCAAGACCGGGGTCGATCTTGATGGTTGGAAACTCGCTGAAATTCACGGCGACAAAGTCATCTTAAAGCAGGGCGGCCAGCAAAAGGAGTTGCCGCTACGAAAACCAAAATCCAAAGAATTGCCCAAAGGGCCACCGATACCCAAAGGGCCAAATAGCCCACAACCCATAATACCCCCACCCGCAGAAGGCGAAATTGAGAGCAATAATGAAAACTTATAACAAAATAGCGACCGTCTCCTGTTGGCTGCTAATGGGTTTATCACTGAGTAGTTGTGAATTGTTGGGGCCTAGGGAGATGGCCAAATTACCTTTGTCCCCAGTGGCCAAAGAGCCATTGGAAACCCATTCGGATGTTGTTTTTAAAAATTTGCAAAACAAACCAAGTTTAGCGGAGACCAAAAAACCGAAAAGCGAACTGTATCCAGGCACCAACCGTTTTGTCGCCAGTGAAGCCCCCCAACACAGGAGGTCAGTGGCCAAGGGGGCAGGTACTTACAGCCTGAATTTTGACGAGGCTGACTTGGGCGAAGTGGCAAAAGTTATTTTGGGTGACATCCTCAAGGTAAACTACGTGCTTAGCCCTAAGGTGTCCGGCAAAGTCACCCTGCAAACCACCGAGCCCTTAAGCGCTGAGGAATTGCTGCCCACCTTGGAAATGGTGTTGCGCATGAATAGTGCCGCCTTGGTGAAAGATGGCCGGATTTATCACATTGAACCCTCCGCCGATGCCTTATTTACCTCGGCTATCGGAGCCGGACAATCTGGCTACCAAACGCGGGTCATCCCCGTCAGGAATGTCGCTGTCCAAGAGATTGCGGATATTATCAAGCCCTTGGTGCAAGAAAAAACCATCCTGAATGTTGATGCTGCCCGTAATATTTTGGTTGCCTCCGGGACGGCCGATGAGATTGCGCGGGTACTGGATATGGTTAGCACGTTTGACCTTGATGTCATGAAGGGGCGGTCGTTTGGCTTGTTTCCCTTGAGCCATGTTGACCCAGAAACCGTCATCAAAGAATTGGAAGGTATTTTCTATAAAAAAGGCAAGGCAGGTGAAGAGTCTGAGTTTTTTCAGTTTATCCCGATAGAGCGCTTAAACGCCGTGTTGGCGATCACCCACCAAGCACGGTATTTGGAAGATATTGACAACTGGGTGACCCGGCTGGATAAGGCTAATACGGCTTCAGGCGGTGGTGTTAATGTTTATAAAGTCCAGCATGTCGATGCAGAGGACTTGGCGGGCACCTTGAATGAAATTTTTACCGGGGCTGCCAAAAAGGACAAATCGGCAAAAGTGGCGCCCGGTACAAAGGCAGCAACCATCACCAATAAACCGCAATCTAGGCTGTCAGCAGCCAAGGCGGCATCATCTAGCAACAGTGGTAATGCCGGCACTGGCGATGCCAATGTGTCCAATGTTGGCGAAGTCAGGATAATTGCTGATAAAGCCAACAATTCGGTGGTTATTGTTGCTACGGCCCGCGAGTACGAAGTGATATTGCCTGTGATCAAACAGCTGGACGTGATGCCGTTAATGGTGTTGATTGATGCGACCGTAGTAGAGGTTGCTCTAACGGATACATTAAAATATGGCATATCATGGTACTTATCGCATGGGGACGATGCTATTGGTGGTAACAAGGCTGGGGCAACCGCTTTAGGAACGGCCATAGCCGCTGCCGCCGCCGCTTCAACAGGGGGGCTTAGTGCGGTATATAGCTCGGGTTCAGTAAAAGCCCTTTTAAATGCCGAAGCCTCAAAAAACAATATCAATGTGATTTCGTCACCGTCGTTAATGGTGTTGAATAATCAGAAAGCGAGTATAGACGTGGGGGACAAAGTGCCGCTTTTAGGTAGTGTTACTGGTTCAACGGGTTCTGGCGGTACAGGTACTGGCACTGGTACTTTAATCGCGGCTTCAAGTAATAACATAACCTATGAAGAGACGGGTGTTAAATTAGAAGTTACTCCCAGGGTTAATGCGAATGGCATTGTTATTATGGAGATTTTCCAAAGCGTCAGTGAACCAAAAGACACAACAATTGGTGATGGCCAAAAAACCTCGCAAATTTCCACCCGCAAGATAGAGAGTTTCGTGGCTATAAATGACGGTGAAACCTTGGTATTAGGGGGATTAATTAAAGAAACCCTCAAAGACAACACCAATGGGATTCCCTTTTTATATGAGCTTCCATGGATAGGGTCGTTATTTGGAGGTACAGATAAAACAAATAACCGGACAGAGTTGGTGGTATTGATTACGCCCCGCGTGATAAAAAACAGACAGGATGCCAGGCTGATTTCCAATGAATTCAGGCGGAAATTAACAGGCATTTATCAGGATACTACAACCGACGCCTATGGAGCGCCCTTAGAAGAAACACGGGTACCTTAACAAGCGGCGGTAGAAGGGGGCATCAATCACCCCCTTCTACAGTGGTTCAAACTTCAATGTGACACAGTGTCCACCTGAAACCAAGAAATCAACGCGTCATTCCAGTTTGATTCCCCCTCACCCAACCCTCTCCGGCTGGAGAGGGCTTGTTGGCAAGACGTTTGGGTGCTTACCCCTGTGTTCTATTTAAATCACCCTGACCGACAACACGCCATCAATGGCGCGGATACGCTCCAAGATTTCTTGGGGAGCTTCGGCGTGGATGTCAACGATGGTATAGGCATAATCGCCACGGGATTTATTGAACAAATCCACAATATTCAGGCCTGCCGCACCTAACACCGTCGAAATTTGACCGACAATATTGGGCACATTTTTGTTGGCGATAGCCAAGCGTTTGCCTTCTTCACTTAAGCCTATCACTAACTCCGGGAAATTCACCGCATTGCGGATGGAGCCATTTTCCAAATACTCACGCACTTGGTCAGCCACCATGGCTGCACAATTATCCTCTGCTTCTTCGGTGGAAGCACCCAGATGCGGGAGCACGATAGCGCGTGGATGGTTGATGAGGGCTGGAGTCGGGAAATCACAGACATAGGCATGTAGGTCGCCCGCATCCAAAGCCGCCAACACTGCCGCTTCATCAACCACACCCGCACGTGAAAAATTAATCAGTATGGCGCCTTTTTTGATGCGGTCGATATGGTCTTTGCTGAACAGGTTTTTGGTTTTGTCATTCAGTGGAATATGTAGGCTAATCAAATCTGCACGGGAAACCAAATCGTCGATATTGTTTGCGGGAATCGCCGATGAGGTCAGTTTCCAGGCGCTTTCCAAGGACATGAACGGATCAAAGCCAACAATATTCAAACCTAAAGCGGCCGCAGAATTGGCAACTTTTACCCCGATTGCGCCTAAGCCCAACACGCCCAAGGTTTTTCCGGACAACTCAAAGCCCGCAAAATGCTTTTTATTTTTTTCGATTTGGGTGTTGATGGTTTCCGCATCCCCTTCCAAACCACTGACGAAATTCAAGGCTGGGACAATATTCCGTGCGGCCAATAACATGCCTGCGATGGCGAGTTCAGCCACAGCGTTAGAATTGGCGCCAGGGGCATTAAAGACAGGGATACCCCGTTGCGTGTATTCAGCAACTGGAATATTGTTGACACCTGCGCCAGCGCGGCCCACCGCTTTCAGTGAAGCTGGGATGGCTTGTTCGTGCAGATTGAATGAGCGCAACAAAATAGCATCGGGATTTTCGATTTCTGCGCCCACTTCGTAGCGTTCGCTTGGCAACCTGTCCAGTCCGGCCCTTGATATATTGTTGTACGTCAAAATTTTAAACATTGATGGTTCCTTAGATTTATTGGGGATTTAGTATAGGTGCGCTTGGCATCCATGAATCTATTGTTGGTTCGTGGGATGCCTAAAAAAGCATAGGCGACCGATTTATAGTGCCATGCGCTTAGGGGTTGGCATTGCTTGTTAATGGGATTAGCTAATTATCATAAAAAATAACCAAGTGTTAATTATAGCCGTTTTAATGGAGAGAAGCTGCATCGTTTAAGCATAAACGCTCAATTCCCAATCTTAAAAAGTGTGCAACACTTTCCAGGGCCCTGGAGGCGTACCTGGATGACAACCGCCACAAAGTGCCCAAAGACGGCTTAACCGGCCATGACCTGCTTGGTCAAGCAATGGGACAGGCCCAAGGTCTATTGCACGCATGGCGAACTGGCCTATGCCGGCACTGTAGGACAAATTGAAGCTTTGCTACCGTGAGATTTTAAAAAATGGCAGGTTTGTAATAGGGGGCAAGTACACGGAGTAAGGGGCACTTACATGGTAAACTATGCCCTTATTTCATAGTCATCAATAACTGCCATGCAAAAATTATTTAAGCTGCCCCTAGTTAATTCACGTTATTGCATTATTTTGCCGTTGCTTTATATGGTGGGCATTTTTTGTTTGTCCTCGCTACCCGACCACGGGATTGCAACGCCTAAATTAAGCCCGCTGGCTTGGTTGTCACCTAACGTCCAAAATTTCCTGCATATCCCCCTTTATGCAGGTCTTGCCTTCTTATGGATGCCGGGTTTGGGCCATTGGGCCATAAAACACAAGCAGGGTTATTTGTGGGCATTTTTGTTGACACTGGCTTATGGTTTGTTGGACGAATGGCATCAAACATTTGTGCCGGGTCGCACTGGTTCCTTCACGGATGTGGCATCTGATATGGTGGGGGCGATTATTGGCTTGTGGGTTTACAAGACGTGGTTTTCCGCCCAGGAATAACTTCGCTACGCCCCAGCATTTTTTGCCCTAATGCGGGCTGTCTTCCTCTTTGCCCGTTTCCCATATTGGGCGCATCAGTGCCGCGCGTTGTTTGCCCAATACCAGCCATTCAATTTCCCTGCGCAAATAAGCCGCTTTATTGTTGGTGGCCTCGGCACGTAATTCCAGTTCCTTGATTTTTGCCTCCAGCTGCATTTGATGCAGGCGATGTTGATGGGCAACTTTTCAGCCTCCAACTCCCCTGTCGTTTTTGCGTAACTTCCCATTAGTGGCAGAATAAAGACCTGCGAGGATTATAAAACCTCGTTGGTCTGCCGCTATTGCCAACAACTAATGGGAAGTTACGTGATCAATGCGGTTGCAGTCTATTGGAGTGCAAGGATAAATGCAAACTGCGTTAAATTGCTGTTATAAAGAGCTATCCACTTATCAATAATTCTGGGTATTAAATGAACACTTCCCGCATCGTGCTGTTGTTTCTCATTGGCCTTGCAATGGCCTGTTTTTTTTATCTCGATGGCCCACACTATCTGACGCTGGAAATGTTGAAGTCGCAACAGGCCCAGATTTTAGATTTTCGTGACGGGCATAGAGGCTGGGCGATATTGGTTTATGGCGTGGTTTATATTTTGGTCACGGGTATGTCCTTGCCAGGTGCAACGGTGTTAACCTTGGCTGGCGGGGCTTTGTTTGGTTTGTTATGGGGGGCGGTGATCGTCTCTTTTGCCTCAACAATCGGTGCAACCTTGGCCTTTTTGGGGGCGCGTTTTTTATTTAGGGACAAAATTCAAGCGATAGGCGGTGAACGCTTGAAGGCCATCAATGAAGGGCTTGCTGAGGCGGGGGCTTTTTACCTGTTTACTTTGCGCTTAGTGCCATTGTTCCCTTTTTTTATGATTAATGGGCTGATGGGTCTGACAGGCTTGAAAACGCGCACCTTTTACTGGGTCAGCCAAGTGGGCATGTTGGCGGGGACCTTGGTTTATGTTAATGCGGGCACACAATTGGCCCAGCTCGATAGCTTGGCGGGCATTTTATCGCCGGGATTAGTGGGGGCATTTGTGTTGCTGGGCGTGTTTCCTTTGTTGGCCAAAAAACTGATTGATGCCGCCCAAGCGGCTAAAATTTATGCCCCTTGGCCTAAACCCCAGCACTTTGACACCAATTTGGTGGTTATTGGTGCTGGCGCCGGTGGCTTGGTCACAGCTTATATTGCTGCTGCGGCCAATGCCAAAGTGGCGCTCATTGAAAAACAGCAGATGGGCGGTGATTGTTTAAATACCGGATGTGTGCCCTCTAAAGCCTTAATCCGTTCCGCCAAGTTGTTATCAGAGCTAAAGCGTTCAGCAGAATTTGGCATCCATACCGCGACAGCGGAGTTTGATTTTGCCGGGCTTATGGAGCGGGTACAGACAATAGTGAACACTATTGCCCCCCATGATTCCATCGCCCGATACACTGGCTTAGGGGTGGATGTCATCCAAGGCACTGCCACCATTGTTTCACCTTGGGAAGTGGAAGTGTCCAACCCAGAGGGTTTGCGTCGTATTACGACGCGCAGTATTGTTATTGCCGCTGGTGCAAAACCCGTTGTGCCTGCAATCCCTGGGGTGGATGATGTGGGTTTTCTGACTTCCGATACGGTTTGGGGCTTGCGGCTACTGCCCAAGCGTTTATTGGTGTTGGGTGGTGGGCCAATAGGCTGTGAATTGGCTCAGGCATTTGCGCGTATAGGTTGCAAAGTTACTATGGTGGAAATGCTGCCCAGGCTGATGACCCGCGAAGATGAAGAGGTGTCAGCCTTCGTGTTGGCCACGTTTCAACAAGAAGGCATCAATGTATTGCTGGAACATCAGGCCCGGCAGTTTGTTAATGAAGACGGCGAGAAGTTATTGCTTGCCGACCATCATGGGCAAGCTATCCGCATTGGTTTCGACCAAGTCTTGTTGGCCTTGGGGCGTGCCGCCAATGTCGGGGGGTATGGTGTGGAAGCATTGGGAATACGTCTGTCGCCCCGCAAAACCATTGCAGTTGATGCGTTTTTGGCAACCAATTACCCGAATATTTATGCTTGTGGTGATGTGGCAGGGCCTTATCAATTCACCCACACCGCCGCGCATCAAGCCTGGTACGCCGCTGTGAATGCCTTGTTTGGGCAGGTCAAAAAATTTCGTGCTGATTATTCCGTGATACCGTGGTCTACGTTCATAGACCCGGAAGTGGCTAGGGTAGGGCTTAATGAACAAGACGCGAAAGGCTTGGGCATTGCTTATGAAGTTACTCGGTATGACCTTAGCGGCTTAGACCGCGCCATTACAGATAGTGTGGCCTATGGCTTTGTTAAAGTTCTGACACCTCTAGGTAGTGACAAAATTTTAGGCGTGACGATTGTGGGCGAACATGCAGGCGATTTGATTGCCGAGTTTGTGTTGGCGATGAAGCATAATTTGGGTTTGAATAAATTGCTGGGCACTATCCATATTTATCCGACTTTGGCGGAAGCGAACAAATTTGCCGCTGGTGTTTGGAAACGAAATCACGCCCCGCAAAAGTTACTGGCTTGGGCTAAGCGTTATCATGCTTGGCGACGAAATTAAGGCTAGTGGCTAAAGCCAATGGGGCCAACAGGCCCCATTGGCCCGGTAATGGCATCAATCGTGGTAAGCCACTTCGCCATGCTCATTAATATCCAGCCCTTCCCGTTCAACGTCTTCGTCCACACGTAAACCGATGACAGCATCAACAATTTTATAAGCGGCAAATGAAACTACACCTGACCAAATGACAGTCATGATGACTCCCCAAAGTTGGCTGCCCAGCTGGCTAAAGATGCTGTATTCGCCAAAGCTGTTTGCCACATAATCATAGACGCCGGTTCCGCCCAGTAATGGCGAGGCGACAAAGGCCGTGCCTAGGGAGCCAAGTATGCCGCTGATGCCGTGGATGCCGAACACATCTAAGGAGTCATCATAGCCCAGCGCATTTTTTAATACCGTGACTGCCCAGAAACAAATGCTACCCGCCAATAAGCCTAGGGTAATGGCGCCCATAGGGCCAGACCAACCGCAGGCTGGGGTGATCGCCACGAGACCTGCAACCGCACCAGAAGCGGCGCCTAGCAGGCTAGGCGTGCCCCGCTTGTACCATTCCACACTAGTCCATGCCAAGGTTGCTGCGGCTGAAGCCAGCAAGGTGTTGGCAAACACCAGTCCGGCGGCACCATTGGCTTCTAAGTTGGAGCCCACGTTAAATCCGAACCAACCCACCCATAACAAGGTAGCGCCCATCATGGTCATGGGCACATTATGCGGTGCCATGGAATCCCGGCCAAACCCCAAGCGTTTGCCGACCAAAATACAGCCCACCAAGCCGGCAATCCCGGCATTAATATGTACAACCGTGCCGCCTGCAAAATCCAGCGCACCTTTTTGAAATATAAAGCCCGCTGTATCGGTCGCCGCTTTGGCCGCGCTGGCGTCTGTATAGGCATCTGGGCCCGCCCAGTACCAGGCCATGTGCGCGATGGGCAGATACGAAAAAGTAAACCACAAAAAGATAAACATCAGTACCGCGCTAAATTTCATCCGTTCTGCGAAGGCGCCTACAATCAAGGCTGGGGTAATTGCCGCGAAAGTCAATTGGAACATGGCGTATAGATATTCGGGTATATAAACGCCTTTGCTGAATGTTGCGACGACTGAATCAGGTGTTACGCCGATAAGGAATGCCTTGCTAAAGCCACCAATCAACAAATTACCTTCCGTGAAGGCGATGCTATAGCCATATAAAGCCCATAGCACCGCAATCATGCAGAAGATGATGAATACCTGCATCAGCACGGAGAGCATATTTTTTACCCGTACCATGCCTGCATAAAACAGCGCCAAACCAGGGATGGTCATTAAGATAACCAAAACGGTGGCGACAATCATCCAGCTAATATCACCTTTGTTGGGTGGGGGCAAGCTTGGGGCTGTTCCCTCCGCCAATACGGCGCTGGCATAAATCCCTGCTGCGAGTATCGCTAATAGCCTAATAAAATTAATCATTTTAATTCCCCTGCTTTAAGGTTTCTGATGAGGCAGGCATAGCTAGCTTGGGGATCGGTATTGCCCGGCATTTCGGCTAGATACGGCTGTATACCAAAAGGCTTAAGCAGTTCTTATGCCACAGTTGGATTACAAGAAATTGAGGGTAAAACCACAACAACTTGCACCAATTTCTAACAAGCTAAGCGAAATGTTGCACTTTCTTGTTGCAGGCTTGGGTAGCGGCAGGGGGCGTATTGGTTAGGAGGCAATGATGCGTAAGGCATGTGCCCAGTAAGTATAAGTATAGAGTACGAAGTTGGTAAGGCGACACAAGGTTCCCTCTCCCTTTGGGTTAGGGTGAGGGTATTTCAAATGTCGCTTTACCAGCTTCGGCTCCTATATTTACACAACTCATGATGGACATTCTGGTTAGGATGCCGATATGTCGGGCTTGTTAAGCTTATCTATTAATAATGACGAAGTGGCATGATAAGTGTTAAGTAAATTGGTAGGCATTTAAATTTACACGAAGAAGTGATCGAGCCCATTATGTCCCAAACATTAGAAGGTACTTTTAACCCCGCATTCCATTTCCTAGGCCTAATCCAAAAAGCAATGGATGATGGCATCACCCGGCATTGTGTCCACCTGGGCACTCCAGATGTTTATCTCGTGCCTGCGGAGCAAAGCTATTACACCACCAAGCCCAATATCGGGGCCTTGAAGGCGCTATGTTTCGCTGAACCATTTGATTTAAGCGTGGAATTGATCCCGGATTGGCATCCGGCCAGTAATCAGGACATACAGGCTGGACGGATGTTGATCCATCAAAAGCATTCAGCAACGACGGCTGAGCTTATGGCCTTCCCCTTGACAGAACTGCTTTGGTATGTGGCGATCCATTCATCCAATGGACAATTGCTGCAAGGGCACCACGCGGAAACCCCTGTCCGCTTGCTAGCCAGTCCTGATTTTTTACGGCTGTACCACCGCGAATGTGACCTGGTTGTGGCCGCATTCATGCTTAAGCAAAGCGCGCCTTTAACGTTAGTGGCTGAAAAAACAGGTGTCCCTTTGGCGCAGGTTTATGACTTTTATAACGCGTGTGTCATGTTGGATTTAGTTGTGGTCGAACAGGCCAATGTTTTTAACCCCGCAGATCATTTGCTGGGCTTGTTAGTCAGTGCTAAGGCCGACCAGCAAGCAAGGCGTTGTGTTTTGGCGGGGCAAGCGCCGCTGTATATCGCGCCTGACCAAGGCAGCTATTATTCTGAGGCGGATTCGGCAGGTATTGCCACCTTTTGTTCGGCACCATTAACACAACTGGACATTGCCTTAATCGAAAATAGTGGTGAGGAAGTTGTACAAGTGGGGCGGATGGTGGTGCGTCGGAAAAAAGAGGGCGGCATACCTAAAATGCCAGCACGCCCCTTGTCGGAATTAATTTTTCGGGCAGCGTTTTATGCCTCCCAAGGGCGCTTGCTTGCCGGTTATAAGCCAGCTACGCCAGTGCGCCTTAAAGCGTGGCCAGATAAGGACTTGCTAAAGGAGTCGGCTGCCATCAAAGAAGAGCGGTATTTTTTCCTGCTTGCCGCGTATATGACCACTAACACGGCAAGTCTTCCTGATATAGCCGCAGCAACCCAGTTGCAACTGGCGCAGGTAATCAATTTCCATAATGCTTGTGCCATTATCGGGCTTTTAGAAGCATAAGCGTGGGGTGCAAAAAGATACATCCCACGCCTATGCCGTCAAAGCTGCTTAGCTAACCCTTCCGGCTGCCGTGGCCGCAGGCACTTCAAGTAAGCGTCCAGAACCGCAGTCGTAGATATACCCATAGACAGGGATGTCGGATGGTACTAAGGGGTGGTTTTTAATGCGTTTGACATCCTCAAGGACACTTTCTTCTTGATTTTTGATGGTCAGGAAAGCGATATGGTCGGCTTCGGAGGAACCTGGGCCTTCACAGCAATCATGCCAGCCGTCAGCATCAATTGACGCTGTTTTTAAACTGCTGGCCAACAAGCCGCGCATGATTTCATCGGTAAACAACTCCATGCCACAGTTGGTGTGGTGGATGACAAACCATTCCCGCGTACCCAGCAATTTATAAGAGATGACCAAGGAACGGATGGCATCGTCACTGGCCCTACCGCCCGCATTACGGATAACGTGGGCATCACCTTCTGATAAACCCGCATATTTTGCGGGATCTAAACGGGCATCCATACAGGTCAAAATGGCGAAATGCCGACCTGGGGGCAAAGGTAATTGGCCTTTGTCACCAAAATCGTTGGCATAATCCCGGTTGGCGGCTAACACTTCATTAAGAATTTTACTCATCACTACCTCATTATTCTTGTTATTGGGCAATAAAAAACCGTTTGGCCTGTCATAAAAATGATAAACCTAAACGGCATATAACTTTGCAGTTGGAAGTCTACGCTAATAAACCAAAGTTTCAAATAGGGCTATAAATTTATAAAATATAAACTTATAGTTTATAGTGTGGGCTTATGGATAAATTAAACAATATACAAGTGTTTTGCCGTATCGTTGAATTGGGCACTTTTGCCGCCGTGGCCCGTGAAATGAATCTATCGGCGATGATGATCAGCAAATATATGGCGCAGTTGGAAGAATCCTTGGGCGTTACCTTATTAAACAGGACGACACGCCAAGTCAGCCTGACTGAGGCGGGTGAGGTTTATTATTTCCGTAGCAAACAGTTGATGGATGATTTCTCTGAGCTGGATGAAACCACTTCCCAGTTGGGTAGGCAAGTCAAAGGCCTGTTAAAAATAAGTGCGCCCATTGATTTTGGTGGCTTGTATATGATACCTGCCATAGATGCCTACCAGCAGGAACACCCGGAGGTCAAAATATTAATGACCTTGCATAATAGCGCGGTTGATTTAAGCAAAGGGAGTTTTGATCTGTCGCTGCTAGTGACGGATAGCTTGGATTTAGGCATCGTTGCCAGAAAAATTGCAAAAACCCGCTTAGGCACTTATGCTTCACCCGCCTATTTGGCCAAGCACGGCAAGCCCCAAAACATTGACGCATTAAACGGGCACCGGTGTTTGCATTATATCGATACGCCCCATAAAGAGTATTGGTTGTTTAATGACGGTCAGGGCGAGGTCAAATTCAAACCCAATTGGCAGTTTGCGGCAAACAATGGCCGGGCATTGTGCCAAGCGGCCGCATTGGGGATGGGGATTACCCAAACCCCAGAAATATCTGCCGCCAATTATGTGGCTGCCGGGCAGTTGACCGAAATTTTGCAGGAGTTTTGTATGCCGCCACTGGAAATTTATGCCACTTATCTGCAAAGGCGCTTTATTCCCGCGAAGCTAACGACGTTTGTTGATTTTATGGTTAAATACTTTGACAAGATGGGTGGCTAACAGCGCCATCCACCAAATGGACTGGCCCCTTAACCCGAGTGGAGCAAACGACTATGGCAAGACGAAGTGACCACAGCCTGGAAGAACTTAAAGCCTTAGTATTGGATGCGGCAGAAGCATTGGTGGTGGAAGCGGGGTTTTCGGCGTTAAACCTGCGCCAGATCGCCATGGATATTGGTTATACCGTGGGCAGTGTTTATATGGTGTTTGTCAACCGTGCTGATTTGGTGATGCACATCAATGCCAGGACCTTGGATGCGATTGCCGCAAACCTACAAGCGGTGCAGGCTAGTGGCCCGCCCTCCATTGAGGCTTTAGCCAAGGCATATTTGCACTATGTCAGCAAAAATTTTAACCGTTGGTGCATGATCTTTGACTATCAGAGTTTGACCGACACGCAAATCCCAGATTGGTATCAGGCCAAAAAACACGTTTTGTTCTCCGCTTTTGAAGCCTATTTGGCCATGCGTACGCCGGAAGTCCCCGAAGCCTACAGAAAGCAGGCGGCATGGGCCTTGGGTTGTAGTGTGCATGGGGTTTGCCTCTTGACGCTTAAAGACCCCATTGATCAGGCTGACTTGGAAGCGGCGGAGGCTACGGTCAATGTATTGCTAGGGCATTTTATGCAGTCTTGGCCGTCCACCGCCCACGGTTGAGTGGAGTGCAACGGATTAAGACCTTGTATTTTCTGTTTCTTGCCGACACGGCAACGTCTAAAGCCGTTGCACTCCAGCTGTCTGTGCTTAACTGTGGGTAGTGAAGCTTGGCCACCAGCGCCGGAAACTAACTATAGACTCCGAAGCTGGTAAATCAACATTAAACTCCCTCTCCCTCAGGGAGAGGGTCTTACACGTGTAGGTTTTTTCACTCCGCGCACCCAACCGCAGTAACCCAAGCCGCCTGATTGATTCCCGGTAAGCTAGGCCACGCCTCCGGTCGGCCAGGTTTGACAGGGA
>JAPLRR010000106.1 GCA_026399075.1 Methylococcales bacterium
GCTTTTCCAAAATTGATTTTGAGAAGCTTAGTGTTATCATTTAATTACTCCTTTGGGGGCTTTTTCTTGGCAGAAACAAGCATAACCTCAAAGGAGGACTTTCTTTATAATTTTGGAAATTAATTTTCTGAAAATCTATAGCAGGCTTAATCGATTATTTGGCTATTATCAATGAACCTAGCAGCAGTTATTGCGTATCGCCTGCGTATATTTTTTTGCTGCCCACTTATGCGGTCATGTGGATTACTGGCCGCGACCTCGCAGCATCTAAGCAAACCCCCTCATTTAAACTTGGAAAAATACCCGAATTTACCGCGTGGCTAACACTGGCCACAATCTTGGCATTTTTAATTTCAAATGCCAGTTTCTATTGGCTTTCAGGCTATTTTAAACAGCTGTCGTGGATAGATTATGCCGTGCGGGTTGCCGACTATTTGCCCACTTATGTCGGTTCAAGTTTAGTTTATGGCTTGGCGGGTTTGTTGGCGATTTGTTTGTTCCAGCCTTTGCTTAGTCGGGATGCGAAAGCCAGAACAGACATGGACGAGGATTAACGTCAGATAGCCTTAGCCTTATTTTGGGAACAGCAACGTGACGGCAAAGCGTATGCCCCAATCGGCCCCGCCTGCCGGTTTTTCAGGATAATAACGTGCGCCGACCATAAATTGCACGGGTTGTTTGCCCAGTTTAAGCAGCTGGCTTACCGTGGCATTAAGTGGCACTGTCCACTGGCTGTTTTGCCAGTCATAGGTGGATTCGGTATTCAGGCCATAAGTTGTATAAGTTTTTGTGGTGTAGGACAGGAACGGTTGTAAAAAAGTGGCACTGATTGCTTGGCGGCTTGTTTGGCCTGCAAACGACTCGATATGGTTTGCCAATGCGCCGTAAGTCCAACCTGAGTTTTGTTTTAACAACACCGCAGTGGGCCCTGCACCCCATTTTTGTCCGCCCAAGGCGTTATCCGTTGCGCTAGGATAAAGAAACACCGGGCCGCCACCCATAATCCAGCCGCCTAAGGGTTTTTTCGGCGAGAAAAAGAAACTCTGCGTGATATCACCCAGGCCATTAGCATCGCTACCACCCGCTACAGGCGATTCGGCGTGGTAAATGGGCAAAATGGTGCGGGTGATGAGATTCCAATCTTCACTGATTGAAAAGGGGATGACAGGTTGCACGTTGACCTTATATTGCATGGCATTCGTGGCGCCTATGCCAAAATCCCAGTTGTTTTGAAACGGTACGCTGATGAGGCTGGCAACGGGATTTTGCAGTTTCATCGCCAATGCTTCGGTATCGTCAGCTTTGGCGGCTTCTTCTGCAAACACCCCATTGCTTGCCAAACTTAGGGTCATGAATAGTAACTGCTTAAGTCTTTTTGTTGTCATAAATAAGCCCGTTTAAACTTCAATTAACGCGATCATAAAGTAAAGCTTGATGGGATAACCCCAATTCCTTTGGCAAGCCCAACATATACACCAAACCAATCGATAAATCGCCCAAACCCAAGGGGACGGCAATTAAGCCTAAACTGCCAAACAGTCCGGCTGGAACGAGCACGAGTGCGGCAATATAGCGCAATAGTGATTCCCAATATACATACGAAGCCCGGCTACGTAAATCACGCGAAGCTAAAATCAAGGCCACACTGGTGTAAGCCAAAAAACCTGCGATTAGCCAACCCCAAATTGGGTCACAAATGTTCAGGCCTACTCCCCGATACAGCGGCGGAAACAACAAGAATAAGGCCAGTCCGGCGTTATAAACGCCAGACCAAAAAATAAAGTTTTTCATTGAAAATGGCATGGTAGTTCCTTGCAAAATAGTAGGGTAGGGCGGCTAGCTTGTCCACTTTGCCGCAGTGTATAGGCATCTTAGTGCGTCAAATCCCAGGCATTGAGTTTTTTCATGGCGGTCCCGTAGCTGCCGAGTTGGTAAATGGACGCACTTGCCGGTGAGAACGTAAACGCTTTAAAGGGCTCGGCAAGCATTCCCTTTAAATAATCCTGGGGCGCAACCCCGACCGTGACATGCGGATTAAAATGTTCCCCTGTGTATTTGGATACAAATGTCGCAACGTAGTCAAATAAAGCGGGTGGTTCGACAGCAGGGCTTTCGGGTGTCGTAGCGAACGCGGCTGCCGTGCCTGTATCCACACCGTAAGGTGCGACTGCATCGATCAATTCTTGTTGCAGCTTAAGCAACTCAGCTGTTGGCTTAATGACAATGCCAGCAACGCCACTGTCCTTATCAGGAAGATAGTAATATTTGAATGCCTTTAAC
This sequence comes from Methylococcales bacterium, assembly GCA_026399075.1. Classification (GTDB taxonomy): domain Bacteria; phylum Pseudomonadota; class Gammaproteobacteria; order Methylococcales; family Methylomonadaceae; genus Methylobacter_C. Next base: position 2,281 of record JAPLRR010000106.1, read on the forward strand.
TTCCAGTCGGCGATGTTTTTGTGGCTTAAAACACTACCAGTGGCGGCATAAACTTTATCGAGATCAGCCGTGCGGACGTATCGCTGTATCAGGGTGATATGGGGGGTGTGCAAGGCATCCAAGGCAAAACCTTTTGGGTAAGCTTTCAGTAAACGGGCATTGACCGCGGCGGCGTGTTGCAGCATGGTGGCATCGGGTTCGAGTAAAATGTCGATGGCGGTAACTTCATTGGCTGGTGTTACTTGTGCCAGTGCCGCGGCTTCCGCCTTGCAATCGCGTGCCGGGGCAAGACCTTGGGCGCGTATCGCGGCAAACTCGACCCTGGCCGCATCCATATCGGCGCGGAATGTCGGGTCGCCGTGTAAGCGTGCGACCGTACCTGCACCCATAAATCGTCCCCACACCACATCACTATACCAATGATGGTTGACGATAGTGCGGCTCTCCCCAAAAGCACGGCCACGGGCCAGCAGTTCGTTGGCCCGATCTGGCGCAATCTCACTTAAGATGAGCGCAAACCCCCAGCCGATGGCAGTATGTCCCGATGGATAAGAGTGGTTTTTTTCCAGAAAGGCGCGAGCTTCGGGGACACCTATCGGTTCGTGGTTCAGCTGAAAGGGGCGCAGACGGTTGTAGTATTCCTTCGCGGCACCGGTTGATGCACCCAAATCGCTGGAAGAGCGGCGCAACACCGTATACAAATAGGGCGCATTGGCTTCCGTAATCTGGGCGTTTATCGCACAGGAAAAGGTGTTGACCAAGCTGGGGATTTTTAAATCGTAATCGGCAACGGCAAGTTCAAAGCGCGGTGTGCCACGCATAGCAAACGTGCTACGGGCAACTTCCCCGTCATGGGCAAAAGCTGCCGAGTTAGACGGTGGTGGCGGGGGCAGCAGGGCGACGCTGTCCAGAACAGCTTGCTTGTCGAGATAGCCTTGTAGCGAGCCTAAACCCCGTTCAGGGTGGGACGCGGGAATAGTGCCAAGTTGGGTGCGCGTTGGATGGCTAACATCGCTTGTGCTTGCACAGCCCGTGAGTAGGCTGAGTAGCAAGGTAAAGACCAATAACCAGTGGATGGTGCGGGCTTTTGATGGGGGTATTTTCATGGTAAGTCCCGACAGTAATAGAGAAATTTTAGTTTCTTAAAAATAACAATTGCACCTGCCGATTAGACGGTGCGGCTAACTAATCCAAAGGCTTAGAGGTCTGGATGTAATCGTGGGGGTAGCAAAAGCCGCCCCCAGGATTAATGGCGATCTCCCGTAACGGTAACCTCTCATTCGTTGTAGGCAATAGCGGTATCTGCGAGGTTTTATAAACCTCGCAGGTCTTTATCCCGCCACTAATGAGAAGTTACCCGTAATGTAAATAAGAATTACTTACTGGTTGGCGATTGCATTTGTTCCATCACTTGGTCGATGGTAAAGCTCGCCGCTTTTTGGCGGGGCGGGTACTCTTTGAAAGTGCCTAGGAATTTGCCAACATATTCAGACGCTGGCAATAATAGGAAAGCATGGTCCAGATACCAATCCCAATAGGTGTTGGAGGTGATGGTTGCCTTTTCGTAAGGATCAGTACGCAAGTTGTAAAGCCATGGGATACGGGTTTTTACAAACGGTTCGCCCCATAACGCCAAAGTGCCTGTTTCACGCTGTTGGGCAAAAACCACTTTCCAATTGTCGTAACGTAAGCCTGTCAAATCGCCGTCATCAGAGAAATAAAAGAATTCCTGGCGTGGGCTTTTTGGTTCTTGGCCTGTCAAATAAGGCAGTTGGTTGTAGCCATCCAAATGCACTTTGTAGGTTTTTTTACCCGCTTTGTAGCCCTTGAGCAGTTTTTCCTTCACATCTGGCACACCGGCGGCGGCCAATAAGGTGGGCGCCCAGTCCAGATGTGACACAATGTCATTGGATACAGAGTTAGGTTTAATGTGGCCTGGCCAGCGCACCATGGCAGGGACGCGGTAAGCTCCTTCCCAGTTGGTGTTTTTCTCACTACGGAAGGGGGTCATGCCGGCATCTGGCCACGAGTTCATGTGCGGGCCATTATCGGTGCTGTACATAACGATGGTGTTGTCAGCGATGCCCAATGCGTCAATTTTATTCAGCACCGTACCGACATTTTTATCATGGTCGATCATCGCATCATGGTAATAACTTTGCCAACGTCCGGCTTGGCCTAAACTTTCTGGTTTGGTATGGGTGCGAAAATGCATGTGGGTAAAATTTACCCAGACGAACACGGGCTTTTTGGCCTTGACTTGCTGTTCAATAAAATCAGCGGCACGGGTGGCAACATCGTCATCGATGGTTTCCATGCGCTTTTTGGTCAATGGGCCGGTGTCTTCAATTTTTTGGCTGCCATCGGGATTTGCCCAGCTGTGCAATACGCCACGCGGGCCATATTTTTTACGGAATTCCGGGTCTTTTGGATAATCCGGTAATTCGGGTTCTTCTTCGGCATTTAAATGGTAAAGATTGCCATAGAATTCATCAAAACCGTGCATGGTTGGCAAAAATATGTCTTTGTCACCCAAGTGGTTTTTACCAAATTGGCCTGTTGCATAGCCTTGGGCTTTTAACAATTCGGCTATGGTCACATCTTCTTTTTGTAAGCCAATATCAGCGCCTGGCATACCGACTTTGCTAAGTCCAGTGCGGAAAACGCTTTGCCCAGTAATGAACGCAGAACGGCCCGCAGTACAACTTTGTTCGGCGTAGTAATCGGTAAACGTCACCCCTTCATTGGCAACGCGGTCGATATTTGGCGTTTTGTAACCCATCATGCCTTTGGAGTACGCGCTGACATTGGACTGGCCGATGTCATCGCCCCAGATAATAACAATATTGGGCTTGCTGTCCTCTGCGTACGCTGGGCTTAGGGCCGCGCAAACGCCAACGGCGATGAGCGTGGCCGCAATTGGGCGTAGCAGCAGGTGTTTTTTAATCATAGCTTTCTCCTGTCATGGTTGATCCAAAATTGGATTGTTGTGGTGATTTACGGATACTGTGAACGGTCAAAATCTTGGCTTTTTTATACTACCGTAGGGTACGTTGCGCGTACCTTTTATTAGATTTGAGGCTGATTTTTTGAGGTACGCACAGCGTATCTTACCAAAAAACCCGAAAACTTGGGCGTTTATAGCTAGGCAATGCCTTTTGCAAGCCCTTAATCGAGAAACCGCACCCGTCCGGTATTAAGCTCATAGACAGCCCCAAGCAGCCGCACTTGCTTTTCAGCGAGCGCCCGTTTCGCTTCGGGAAGAACCATTAACTGGCGCATAGACCACCGCACGTTTGCCTCCACGGCGGCATGCAGAAGACTGTCCCTGTCCAGTTTCATATTCAGGTTTGCTAATCCGGGTTTGATTATTTTGATCAGTGATTCGATATGTTTGGGTTCTTCGGGTTTATGGAGCATTTCCTCCACGGTGGCGGTAACGGCCCCGCAACCTTCATGACCCAGCACAATAACCAGCCGGGTATGTAAATGTGCCACCGCATATTGCAAAGAGCCAATGACATCTTCGGCAATGATGTTGCCAGCCAAGCGTATGGTAAAAATGTCGCCAAAGCCCACATCGAAGATAAGTTCCGGTGGTACCCGTGAATCACTACAGCCGATGACGGTTGCAAATGGTTTTTGGGTTGCCACTAACATGCTGCGCCAAGAAGCTTGTTCATGGGCATGTAAGGGCTGGTCGTCCATAAACCGTAAATTACCCGCCTGTAATTGGGCTAGGGCTTGCTCAGGGGTACTAGGGTAGGGCTCGGTATCGATTGCACCTAAGCCTAGCTTGCTGGTGGTGCAACCTGAAACCAAACCCACTCCTGCGCTACAGGCCCCTAACAGCCATTGTCTTCGGGTGATCAGTGGGCGGCTCATAACAGGCAATCCTATAGAGAAATAACATGGCTGCATTTTAGCGATTTAACGCTGACAAGGCTATGATTATTGCGCCTTGACGAAGGCAGGCCAGCTAATGGATAACATAAGGAATTTCGGGATGGGCGGGGGAAATTTAGCTGGCTTTGTATTTCGTGCCTGACACTTCAATACCCGGACTCGGTAATGGCTTCGGATATTTCCAATGGCAATGCTTATTCGGACAGCATGAAAGTGTGGTCAGGTCTTGCAAAATCACATCATCACAAAAAGAAGGAAAACAGCATTTTGCAAGACTTGACTCCATCTGTGTTAGCTTTCTTGTGCGGTAACAAGCTAGACTTATTGCCACCGTTAAGCAATGGGAGCTGGAGTGCAACGACTTTAGACGTTGCTGCAGCGGCACAGCCGTTTTACTTGATCGTATGCCACTCGAACCTGATGGCAGCTGCGGCTGTCATTCGATTTAGCAAAATCTACTTGAGGAATCTGTGTTCCTAACTCTATTACGGTTATAATACAATATCCTAACATCTTGATAAACGGCGCTCTATGACTAGCACAACAAATGCCACTGCCCTGTTTTACACATTTTAAACCTTACCAAGCTAGGAGGTCTTATGTTATCCCGTTTATGTCTTTTGGTTCTATGCTGCCTACCCGCCTTGGCGGCGGCAGACGTCGATGTGTATTACCGCGCCCGCGCGGATGTGCGCAAATGTATGTCACCTGTTTGTGGCGGCGTGTTTGTGCAGCCGCTCAATCAACCCAATTTCCGTTGCCCTGGCCAAGCGTTGAGTAAAGAATGTTACACCTATGAACTGGACTGGTCGGCATTGCAACTCAGCCCCGAACAACAAAGCGCAGCACAAGCACAAATTGCCAGCGGACGTAGTGTGTTGCGCGGGCGGCTGAACAAACAACTGTTTGGACGGTATGGCAAACAATGGGTGCTTAGCGTTACAGGGGCATGGGCTGCAGCTACTGCAACACCCAGCGCGGACACTGTGTACCAAGTGCGGCTTAATGGTATACGCTGCATCGCCGCACCCTGCAACAGCGTGGAAGAACTTAAGCTTAACAGCACGGTTTTGCTCAATATCGCCGGCCTAGATTTGGCGGTAGCCAACGCCAGCCCCACCCAGCTTGAGAACGCCTCGGCACAACTTACCACCGGGCTTATCGTGGCGGGCAAACATAAACCTGTTACCGGGCCGGGTGGCAAATCACAAACCTTAGTCGCCAGCCAATTTTATCTGCCTTTCAGCAAAGATGCCAAACAGTGCCATGCTGGCGGCTGTTCCGGTGAGTTGTGTGGGGAAAAGGCCGACGAATTGATATCATTTTGCGAATATCTACCCGAATTTGCGTGCTACGCGACAGCCGTGTGCGAACAGCAAAGCGACGGCAATTGTGGCTGGACACCCAGCAAAACGCTCAGCACGTGCATCGATAAGGCACGAAAATCACCGTTGCAATAATCCCGATTATCTACGCACTCTATTTTGACGGTGTGATCAGTGACAGCAAGTAGCTCGTATGAAGCGTAGCGGTGCGACTGGCATGATAGTCAGCTAGTTGGTGGAAGTCCAGCCATTGCCCTGTGAGAAGGGAAAATGTAGGCGAAGGCAAGGGTGTCCAAAGAAACTCCCGGTAGCTACCCAACAGGGAAGCACGGTTATCGGGAGC
>JAPLRR010000047.1 GCA_026399075.1 Methylococcales bacterium
TACCCAGGAATCTGTGTATTAATCCCCAAACCCGTAGCCCATTGAAGGCGGTTTAGTCCAACAAGGTTTATCTGTCGCGATTTAGCTCATCGCTTTGATCCGATTTGAGTGGCGCGACAGATAAACGCTATTCGTTATGTAGTTACCTTGTTAAGCCGCTAACCACTAGAGCCGCACCAACTATTTATTGGAAAGAAGCCTACTACCATTCAAAATTGATAGCAGACTTAGGTCAGAATTTATGCGTCAATGTTGCATCAATTTTTATTTCATACCAGCGGCGATAAAACACCACGTTTTCTTTTTTATCTATAACGACCAACTTTCTGGAAATACTGGCAGCTATCATGCAATTTTTACTTGCAGTTGTCGTTCTTGGCACATTAGGAAGAAAAGAATAATAGAAATTGCCATTCGTTGACAGGATTTTCTGATTATTTTTTAATTTTGCCGGATCAAATCTAAACTTTTACAAACCCACATGTTTTAGGGCAGATTCAAAAACCAATGGGATAATGTAACAACCAAGGCCGGGTAACACCGGCTTTTTTGTGCCTGATTACCGGCAAGTGTTGCGGGTGTTTATTTTGAAATGGGACAAAATTGGGACAATTTTTATTTCAGGCATAAAAAAAGGACTGGGTTTGCACCTAAGTCCTTGTTTTTTATGGTGGCGATAGGTGGACTTGAACCACCGACCCCGGGGTTATGAATCCCGTGCTCTAACCAACTGAGCTATATCGCCATAAGGAGGTCTTGTAAAGAGCGGGAATTATAAATACCCGCCCTTAATTTGTCAAACGTTGAATCTAAAATGCACAACATCGCCGTCTTTAACGACGTAGTCTTTGCCTTCTAAACGCCATTTTCCGGCATCTTTTGCGCCTTGCTCGCCTTTGTAGCTGATAAAATCATCATAGGCGATAACTTCGGCGCGGATAAAGCCTTTTTCAAAATCGCTATGGATGACGCCTGCGGCTTGCGGGGCGGATGCGCCTACCGGAATAGTCCACGCCCTAACTTCTTTAACACCGGCGGTAAAATACGTCGCCAAGTTCAGCAGCGCATAACCAGCGCGTACCACGCGGTTTAAGCCAGGTTCTTCCAAGCCTAAATCATCCAAGAATTCTTGTTTTTCGGCTTCATCCAATTGCGCGATTTCCGCTTCTATGGCGGCGCAAATAGGCACGACTGTCGCGCCTTCTTTTTCTGCCAAGGCTTTTACTTTATCCAGCAAGGGGTTGTTCTCAAAACCGTCATCTTGCACATTGGCGATGTACATGGTGGGTTTTAGCGTCATTAGGCACAAGTCTTTAAACAAAGCCTTTTCGTCATCGGTAAGATCCAAAGTGCGGGCTGGTTCACCAGCATCCAGTTGTTTAAGGACGCGCTCTAGCACCAATTTTTTTGCCAGCTCGTCTTTATTGCCAGTACGGGCCACTTTGCTGGACCGTAACAGGGCTTTTTCCACAGAAGCCATATCAGCCAAGGCCAATTCGGTGTTGATGACTTCAATATCAGAAATGGGGTCAACCTTGCCCGCCACATGCACGACGTTATCATCATGAAAGCAGCGCACCACGTGGGCGATGGCATCAGTTTCGCGGATGTTGGCCAAAAATTTGTTGCCCAAGCCTTCGCCTTTGGAAGCGCCAGCCACCAAACCCGCGATGTCGACAAATTCAATCGTGGTCGGCAAGATGCGCTCAGGCTTGACGATCTCGGCAAGCTTTTCCATGCGGATGTCAGGAACAGGCACAACCCCGACATTGGGGTCTATTGTGCAAAAAGGGTAATTTTCAGCGGCAATTTTTGCCTTGGTTAAGGCATTAAACAAGGTCGATTTACCCACATTGGGTAAGCCAACAATTCCACAATACAGCGCCATAGAGTTCTCTTGAGAGGGTTGGGTAAGGGTTAAGCGGCCAACATAGCAGGCCGGGATAACCGCTAATTATACTAGCTATCGGCGCATACCAAACAGTTAAAACAGTGTCTGATGGATTATGGCCTTGATTACAGTGACACAGGGCCCACCTAAAGCCAAGAAAGCAACGCGTTATTTCAGTTTGCCCCCCTTACGCAACCCTTCCCGCCGAAAATAGGTATTCACACAGGTCAGAAAACGCCTTCTCCCTCAGGGAGAAGGTTGGGATGAGGGAGTTTAACTACTTGATTTTATTCCCTCACCCCAACCCTCTCCCTTGGGGAGAGGGAGCTATGTGCTGTGCAACTTGTTGTTTTTATATGCTTCTAATCTTGTGCAGACTCCTATGTCCCGCCGGAGAGGGCTTATTGGCAAGACGTTTGGGTGCTTAGCCCTGCGTCATGGTTAAGTGCGTTAAAGCCAGGCTAAGCACTATCAAGCCGCCCGTTGTGGTTTTTAATGTTGACGATAAAATAGACCAGTCGTATACTTTTACAAAAATAAGACGACCAGTCATATTATTAGCAGTAAAAGCATTAACCGGGAAACTGTAAATATGGCAACACATCACAACAACCCACCAAAACAACAAGGATAATGACGATGACCCAAAAAATACTAAGCAACGCACTTTGCAGTTTGTTATTGCTGGCGCCACTTGCCAGCAACGCCGAAATGCTGGCAATGGTCAATTACGACACCAAGCCTGGGATTACCCCACGCCGCGAAGGCATAGCGATTCTTGACATTGACCTAGGTTCACCGCAATTTGGTAAGATCATCCAAGACCTGCCATTGCCGCCCGATGCGGTTTCCCATCATATTTTTTATAACAAATCCTTAAGCAAAGCCTATATCACTGCCTTAGGCAAAGGTGCATTGCGGGTGATCAATATGCAGCGCAAACCTTATCGCATTGAATCCGTGGCAGTGCCTGAATGCCAAGTGAGTGAGGACATGGCGTTTACGGCTGACGAAAACACCTGGTATCTGACCTGTATGGGCTCAAGCAATGTCATTGTCGGGGATGCCCATACCGACAAGGTGAAGCAAGTTATTGCGGCGGACGGCAAAGATACGTTTATCCGTTACCCGCATGGTATTGGTTTACAGGAGGACATTAACCGCATTATCGTCACCAGCACGGTGCGGCCTTCTGATTTGGGGGATGCGGGGGAAACTGTTACGGTTATTGAAGCGGCTAGCGGTAAGGTATTGTCCACCCACAAACTCTCTGAAAAACCATCGCCCTCAGGCTCTGCGCCCGTAGAAGCGGTGTTCTTGCCGCACTCCAATCCGCCCATGGCTTATGTCGCGACGATGTTTGAAGGTAAATTGTGGACGGCCATGTGGCAGGTAAACCAAAAAGATTTTGATTTCAAGCCCGTATATGATTTTGCCGATGCTAAGCAAGGGGTCGCCTTGGAAATTTATTTTAACCAGGCGCATGACCGCTTATATGTCACCACGGCATCACCCGGCGCGTTAAACATTTTTGACATCAGCGGCGAGCAGGCCACCCAACCGGTATTGTTAAAATCGATAGCGACGGCGGAAGGGGCGCATCATACGGTGTTTTCACCCGATGAAAAATACGCGTTTGTGCAAAACAATTTTTTAAATTTACCGAACATGAATGACGGTTCAATCACGGTCATTGATTTGCAAACAATGACCAAGAAGACCAGTATCGACACCCTGAAAAAGCAAGGCTTAAATCCCCATGACATTTTGCTGTTGCCGCCATGGCATACTGATGATGCGCATTGAGGCAATCAGCGGGTTGATGGCAGTTTAAAGCCCTAAGCACAAAGCAAGTGTGGGCAACTGTTGTATCGTTGCCCGACATTGTGTTGTCCTATGAAATCCCCATTACCAATGCAACTAAGGCTTCATAGGCTGGGACGGCTTAAATGACTATAGGAGCCGAAGCTGGTAAAGCGATATTTGAAATACCCTCACCCTAACCCTCTCCCAAAGGGAGAGGGAATCTTGTGTCGCCTTACCAACTTAACTTCGTACTCTATACAGCCGCTTGTGACATCAGTTAGTAGTGTAGGTAGTTATACGGATAGATTGTTTGCTGGTGAAGCTTATACTATCCAGAAAGCTAGGAAAACTAGGGCATTGTTCTTGGTTGATGTTTAGCCGCCAAATCCAGTGCAAGCACTGAAAGCCTGTGTTACTGTTGTGATCCATCCCCACCTATTCTTGCCTATCGGTTGCAGCCGTATTTTGCCCGGCCTTAACTAGACAGCCTTGCTGGCCTATACGCCTACAAATTTAATTTACCGTAATTTTTGGCAACGGCCAAAGCCTTATCCTGCCAAAGGTACCCAACAGGGTTTGGCCCAGGTTTCCTGCGGCGAAGCACAACTCTCGCCACAATTTACTTAGGAGATTTTTATGTCATCTATGCCCTCAAAATTTCTTCCACGTCCAGAAGCGCAAGTGATGCCGTGGTCTGAATTAATGCCGCCAGTCCAGCAAGCGGTACATGATTTGTTAGTCCGTATCCAAGGGGCGCATTACAGCATCAATCCTGATAAAGCGGATAATTACCCCAACGGGCCAACACAGCAAACAGGAAACTGTTTTTTGGTCTATGGTTCACGGGGCACGGGTAAAACGACGGTGTTACTTAACGCACAATGGGCTGTATGCCAAAAACAGGACAACACCTTCTTTGTAGTACCCCCAGGATATAAGGAAACGCATGGACAAAAATTAGCCCGGGAAGATGCCCAGAAACATGCCCGAAATCTTCGTGACAGCAATATAGTTTGGTTGGATATTTTAAACCTCGAACCTTTGCCGAATGAGGCTAATTTGTTGACGGTTTTGTTGACCCAAATCCGCAACGCTTTGAACAGCCATAATGATAAACAACGTGGTGAACGGCGGTCTATTTTTGAAGAAGAAGCCGATAGTGCCAAGCAACAGCTATATAGGTTGATTGAAAACGCCACATTGATGTGGCAGAACATCAATGAATCTAACACCCGGGAGCTTTCCAGCCGTCAGGTAAAAGCCGCCGATATTTACGCGGCGTTTCAGGCTAACTTTAAAAAAGCCATGGACAAACTCGTGGAGGAGTTGCAGGACAGGTTTGCGCCTGATAAACAGCTGTCTATCGTGTTACCTATCGATAATATTGACCGCAGCACAGATCATCTCCAATCCATAGTCAAGCTGGCGCAATTGGTTTCCCATCCTAAGCTTTGGTTTGTGATGGCGGGCGACCGGGTTGAAGTGGAGACTTTTCTTGAGCGAGCCTATTGGAAAGAGTTGATTAAGGGCAGCAAAGACGGGGACACACAAGGTAAACGGGGCAGTGAGGGTGAAGATGAGGCGCAGCTGATGGCCCGCCGTCAAGCCAATGCCATTGCGCAAAAACTGTGGCCGCCGAACCATCGGGTTGAAATTAATCTGGTTAAACCTAAAGAAACCTTGGCTTTTGAATATCGGCATAACCCCAACAGCAACACGGCAAACGACATCAGGGCATTACTGGGCCGGGTGCAGGTTCCAACAACCACAGGCCATCGCGAACAAAAATATTCAGCGACGCCAATAAAAGACAGGATGACACTGATTGATTGGTTTGAAGTCACGGATATAGCCAATGCCAACCCCAAAAAACCGCTGTTGACCTTAGCTGCCCAGCATGGACTATTGCTGTCCGCCCGCAGTGTGCTTGACCTATGGCAATTGTTGGACTGGCTAGATAAAGATGAGGAACGGTCATTAAATTATAGGGATTATAAAGCTGAAAAAATCGTGCGGACATTGCTGCGTAACGCCATAGCGAGTAGCAATCTCCCTAACCGGGTTGCACAGAAATTACAAAACGTTGTCCTGCATCGTGGCGAAAAAGGGGGGACTATTTTGTCTTTCGATGAAGACGTAGTGCTGGAAATTAGGCCGTTAACGTCAATCAACCATGATTTTGAATGTGCGTTAGCCCCCGTTATTTCAAGTCTCCCCCAGTCGCAATACAGATTCCGGTCACAGTTAACGATAGTAAATATAGACGATATCAACTGGTATATTAAGCAAACAGAGGAGGCAAGCTATGGCCAAATAGCACCTGCCCCCTTGGCAAGCTGTAACAATAAAATGGGCATTGAGCTCCCGTCTTTGGTCAAGGCATGGCTAATGGTGCTTTATGATATTTTGGTGTTGGCAGAAGCTGATTCAAGTAGCTGGCTAATAGGGGATCTCGATTTAAAATGGCTTAATGTTTCAGTCCATCATGACATTAACAGGATAAGCAAAACGGGGAAATATAAGAATCAACAGGTCGAATTATATTGGAAAGCCCCTTATTGGGAGCTGTTTTGGGGGCGTAATGTATTTCGTTTAAGCTGGAAAAATTTTTGTATAGAATTGGCCGCCCATTTTCAGAATAAGCACCCCCAACAAGCGCAAATACCTATGCCAAGAATTTTGGCAGCCGCTTGGATTGCTTGTGTAGTGAACATCTCGCTTAAATTAATAAAATCAATTGACCCTACATTTGATCACCAAGAAAAAATCAAGCTCCAAGAATTTGGGCAGTTTATGACCCGGATAGACAACATACTTGCGCTTGAGAAAGAAGTTGTAACAGCAGCCGGAAATTTATATGAACTGATACAACAGCAAAAGCAAAGCCAATTGGTCGGGAGTCAGCCGCTCATTCCCGCAGCTTTTGAGGTAATGCTCTATTCCGGTGAATGGCTGGAAACGCAGCTTATTTATTTTTTAAGTTCTGCTTATGTACCCCACATGCCTGCGCCCGATGCAACAAGCCGACATGAAAAGCTCTGGGCTGTTTTGGGGGATAATCATGCCCTCAAGCGATATTGGGTAGCTAATTTGCCCTTTACAATCGCTAGACTCGAAGAAAAATATAAGGGTAAAGTCCGTCAGAAAAAATCGGGGCAAACTGACCAATTAGACGCTAAGGCCGTCAAATCAACGGTTCAGCTCCTGTTTGCCGATCTGTGCGGGCACTTAAACAATACAGGAACCTAGCCAGATGCCTACCGTCCTCGTTTCAGACACGATCACCCCCACCCCGCGCCGGGTACCGGAAGCCTATTTGCGTGCCGAAATTGCCGCATTCCCTTTGGTCAGCGAAAACGCTTTTCACAGTTCCCTGATAGAGCTTGACCCCGCCGTGCAATCCGAATCCCTGACCCATCAATTATGGCGCAGCTGTGAAAGCACCTTGGCGCAACATACTGGCTGGTCATTGGACAGGCTGGTTGCGGCACGGGATAGGAGCTGGTTTGACACTTATGACATGAAGCATAGCGTGCCTTTGCACCGCTATCTGAAAACCTTGGCTTGTAACCACCTAGTCCGGCGTGCAGGTGTCACTGAAATTGAGGAAAGTACGGAATTGTCAGCGCTGGATGCGACCGCCCATTATCATTGGCTCACCATTTCAATGCCGGAGGATATTATATTGTCGGCCTTGGACATTGAGCCGGCACCTATGCGTGTAGATATTGACCCGCCGCTATTGGTCAGGCGATTGTTGGATGATGGTGTTGCGGAAATACACCAGCATATCGGTGCGGGCATGGACTTTCCGTTGTTATGGGTTTCGGCGTTGGCCGCCATCGTCAACCCGTCGGTTCATGGCATGGATTTGGGCCAGGAACTCATTAGCCCAGGCGCACCTTTTTGCAATGGCGAAGATTTATTACGGTGGCTGCTGGCGGCAGCCATAGCGCGTTGTGCAATTGCCGAATATTTACTGCGGGGTGTAGGGGATTTTAAAAGCTTTTTAAGCGAAGCGTTTCTGGAGGGGAAAAAGCAAACCTGTACGGCGCAAAGCAATGATGGCCAAACATGCAACTGTGGCAGTTGTTTAAAGCTTGACGGCCAAGACCAACGGGCGCGGCTGGCTTTGTCATTCCGCCAACGGGACATATTGGGCAGCGTCCTTGAAGCACTGGCTTTTGGTGACGCGAAATATTTGCCCGATGCCGATTTGCTGCGTGATTTGTATGCCGACATTCACCCTACCGCATTGACGTTTGGCGACCAGCCGATTAAAAATGTCAACGATGCTTTTCAGCGTTGCGACCCTATAGCCGTCAGGGTAGGCTTGCATGGTGAAAATGTCGGTGAACGCTGGCTAATGCGCCAATCGCTGGCTTATCTTAACCACGCACCGGATAGTGGGTATGACCATTATTTTGCCCGTATTTTTTGGCAAGTTATCCGCGTCCGCTGCCAATATTACCGTGCCGTTGTGCAACGGCCACTGACTGGCGGATTACAATGGTTCATCCGCTTTTATGATCGCATGGGTAATTTGCGGGATCCCATAGACCCTATTTTGCCCGAAATTTCTTACCATGTGGCCGGAGCGGGGCATCGGATCCGCGCGATGGAGTTCCGCACCACTATCGATAATACCGCCATCCTCACTGGTGAGGAAGTATTGAAGCGCCTAAAGTCTTGGGAACAGGTATTGCTTGATACCCAAGGCTCAAGGGTTGAGCCGGAAATGGGCATTATTTTTCATTTTGCAAAAGATCGTGATGCCAACAGAATTTGGAAATTGGGCAACCCATCAGCATTTTCGGCAAACACTTACGCCGAACCGCGTAAAGAAAATTCTGACTGTAACGATGAGGAGGGGCGCTATGTCAGCTATTACGTCAAACAATCGGCAAAAGCCTGTGCCTTGGCCGAACTGATCGCTGCTGTGCCATCCAGTTTATGGGTTATTCGGGGGCTGGACATTGCCACCGATGAATTGGGAATCCCAACGTGGGTGTTCGTGCCCTTATTCCGCCATGTCCTTGATGTGGCGGCGAAAGCATCCATTTTGCCCGACGAACAACCGCCGCCTCTGCGAATTACGGCCCATGTGGGTGAAGATTTCCGGCATTTGATGGAAGGTTTGCGGCGTATTTATGAACAAGTCCATTATGTGCTGGGCAATACGCCGGGCCGTTTAGGCCATGCCGTCGCCTTGGGCGTAGACCCGCAAACGTGGGCGGAATCAGCCGGGTCTATCCTGATGCCCGCCGAAGAACGGTTATGGGATTTGGTGTGGGAATGGCGTTTGTATAGCCATTATCGGATTAAGCCGGGGTTTGCCGCCGCTGCCCCTGCTGGGCGGATAGAAACGCTGGTCAATAAAATCCACGAATTGGCAGAACTGGTTTATGGCACTGCCCGCCATTCGGTTGAACAGCTTGCCGAAGCGCATCATTTACTGCACCGTTTTCTGGTGCCACCGATTGCTTATGCGCCTTTAGTCAATGGGGGGGGGGATACGTTTCGGCAAGGCATTGAAAACATAAGGCATTGGCGCAATGAGGGCGAGCGGCAAATCCATTCACCCAAACAAGTCAGCAATATTTTGGAGGCTTATTTAGACAATGAGAGCTGTTTTAAAAGAGGGCAACGCCTGATAGACATCCCTATCCGGGCGGATGAAATAGCTGCACTCAAGGCCGTGCAATATGCCATTCGGCGTGGTGTTGCCCAAAATGGCATTGTGGTGGAAGTGAACCCATCAAGCAATTTGCTGATTGGCGACTTATTGGATTTACGCAACCACCCGATATTACGCTTGCGTCCACCTGTGCCAGAACCCGGCGACCCGCCCGCCATCGCGATTGCTTTAGGTTCGGATGACCCCTTAACATTCAGCACCCAGCTGTTGCGCGAATATACCCTGTTACATGAGGCGGCTTGTGCCGCTGGCTACCCAGAAAAAGCCGTATATGAATGGCTGGAATCGATTCGCCATACCAGTATGGATGCCCGTTTTACCCGGGCGTGGCGGCCTAATGCCCTAGTAAAAATCAACCACCTGATGGCAGACCTGACACAGTTTCTCCATTTGCCCCAAGCTGAAACAGGCGGTTGCCTGGCTAACAAGGCTTATCCGCCAACCAAAATTTCTGCCCAATAGCTACTCGCCCCGTCTATCCCCCTTTTTCAATGGGGGCGGTGAATAGCTACGGTTTTTGTTGTGTACAGGGAACTTTGATCTTATACAACGATATTTATTTCGGGGGCAGTTATCTGATATAACTCATAGTTTTCATTACTGTCTAATACGCTCAAATACCTACCATCATCAAATAAAATATTTATCCCCCCCATTTTGAACGGTAACGCCAAACACCGTTCCACCTAATAGGCGCCTAACTTGTTCAAAATCAGATTCCTTTCCATTAATTTCAATCCCACCTTCTATCGAGAGACAAATAGTAGTTCCGAAATAAAGCTGCGCCTAGTATTCATTAGTTACAACTTTATTTAACTCTTTTCGAAGAAAAAAATTTAAATCAGTTTCTTTATTTAAGCCATACATACATTGCCTCTAGTTATTTAGTTTGAAATTTAAGGAAGTGGGATATGAGTTTCTGCATTCGTCCCTGGTTTGCCAGTTGCAGGATTAATTGGTTGTCCATGCTGATTGTATTGACGCCAATAACCTTTTGGATATTGCTGAGTCGGCGGCATTTGGCGAATCGTGTTTGCATTTCCCACAGAACCAACACAGGCTGGGTGTCATCAAAACTATTAAGCCCTAAGTATAAGGCAAGTGTGGGCATCTGTTTTATCGTTTTTATCGTTGCCCGATGGTACAACGGCAGTGGTGTCCGAATAAGTATTGCTAGTGAGATTACTCAAGCCATTACCAAATCCGGGCGTTAAAATGTTGGGCACGAAAAGCATGTGCACGACTGGGCTGGCGCGTTGAGTTAGGCATAAGTTTACTATGCCTCCAGTTACTCCTTTTCGATACGTACGTCTTCAACTTGATTACTACCCGGTAAAATACCTATAAGAACCTGTTTTTTTTCAATCAATGCTTGGTACAGCTGTTCATAGAGCTCATTAAATCGAGGATTCGACTTGTTGAGGTATAGTAGGGTTGGTCTTTTCAGTAATTGGACTGTAATTTGGGTTTCAGGCGATTCTTTTTGTGAAAGGACTATCAAAGCATCAACAGGGGCAGATGATACCGATTGGATGCTACGATTAGTTTCATCAAAGCTAAGAGTGACAGGGATTTTACGGCTTGAATAAAAGCTTAGGTCGTTTAAAAAATCTGCATTAGTACAGTTTAGTGTGCCATTACGATCCGTTTGTACTTGATCGCCAACAATCTGCAATATATAAGCAATTTTGATATTCATCATTGTTTCTGTCATATTGTGCCGGGTAGGGATAATTTGTTCGGGATTACCGTTTACTACACTGCTAAACAGTGTAATGCCACTTATCAAGACCAATAAATAAAATATGCGCATGAGATTAGGGCTTCTTTGTTGCTAAACTTCGGGCAACCCCTCTATCTTTTTTGTGTTTTTCCAGTTGCGCACAAGTTTCCTTCATATCAGGATCAGGCTCGTAATAGCCAAGCTTTTTATTGCTAAAATAGGGGTTGCTATCCGTAACCTCTTCGTAAGCACCTTTGGGATTGCCTTGTATCGTTTTCCATTCATCTTTGGTCAATGGGCGATCAGCAAGCGATGGATCCATCACCATGTCCTGAATAGTCCCGTCTGCTTTTTTAACCTTAACGGTGGGGGCGACATGATAAACCCACGCTATTGGTTCACTGTTCCCCGTCACCGAGTCGGGAAAACTTACGGCTGAGCCATCAGGTTTATGTGGATGTAGCGATGCTTTTCCGTCGTTAGTACCCCAACCTTGATCAAAATACCAAAGCTTCTGGCAGCCGATACCCTTGTTTTCTATCGTGCGGCACATGGAGTGCGCCCTTGAATAACAACAGTCAACTGGATAATCAAACGGAATATTTTTGTTGGCTTTTAATTCTTTAAACAATTGGTTGGCTTCTTTCTCAGATAATGTATTTTTGGTTTGAGGGCACGATGTTTTTGTGCAGCCAACTTTATTGGATGGTAGCGTCACCTGTTCAACTTTACCGCCGTTGGCAACGTAATTATCCATCCATTCTTCACGCAGAATGTCCGCGCAAGGATCAGTAGGGTCAGTGGAAATAGATGTCCGTTTGCCATTATTGACCATTTCAGGGTGAGCCTTGTAAAAATCATCGTCTGCTTTGGCAAGAGCCGAAGGATCAAGTGGTTTTTTGGGCCGTCGAATCATAAAGAAAACCTGATAAATTGCACTTCAAGATTATCGAGTATGTCCATTTTTTCTTGCCCTGAAATATCATCTCTTGTTAAAGTTCGATCAATCCAGACATGATCCTCATTCATGTGGCTGCCATAGATTACAACGAACTCAGAAAAACGGCGAACATCATATTCTGTTTCAGCACCATAATTATTTGCCCAAACATAACAACTATGAACAAAGCGCAGCAGGTCAGCATTTGAATAATTTCTAAATTGATCGTTAAATGCTAAACGAAGATGGTTTGCAAGCGAACTAATAAAGCGATCTGTTTGTGCTTCCTCAAGTGCCTGTATTTGTGACTGTCCTATTTCCAACATAGCCAAAATTATGTAAGTCTCTCTCAAAAATTTTATTTTAAGTTATTGATATAGGGTATGTTATTTAAGGCGTGGTCGGATTAGGCGATAGCCTTAACCCGACAATTGAAAGCTTCGATGTGTCGGGTTACGCTATCGCTAACCAGACCTAGGCTGTACGTATGCTTCTTCATGGCGGGAATACTTCCTACGGTTAGGGTCTTGGGTTCATTGGTAAAAGACTCTATTTTGAGGGTTCCCGCTTTTCTTGGGTAGTCTGCACTATAGCTGACTACCAGGCTCAATTCGATTTGTTTTTTGTTGCGATAATTACATCCTGGTAGGTTAAAAAACTATCCCTTTGGCACCAAGATCCATAGTAGATTGGCTGAGTAATTTTTAATCCATATTTATGAAAAAGACTTATAACGAATTCTTCTTTGAAAGCGATGGCGGCTTCCGGATTGTTTTTATTGGTTGTCAGGCAGTCATTTATCTCGTACCTAAAATCAAGAGTACTGTGTCCCGAGCGGATAAGCTTTTCTGACTCTTCATTTAAAATAAAAATGGTAATTAGACATTTACCTTCAATTTTTAGTACACGTGAAATCTCACTCAGGTAGTTCTCTACGTCTGATGGAAGCATGTGTGTGAATACTGACGTCAGAAAAACAAAATCGAAAAATTCATCCTCAAAAGGAAATTGGAAATCCTGAGCCTTAACTTTGCCGTTTGGGTTGTAGTTATTGTTGTAAACATCACTATGCTGAAAGTGAAAATTGCTGAATTTTGGAGAAATGCGACTTTGGCACCACTCAATCCCTTTCTCGACTATATCAAAGCCCCAATACTCTCCTTCTTGAGATAAATAATTCGTTAGAGGAATTGCCATGCGGCCAATCCCACAACCAACGTCCAGAACCCGACCACAGGGTTGCAAATTCGCCAATTCGACAAAATAGGTTTTGAATTCTTGGCCGATCTTAGTAAAGTCACCGTCGCCAACAAAATTCATCGACCTCGGTGGTATCATGCTGTTTCGATGTTTTAATTTGTCGATAAGGTCAATCAGAAAGTAATATATTTTTTTCAGTATCGGTTTTAGAATATTAGGGATAAATCTTATTAAAAGCTTTTTCATAAACAATCTTCTCCAGTATTTTCAGCGAAACGAATAGCGTTTATCTGTCGCGCCACTCAAATCGGATCAAAGCGATGAGCTAAATCGCGACAGATAAACCTTGTTGGACTAAACCGCCTTCAATGGGCTACGGGTTTGGGGATTAATACACAGATTCCTGGGTAGTGT
>JAPLRR010000007.1 GCA_026399075.1 Methylococcales bacterium
CGTCTTCCAACGCGCCCTCAGGCGCAGTCAATTGTGGTGATTCCATAGTCCCTGCTTTTGATTTTTTCATGATTTTGATCTACCTTTATACTCTAATTTCCGAGGGGTAGGTGTCTCAGGTCATATTGGCACAGGGGGAAGCCGAAGCGCAAGCATTAATGGATTGGGTGAAAAAATTTGCTAAAGCGTATATGGCGGAGGATTGAATATGACCATGTTGCCTCTCTATCAAAATGCAGACGCTAGACATGAACGGGAAAATCCCAATGCTGGATTATTATTTGAACGGTTTTTTAATCAGTTTAATGATGATGCTAGCAAGATTCTCGAAAGCAAAGAATTCAATGGCAAATTAACCCAAGGTAATAACTTTTGGCTACAAAATTTTAAAAAGGCGGGTGATACAGGGGCTTTACAAAAAGCCGCTTATCGGCAAATGGATTTGGTTAAACAGCTTAACGGCAAACACAAATTTTTTAATACGCAATGGCATTTTGTCACGGGTACGGGTTATCCGTACCCTGTTGAAAATGGTTTATTGTGGCATCGGGTTCATGGTGTACCTTATTTGTCTGGCGCAGCGGTTAAAGGTTTAGTGCGTGCATGGGTTGAACAATGGGCAGAATTTGACTCAGAAGAGAAACGAACAGAATGCTTGTTAAACTGGTTTGGCAGTGATAATAAAATCGCTAAAAAACAGCAATATCCTAGTCAAGCAGGTGATTTAATTTTTTTTGATGCCCTGCCCGTCAAAGAAGTCACTTTAGTCACCGACATCATGACCCCGCATTGTGGTAAATGGTATAGCGAGGGCAGAAAAATTGAAAATATCGCCACTGAACCCGAAAAAGTCCCAGCCGATTGGCATGATCCTGTACCGATTCCGTTTTTAGTGGTGGATAAAGCAACCAGTTACTTATTCAGTATTGCCCCGCGTAATGTACAAGCCGCAGAGCGAGTTGATATGAAGGAAGTTATCGACTGTTTAACGCAAGCCTTAGAATGGCTAGGTGCGGGCGCGAAAACAGCAACGGGTTATGGTGGTTTTATCAAACAAGAAAATCATCCTCTTGAAAAAGAATGGAAAGCAGAAAACCAAAGCCTTGATGAAGAATTAAAAGAGTGGTCAAAAGAGCAACTGATTAATGCTTTTTCAAGAGATTACACGGCGACTAAAACCCGTTTTGAACAAAATTGGCAACAGGTTCTTGCGTTGATTTGGCACTATCACGAGTCAGAAATTAACGAATGGGAAAATAGCAAAGATAAAAATCCCAAAAAAGCCTATAAAAAATTAACAGAGGACAAAGGACAACTATGACCACCTTCTTTGTCACCCGCCACACAGGCGCGAAACAATGGGCAACCGAACAAGGCATAGAAGTTGACTTCCTCGTTGACCATTTAAACATTGAAGACATACAAGCAGGCGATACCGTTTTAGGTTCGTTGCCTGTTAATTTAGTCGCAGAACTGAATGCAAAAGGGGCGCGGTATTTTCATTTAAGTTTGTCGCTGTCTGAAGAATTACGCGGCAAAGAAATTTCAGCGAAGCTTATGCGCGAGTTGGGGGCGAAATTAGAAGAATTTGCTGTTCAAAAAATTAATTAACATAATTTAGGAGCGTAAAAATGTCAGATGTACTAAAAATAATTAGCGATATTAGTAGCATTATTAGTCTTGTTGGTACGGGGTTTTCGCTCAAAATATGGTACTCAATGAAAAGAAGAGAGCGGTTTAATGAGCAACGCATTAAAATTCTACTAAAAATGCCTGCTATTCTTATTGAGTTACCCTGTGAAATTGAACGCAAACATTTAACACGTTCGGAGCTACAGGGTTTGTTAGGTATTTTGCCAAGGTTTCAAGTGCAATATGCATTGAGCTTTACAAATACCACTCAATATTTTGCAAAATTAAAAGCAGCACAAGATGATAAGGATACAACGTCTATAGAAATTATCTGCGAAGAAGACGAGGTAGCGCAGTTTGATTTGGTTAAAATTAAGAAACAGTGCAGGCATAAGCTTAATGGAGAAGATAACTGGATAGAATGCACAACCAATGAAATTAGCTAACTTTAACGACTGCCAGTCCTTTAAAAGACTGACAGTCATGTATAGCAAAAATTTTCTCAGATACCGTTATTCAAACCTCTCATGCACTTACCGATAAATACGCTACTCCCCCTCTACGGTCTCACCATCACCCTACGTTTTAACCAAAAAACCCAGCTAAAATGCTTTCATCAAACCAGCCTAGTTCCGTTTATTCGCTACCTAGCAGGCAGTCCCGAAAACTTTGATAGCTTAATCAAAATTGACGCGCTGGAATCAGGACGGCATGAATACCTGATTGGTGATTGTTATCGCTTTAGCCTGTATGGTTTGAATGGTAGCCAAGCATTACTTATTAAGCTCATCACAGCGTTGCAACAACTACCCTTTAGTGCAATTCATGATGATAAAAATATGCCATTTCGGCGGAATGTAGAGCTTGAAGCCCTGCACGATGGATTTTCACACCAACCTATAAAAAGTTTCCAGCAACTCACACCCTATAACCTGCAAGACTTACAACAAGAATGCCACTATTGGCAAACCACGCCCTCTTTTGTCATGCAGTTATTAAGCCCGAGTAGATTACTTAAAGACAAACAACAACGGCAATCATTGAAGGGTGAAGCTCGCTATTGCCAACAAAAAACCGATTTAACCGCTGAATTAATCAGCAATCGACTGTATGATTCAATACACGCGCTATTAGCTAAACAAGCCGATGCCAACCCACCTGCTAGAAGCCAACCCCAATCACTTACACTAGACGATGCCAGTCATTTATTTTGGCTAAATATTCATTACACCGATAAAGATAGCAAAAATCATGCAATGGGCGGCATGATGGGTGAAATAACCATCACTATCAATGATGTTCAACTGTTTGATTGGACGTTGTGGGTACTTGGACAATACACAGGCTTTGGTCAACGCAGCGCGTTTGGTTTTGGACGTTATCGTTTACAAACTTTAGACCGCACAGCAAATTTCAACCGAAGTACACCTGCCAATTCATTATTAACCAGCGTCAATACGACCACCAACCTAAACACCGCGCTGGAGCATATACAAAACAATAGCCAAGTAACCGATAACGACTACGATGACGAAGGCTTGATTGAGCGTTGTCAAAACGATCTCAACAAATGCCTCGATAATCGTTTTACGCCGCCCGCCTTACAAGGCTTTATTATCGACAATCCCGATAACAGTACCAGAGCCTTAGCCGTACCGCCTTTTAGAGACCGTGTATTACAACGTGCTGTTGCCCAAGTAATTCAACCGATTGTAGACATGCTACATTATCAACACAGCTACGGCTATCGAGCAGGACGTTCGCGGCTTAATGCCTGTTGAACTAAACCGCTGACGCGGTGGCAGTTCCCCTCAGCATTTCGGTTAATGACTCTGTTGGGTTGACTCAAAAAAACGGTTACCTTGGAAATCAGGGAATGTTCCCTGTTTTTCCGAGGAGATCATCATGACCCCGC
>JAPLRR010000105.1 GCA_026399075.1 Methylococcales bacterium
TTCGCCCTGTTCGGTGAATTTGACCGCATTGCCGACCAAATTGGTCAGCACCTGGCGGATGCGCATCGGGTCGCCCCGCCACTGCGGCGGCATCGGCACCGGCAAGGCGCAGTTCAGCTCCAGCCCGGCCGCAAAGGCGCGACCGGCCAGCAAGGCGCAGATGTCATCAACCAGATCCACCAGGTTGAAGTCCACCAGCTCGACTTCAAACTTGCCCGCCTCCAGCTTGGAAAAGTCGAGGATATCGTTGATGATGTCCAGCAAGGTGTGCGCCGAGCTGTGCGCGGTTTCCAGCCAATCCTGCTGGGTCGGGCTCATCGGCGTGTCCCGCAGCAAATCCAGCATGCCCAGCACACCGTTCATCGGCGTGCGGATCTCGTGGCTCATGTTGGCCAGAAACTCCGACTTTACCAATGAGGCACGCATGGCCATGTCCCTGGCCGCTTCCAGGGCATTTCTGGCATCTTCTTGGCGTAAGGCCAAAGCCATCATTTCACCCACTTGGGTGAGCATGGTAAGCCTACTCTCGGCTTGGGTCGGGTAAGGGTCGGTATATAAGAACAACACCCCCAATACCTCAGTATCGAAAGTGATGGGCACGATATAATGGCCATGCGCCTGCATATTTTGAAAAGTGTGTTCATGGCGGGGATCACAAAAACAATCATCTGAAACCAACAGTTTTCCAGAAATGGCCACGCGCCCGCATAAGCAGGAGCCGCATTGGACACGTTGTTCTTTGGCTATGAACTCTTTGCTAAAAACACCATGCAAGGTATGCAAAGATAAATAGTTTTCTCCCTTGGCGCGGATAAATATGCCGCCTTTACGTTGCAAGTCAAACGTTTTAAGGTTAAAAAGAATATCCAGCACTTTCTTAAAACGCTCCGGTAACGGTATGCATTGCCTTAACACTTCAGAAATGGCCAAACGCACCACGCTATCGCTGATGTCCCTATGGACGTGGACATAACCGGATAAAACACCCTCCTTATTGCGTACTGAAGAAATGCCAACATCTGCATTATACAGGCTGCCGTCTTTGTGCCGATTGATGATTTCGCCTTGCCATTGGCCGGTATCCAACAGCTTTTGCCACATGTCCTGATAGGACAACTGGTCATGGATGTCCGATTTTAACAGTTCGGCGGGCCGCCGCCCTAAGGCATCCAAAAAACTAAAGCCCGTCAATTGGGTAAATGCCGGGTTTACCCATTCGATGCGCATATCTTTGTCAGTGATGATAATGGCATTTGAGGTGGCTTTTAACCCGGCTGCCAATAATTGGTTTTGGGTTTCCACGTCCGCCCGCTGCAAGGCATAACGCATAACCCGTATCAGTTCCCCGTAACCGGCGGTATCTTTGACGATGTAGTTTTTGGCACCTGCTTTTAGGACGGTATCGGCATAATACGTCTCTTCTTGGTTGAGCAAGACGATGATGGGCGCAGATGCCACCGCTTGGGTCACCGTACGGACTGCTGACAGGCCTTGGCTATCCGGTAATGGCAAGCCCAACAGTAGGATGTCAAAGTTTGACTCTGAAATTTTTTGTAATGCCTCGGCCTGTGATACCACCCACGTCACTTTAAAGTGCATGTCTAGTGCACGGCTGTCCACTGTTTTCTTGGGCGCTACACCTGGGCCTGCGGCACGCATGACCTCAAAAGGCTGATCCTTAAATTGGCGCAAAGCAATCTGTATGCGCTGGACATCGGCTGGGTTTGCTTCCACTAAAAGCACACAAACAGGTTTTGATAGTCTCATATACTCGCTATGTTATTTTCCCCCACCCACCCCCCTTGGTTGCGGGAGGGGTTATTTGCATAGGTATAGGAGCCGAAGCTGGTAAAGCGACATTTGAAATACCCTCACCCTAACCCTCTCCCAAAGGGAGAGTGAACCTTGTGTCGCCTTACCAACTTCGTACTCTATTATATACCCAAGTCAAAAAGCCCCTTCTCCCTTAGGGAGAAGGTTGGGATGAGGGGATTTAACTACTTGATTTATACCCCCTCACCCCAACCCTCTCCCTAGGGGAAAGGGAGCTGTTGCACAGTGCAACTTAATGTTTTTATAGTCTTTAAAACTTGTGTCGATACTTATGGGTTATTTACTAAGCAGTAAGTTTTAAGCGCCACGCCACGATAAGTCTTCTGTAACCTAGACAAACTGTCCGGTTACCAAGCAACAAACCCGTCATTGGGGGGCGGGCGGTAAATTTGTGCTAAATGCAGACAAGGCAGCAGGGAGTGCAGGTGCTATTTCAAAGATGGTGTGCAAGCGGGTTAATTCAATCAGCGACTGGACAACTGGGCTGGTCACCAAGATTAAGCGCCCTGATTTAATCTGCATGTTCTTAAATGCAGAAATAAGCACCGCACAAGCACTGGAGTCAATGAAAGTGACTTTTTCTAGGTCAATGATCAGTTTTCCAGTGCCTTGGTCAATCAGGGTTTTCAGGCGTTCCCGTGTTTCAGGGGCATTGGCCATGATAAAACGGCCTGAAAGTGCAACAATGTCGATGTCGTCGTTTTTTTGTTCATGTAAGAGCATTAAGTTTTCCTGTTTGGTATGTAAAAGCACTTAATAAAAATTAAGTTGGTTATGGATGTCATTATAATTATTCTATGTCCTAGAACTGCTTAATCAAGGTCAAGACATTGCGGTGTGACTGCACCGATAAGTTTTCGGCATAAGCACCCTCACCGCTTGGCTTGTATAAGCGCTCCCTTTCAAGGCATTCAACGACCTTGTAATGGTATTCATCGACACTGGCGTTGATAATCCACCAGCCACGGCCATTTTCGGCATCGAAATCGGGCAACTCAGCGATTGGTAAGTAGGACATGGACTGGCCGTAGTCTATTATTTCAATGTGGATGCGACGTTCGTACTGGGACCAGTGCACAACAATATCATTGCCGATTTGGTTGTTATAGGCGTGGGCTATAACGTTGTTCACCGCCTCCACAGTAGCAAGCTGGACTGCGTAGGCGCAGGCTTCGCTGCCGCTGGCATTTAGGCATAAGGCTTGTAGTGCTTCACCGAGGGAAGAAACCGCTTCAGCCGTGCTGGTTATTGTTAAGGTGACTCCCTTATCTTTATCATGGGTAATTAGCATTCAGAATGATACCTGCGTTTTTGGATAAATGGGTGGTGTGGCATAACGTGGGGCCTTAATGGGTAGCTGGTGGCTCTGGAAACCAAGCCTTGCGTGACAGCAGTGCCAGCATCGCTTGCAGTAAGTAACGCATATCTTGCCTAAAGTTAAAATGGGCGGCATAAAAGGAGTCGCTCATTAGTTTTTCTTCTTCAGGCGCGTCTACAGGCACATGCAGCTGGGTGGGCCCCACTAATCCAGAGGGCGCTTGGTCGGCCAGTTTTTCCCAGTCTTCAGTGCGCAAGGAGGCTGCGTCAAGGTTGATCGGTAAAGTCCCAACCAAGGTCAGGTCGCCGCTGACAACTGCTAATATCCGTGGCAAATGGCGTAGCACAGGCGCGTCCACATTCCATTCCAGCGAGGTAAATTCCGTGCGTTGCGGCATACCATAATCACTTAAGGCAATTTTATTGCCACGCAAGGGATAGGCGGTGAACAAGGTGCCCGGGCTTTGCCTTAGCGCCATGATGAAGGCCAAGAGCCAAAGGGGCAGGCTCAGCAGTAAAACGAACAGCCCTGCACCACGGTTGAAAACAGAGCCTAGACCCTAATACTGCTACCGTTAAAAAAAAATAATTAAATTCAAAGAGCTAGGTGGATTTTTTCCTTGGGACGGTGAGCCAAGGGTAGGGTTTCGGGCGGCGTTTGATTGCCCGTGGTTGACTCCCTCGCTTCTGTATGCCGA
>JAPLRR010000070.1 GCA_026399075.1 Methylococcales bacterium
ACGGGAGACCAAGCAAACCATCGTGCTGGATATTGAGATGGCCTTTGACATCCAAAAAGCCGCAGAAACCGATGACATCCAGTACACGCTAGACTATAAAACCGTCTCCAAACGCATCATTTCATTTGTTGAAGGCAGCCAATTCTTGTTGGTTGAAAAATTGGTCTCAGAAATTGCGAACATCATCCGCACCGAATTTAACGTGCCCTGGGTAAAAATAACCCTGAACAAAAAAGGGGCGATACGCGGGGCTAGCGATGTCGGCATCATCATCGAACGCGGCGAGAAATAAGCCATGTCCCAGGGCTACATCAGCATCGGCAGCAACATCGACAAGGACAAGCATATCCCCGCCAGCCTACAAGCGCTTGAACAGCACTTTGGCAAGCTAATTTGTTCCAGTGTTTATGAGTCTGAACCGGTCGGATTTACCGGGGACATGTTTTACAACCTAGTCGTGGGCTTTAATTCAGAATTAAGCGTAAAAGCAGTCGCCAAGCTGCTACGGCAAATTGAGCTGGACAATGGCCGCACCCGTGACTGCCAAAAATTTTCCGCCCGCACCTTGGATTTGGATTTGCTGCTCTACGATGCGTTGGTAGTCAATGATGGCCGCTTACAAATCCCCCGCGATGAAATCGAGCGCTACGCCTTTGTACTAGAGCCACTGGCAGAAATAGCCCCGGATTTAAAACACCCAATCAGCCAACAAAGTTATGCCGAACTATGGCAAAAATTTGACAAATCCCACCTTAAGCAGATACGCGTTAGGCCTGATTGGCTGGCACAGGGCATAAAAGCCACAAGCTTAAACCATACGACACTAGGTGCGGCTTAAGCCGCACCTGCAAAAACATATTTTTGACCATGCAAAATATAGCTAGCGGTAATTAGACTTTTACCGCAATGAGGCAAGCGAAGTTAAACCATTGGAAAAACGTGCCTATGCGCCCAAATCCGGCCCGTTCCAATAGCTCATAGTTTTCATCTAAACGGTAGGGGATCAGCACATTTTCCAAGGCTTCGCGTTTACGTTGGTTTTCAACGTCAGAATAGCCGCTCTGGGAAATTTTAAATTGCAGGTAATGGTCTATATATAACCTGTTTAAAACCGGATCATTAACAAGAATTTTTTCGGACAATAAGACGATGCCACCAGGCTGCAAAGCCTCATAAATGCTAGTCAGCAATTTTTCCCGGTCTATTGGCCTGACAAATTGCAAGGTCCAGTTGAGGATGACCACGTTGCAGGTCGGCAAGGCGGGTAAGCGGCTGAGGTCGGCGGTGATCAAAGTTACTTGATTGGCTGCCAGTTGCGCCGATAATTTATCCCGCGCCTTGTCCAGCATGGATTCGGAGTTGTCGTAGCCGACAAAATGGGTGCTGGCCGGGCATTTTGGGTGCTGGCTGAGGTATTCCACCGTTGTTCCTGTAGAACAGCCCAAGTCTAGCACCACACCGCCGTCTTCAGGTAAAAAATCCATGACCAGGTCGGATTGTATGCGTTGAACTTCGTTGTAAAAAGGTACGCTCCTGGAAACCATATTGTCAAAAACTTTGGCCACCCGTTCGTCAAAGGCAAAATCTTCCGCCCGATCTGTTTCTAAAAACACTCTATCTTGTTCTATCATAAATCTGCCATTTAGTTACTGTGCGCTGTTTTTTGGTTAGCTGCTTGCCGTCAACTAACCGCTAGGTTGAAACGTTACCGCATCGGTTTAAGGCGGCCACTTTTCTTTAAATACCGGACGTAGCCATAAGTTGCCATGACCACCACCGCCAAGCCAATCAATAAGGCTTGGTAATCGCCCAGTTTATTGTCCACGTTGAGTTTGTAAGCAATAATGCCTAACGGAACCATCAGTGAGGTCATTATAGTGCCATACTCCTTAACGGCAACTTTAGGCCAGTCAAACTCATAGTTTTTAATGGTGTCCCGCAAGCCTTCGATCCGTGGCAACCAACGTGGCACATCCGCACAAAAAGCCGTATAGGCATCGCCAAATTTGCCGCTTAAAAATTGTTCTTCACTATGGACTATCAAGCGATAAATGGCCATGAAAACCAAGGAGCCGACAATTAGGCCAACGGTGTTCCCAGCGATAAACATAAAGCCCATGACGATGAGGATATTGCCGACATACAAGGGGTTTCTGCTATGGGAAAAAAGCCCGTCAGTGACCAGGTTTTCGGCATAAATCCGCCGCATCCGGCCACCACGTACGATGTAGGACAAGCCAATTGCCAGTATCCGTAAGCCTTGTCCCACGGCAATCATAAGCAAGCCTATTGACATTAAATAAATCCCCGGCACATTATCTATCGCAACAGGAGGCCATAAATACAGCATGGTCGCAACCAGCACAGGGAACAGGACATTGCGGGTGTGGAAAAGGAAGTTTCCCCATTGGGTAAATAGATCAGTCATTATTTTTGTCTATGCCTACGTTAGTTGTTGTGAGTTTTCGGGTTGTGGCCCTGCCATCCCAAAATAGCCCATCGTGATAATTAGCTTAATTCTGTGCCATTTCTGCCAGCCGTGTATTTTAGTAGACTTTGCGCCATTAGCCAAAGAAAGGCTTTAACAGAGTGGTTTTATGGATGAATTATTGCCTTACCTGTTGATATTGATTCTTGTTCCCATAGATTCTATAGTATTGCGGGGACTTTATAACCATCGTTGTTTTTTTGAAGGACTGTCATGCACATAATAAAAATACAAAACCTCGCCTTACTTCTTTTTGGGGCAATGCTTATTGCCAATCATCCGGCTTGGGCGGGGTCAGATTTGGAGGCCATTGAAAAATACCAAAGGGCTAGGGCTGAAAGGATGTATCCGGGGGAAAACCATGCGGGCCATGGCGAGGAAGATAGCAGCAAAGGTTTTCATGGGGTTTATTACGGCTTTGTCCCTTGCAAAACTTGCTTGGGTACTAAAATGACCTTGTCATTAAACCAGAACAATAATTATCTGTTGGTCATCCAATCGGCTTCAGAGGGTTCTCGGGAAAGCTATGAAAAAGGGAAATACGTTTGGAATGAGGAATCCCGTACTGTCGTGCTAACTCCTCGCAAGGGAAAAGAAATGGCCATACGCTATTACCATATCCAAGATGAAGAGACCTTGGCCCAAGCCAATGATGATGGCACCAAGATGACCGGCGATGATGCAGACCTCTTTGTGCTGCGTAGAAGCGATACCGTCAAAACTCGGGAGATACATTTCCACTAAGGGCTAGTCTGTTTGGCGGATACTTTTCGAGCGGGTGATTACAGCCCGTCCCAATCGGTATTTCAACAATCAGCCCAAACAGACACCCCCGCATGATGGCTTTTGGGCATGGACAGTGCCCACGGTTATGCCGTGACGCAGCGGGTATTGCCCTTAAAGCCATGCCACAAATTGCGCAAACTATTTTCACCCCAGACAAGCCCACCCCAATTCAGGTATAATCGGCACAATTTTTAACTCACAAAAAGTAGGCGTTATGGCAAAAATAGAGAAAGTGGTGTTGGCTTATTCGGGCGGATTGGACACGTCTGTTATTTTGAAATGGTTGCAGGATGTGTATAGCTGTGAAGTGGTCACGTTTACGGCGGATTTGGGGCAAGGCGAAGAAGTGGAGCCAGCCCGTGCCAAGGCGCAAGCTGCGGGTATTAAAGATATTTTTATCGAAGATCTGCGCGAAGAGTTTGCGCGTGATTTCGTCTTCCCGATGTTCCGCGCCAATACTGTTTATGAAGGCGAATACTTGTTGGGCACCTCGATTGCCCGCCCGTTAATTGCCAAGCGCCTGATAGAGATCGCCAATGAAACCGGCGCTACCGCCATTTCCCATGGTGCGACGGGCAAAGGCAATGACCAAGTGCGTTTTGAGCTGGGCGCGTATGCCTTACGCCCGGACATCCATGTAATCGCACCTTGGCGGGAGTGGGATTTAAACTCCCGGCAAACCTTGCTGGACTATGCTGAAAAACACGGTATTGCGGTGGAAATGAAGCAAGGCAAAACCTCGCCCTATTCTATGGATGCCAATTTGCTGCACATTTCCTATGAAGGCCGGATTTTGGAAGATCCATGGACTGAGCCAGAAGAAGCCATGTGGCGTTGGACAGTTTCCCCTGAAACCGCGCCGGATCAGGCAACGTATGTCGAATTGACTTACCAGCACGGCGACATAGTCGCGATAGATGATGAACCCTGCTCACCCGCGACGGTTTTGGAAAGGCTGAACAAGCTGGCGGGCGCCAATGGCATAGGCCGCTTGGATTTGGTTGAAAACCGTTATGTGGGCATGAAGTCACGCGGCTGCTATGAAACCCCCGCAGGTACAGTGATGTTAAAAGCGCATCGGGCGATTGAGTCATTGACACTGGACAGGGAAGTGGCGCATTTGAAAGATGAGTTGATGCCCCGTTATGCCTCCATGATTTATAACGGTTACTGGTGGAGCCCTGAGCGTAAGTTGCTGCAAACCATGATAGACGCGTCGCAAGTATCGGTGAACGGCAAAGTACGCCTTAAGTTATACAAGGGCAATGTGATTGTGGTCGGCAGGGCTTCGGCCACCGACAGCCTGTTTGATGAAAGCATTGCCACGTTTGAGGATGATGGCGGCGCGTATAACCAAAAAGACGCGGAGGGCTTCATTAAACTGAACGCCTTACGGATGCGCATTGCAGCGGCTAAGCAAAAGCGTTAATACAGGCAAATAAAACACAGGACAAATTTTATTTAACTTGTATAATTATCGGACAGGTAATTATACAAAAATAACAATATCCAACCGGATTTATGTCCTGTGTCTGGTATCGGGGGATGTCAATAATGAGTGACTTGCACAAGAAGAAATCAGAACTTATGGTTTTGCAAACAATACCTTCCCATCAAGGCTTGATGAAGGTGAATCGGTGGTTGACGGGTATGGTTTTTTTCTTGATGGCTGTCATTATTATTGGCGGCTTTTTCTTAGTCCCCGACAGCGATAGCATCCCTTTTAAAAACGCCGAGACCACGGCAGCGGACATGAACCCGGTGTTGTCCGCTGAAGTAAAAACCTTAAAAGGCCAGTTTGTCGGCTTGGTGAGTGGCTCTATCGAAAGCAAACTTAGGGCTTTGGAGGAAAGCGTACGCCTAGGCACGACCTCCACGGCATTAGGCACGATTGAAGATATCAAAAATGATGTGCAAGTCCTAAAGTCTTATTCAGAACCGGTCAAAAAAGAAGCAGCCCCAGTAGCCAACGCCCAGTTAATGCAGGAAATGTCCGAGTTAAAGCGCCTTGTTTACACCACATTGGCATCATGTGGCTTGATGGTGGCGGCTATTGCGGGGATATGGCTCAAAAGGCGCTACCGTTTGCCTTATAAAGAGGCCATTATCCGGCATTTGGGTAAAAAATAAACGCTGGGGAGATATACCCCGCGCCCATCAAGAGGTTTATTATAGGCACAAAAAAGCCGCCCCGATGTTAAATCGGGGCGGCTTTTTTTATGCGTGGCTTATTTTTCGCTAACGTATTTGTACAGTGCGTCAACTGCCAATTCTTCTGTGTAGCTAGCCTTAACAACGGCTTTGTTTTTCATGATTTCGTCGATTGCTTTTGGCATACCGCCTTTGCCATCCCGTAATATTTGCTCAAATTTAGCCCGGTCTAAAGTACCCGCTTTAATGTTGGCAGTCAGTTGTGGGTTAGAGGCGATGTCATGGCAAGTGCCGCAACCACGGCCAAAAGCACGTTCATAAATTTTTTGGCCGATTTCAAGTTGCTCGTCAGCCACCGCTGCGCCACTTAAAGCAATTAAAACTGCACCCGCTACTATTCCGAATGATTTTCTCATAATGACCTCTCTTGATGGAAAAAAGAACTATAAATAGTTTTACAGCCCTATTAATAAAGTTAAACTCTGAAATGTTAATGAATTTAACCGGAAAATTCAATTTTTTTATTATTTTTTCTTAGTTAGCGGTATTGTCCTATTGCTAGCATGAATGACAACTGAACCGCTCTGGTATTTTATCACGATGTTGGCTGGAGGTTACGCCCTGCGCGTGATTTTGTTTAAAGTCAGGATTTTTTCACCCTTGCATTTCATGGTTACGCGGTTTGTTTAGCCTTGGCCCACCTGAAACCAGTTTAGCTGCTTATGCAAATTTACCACCGTGCCGATAATGATCAAGGTTGGCGGCTTGATGTCCTGTTCGGCAACCAGCGGTGGCAAGCTGGCCAAGGTTCCGGTGATAACGCGCTGCTGGCTGGTGGTGCCTTGCTGGATTAGGGCGATGGGCAAATCTTCGGGGCTGCCATGCGCGATTAAGGAATGGCAGATTTTTTCCAAGCCCGCCGAACCCATGTATATGACGATGGTTTGATTGGGGGCGGCCAGTTGTAGCCAATTTAAATTAATTGAGTTGTCTTTTAAATGTCCGGTGACAAAGGTGCAGGATTGCGCATGATCCCGGTGGGTAAGCGGTATGCCTGCATACGCCGCACAACCAGAAGCGGCAGTGATGCCCGGGACAACCTGGAAATTAATGCCTTGCTGCATTAAGGTTTCGATTTCTTCACCACCCCGGCCAAAAATAAACGGGTCGCCACCTTTTAGGCGCACCACCCGCTTGCCAGCTTTGGCAAGATCGGCGAGCAAAGTATTGATGGATTCTTGTGGCAAGGTGTGCTTGTGGCGTTGTTTACCCACATAAATTTTTTCTGAATCCCTACGCGCCAATTCAAGGATTTCGGGGGATACCAGATGGTCATAAACCACCACATCGGCTTGCTGCATCAGGCGCAGAGCCCGGAAAGTCAATAAATCCGCAGCACCTGGGCCTGCGCCTATCAGATACACTTCGCCTTGGTTTACTTGCCTAGTGTCGTTTAATTCATCCTGTATTTGTTGCTCAGCGGCTTGTTCATTGCCCGAAAAAACCAATTCGGCAACCGTGCCTTGAAAACAATTTTCCCAAAAAATACGCCGTTGCGCGGGTTCTTTGATGTGTTGTTTAACGGCGGACCTAAATTTTTCCGCCAGTTGCGCCAAGCGTCCGTAAGCAGGCGGGATGATAGTTTCAATTTTGGCGCGTAGCAAACGGGCTAAAACTGGGGCTGCACCGCCTGAGGATACCGCCGCTATAATGGGCGAGCGGTCAATAATGGCGGGAAAAATAAAACTGCATAATTCGGGGCTATCCACCACATTAACCAAAATATTCTGTTCAGTTGCCGTTTGGGCGACCAATTTATTGGTTTCCCGGTTGTCGGTAGCCGACACCACCAAGCGATAGCCCCGTAAGTCATCGGGGGCAAACGTTTTTTGGATCACGTCCAATTGGCAGGAAGCCACCAACCCCAAAACCTGGGGACTGATTTTGTTGGCGATCACCGTGATTTTTGCATGGGCCTTGGCCAGCAATTCAATCTTGCGGGCGGCGATTTCACCAGCACCGATAACAAGGCAAGGCTGATCCTTGAGGTTTACAAAAACGGGAAAATAATCCATTTAGTTACGATGATTCGTAGATTCATAAGGGAATGGTATTATAAGCAATCTGGCCTTACGTTGAGCAACTAAAAACAATGATAGAATTTAACCTGGAAATTGATGCCAGTGGTTTGATGTGCCCACTACCCTTATTACGGCTAAAAAAAGCCCTGACGGGTATGGCGAGTGGGGATGTCGTTAAAGTTATCGCCACTGATCCGGCTGCACATTTAGATTTTGGCGTTTACGCCAACCAATCTGGCCACCACATCATTGAAACCCTCAAGCAGG
Organism: Methylococcales bacterium; assembly: GCA_026399075.1. Taxonomy (GTDB): domain Bacteria; phylum Pseudomonadota; class Gammaproteobacteria; order Methylococcales; family Methylomonadaceae; genus Methylobacter_C. The sequence goes on from JAPLRR010000070.1 coordinate 7,774, forward strand.
ATGATAAACAGATTTTTTATGTCCAAAAGCAATAGCGGCTACCCCAGACACTGGGCGCGGGGGCTTGACCTTACGCCATAGCGCTTTAAACTGACCCCATCTATCCTAACCTATTAAAAACCCATGTCCACAAACGAAACTACCCCCCCGGCAAATTTTATCCGCCAAATCATTAACCATGACCTAAAAGAAAACAAACACAATGGCAAAGTGGCAACCCGCTTTCCACCTGAGCCCAATGGCTATTTGCATATCGGCCACGCCAAATCGATTTGTTTAAATTTTGGTATAGCCGCTGAATATCAAGGCACGTGCAACCTTCGTTTTGACGACACCAATCCCGAAAAAGAAAGCATAGAGTACATGGAGTCCATTGAACGGGATGTCAAATGGCTAGGCTTTGAATGGTCAGGCTTGTACCATGCGTCCGACTATTTTGAACAACTCTATGATTACGCGGTGCAGTTGATTAAACAAGGCCAGGCGTATGTCGATAGTTTATCGGCTGAACAAATCCGCGCTTACCGTGGCACGTTGACTGAGCCCGGTAAAGAAAGCCCTGACCGCAACCGTTCGATTGAAGAAAACTTGGATTTGTTTGCGCGTATGCGCGCGGGTGAATTCGCCGACGGCCAATACGTGTTACGCGCCAAAATTGATATGGCATCGCCCAATATCAATATGCGTGATCCGGCCATTTACCGTATCCGCCGCGTCCATCACCACCGCACGGGTGACGCGTGGTGCATTTACCCTATGTATGATTACACCCATTGCATTTCGGATGCCTTGGAAAGCATTACCCATTCCTTATGCACCTTGGAGTTTGAAGACCATCGCCCGCTTTATGATTGGGTGTTGGAGCAACTGCAAACGCCTAGCCATCCGCAACAAATAGAGTTTGCCCGTCTGCAATTGGAATACACCATCGTCAGCAAGCGCAAGCTAAACCAATTGGTGATGGAAAATCATGTGCATGGTTGGGATGACCCACGTATGCCGACGATTGCCGGATTACGCCGGGCAGGTTTTACGCCCAACGCCATACGCGATTTTTGTGAGCGCATTGGTTTGACCAAACAAAATTCATGGATAGAAATGGGCGTCTTGGAATATTGCATACGCGAAGACTTAAACGAAAACGCTTTGCGTGCCATGGCGGTTTTGCAGCCTTTACGCATAGTCATCGACAATTACCCAGAAGGCCAAACTGAACAACTGGAAATAAGCAACCACCCGCAACGCCCAGAGCTAGGCAAGCGCAATGTGCCATTCAGCAAAGTGCTGCTAATCGAACAAGATGATTTTGCAAAAATTCCGCCGCCTAAATACAAGCGTTTGGTGGAAGGTGGCGAGGTGCGTTTACGCGGGTCTTACGTCATAAAATGTAATGAAGTCGTTGAAGATGCTGAAGGCCGGGTGATTGAACTACGTTGTACTTATGACCCGGACACCTTGGGCAAAAATCCTGAAGGCCGTAAAGTGAAGGGGGTTATCCACTGGGTCAGCGAACAACATGCGCATCCTGCCGAAGTGCGTTTATATGGCCGTTTGTTTACTGTCCCCAACCCGGATAATGAGGAAAACTTTTTGGATGTGATCAATAAAGATTCCTTGGAAATCCTGCCTGATTGCCGGGTTGAGGCCAGCTTGGCCGAGGCCAGCCCAGAAAGCCGCTATCAATTTGAACGCACTGGCTATTTTTGCCTGGATGCCAAAGACAGTGGTGCCGACCGCTTGGTTTTCAATCGTACCGTCACTTTGCGGGACGGCTGGGTTAAAGATTAGTTTGCGGCTGAAAAAACAAAGGCGTTAAAAAAATAAGTGGCAAGCGGCATTTAACTATAAAATACGCGCCACTTTACAATCAACTAAGGAACAACGATGAACCAACAAGACAGCATCAAGCTTGTACAGCAATATTATGCAGCCTTTAACGGCGGTGATATGGACACTTTTTTGAATTTGCTCACCGAAGATGTTATCCATGACATCAACCAAGGCAAGCGTGAAACTGGCAAAGAAGCGTTCACCCAATTTATGGCCTGCATGAACTATAACTACAAAGAGCAACTGGTCGATATGGTCATTATGGCCAGCGAAGATGGCTCACGCGCCGCCGCAGAATTTGTGGTGTTGGGGGAATATTTGAAATCGGATGAAGGCTTGCCAGCGGCGAACGGACAAACTTACCGCTTGCCTGCCGGGGCTTTTTTTGAAATTCGTGACAATAAGGTTGCCCGCATCACCAACTATTACAACCTGCAAGATTGGATAGCCCAAGTTAGCCAATAATCCCCTGCCCTGTCGGTCGGTCATAATTTATGTCTGGCTTACAGGTAACAGTGCGGAGCTTAGCCCTCTCCAATGGGAGAGGGTTGGGTGAGGGGAAAATCGGGCCTTGTGTCACATCAAGGGCTTACCAGAACAATTAGGCTAAACCGCGCTTATTGCCCGATCATTCAAGCTAGTGCTGGTGTTGGCTGGGTAGGTTTTGCCGGGCTTTTTTGCCCCTGGGCAATCAATGCTGATACGCTGCATGGTTTCGCCCAGTCTTAAGGCGGTGAGTTGGCCGCCCCACAAACAACCCGTATCTATGGCATAACAATTGGGGCCTTCATAATAGCCTAGGGTAGACCAATGGCCGAAGACTATGCGCATATTGGCATTTTTACGCTTAGGCACTTCAAACCAAGGCAACAGGTTTTTAGGCTGTGAGCCCAAAGGCCCGCTGTTGGCGAAATCCAAGCGGCCATCGGCATCGCAATAGCGCATACGGGTAAAACAATTGACGATAAATCGTAAACGGGATATGCCTTTTAAGTTGGCCGACCAGACATTGGGCTTGTTACCGTACATTTGTTTTAAAAACACCTGGTAATCAGGTGCTTTTAAGGCTTGCTCGGCCACTAAAGCCATCTTTTTGGTTTTCTCAAAATCCCATTGCGGCGGCAAACCGGCATGGAGCAAACAAAAGGCTTGGTTATAATGGAACAAAGGCCTGTGCCTTAGCCAATGAATTAGCTCGTCCCTATCTGGCGCTTCCAGCACTTGGCTGAGGGCATCTTTTTTAAGGGCGATTTTGGGTAAGCAAGACGCTGCCAGCAAGTGCATGTCGTGGTTGCCTAGCACGGTGACTGCCGCCGTGCCCAGCGATTTGACAAACCGCAAGGTTTCCAAAGATTTCGGGCCGCGATTGACCAAATCACCTGCAAACCACAGCTGATCGGTCTTGTCATCGAAAGAAAGGGTGTCCAAGAGTCTTAACAAATCATCAAAACAGCCTTGTACATCACCAATAGCGTATATGGACATTTAACTAATGCAGTGTTCTGGGTATGGATAAAGTAAATTGCGGGATTTGGGCATTAAAGTTTTCGCCATCATCCGAATACATTGTATATTGGCCTTGCATAGTGCCCACTGGCGTTTCAAGTATGGCGCCACTGGTATAACGGAATACTTCACCGGGCTTTAAGTAAGGCTGTTCGCCAATAACGCCGGGACCGCGCACTTCTTGGACTTTACCGTTGGAATCCGTGATTAGCCAATGGCGGTCCAACAGTTTTGCCGGGATCGTGCCTTCATTGGTGATAGTGATCGTATAAGCAAATACATAACGGTCTTTATCAGGGACGGATTGTTCGGCTATAAAAAAGGGCATTGCCTCAACTAATATTTTGTTTTTTTCGGTCATTATTAGATTATATAGTAATTATTTCTTGATTATTTCATTGTAACGTATCGTTAATCGTAAGTAACCCTTTTCTCCCGATAAACAAACAATGCAAAAAATCAATTTCATTCTCAATCAGTAGGACAAGACATTGCATATTCACATCTTAGGTATTTGCGGGACTTTTATGGGCGGGCTTGCCGTTATAGCAAGGCAATTGGGTTATGAAGTCAGCGGTTCTGACCAAAATGTTTACCCGCCCATGAGCACACAATTGCAAGAGCAAGGCATCCAATTAATGGACGGCTACCGCGCTGAAAATCTGGATGGCGACCCTGATTTGGTCATTATTGGCAATGCCTTGTCGCGCGGCAACCCGGAGGTTGAGGCGGTGCTGAACAAAGGCTTGAACTATGTGTCCGGCCCCCAGTGGTTGGCGGAACATGTGTTGCATGACAAATGGGTCTTGGGCGTAGCGGGTACGCACGGCAAAACCACCACCACCAGCATGTTAAGCTGGATACTTGAGCATCAAGGCTTTAACCCGGGTTTTTTGATTGGTGGCATCCCGTTAAATTTTGGCATTTCCGCACGATTAGGTGGCGGACCGGAAAATAAATCCGGTTTTTTTGTGATTGAGGCGGACGAATACGATTCCGCGTTTTTTGATAAGCGCTCAAAGTTTGTCCATTACCGCCCCCGTACCGCCATCCTGAATAATTTGGAGTTTGACCATGCCGACATTTTCCCCGATTTGGATGCCATCAAACGGCAATTCCACCATTTGGTCAGGACGATCCCTGGCGAAGGCTTAATTATCAGCCCAGAATGTGATGCCAATATTAATGAAGTGTTGGCGATGGGCTGCTGGACACCCACGGCACAAACGTCCATCAATGCCGGCGCGCAGTGGAACGCCCAATTGCTTAAAGCGGATGGCAGCAAATTTTCGGTGGAGTTTGAGAATAATTGCCAAGGCATCGTCGATTGGGCGCTAACTGGTGAGCATAATGTTTACAATGCCCTGTCCGCAATTGTCGCAGCCAACCAGATTGGCATTTTGCCTAGGGATGCGATTGCCGCATTGCTGCAATTCAAAAATGTCAAACGGCGTATGGAAGTGATAGCGACAATAAATGGCGTGACCCTCTACGATGATTTTGCCCATCACCCTACTGCCATAGAAACCACCTTGGACGGTTTGCGTAAACAAGTCGGCGACGAACGTATTATCGCCATCGTGGAACCCAGGTCAAACACCATGCGTTTAGGCATACACACTGAGACCTTGGCAAAATCATTGGCTCACGCCGACAAGGCAATCATCTACCAACCCAAAGATTTGGATTGGGATTTGAGTAAGTTAAAAAGCTATGCCGACAATATCCAAATTTGCCAATCTTTGGATGAGATCATTGCTAAACTTAAAATGGAAGCCTTGGAAGGCGGGCATTTTGTGTTGATGAGCAATGGCAGTTTTGGCGGTATCTACCAACGTTTGCAGGATGAATTATAGCCAGTTTATTGGGCAGCATTTTTCACCTGTATATCTCAGGTATCGACACAAGTCAAAAGCCCCTTCTCCCTCAGGGAGAAGGTTGGGATGAGGGGATTAAAACAGTTAATTATGGCCCGCTCCCCCAAGAAGAGGTGCTATATACGCTGTAAATTAATGTTTTTATAGCCTTCAAAAAATCTGTAGATACCTATTATTCCCTTAAATGGGCTTGACCAGGAGTGCGATATGAATCGGTTGATGTGGTTATTATGTTTAAGCGGCTTGTTGTTGGCATCCGCCACTGATGCCAAACCTTTAACCCCTGAGCAAGTGCCTGAACCGCTCAAGCCTTGGATAAGCTGGGTGACGCAGGAAAATCCTGAACGTGCCTGCCCCTTTTTATATAACAGCTACGAACAAAAGCGTTGTAGCTGGCCCACTCATCTGGCCTTGGATTTAAACGCTACAAAAGGTATTTTTTCACAAAGTTGGACGGTATATAAAGATAGCTGGGTCAATCTACCGGGCGATAAACAACATTGGCCGCTTAATGTCACCGTTAATGGCCAGCCCGCATTGGTCATGGATAGGGATGGCTTGCCTGCGGTCAAACTGTTGGCGACAACGGCAAAACTTGCAAGCTATACCATTAAAGGGGAATTTGTATGGGATAGATTGCCTGACAATATGACCATCCCCTTGGACACCGGCTTGGTCAATCTGCTGGTCAATGGCTCAAACATCGCTGCCCCCACGATCAAAGACGGGCAACTTTGGTTAAAATCCAGTGATGGCGCACTCAGCAAACCTGAAAATATCCAAAATAATCTGGCCATCCAAGTGTTCCGTCTAGTGCTCGACGACGTACCCATGCAAGCCGTAACCCGCCTGGATTTGGAGGTTTCCGGCGAACAGCGGGAAATCAAACTGGCCAGTCCCTTATTGGACGGCTTTATCCCCGTGCAAATGCAAAGCTCCTTGCCAGCCCGCCTTGAGCCTGATGGACAATTGACTATGCAAGTGCGCCCCGGCCACTGGCAAATTGAAATCATTGCGCGTAGCAGCAAAGACCTGGCCAGTATCGCCTACCCCAAGCCCAGTAAAGATTGGCCCAGCTCTGAGATTTGGGCATTTGAGGCGCGCCCCGATTTACGCGTCGTTGAAATCGACCAACTGGATGCCATTGATGCCAGCCAAACCAATTTACCCGATGACTGGCGCAATTTTCCGGCCTATAAAATCAACCAAGGCCAAGCGATGGGGTTTAAGTTGATACGCCGTGGCGACCCAGAGCCAGAACCCAACCAACTGACCATCAACCGAAAATTGTGGTTGGATTTTGACGGCCAAGGTTATACAGCCAAAGACCTCATCAGTGGCAAGATAACTAGCGGTTGGCGGCTTAATGCCTTGGCCGACACCCACTTGGGCAAAGTGACGCTAGACGGCAACAACCAACTCATCACCCAACAAGAAACCACCAACAAGCAGGGCGTGGAAGTCAGGAAAGGCCAACTTCTGCTGGATGCAGACAGCCGCATCGCAGGGGATATTGGCGATTTAAGCGCGGTCGGCTGGGAGCAGCGCTTCCAAAATGTCAGCGCCGAACTCAATTTGCCGCCCGGCTGGCGCTTATTGGCGGCCAGCGGGGTTGATAACGCCCCCGATAGCTGGATTTCGCGCTGGACATTATTGGATTTATTTTTGGTGCTGATTATCGCCTTAGCCACCGGACGGCTTTGGGGCCCTTATTGGGCGGCGCTGGCGCTGGTGACACTGGTCATCATCTGGCACGAGGCAGGCGCACCGCAATATGTATGGCTGAATATCCTGGCGGCCAGCGCACTCTTAGGTGAATTGCCAGCTGGCCGATTTTATACGTTTACCCGTTGGTACCGGAATGCGTGCTGGTTGGCGCTGGTGATGATAGGTCTGCCGTTTATGGTGTCGCAAGTGCGCATGGGCATTTATCCACAATTGGAATACCCTTGGCAAAACATCCAAGCCGATGCCAACCTGCCTAGAATGATGGCTTCCATGCCAGCCGCCGCCCCACCAATGGTGGCTATGGACGAAGCGGTGAACCAATTGGGTAAAATGGAAGAGGCCGTGAAAGATAAAGCCATGACTAGCCGAGCCAGACCGGAGAAGCGAGCTTTAATACAATCTTATGAAAGCTATGACAGCAGCGCCGCTGTCATTGAACGCGTGGACCCCAAGGCCAAAGTGCAAACCGGTCCCGGCTTGCCGCAGTGGCAATGGCATAAGGTTTATTTGTCCTGGAACGGCTCGGTAGATGCGGGGCAACAATTGGGCTTATGGTATTTATCACCCCGCGTGACGATGCTGTTGAATTTTCTGCGGGTGATTTTGGTGGCGATGCTGGCTTTATTAATGATGGGCAGAGCAGAAAAATATAGCCACTATTTCAAGTTCAAATCAGCTACACCCTTATTGCTGTGGTTTTTACTGCTGCCCGCCTTGTGTGTACCGTCGCCGGATGCGTATGCGGATTATCCCAGCGATGCACTGTTAAACGAATTAAAAGCGCGGTTACAAGAAGTTGAAATACCTGATTGTCTGCCAAGTTGCGCCCAAATCCAGCAAATGGCCGTGGCGATTGATGATAAAGCCGTCACCCTTAACCTACAAATCCATGCCCAACAATCCGTCACCCTGCCCTTGCCTGCGGAATACAACCAATGGTTCCCGAATCAGGTGTTGGATAATGGCAAAGCAGCAACGGCCTTGTTCCGTGACAACAACTTATGGATAAACCTCGACCAAGGTAGCCATACCGTTGCGCTAAAAGGAATAACGCCGTCCTTAAGCAAATTCACCTTGCCCCTACCCTTAAAACCCAACCGTATCACCGTTGAAAAAACTGGCTGGGATGTTGTTGGCTTACAAGAAAACGGCAGCGCGGATGACCAATTACAATTTAGCCGCAGCCAACAAGCCCAAACCAACAAAACTAAACCGGGTTTGGAGCCAGGCGTGTTGCCGCCGTTTGTGCGGGTGGAAAGAACCTTGTCCTTAGGTTTGGATTGGCGGGTCACTACGCGCATAATCCGGCTATCACCCGCCGATTCGGCCGTGGTGCTGAACGTGCCATTGTTAAAAGGCGAATCGGTTACTAGCCCTGGCATCCGTGTTAAAGATTATGCCGTCGCGGTCAATATGGCCGCGCAGCAAACCTTGATGCAATGGGAATCGACACTGGAAAAATCAGCGCAAATTGACTTGCTGGCACCGCAAACCGAACAGTGGATAGAAGTTTGGAAGGCCGATGTCAGCCCTATCTGGCATATTACGCCTTCCGGTATCGCCATGATCCATTTGAACAGCGAAGGGCAATGGCTACCCGAATGGCATCCATGGCCCGGTGAAACTGTCAGCCTGCAAATAACCCGGCCACAAGCCGTGGATGGGCAAACCTTAACCATTGACGATTCTAGCTTGAGCATCAGGCCCGGACAACGCAGTCAAGATGCCACCCTCAAACTCAGCCTACGCAGTTCCCAAGGTTCGCAACATACCTTGACCTTGCCTGAACAAGCCGTACTGCAATCGGTGTCAATTAATGGGCAAGTGCAAGCCATCCGCCAACAAGGCCGAAAACTGACCTTGCCAATCAATCCTGGCAAACAAGACGTTTTTGTCAGCTGGCAAGAAACTAAGCCAATCAGCACATCCATAAGCAGCCCGCAAGTGGATGTCGGCCAGGACAGCGTCAACACCAACCTGAACATCAGCCTAGGCCAAGACCGTTGGGTATTGTTCGTGTTCGGCCCTAGCTTAGGGCCAGCCGTGTTGTTTTGGGGCGTGTTGGTGGTTATTTTGATGGTGTCTGTCGGCTTAGGCAAAATCCCCTTAACGCCGTTAAAAATTTGGCACTGGTTTTTGTTACTGGTGGGCTTGAGCCAAATACCCATGGAATCGGCAGGGCTGGTGGTTGCGTGGTTGTTTTGCTTAGGCTGGCGCAAAGACCTGATTGTTGATAGGTGGCGGTATTTTAATGTGCTGCAAATGGCGCTGGGCTGCTTAACGGTGTTGGCACTGGCAGTGTTGGTCACCGCCGTGGCCCAAGGCCTGCTCAGCACCCCAGATATGCAAATCATCGGCAACCGCTCAACTGCTTATCTATTAAACTGGTACCAAGACCGAAGCCCCGCCACATTGCCGACCGCAACGGTGATTTCCGTACCGGTAATGGTCTATCGGCTGCTAATGTTGGCCTGGGCTTTATGGCTGGCCATCGCCCTGCTCAACTGGCTAAAATGGGGCTGGGGCTGCTTTTCAGCCAACGGCTTATGGGTCAAGGCTGTGCCTAAGGCGAAAGTGGCGGATGCGGTGCAAGACGAGGCTAAACCTTAGTGTCACTGGGCATAGGTATTTGCCAAGACTACGCTAGCCGCTAAGTTTGGGTGGGCAGGGTAGTTTGCCCACTGCTTGGGTTTAATGGACGACACAACTGCCTGCTTCGTCAAATACTACCTTCACACAAACGTTTGTTTGAAGATATGAAAGCGCTTACGACGTACTTTTGCTTTGATAGCTGAGAGCATTTGCTCAATTTTATGCTGAAAGGTTGGACTAATGCACCCAAAAGACAGGTTATCCGACCTCCCAAGCCGGAAGTCGGCTAGGTTTTGGTCATAATGAGAATTGCTGTCGTTTAAGCCAACGCCTAGCGTGCAGTAACAAAAAAGGGTACAGTGATGTACCCTTTTTTATGGCTAGGATTTTACAACCTATCAAACCGCCCCATTAACAATTTTAAAGGCTCCCAATGATTACCTTATCTATCTCCCCGCAAGGTCAAATCACCTTACCCGCTGATGTGTTGCAAATAGGCGCTTGGAAAAACAATAAGGAATTAGTGCTGCTCTGCTTGGGCGACACCGTTATTTTACGCCCGGCCCATTATCAAAAAACTGATGATATTAGCGATTTAGGCGGTTTTTTTAATAAAAACACCGTTAAATTAACGCCTGAAGAACTATGTGCAGCTGTTGATTTAACAGAGGAATAAGCCGTGTTAATTGCCGTTGACACCAATATCATGATTCGGCTCGCCATACGTGACGATGAAGAGCAATACCAAAAGGCAATGGCCTTATTAATGGAGCACCCGTTTTTCATCAGCAAAACGTGCAGTTAGAAATGAGCAGAGATGGGGGTCACAGAGATGGGGTAGAGTAGAGAACAGGCTCTCGCCTGCCCTCCCTCATCAAACCGTGCATGCGCTATTAACGCACACGGCTTTCCGATGTTCTTCACACCAAGGCATGCGCTGTTTTCCAGCCAGCCTTTGTCGGAACCTTGTATAGC
>JAPLRR010000075.1 GCA_026399075.1 Methylococcales bacterium
GGGTCATGATGATCTCCTCGGAAAAACAGGGAACATTCCCTGATTTCCAAGGTAACCGTTTTTTTGAGTCAACCCAACAGAGTCATTAACCGAAATGCTGAGGGGAACTGCCACCGCGTCAGCGGTTTAGTTCAACTATAAATAACCGTTAGAATCCGATGATATCCAATAGGCCATTCACCGAGTTACTGGGATTTTTATGTTGTGCATAAGCCCGACTTTAACGGCATATTGTGGCACTAACCATTTTCGATCAATAGGTAGATTATGTTATTAGATAACCTAAAAGGCCATATCCCTGAGCAAGTACTAGCCCAACTGCCTGACGTAGTAGCCAAATTTAACATTAACACCGAATTAAGGCTAGCGCACTTTTTAGCCCAGTGCGCCCATGAAAGTGGTGGCTTCGAGCACGTGACCGAAAACTTGAATTATTCAGCCGAAGGTTTAAAGAAAACATTTGCCAGGCATTTTTCGGCCTCAGAAAGCGCCGCTTATGCGCATCATCCCGAGAGGATAGGCGCAAGAGCTTATGCCAATCGGATGGGCAATGGCAATGAAGCCAGTGGTGATGGTTATGTCTATCGGGGGCGCGGTTATATCCAACTGACTGGCAAAGACAATTACAAGGCCTTTGCCCAATTTATTGGTGAAGATGTCATCGCCAACCCCGATTTGGTGGCCACCCAGTTTCCCTTGGCTTCTGCCGCTTTTTTCTTTGAAGCCAATGACTTATGGGATTTATGCGACGAAGGGGCAACAGCCGCCGCAGTAAAGCATGTGACCAGGCGGGTCAATGGTGGGGAAAATGGCCTCCCTGAACGCATCAAGTTGTTTAATGAATTTCATCGGCTGCTGGCTTGAGGCTAAGCATTCCATTCAAAACCCAAGGGCTTGTTGCTTAAAACAAGCCCAGCTGCAATTGCGCCACTTCTGACATCATTTCCCTAGACCACGGAGGGTCAAGGACGACTTCAACATTAACACTGGCAACACCCGGCAATGCACGTACGCATTTTTCCACATCCCCTTGGATGACTGGCCCCATGCCACAACCCGGTGCCGTTAAGGTCATCATAATATGGACGGCATTATCGCCCGCTTCCATCGCTGTCACTTGGCAACCATAAACCAAACCCAGATCAACAATGTTCACCGGGATTTCCGGGTCATAAACCGTTTTCATCACTTCCCAGCAGTTTTTTTCAACCGCCTCAGGGCTGGTTTCTGACACCAAGGTATGCAACTGGTGCTGCTCTTTGCCCAAGGCATCGGCATCAACCCCATCTATACGTACCATGTGGCCGTATTCAGTGACCACTGTATAGTTATTGCCCAGTGACTGATGCAAGGTGACAATCGCACCTTTACTTAAGGTGTCGGGTGTACCGTCAGGAATGGTGACAATATTGACATCCCGGGTTAAAACAAAACTTTCGCGTTCAGCCATAATAGTCAGCCTATAAGTGGAAGGTTCGGGCATCAATGGCTTGGCCCGTTACGCCAATACTTTGGCCGCCAAACAAATACAAATAGGCGGGTGCTATGGCATCCATGGCGGGCAATTTTGCCTTATCTTCAGCAGGATAGGCACGTTTTCTTAAAGGGGAATCCACCGCGCCGGGTATCAGGATATTAACCCGGATTTTTTGGGCGGCTTCCAGTTCTTCAGCCAGTATTTTTGCCAAGCCCTCCATCGCTATTTTGGACACCCCATAAGCCCCGGAGTAAGCATGGGCTTGTCTTGCCGATGAATCAGACGTAAACACGATCGAGGCATGTTGGCTTTTTTGTAATACCGGCAACAACACCCGGGTAAGCAAAAAAGGCCCGTTCAGGTTGACGTTTAAGGTATGTCCCCACGCCTTGGTGCCAAACTGGCTAATCGGCGAAAATGCGCTGAATTCGACGGCTGAATGTAACAAGCCTTGCAAAGCACCATATTCATCAGCAATTTTGTCGGCTAATTCTTGGTATTCGTTTTCATTGGCCCCGGCCAAATCAAAGGGATAAATGATGGGGTCTGGTGCATTGGCGGCCAAAATGGCATCGTAAACGGCTTCCAGTTTCGCAATGTCCTTATCCAACAAAATAATATGGGCACCGCTTTTAGCCAGCGCCAGCGCGGCGGTACTGCCTAAGCCACCACCAGCACCCGTGACTAAAATAACATGATCTTTTAATGGCATAGAGCTGCTGCTATCCAAGTGGTAAGTTGTTCGGGGGATGCTATTAAGGCATCAGCACCCCAAGTTTCGGGTTTGTCATTAGGCTTTAGATAGCCATAAACGGCTGCCAGCGTTTTCATTTGGGCATTTTTTCCGGCAAGAATGTCATGGCTGGCATCACCGATATAAACGCATTCTTGGGGTGCTACGCCCGCCAATTTGCAGGCCGCCAACATTGGTTCAACGTGCGGCTTGGGATGTGCCGTGGTATCGCCGCTAATAATGCAGGCGGCCCGCCCGCTAAGCCCCAAGGCTTGCATTAATGGCTGGGTAAAGCGCTCCCGTTTGTTGGTGACCACGCCCCATACCAAGCCTTGGCTTTCGATGGCGTCCAAGGTATCTGCCATGCCGTCAAAAAATACCGAATGTCTGGCGATATTGGCTTCATAAAGTGACAGCATTGTTTCCAACAGCGCAGCCCGTAATGCCTGTGGCGCTGATTCTGCCAAACAGCTGTTAATCATGGCTGCCGCACCAAAGGAAATAAACGGTTTGACGGCATCGCCCGCAACCTTATCCAAACCATGATGGCTGAATGCTTCATTTAAGCAGGCCAGCAAATCGGGTGCCGTGTCCACCAAGGTGCCATCAAGGTCGAATAACACGCAGGACAATTTGAAATCAGTAGGCATGGATGGCTTTACTCGGAACGCTTAAACGCCGCTATGTAATTGACATCAATGTCCTTGCCCAAGCTAAAATGTTTGTTAAACGGGTTATATTCAATGCCAACCATACCCTGAAGCTCAAGCCCAGAAGCGCGTGCAGACTGGCTTAGTTCAGAGGGTTTTATAAAGGTTTTATAATCATGTGTGCCTTTAGGCAACATTTGCAGCAAATGCTCGGCGGCCAATATCGCCAACAAATACGCTTTGGGTTTGCGGTTGAGCGTGGAAAAAAATACATAGCCCCCCGGTTTGACCATAGCGGCACACGCAGCAATAATTGATCCTGGATCAGGCACATGTTCCAGCATTTCCATGCAAGTCACATGGTCGAAGCTTTCTGGCTGTTGCACTGCCAGTGCTTCGGCGCTGATTTTTTGATAATGCGCATTCACACCCGACTCCAAGCCATGCAAATCGGCAATGTCAACCAAGTCTTCACTCAGGTCTATGCCCAGTGCCTCAGCGCCCAGCTTAGCCAAACCTTCGGTTAAAATACCGCCACCACAACCCACATCAACTATGCGTTTACCGGCGATATCAACATAACCTTGGATAAATTGTAGCCGTAGCGGATTGATGTCGTGCAAGGTTTTGAACTCACCCTGCGGATCCCACCAACGCTCAGCCATAGCGCCAAATTTATGGATTTCATGCAGATGTACATTATCTTTTGCTGTCATTGTCTAGTGCCGTTTTTCAGTTTGCTATAGTTTACTATATTAGTAGGTTATTCGTCTTGTGTTTTGACGAGGGTTCTTTTAAGGCTACGCTATCCTTGCTGCGTAAATTAATTAGCCTGCATCTTCTGATGGCCCAAGTTGTTCCCCAAGTAACTGAATTTGCTCTTCTAACTGCTTTACTTTTTTGAGCAGTTCAGGCAACTTGCTGAGGGCAATTTGCTCCTTATAAGCGGTTTTCTTATCTTTTGCCGGACTCCCAAAAACCTGGGCACCCGCCTTAACATCGCCAGCCACCCCAGAACGCGCCATGACCACAGCGCCCATGCCAATGGTCACATGGTCAGCAATGCCGGAGCTGCCCGCCAAAATGGCATAGTCTTCTATATGACAAGAACCGGACACCCCAGTTAAACCGCACATGATCACATGCTTGCCAACCTTATTGTTGTGGCCAATCTGCACCAAATTATCTATTTTGCTGCCCGCCCCAATCAAGGTGCTGCCCAACGCGCCCCTATCAACACAGGTATTGGCCCCCACTTCGACATTATCACCGATAACCACATTGCCAACTTGCGGCACTTTGACATGCCGATTGTCCCTAAACTTATACCCAAAGCCATCCGCACCGATAATCGCGCCTGAATGGATAATCACATTGTCACCGATAACCACGTCATCATAGATAACAGCATAAGGATATATACGGCAGTTTTTGCCAATTTTCACCTTATTGCCGACATACACACCTGCCAATATGGCGCTGCCCTCGCCTATCGCCGTATTGTCACCCAGCACAGCAAATGCCCCGACATGCACACCCGCCGCCAAGGCCACGTCTTCCCCAAGTACCGCCGATGGCGCAATTTGCGGGCTATAAACCCTGGCCGGATGCAATAGCTCAACCGCCTTAATAAAGCTAAGCTCCGGGTCAGCACAAACCAATAGCGCCAGCTGCCCAGGGATGTTATCCACCGCAAAACCTTCGGCAATAAAACAGGCGCTGGCCTGGCTGTTTTTGATATGTTGCACATAGCGGCTGCTAGTCAATTGGGTGACCTGCCCTGCTTGGGCAGAGGTAATGTCCGCTGCGGAATGAATGGCAACAGAAGCATCACCCCCTACAATCTGGGCATCACAAAAATCAGCAAGGTCTTTTAATGTCATTGGCATAATCATCTCTGCGGTTATCTTGATATAAGGCAATAGTGTAACAAATCCAGCTGTATTATGGCTGAACTTATGCACTTAAGCAGTGCGGCTAGGCTATAGAGCCCCAGCTTTACTGGAAGGAAGGCATTACCCCCCAAACAATATCTTACTATTCGATTATTAAATCTAAATATATCGTTTTATTAAAAATAATACAGCCATTAAGATGCACCCCAAGATCACAAACAACCATCAACCACAAGGCTGGAGGCATGTTTGGGAGGATTTTGTGTGCCATGACTTTCTTATAATGGATTAGTAAAGTTTTTACTCCTGACACAAGGACGTTTTATAGCGGGCTTCATGCCCGCTTTTTTTCCAACACCTGCAACTACTTGTTAGCAGGCTAAAGAACATCGTCTAGCCCAAAAAATTCATTCAGGCATTGGAGGAAATTATGCCCTTACAACATCTCGTGGAATATTTTAATGATCGCTTAGGGCAAGAGCACCGCTCCAGCTTTCGGCCATTTATCCTCGAAAACAACAAAGTCTGCGGCCTGTTTGGGCCAATACGGATAGACAGCCATTTTGCGCCAGTGCGCCAAGCCGCAAAGCCAACCGGAATCATCGGCTATAGCGCACAAATCACCGTAGCACCCAGTAAACCCCAGCAATTATATGCCAGCGAAATCGAAAACCTGCTGGCCAATAATTCTGTGGCAACCACCGAATTTGAATCCATTATCAATTTTGACCGCTTATGCCGTACGGTACACATGCTAAATTACCTGACGGTGGCTCATCTGCCCAGCGTGCTGTTTTTAGAGGTAGACCCACGGCATATTTTGGGCATCAAACAAGACCACGGGGCCTATTTTGAAGAAGTCATACTCCGGTGTGGATTAAAAACCAGCAATATCGTGATTGTCCTGACCGCCAATAGCCTCTATGAGCGCTATTATCAGGAACTGATAGCGGGTTTGGGCAATTACCGGCAACGGGGTTATCAAATCGCCCTTAAATTTGATTATCTTGCCAAAGAAGCATCGGCCTTGGACTTGATAGCCAAAATAAGCCCCAACTACCTTAGCTTATCGGCACGCAACCTGGCAGAGCCAGCCCAAGATGAAACATTACTGGCATCATTACAGCAATTGCAAAGCCTGGTCGCATCAAAAGGTGGACAAACTATCTTGCATCAAATTGATGACAAAAAGTCCGATGGCTTAGCCCGTGAGGCCAAGATTGACTTGGTTGAAGGCGGCTATTACCGGGCGATAGCGTTTGATTATTTAAACCCAAATAATGTGGAACACTATGAATTAAGGGCACATGGTTAGTTGCAGGGCACAATAGGGAGTTTGCGTCAGGCCACTATGTAGACTAGCCCATCTAATATTGGCATTTATTTGTATGATACAGGCGTGATAACCTGTGCTTAGCAAACCTATACTTGGTTTAAGCCAAAAGCTAAAAACAACCTGGAGCAAGACCATGCTAATTGGGCTACCTAAAGAAATCAAAGACAACGAGTTTCGCGTCGGGATGATGCCTAGCACCGTCCAAACTCTGACCCAACAAGGCCATCAGGTACTGGTGCAAACGGGCGCAGGGATTGGTAGCGGTTTTACGGATAGCGAATACCAAGCGGTTGGCGCCACCATTGTGCCCCATGCAGAAGCCGCTTGGGCAGCGCAATTGGTGGTTAAAGTGAAAGAACCCATAGCCACTGAATATCATTTCCTGCGCGAAGGTTTACTACTGTTTACCTTTTTGCATTTAGCATCAAACCAAGCCCTAACTGAAGCCTTATTGGCCAGCGGCACGACCGCGATTGCCTACGAAACCGTCCAATCAACCACCGGGCAATTGCCTTTATTAACTCCTATGAGCGAAGTCGCAGGCCGTATGGCGACGCAAGTGGGCGCATTTTACCTACTAAAACACCAAGGTGGACGGGGTGTTCTAATGGGTGGCGTGCCCGGCGTTGCGCCCGCTAACGTGCTGATATTAGGCGCAGGCATAGTCGGTAGCAATGCGGCAAGGGTGGCAGTGGGCTTAGGCGCACAGGTCACGGTATTGGACATCAGCCACGAGCGCCTGAAATATCTGGATGACATTTACCGAGGACAATTACAAACCCGTGCCAGCAACCAACACACCCTAGAATCTTTACTGCCCACCGCCGACTTGGTCATCGGCGCGGTGTTGATTCCCGGCGGACGTGCCCCTAGCCTGATTACACGGGCTATGCTGCCGATTATGCAAAAAAATGCTGTTATCGTTGATGTCGCCGTTGATCAAGGTGGCTGCATTGAAACCACGCGCCCTACCACCCACAGCAACCCCAGCTATGAAGTGGATGGCATTGTGCATTATTGCGTCGCCAATATGCCCGGCGCAGTGCCCCGCACCAGTACAATCGCCCTGAACAACCAAACCGCCAGTTATATCAAGCAACTGGCCGACCAAGGCCTGGCGGCTTTGCGCAATAATCCCGCCTTATGCCAAGGCTTGAACACCACCCATGGACAAATCACCCATCCAGAAATAGCCAGTGCTTTTGCCTTGCCATATGTGGCACCATTGCTTGCTTTGGGCTGATTTTAGGCGCGGCGGTGGTGCGTCTAAGGTTTTTACTTAAGGGGGATATGGATCGGAAGAACTGGTTCCTGCTTTGAACGGACAGTAGCTAGCACTAGCTCCGGATTCTTATAGCTATGGGTTGTGTATATTTTGGCGCAGGTATTCAAAACTAAGTGGATTGCATCGTATGCCATTGATGCGGCTTGTGGCTAAGTGGTTGGGACGAAAGCGGCTTAGCGCATAGATACTCTGATGAATAAGTCCCATCGTCTAAAGAGCAAACTACAGAACCACAACTATTTAACCAAAGTTCCACTCTATCACCGACTTTTACTTTTCGTCCGTTTGCGTAATTCATAGATTTAACTCAAAAGCAGATGGAATTTATCAGGATTTAAAACAGTTTTCTGATGGGATTTATTTAGAAGATTGGACGATGTGATTTTTTTGAAATAACATATCAATCGACTTTTTAAATGAGGAAAATCAATGCCTATTGAAGATGTATACAGCAAATTTAGTTTTGCAATTTTGGTAAACACTCAGTCCCCCTCCTTAAAAAGGAGTGGTTAGGGAAGGTTTTATTGAATAACCCCCTCAGCCCCCTCGCAAGCTCTCCCCCCCTTTTTCAAGGGGGGGAGAGCTTGCGAGGGGGCCTGAATAAGTACGAACTTATAAACCAAATCAAAAATTAAAGTTGGAATCATGAATAATCTAATTACTAGCAACAAAGCCACTATTTTAAATTTAGCTAAACTGCATGGTGTTAACTCCATTTCCTTATTTGGGTCAATGGTGCGTGATGATATAAGTGACAACAGCGATGTAGATTTTTTAGTTGAACTTGAGCAAGGACGTGACTTATTCGATTTAGGCGAATTATTAATGGACTTACAAGCTTTGTTGCAACGTAAAGTGGATTTAGTGACTAAAAATGCTTTGCATCCACGTATTTATTCAGAAGTTATAAAAGAAGCTCAAACATTATGAAAGATGATCGCATTTATGTTGAGCATATTATTGATTGCATTGATCTGATTAACGATTACACCGAATATGACAAGTTTAAATTTATGAATTCGCGGATGGTACAAGATGCAGTGATTCGCAATTTACAAACTCTGGCGGAATCAACGCAACGAATATCGCCTGAATCCACGTCAAAATCTTCAACGCAATAATGCATCAATTCACCATTCATATTTTATTCTTGCTTATCCCAACCAAGCTGATGAAATAAGTCTGTTAGTTTTTTTGTTTGCATTTTGTGCATATTAACTTCCTGCTCAGAGGGATTTAAGAAAAATTTGATTATGCGCCTTCTTGAATCTATTTCATCTAAACTCCATGGATCACTGGGGTCAAGAAAGACGGTTTCAGGAATGATTAGCATTTCAAGTCTTTCTTGCGCTGAAAGTGTTTCTATCTTCCTTGAAATAGCAATTGAATCTTCAACCACTTGCATCCAAAAACCGGCATATTTTTCTAAAAAAATCTCTTTGTTTTCCTCCCCATTAAAAACTCGGTCTTCGCATGCCCAATATTCAGAAAATTTTGACTCTAATTTCAGAAAACTTACTAATATTAACCGACCTCGACTATTCCATTCGTATGGAACTCCCAATGATTGTAACTCAGAATGAATTGTCCCAAATTTGTCAATGATCTTTTGTTCTAAAAGGCTTTTTTCATCATCAAAAACCCTAAAACCCCCTTTGACTATTTCGTTGGTGTCTTTTCTTTTTATTCTTACTTTACCCATCCACTTCCCAGCAGCTAGGTTAAAGTTGATAGTGCAAATAACACGGTAGTATTCACACTCAAGTTGACTGATTTCTTCATCAAGCGACATTTTTTACCTTAGGGACAGTTTTGGGGGCGGCTCAAATCCCCGCCCCGCCTTGGAACAGTTCGCTACGGACAGAAGCTTGGTTAATCGAACTGCCGGGGGGTACACTGTGGGTTAGCCAGACATTGCCGCCGATGGTGGAGCCTTGGCCGATGGTGATGCGCCCCAAAATCGTCGCGCCTGCATAAATGACCACATCATCTTCGACGATAGGATGTCTTGCATTGCCTTTGACCAGCATTCCGTTATCGTCTTTCAGGAAGCGTTTTGCGCCTAAGGTCACGGCTTGGTAAACGCGGACGTGTTTACCAATAACCGCTGTTTCACCGATCACCACGCCGGTGCCGTGGTCGATAAAAAAGCTCTCGCCGATTTGTGCGCCTGGGTGGATGTCTATCCCCGTGGATGAATGGGCAAGTTCGGAAATCATCCTCGCAACTAGGGGTGCACCTAGCCGATACAGGATGTGCGCCAGCCGGTGATGGATAATCGCGGTGATGCCCGGATAGCAAACCAGCACTTCGTCCGGGCTGCGGGCTGCAGGGTCGCCTTCAAATGCGGCTTGTATGTCGCTATCGACCAAGATGCGGACGGTTGGCAATTCAACGGCAAATTGCCGGGCTATGGCAAGCGCTTGTCCGTGCACAGAACCTTCAAGGCCGTGTTGCTCCGCGACAAACTGGAGTTCCCGGCTAATTTGCTTATAAAGCTTGCGCAGCAAGGTTTCCAGCGTGTGGCCGACAAAATAATCAATGCCTTCATCATTCAAATCCGGCAAGCCAAGGCGGTTTGGGAACAGCACCGCCCCCAAGCCATCGAGTATGGTTTGCAGTTCTTTCCGTGACGGCAATTTGGGTGGCTTGTCGCGGCGGCTGCGGGTTTCCAGCGACTGCACCCGCAGTTCCCGCAGTTGGGCGACCAAGCCATCAATACCCCAGTCAAAATTGCCGTTTTCTAAATGGCTGTCTGTCATGCGGCCATCCCACTGGCATCGAACATCCCTTCAAACAGTGGTGAACTTAAATAACGCTCGCCTGAATCCGGCAACACCACCACAATGGTCTTGCCGGCATTTTCAGGCCGTTGGGCGACGCGTACTGCGACCGCTACAGCCGCACCGCAGGAAATGCCGGACAAAATGCCTTCTTCACGGGCTAGGCGACGGGCATAGGCGATGGCTTCTTCGTTGCTGACTTGTTCGATGTCATCCACCAAGGTCAAATCCAGCACCGCCGGGACAAAACCCGCGCCTATGCCTTGGATCTTATGCGGGCCGGGCTGCAAAGGTTGACCTGCGCGGTACTGGCTTAACACTGGGCTGGCGGACGGTTCGACGGCTATAGTTTGTATCGCCTTGCCTTGGGTTTGTTTGATGTAACGGGAAATCCCGGTGATTGTGCCGCCAGTGCCCACGCCAGAAACCAAGATATCTATCGCGCCATCGGTGTCCTGCCAAATTTCAGGGCCGGTAGTGCGTTCATGGATGGCGGGGTTGGCTGGGTTTTTAAACTGTTGCAACAACACATAACGGTCTGGGTCTGATGCGGCAATTTCTTCGGCTTTGGCAATGGCACCCGCCATACCTTTGGCGCCTTCGGTCAACACCAGTTTCGCGCCGTAGGCGACCAACAGCTTACGGCGTTCCAAACTCATGGTTTCCGGCATGGTCAAGGTCAAAGGCAAACCTTTTGCCGCCGCCACAAAAGCCAAGGCTATCCCAGTGTTGCCGCTGGTCGGCTCCACCAATTCTTTGCCCGCCCCCAACAAACCGCGCTGTTCGGCATCCCAAACCATCGCCGCGCCGATTCGGCATTTGACCGAATACGCCGGGTTACGGCCTTCAATTTTTGCCAGCACGGTTGCGGCCGCGCCATCGGTGATGCGGTTCAGGCGTACTAAAGGGGTTTTGCCGATGGCCTGTGAGTTGTCTGTATACCAATGTGACATGATGAGTTCCTATTGTGGTTGGAATGAAGGGCTAAATTTTAGCCCAAAAAAAGCCAGTGACCCTAACTGGGATACACTGGCTTCCGGTTGTACGGCTTGCTGGCAAGGCGTGTAAGTTACTTTACAGGCGCTATATTGGCAAGGACTAAGAGGCGGCAGATCCCGTGTAGGGTCAACATTTTATTTCTTTGGCAGCCAATAGCAATTCGGCAATGAAATGTTGGCTATATAAAGGCAAGTAATTGTGTTTTAAATAGGCAATTTTAGTCTTGGAACTGGGGATCAAATGCGACAAATCCCGCAACACCAAGTCTTGGTCAGTTAGCGGGTCATAAGCCATAGCGGTAATCAGGCCAACCCCCATGCCTAAACGCACATAGGTTTTGATAATATCGGTGTCCGCCGCTGCCAGGGTAATGTCTAAGGATAAACCGGTGTCTTTAAAGGCGCTTTCAATGGTTGAGCGCCCGGTAAAACCAAAGCTGTATGTCAAGACCGGATAAGATGCCAAACGTGCCAAGGTGATTTCCCCCTCACTAAGCGGATGCAAGGTGGGCACGACCAGCGCATGATGCCATTCATAACAAGTTTTTAAGACCAGATCAGATTCTTGGTCAACTTTTTCTGTGCAAATGGCAATGTCGGCTTTGCGCGCGTGCAATTGGTCTATCAGTTGGTCTGGCGACGATTGCACCATATAGATTTTAACCCCCGGATATTTTTCCCGAAACCGCTGGATAGGCGTGGGCAAAAAATACTTGGCTTGGGTATGGGTGGTGGCAATATGCAAAATGCCTTGGTTGCTGTCCAGAAAATCGGCGGCGATGTTTTGGATATTATTTTTGGCCCGGTTAATGGCAGTCACTTCTTCCATAATCCGCAGCCCCAACGCGGTCATGCCCACCAATTTTTTGCCTTGCCTTTCAAATAAAGGCGAGCCTAATTCCGCTTCAAAAAGTTGCAATTGCCGACTGACCGCTGATTGGACGATGTGCATTTTTTCTGCGGCCTTGGACAGGTTCAGGTTCGTTTCTTGAAGCACCCTCAGCAATTCAATCTGGCTTAAATTCATGGTTAATCCCTATTCTGGTTTCCTAGCTTTGGACCTACGGGCAACACGTTTGCCATTAATGGAACCAATGCGCTTGACGTATTTTTAAATCCACTTTGTCACCCCGGTTCAGTTGTAAATCCTTAAACTGGTCATTGGGCATTTCTGCAAAAACATGGGCAGCCGAACCATTTGCCCCATTTTTAACCAACTCAAGACGGATTAATGCCCCCAGATGCTGCCAATCTTTGAGGGTGGCAGGTGCATCAGCCCCATTGGACGATTTTTCAATGATAATATCATGCGGACGGACATGGGCGATTTTTCCTTGCTGGTCCGGCGTCAAAATCCCGGCTGTCCGTAACCAATCACTGTCATGCTGTTCCAAATCAAACACATTGGTTTGGCCAATAAAACGTGACACAAACGCATTGGCCGGATGGTCATAAATATCGCTAGGCGAACCTTGCTGTTCGATCTGCCCATGGTTCAACACCACCACCTGGCTGGCAACTTCCATGGCTTCTTCTTGGTCGTGGGTAACAAAAATGCTGGTTACATTGAGGTCATGGTGCAAGTTTCTCAACCATTGCCGTAAATCTTTACGCACACTGGCATCCAGCGCACCAAACGGCTCATCCAATAATAAGACAGACGGCTCTACCGCCAATGCCCTTGCCAAGGCAATCCGTTGGCGTTGGCCCCCGGACAATTGGTCTGGGTAGCGGTCATGCAACCAATCAAGTTGCACCAGATCCAGCAAGGCATGGACTTTTTGGCTGATGGCGGCATCACTGGGGCGCTCGCGGCGCGGTTTGACCCGCAGGCCAAACGCCACGTTTTCAAACACCGTCATGTGCCTAAACAACGCATAATGCTGGAACACAAAACCAATGCCACGTTCACTGACATCCTGATGGGTTTTGTCTTCGCCGCTTAATAAAACCCGACCTTGGTCTGCCCGTTCCAAACCAGCAATAATGCGTAGCAAGGTCGTTTTGCCACAACCTGAAGGCCCCAGCAAAGCAACCAGTTCACCTTCTGGGATTTCTAAATTAATGTGGTTTAGTGCGGAAAACGCGCCAAAGTTTTTGCTAATATCAGAAAGTAAAATGCTCATTACGGTGTCTCAAAAATATAATCAGGGGACTTGTTTGGGTTAGGTTTAGTGTTTTGCTTACCGATTGGCCTGCTTCCATTCCAAGGCCGTCTTTAAAATCAGGGTGACTATCGCCAAACCCGCCAATATTGACGCACTGGCAAACGCGCCCACCACGTCATAATCGTTGTAATTGACTTCCACATGTAAAGGCAAAGTATTGGTTAAGCCACGGATATGGCCGGAAACCACCGAAACCGCGCCAAACTCGCCCATGGCGCGGGCATTACACAACAACACACCATAGAGCAACGCCCATTTGATATTCGGCAAGGTCACAGCCCAAAAGGTTTTCCAACCACTAGCCCCCAAAGATAAGGCCGCCTCTTCTTCTTGATTGCCCATTTCTTGCATCAAGGGAATCAACTGGCGGGCCACAAAAGGAAAGGTGATAAACAAAGTCGCCAGAATAATCCCCGGCACCGCAAAAATAATTTTTATGTCATTCGCCATCAACCAATCCCCAAACCAGCCTTCCGCACCAAACAACAGCACAAAAATAAACCCCGAAATCACGGGTGACACAGAAAATGGCAAATCGATCAAGGTGGTCAACAAACTTTTACCGACAAAATCAAAGCGGGTAATGGCCCATGCCGCCGCCACGCCAAATACGGTATTTAGTGGCACGGTCACCAAGGCAACCAACAAGGTCAATTTAATGGCGGCCAAGGTATCGGCTTGGCTCAACGCCGACCAATAGGCTTCCACGCCTTTGGAAAAAGCCTGGAACATGACCAACAATAAAGGCAAACAAATAAACAGGCTGATAAAACTGATGGCTATAAAGATCAAACCCCATCTTACCCAGCGCGGGTCTTGCAGCGCTTGTGGCTGTTGCACCAATAATTTGGCGGGGTTTATCGGTAGGCTAGTGTTACTCATGGTGGGTGTTCCTCAGAGTTGTCCAGAGCGCTTACGCACCCAAAATTGCAAGGCATTAATCAACAGCAACAGCAAAAACGAAATGACCAGCATGGTCAAGGCAATGGCGGTTGCGCCTTCAATATCAAATTGTTCCAGCTTGGTGACGATTAACAGCGGCACAATTTCAGAAATGTACGGGATGTTGCCCGCGATAAAAATAACCGAGCCATATTCACCCACACCTCTGGCAAACGCCAAGGCAAAACCCGTCAACAAGGCCGGAAATACATTCGGGAAAATAATCTTGGTGAACACCTGCCAGCGGCTAGCGCCCAAACTGGCACCGGCTTCTTCCATGGTTGTTTCAAATTCCAGCAGCACGGGTTCGACTGTGCGGACGATAAACGGGATGCTGATAAAAATCAGCGCCATCACAATGCCCAAAGGCTTAAAAGCCACTTGCACACCAAAAGTTTGCATTAAAAATTTCCCCAAAAAACCGCTAGGCTGGAAAATAGTCGCCAACACTATCCCGGCGACGGCGGTCGGCAAAGCAAACGGGAAATCAATCAAGGCATGAAAAAATTGTTTGCCCAAAAAGGAATAGCGCACCAACACCCAAGCGACAATAAAACCAAAAAAACTGGCAATGGCTGCCGCCAACAAGGCGGTGAAGAAGCTCACCCGAAATGATGACAACACGCGCTTGTTGCTAATGATGTTGACATAATCATCCCAACTTAACTGGAAGCTTTTAAACACCAAGGTGCTTAAGGGAATAAGCACCACTAGGCTTAAATAAAGTAGCGTGAAGCCAATAGTCGGGCGAAACCCCGGCATAATGCTATTTCTTGACATGGTTATTTCCAATAATTTTTGCGCTTTAATGTAGGTTGGGTTAGCGATAGCGTAACCCGACAACTCTGTGCTGATTGCGTCGGGTTACGCTGACGCTAACCCGACCTACAGGAATCTACAAGTGAACAATATGCTGATTTTTAATACTTAAATTCTTAACTTAATGGCAGTGACGCTGTGCGTACCTACCTAAACAACCCAAAAATCTGATCTCTGGAAGATTGAGTTATTTTCCTGCGCCATAAATCTGGTCAAACACGCCTTCATCAGAAAAATGTTTTTTCTGTGCTTCGTTCCAGCCACCAAAGGCATCGATTTTAACCAATTCCAAGGGTTGAAATTGTTTGGCATATTTGGCGGCAACTTCTGGGTCGGTGGGACGATAATAATTTTTGCCGATCAAATCTTGGCCTTCTTTGCTGTACAAATACTGCAAATAGGCAGTCGCCACTTCAACCGTGCCATGCTTACGCGCAACATCTTCAACCACGGCGACAGGTGGCTCAGCCAAAATGCTTAATGACGGGGTAACGATTTCAAACTTATCAGCGCCAAATTCACGCAAAGCCAAATAGGCTTCATTTTCCCAAGTGATCAGCACATCACCAATTTCCCGTTCAATAAACGTGGTCGTGGAACCCCGCGCACCCGTGTCCAAAACCGCCGCATTTTTGTATAAGCTGGCAACAAATTCCTTGGCCTTGTTATCATCATTGTTATTGTGCTTAAGCGCGTAAGCCCAGGCTGCCAAATAATTCCACCGCGCACCGCCGGAGGTTTTGGGGTTGGGCGTAACAATGCTGACACCGGGTTTGACGATGTCATTCCAATCCTTGATTTTTAAGGGGTTGCCTTTACGCACCAATAACACAATCGTGGAGGTGTACGGTGAGCTGTTGTTGGGTAATAAGGTTTGCCAGTTTTCGGGGATCAATTTGCGTTTTTGATAGAGCTGGTCAATATCATAGCCTAGCGCCAAAGTCACCACATCGGCTTCCAGCCCTTCCAACACTGCCCTGGCCTGCTTGCCAGAACCGGCGTGGGATTGGTTAACCGTCACATTGTCGCCAGTTTTGGTTTTCCAGTATTTGGCAAACACCGGGTTGAATTCTTTATAAAGCTCACGGGTCGGGTCGTAAGACACGTTCAGTAAGTTGACATCGGCAGCATGGGAGTTGCCTGCCGCCAATACAGCCAGTACAGCCGCAACGACAATTGTCGAAAATTGATTTTTCATAATAAATTCCTTAAGTAAGATAATTAAAACGCTAATTGAAAACGGGTTCCAAAAACTTGTTCGGTAGGACGGTTGGCGCCTTTGGCCGCCCCGCCTTGGAAAGACACTTGTTCATAATCCGCCCTAATCAAGGCATACGGGTTCAAATACCAATTGACGCCTAAAGTCCAGGCTGTGGCATGGTTAGGTGCTTGATTGGGGTCAATGACTTGGAAGGTGCTGCTGTCTATCGCCATCTCAGTCCAACGTCCCGCCAATTGCCAAGCACCCCACTTGCCGTCGAATGGGTTAAAATTTTGTATGGGCTTGATCGCGCCAAACGAATTGTCCTCACCCGTCAGCACATAAGAGGCTAAAAATTGCCAAGCCTTATTGTTCTGTTGGACATTGACCAACTTGCCGGCCTTGTTCGTGCCAGTCAGATGTTGTGACGAAAGCGCATATTCAGCCATCATCCCAAAAGGCCCGGCATACCAATAGGCTTGGGGATAAATGCGATGCCTTTCACCATCAGACGTGGGTGCGGCATAAGCAACATTGGCTTTGTTTTTATACGTATTGGCGTAGTTTAAATAAGTGGTACGGCCTAGTGGCGTTGCTTGGTTTTTCAGGGCTTCTTTGTTGGGGTCATCGGTAGTTCCCGCCAAGCCGACACCAAAACCTTCCAACCACTCGTTAGTATGTTGGAAGGGGTGCATAAACACCCGCCCCACAAATTCTTTATTGTCATTGATGTCGGCCCCATTGTTATTCGGGCTGCCGTCATCACCTGAACCGTTATCAACCGCCAGTTGATAGGTAAAAAAATTCTTTGCGTCTATAGGCCCGGGGACTAGCTCTGCGGTATAACCCGGCTTGGCAAACGCTCCATGTAACTGTATGCCCACATCACGGTTGCTCGCCAAATAGGTGGGGAACGCCCGTTCCATGAATGTGCCGTCAGAATCGCCTTGCAAGCGCTCAAGACTGATGGACGGTTTAAACTTGCCGACCAATAAGCTGACGGCAGGGTCATACGCATAATCAATATAAGCATCGGGCAGAATATTGCCGGATGCGGCAAAGTCCGGCATGATCTTATAAAAGATGTTCTTAAACACATACCCTTCCACCCAGATCCGCGCTTGTTTAAGGTCAAACGAATCGGTATTTTTATGGTTGTCATCCTCAACAAAAAAACGCCCATCGGCCTGTAAGGCACCCCGTATCCGCAACTGGTGTTTTTTGTCCGCAGACGAAATCCTAAAGCCATTTTCACCTACATCAAAGATCGGCAGCTTTTTAAGGGCACTGGTATTCACTTCGTCTTGCACTTCCAATTTACGTTCTAAGGTGTTGACCTTTCGGTTCAACTTTTCCACTTCAGGCGAGGGGGTGACTACTGGCACGGCTTGGGCGGCAGGTTCTAGCTTCGCCAAACGGTTCTCCAATTCCCGGATACGCCTTTCCAAGGCCTCAACATCGGCTGCCTGGGCGGTTGACATGCCCACTAAAACCAGATTAATGGCGCTAATAAGCGCGGTGCGTCGAAAATTTCTCATTATGTTACCTATTGAGTTTTTACTTCCGGCTATCCAGTAAGTGGCATCCATTTGTTTTGGTATCCAGTTGTCTGGTAACCCGGTAGGGGTATTCGTTTTAAGTTGGTAAAGTTCGCCGTTGGTACGGTAGAGTGGATTTAGCGTGGGTGTTTATTTGCTATCAAAGCGTAGCTTTTCCCGGCGCTCAATTTGTACAACCTTGCCGTCATGGATGACAATTTCCACTGAGCCAAACCTCAGCCCTTGCAAAGCCAAGGCAATTTGGTCGGCAATTTCAGGGGTCAGCTTTGTTGCACTATTTTTTCTATTATCAGTCAGCATAATGCACCCTTACGACCTATTACCATTGAAGATGATCGCGTTGTTTAATTTCAGATTATTTGATTGTTGGGCGCACTATATCAGCGAAAATACAGAATATTTAACGGTAAATTTTGATATACATATCTTATTAAGTGATACATTGCGTTCGGAAATGACGGTAAAGCTGGGGGGCTGGGCTTGGGTTTTTAGGCAATAACTAGGGCTTTACCCTTACCCCAATTACCAAAAAATTTTTGCCCAGCGACTTAGTGGGTGGGCAGTGAAACACCCTAAGAAGAAGATGCTGCCGTCAGACGATCAAAGGGGGATCGCCAAAGCAGAATTGCCACGAAAGTGACGTGCGCGCTTTTTTGTATCGCACTGTTGAGCCAGCATAGTGTTATGGCTTGTGTTTTACTCCCCACAGATGCTGCCGATGATAAAAAACGCTCTAAAACAGGTAAAACCGCTGCATTAGCCTCCTAGCCAATTCAAACATACTGCCCTGCACACCAGCCTGACGACCAAGCCCATTGAAAATTGTAACCGCCTAGCCAGCCGGTAACATCGACCACTTCACCGATAAAATACAGGTTGGGTAGGCTGTTGCAGGCCATGGTTTTTGATGACAGGGCGTTGCAGTCCACGCCACCTAAGGTGACCTCGGCAGTGCGATAACCTTCTGTGCCGTTGGGTTTGACCAGCCACTGCTGCAATTGCTCAGCAACTGATTGGATTTGGCGGTCTGACACATCCGCCATGGCGGTGTTTAGCACGGCATCGGGCAATAAACAGCCCAATAAGCGTTTTGGCAGATAACTTTCCAGCAGGGTTTTTAGGGATTTTTTGGCTTGGTTTTGACGCTGCGTTTTGAGTGCCGCTATCAGGTCTACGTCCGGCAACAAATTGATCTGTACCGTTTCGCCTGCCTGCCAATACGACGACAATTGCAACACCACCGGGCCGCTCAAACCCCGATGAGTAAACAGCAGATTTTCCCGGAAACTTTGGCGTTGATTGCTGGCTATACAAGGCACGGCAATACCGGACAACACAGAAAACCGTTCTTTATCGTCGGGCTGTAAGGTGAACGGCACCAAACCAGCCCGTGTAGGGATGACAGGTATGCCAAATTGCTGGGCGAGTTGATAACCAAACGGTGTTGCACCCATTTTGGGTATGGACAAGCCACCCGTGGCAACCACCAGCGACTGGCAATTCACTACACCATGGTCTGTCTGTAATTCAAACCCGACCAGATGTTGGCTGACAGCGCTAATCTGGGTATTGAGTTGCACCACCACACCCGCCGTTTGGCATTCTGTCAATAACATGCCCAAAATGTCTTTGGCGCTGTCGTTGCAAAACAATTGCCCATGTTCCCGTTCGTGGTAAGGGATACGATGGCGGGTCACCAAGTCCAAAAAATCCCATTGGCTATAACGGCTGAGTGCAGATTTGCAAAAATGGGGGTTGCTGGAAATATAGTTCTCCGCTGCGATGCTGTAGTTGGTGAAATTACAACGCCCGCCGCCAGACATCAGGATTTTTTTGCCGGCTTTATTGGCATGGTCTAAGACCAACACCCGCCTCCCCCGCTTGCCGGCTTCAATGGCGCACAGTAAACCTGATGCGCCAGCGCCGATAATGATGACATCAGTTTCCATAAACCCTATCCACAAAAAGCTGCCAACTATACGCGTTGTATGGGATTTTGTAACTAAGCCGCTGAAGTGCTGATCCGCTGGCACCGGTTATAATTCCACCAACCATGCCGCTTGTAGTAAAACTACTAGGTTCATACGGTTTTTTTTGTATAATCCAAGCTTTTACCGATTGTTATTTGGCAATGCACACACCTTTCAAAACTATAGGTATCATCGGAAAACCCAGCGGCCTAGGCATTGCAGATACCTTATCAGGTCTTTACGACTATCTGAAAGGACAAAACTTAACCGTTTATATCGCCGAAGACAGCGTAAAATTTATTAAAAACCATCGGCTTGAAGGCCATTCCATCGCTGAACTGGGCCAGTTATGCGATTTGGTTATCGCCATCGGCGGTGATGGCACTTTTTTAGCGGCGGCCCGTGCCATTGTCGAATACGACATCCCCTTAATAGGTATTAACTTGGGCCGTTTGGGTTTTTTGGTGGACATTTCCCCTAACGAGCTGCCTGAAAAACTGCACCGTATCCTGCAAGGCCATTGCACCGAAGAGCAGCGTTATTTACTACGCGCCAAAATTATCCGCGACGGCCAAGTTATCCACGAAGAGACTGCCGTCAATGAAGTTGCCATCCACCGCTGGGTAACGCCCAGCATGATTGAAATCGTCACTAAAATTGACAATGTGTTTTTAAACTCCCAGCGCTCTGACGGCTTGGTCATTTCCACGCCCACCGGATCAACGGCGTATTCTTTATCCGCTGGCGGGCCAATTTTGTACCCATCGCTGAATGCCCTTGTGTTAGTGCCCTTAAACCCCCATACCTTATCCAACCGCCCGATTGTCATCCATGACACGGCGGAAATTGAAATCAGCTTTTGCCAGACCAAACAAATTAACGCCTTGGTGACTTGCGACCATATAGAAATCCCTGATGTCATCATCAGCGACAAGATTTTGATAAAAAAAGACCCTAAACCCATCAGAATTTTACATCCTGAAGGCCATGATTTTTTCCAAATCCTCAGGAATAAATTAAACTGGAGCAGTGGCTACCACTCATAACCCTATGCTATTAAATCTGACTATTATTGATCTGGCGGTGGTCAAAGGGCTTAACCTAGACCTGGAAAAAGGCATGTCGGTGTTGACCGGCGAAACCGGCGCGGGCAAATCTATTTTACTGACCGCCTTAGGCTTGGCCTTGGGTGACAGGGCTGATTCAGGTTATGTACGCCCTGACAGCAAACGCGCTGAAGTCAATTTGGAATTTGATTTGAGTGACGCGCCGGGGGTGTTGCAATGGTTACAAGGCCACGAACTGGATGATGGCCAACAATGCCTGATCCGGCGCATAGTCAACCAGGATGGCCGCTCCAAGGCCTATATCAACAGCCGTCCCGTGAACCTACAGTTTTTACAGGAACTCAGTGAAAAACTGGTGGAAATCCAAGGCCAACACGCGCATTTAACCTTGCTCAACAGCGACGAACAACGCCGCCTATTGGATAACTACGCCAAAACCCACCCGCTGGTCGAACAGCTCAACCGCTGTTACAAAGACTGGCAAAGCGCCAGCAAGGAATTGGCCAACCTGATTAAGGCCAGCACCGACCAAAGCGAACGCGAAGAGCTATTGCGCTATCAAATAGAAGAGCTGCAACAATTGGATTTAGCCAGCTTCAGTTATGCGGCGCTCTCTGAAGAACACAGCAAACTGGCTAATTTGGGGCAAATTTTAAGCACCGGACAAGCGCAAGTTGAACTGCTTTATGAAGGTGATCCGCAATCAGTCAACCAAATGCTTAGCCATAGCGTCAACGAACTGAGCTATATCGCCCGGTTTGCGCCTGAACTGACAGACATTTGCGCCTTGCTTTCAGAAGCCCAAATCCAAACCGAAGAAGCCGCCATCCAATTACGCCGCTTTTTGGAATCCCAAGAAGCCGACCCACTGCGTATGGAGCAATTGGAAAACCGCATTGGCGTTATCCAAAGCCTAAGCCGCAAGCACCACACCACACCTGACGGACTGGCCGAATTGGTGGGCAAACTTGAAGCCGAACTGGACGGCCTTACCCATAGCGGCGACCGCATCGAAACCCTAAAAGGGGAAACGGCAAGGCTGCTAAGCGATTACCAGCAACTGGCTACGCAACTGAGCGCACAACGCCAATTAAGCGGCCAGAAATTACAGCAACAAATTTCCGCCATGATCAAAGAACTGGGGATGCCGCAAGGGGAATTTGTGGTTGCCATCAGTGAAATCGAAGGCGAACCCCCTAAAGCCAATGGCCGCGATAAAATCGAGTTTTTAGTCAGCGCCAATCCGGGCTTACCGCCCAAACCCTTGGCTAAAGTGGCATCCGGCGGGGAATTGTCGCGCATCAGCTTGGCGATCCAAGTAATCACCTCCAGCGACAAAACAACGCCCACCTTAATATTTGATGAAGTGGACACCGGCATCGGCGGCGGGGTGGCGGAAATTGTCGGGCAAAAGTTACGCAGTTTAAGCCATAACCGCCAAGTCTTATGTGTCACCCACTTGCCACAAGTGGCCGCGCAGGCGCATCATCACCTATATGTCGAAAAAAATAACAAAACTGACATCACCTCTTCCAATGTCCGGCTATTGACAGACGAAGAGCGTGTGGAAGAAATTGCCAGAATGTTGGGCGGTGTCACGATTACCGCCAATACCCTGGCCCATGCCCAAGAAATGTTAAGTGCAGGAGTAAAACAACCTTAACCACAGCCTAGGAGTCACCAAGATGGCATCAAAAGCCCAACCCCGTTGGGCGGTGATGCTTAGCTAATTCTGATCAACCATTAACCACAGGGAACTATAACAATGACCAGATTTCCAGCCGAATGGGAAAAACAAACCGCCGTCTTAATCGCATGGCCGCATAAAACTGGCGATTTCACCAACCTCGAACAAGTAGAGCAATCCTATAGCGTGATTGCCGACACGATTAGCCAATATCAAAAACTGATCATCGTATGCCGCGATGACAGCCATCAACAACATATAGAAAGCTTAATCAGCAACCTCGACTCAGTGGATTTTATCCACGCCATTGTCAATGACATTTGGGTCAGGGACATTGTTTTTCTTAGCGTCGAGCAAGAAAAAACCATAGTCCACCTCAACTTTTTATTTAATGGCTGGGGCGAAAAATACCAACACCAAAACGACAACGCCCTCAACCACAAACTCCTCAATGCCAAACCGTTTAAAGGCAAAGCCCATAAAGACGTGGACTTTATACTTGAAGGCGGCAGCGTTGAAAGTGATGGCATAGACACCATCATGACCACCAAACAATGCCTGCTCAACCCTAACCGGAACAAAGGCCTGAGCCAGCAAGAAATAGAACAGCAGCTGCTCCATAGCCTAGGTGCAAAACGCATCTTTTGGCTAGACCAAGAAAACCTGACCGGTGACGACACCGATGCACATATCGACACCTTGGCGCGTTTTTGTTCAGCTACCACAATTGCTTACACCAGTTGTGAAAATACTGAAGACATGCACTACCCCAGCCTCAAATACATGGAGCAGCAGCTGCAAGACTTCAGGACCCAGTCCGGCAACCCTTACCACTTGGTGCCGCTACCGTTGCCCAAGCCGATTTATGATGAAGACGGACAACAACTCCCGGCCAACTATGCCAATTTTTTGATCATCAACCATGCCGTGTTAGTGCCCAACTACGGCGACCCCAACGATGTGGTCGCCTTACAATCTTTGGCTGAATGCTTCCCCGGGCATGACATTATCCCCATCCCGTGCCGCCCCTTAGTGCACCAATACGGCAGCTTGCATTGCATGACCATGCAGTTTCCTGAAGGCGTGACCGGGGTTGTCGCCTAGGCTTTGAGGTAATCAAGCCCGTAACGATTGGGCAGGATGCGTTTCCCCGGAACGTATCCTGCCCAGGCTTTGTTGAATAAATCGGAAATTTGGTAAAATTAGCATTTCAGGGCCAACCACTCAAAACAATGCCATACAAGTATAACGGGAAAATCTGCGCTAAAATCGACAAACCCCGTTATAAAGTGAACAATTGGCCTACGTACAATAATCCGTTAAGGAACCACAGTGATTTCACGGTGTATTTTAACGAAGAGGCAATAGCCAGATGGCATTCCACCTGCCGCTCCGGCAAACACAAGGCTTTATGAATTCGCTGGTCACTGCTTTGGGTATCGACATCTCCATTCTTGATTTCATCAGCCTTTCGAAGCGTAGCGTTGGCTTGCCACGTCATAAATTGACCCAAGAACTGGCTCCAGATAGTCTTGTTATAGTCGATTGAACCGGACTTAAGGTTTACGGTAAGGACAAATGGCATCGGGAAAAATAGGACGTTGTGGCACGGCGAACTTGGTGTAAACTGCATCTTGCGGTCGCTGAAAACCATCAAATCATCGCCTG
>JAPLRR010000073.1 GCA_026399075.1 Methylococcales bacterium
GGTCATGATGATCTCCTCGGAAAAACAGGGAACATTCCCTGATTTCCAAGGTAACCGTTTTTTTGAGTCAACCCAACAGAGTCATTAACCGAAATGCTGAGGGGAACTGCCACCGCGTCAGCGGTTTAGTTCAACTATAATTAGACATCCTTTTTGACGTAAAACATTACGTCATTCTTTAGTCTAATAAGGTTTTTAAAATGTAAAACTATTTTTAAAACATTTGCGTATTTAATTTTAGCCCTGCCTAAAAATAATGCAAGACCTATCATAAAATAACCCTGCACAAACACCTAAACTGCTCGATCAACTACGGGGAAAAATCCGTTTGAAGCATTACAAGGCCATAACAAAATTTAGGATGAGGAGCGCAAAGCGCATCGTTCGTGATTGATGCGCTTCGAGCCCCAGCGCATCCTATAGCTCACCCACCCATTCCCCCTAAACCAAACCATCCTCAGCCCTAGCATGATTCTGGCCGATCAA
Organism: Methylococcales bacterium; assembly: GCA_026399075.1. Lineage (GTDB taxonomy): Bacteria > Pseudomonadota > Gammaproteobacteria > Methylococcales > Methylomonadaceae > Methylobacter_C. The sequence continues at coordinate 487 of JAPLRR010000073.1, forward strand.
CAAATACACCGCTGGCACGACAAACAACGTGAATAAGGTGCCGATGGCGATGCCTGTGGCTATGACCAAACCGATGTTGAAACGTGATACCGCCCCTGCCCCGCTGGCGAAAATCAACGGCAATACGCCCAACACCATCGCGGCGGTGGTCATTAGGATGGGGCGTAAACGGATGGCGGCAGCGGTTTCTATGGCCTGGCGTTTGGACAAGCCTTCTTTTTGTTTGTTATTGGCAAATTCGACGATCAAGATGCCATGTTTGCTGATTAAGCCCATCAAAGTGACCAAGCCCACTTCGGTGTAAATGTTCAAGGTGGCGCCGCCGATGCCCAAGGCGATAAAAATCATCGCCCCGGCTATGGACATCGGCACCGACACCAAAATGATCAATGGATCGCGGAAGCTTTCAAATTGTGCTGCCAGCGCCAAAAATATAATCACCAAGGCAAACAAAAAGGTAAATATAAAACCGCTGGATTCTTTGACCAATTGCCGGGATTGGCCGCCGTAGTCTATCGAATAACCTGGCGGTAAAGTTTTGGCGGCAATCTTTTCCAAAGATTTGATCGCATCGCCCAAGGTGACACCGGGAAATGGCACACCCGAAACAATGGCGGCGTTTAATTGTTGGAAATGGTTGAGCGATTGCGGCACGGTCTTGGTGCTAATGGTGGCGATGGTTGATAAGGGCACAGGCACACCTGCCGCGTTTTTGATGTAATAGTTAAGCAACTGGTCGGCATTCAGGCGTGAGCTTTGCTGGATTTGCGGGATGACTTTGTAAGAGCGGCCCGACATGCTGAAATAATTGACATAACCGCCGCCCAACATAGATGCCAAAGAAGAACCGACATCCTGTAAAGTCAGCCCTAGCAGTGCGGTTTTGTCGCGGTCTATGTCCACTTGCGATTGCGGCTGGTCATATTTTAAATCGGTGTCCATAAACACAAACATGCCGCTTTTTTGCGCTTCCTGCATAAATTGCTGGGTGACGGTGTTCAACTGTCCAAAGGATTCGGTGGTGCCTATAACAAATTGCACCGGCAGGCCGCTACTGCCCGGCAACGGCGGTGGTTGGAAAGCCGCAACCCGCACACCAGCAATGGTATTCAATTCTTTTTGTAACACATCTTGCAATTGGGTGGCGGTTTGCGTCCTTTGATCCCAGGGCTTTAGCACCGCACCCGCGATGGACTGGCCAGGGGCGTTGATCTGGAAAACATGGTCGTTTTCAGGATGGGCGATAAATTTTTGGTACACTTGGTCGGCGTATACCAAACGCTGTTGCAAAGTGGCATCTGGCGCTGAGGTGGACATGGTGATGATGACACCTTGGTCTTCCTGCGGCGCAAGCTCACTCTTGGCGCTGCCGTAAAGAAAAAAGATGCTGGCGAGTATGATCAGGGCAAACAACCCCGTCACTGGCAAATAATTGAGCGAACCGTGCAAGGTTTTACTATAACGCCCTTGCAAGGCAAAAACGCAGCGGTCAATAAAATCCACCACCCGCTCTTCCCAGCCGCTACGGTCACGGGTATGGGCCTTAAGCAAGCGTGAGCACATCATCGGCGACAGCGTCAGCGCGACAATGGCGGACACCGTGACCGCCGCCACCACCGTAAACGCAAATTCAGAAAACAAAGCCCCCGTCAGCCCGCCTTGGAAACCAACCGGGACATAAACAGCCACCAGCACGATAGTCATGGCGATAATCGGCCCGGTCAGTTCTTGGGCGGCCAGCAAGGCTGCTGGTATCGGCATCATACCGTCTTCGAGGTGGCGGTTGACGTTTTCCACAACAATAATCGCATCATCAACCACCAAGCCTATCGCCAACACCAACGCCAGCAAGGTCAGCAAATTAATCGAAAAGCCGAACATCAGCATGATGGTGAAGGTGCCGATGAGCGACAAGGGGATTGCAATGACAGGGATCAACACCGAACGCGGCGAACCCAAGAACACAAACACCACCAAGGTGACGATCAACAGGGCTTCAATCAAGGTATGGATAACCTCATGGATAGCGCTATCCACAAATTTGGTCGAATCATAAACAATTTTGCCGCTAATGCCTTCCGGCAACTGGGCTTGGATTTCTGGGAAAACCTTGCGTACCCGTTCAATCACTTCCAGTAAATTGGCGCTAGGCGCGACTTGTAGGCCAATATACACCGCCTTATTACCGTCGAAGGCAACGCTAAATTCATAATCATCCGACCCTAGGCTCACATTGGCGACATCTTTTAGCCGTATCACCGCGCCGTTTTGCTGCTTGATGACCAAATTTTCAAATTCGGACACCGAATGCAGGCTGGTCGATGCGGTCAAATTGACTTGCACCATCTGGCCTTTGGTCGTCCCTAGACCTGCGATAAAGTCGTTACGGCTGAGTGCCGCACTGACATCCGAGGCCGTTAAGGCGTAAGCCGCCAATTTATTGGGGTCCAGCCACGCCCGTAGGGAAAAGTTTTTGGCACCTAGCAATTCCGCCATTTGGATGCCTTCCACCGCTTGCAGCCTGGGCTGCACCGAACGGGTCAAGTAATCGGTGATGCTATTGGCAGGCAAGACATCACTGGAAAAACCGATGTACATCGCATCTATCGTTTCACCGATTTTGACGCTTAACACCGGGCGCTGCGATTCCGGCGGCAGTTGGTTAAGCACGGCATTGACCTTGGCATTGATCTCTGTCAGCGCCTTATTCGGGTCATAATTGAGCCGTAGATTGGCGGTGATAGTGCTAAGGCTGTTTTGGCTAGTCGAGGTGATGTAATCGATGCCGTTGGCTTGGGCAATGATATTTTCCAAGGGTGTGCTAATAAAACCCGCGATGATGTCAGGGTCAGCGCCATAATAAGCTGTGCTGACCGTGACTATGGCGTTTTCTGTACGGGGATATTGCAACACCGCCAAGCCACTGAGCGCCCGTAAACCCAACACCAACAGCATCATGCTGACGACCGTCGCCAGCACGGGCCTGCGGATAAAAATATCGGTTAAATTCATGGCGGATTATTGGTCTATGGGTTGCGGTGCTGGATCGTCGCTAGGTTTAATCGAATTATCGACGACAACGGGAGAACCGTTACGCAGCTTAATTTGTCCGGACGTGACGATGATGTCACCTTCATCAACCCCCTTAAGAATGGCGATTTGGTCGCCACGGGTTTCACCTGTGGTAACAAAATGTTGTTTGACCAACAGCGTAGGCTTGCCTTGCCCATCTTTGCCACCGTCTTCCACCCGGAACACCGTGGCCCCAAACGAATTAAAGGTAATCGCTGTGCGCGGCAATGTCACCCGGTTTTGGGCCTGGCCGCTGGCAATGGTCACCACCGCATACATACCCGGCAACAGCTGGTGTTTTGGGTTATTCAGGCTGGCCCTGACCAGCACATTACGGGTGGTGAGGTCTATCTTGGGATTGATGACGCTGATAGTGCCAGTAAATTCTTGCTGGGGATACGCGTCAGTCGTCAGCCTGACGGGCAATCCCACTTTGAGTGTTGCCAAGGCCTGCTGGGGTAAATAAAAATCCACATAAATCGTATCCAATGCCTGTAAATTAGCTATGGGCGCTCCGGCTTCCAAAAATTGCCCGACATCAACCAAGCGCACACCCAAACGCCCTGAAAAAGGCGCCCGCACCAGCTTCTTGTCAACCACAGCCTGTTGTTGGGCGCTGTTGGCGAGGGCGACATCCAAATTGGCCTTGTCCATGTCCAAGGTCTGCTTGCTGACGGCTTCAACCCGATACTGTTCCAAGTTTCGGTTATAGGTCACCCTCGCCAATTGTGCGCTGGCGTTAAGGGCCGCCAATTTGGCCTTGTCGTCGGCGGCGCGTAGCTGCAATAAAGGCGCACCTTGTTTAACATTATCACCTTGTTGGAAATAAATGGCCGCCACAATGCCGGACACTTCGGCGCTAACATTTGTCCCCTGCACGGCTTGTAAATTGCCGATGGCCTCCAATTTTGGCGACCACTCCATACTGGTTGCGGTAATCGTGGAAACGGTTTGGACAGGTATGCCTTGGGCAGCCATAAATTCCTTAATCATGCGGCCTTTAAAGCTGATGAAATAAAAAATGCCGCCTAAAATCAGACCGACCACCATAAGCATAATGATCATGCGTTTAATCATTGCTGTTTCCTACCGCGTTGCGTGCAAACATAAAGTTAAAATGAAGAATTAGGGTTCAAGGCAAAAAATACAATCGTATTTCTTGGGCTGCTGCATTTGGGTGCTTTGCAAGGTCTTGGCCAATTTGGGCCGGTTCCACCAACCGCCACCCAAAGCTTGGAACAAGGCCGCCGTATCAGCCAAACGCCGCGCTTGGGCAGTAATTTGGCCGATACGCGCTTGTTGGTAATCCCGTTCGGCATTCAATACTGGCAAAGAGCTGATAGCCCCGTTTTGGTATTGGTTACGGCTAAGTTCCAAGCTTTCTTGGGCGGCCAAGACCGCAGCATCTTGGGCTTGCAATTCGGCGGCATCAAATTCCAATGCGCTCAGTGTATCGGCGACATTTTGAAAAGCCAGCAACACGGTACTGCGGTATTGGGCCGCCGCCTGTTCGTAAGCGGCCAGCGCGGCGCGGCGTTTGTGCAAAAGCTCCCCACCATGAAAAACAGGTTGTAACAAATTACCGCCAACATTCCATATCGCACTGCCTGGCACAAACAAATCGCCAATCTGGGTAGCAATGCTGCCGACATTGGCTTTAATCGTAAAATCAGGGAACAATTGGGCGCTAACCACGCCTATCTCAGCACTGGCCCTATGCAATAAGGCGACTTGGGCTTGCACGTCGGGGCGTTGCTGCACCAGCTTGGAAGGCAAGCTCAGCGGCAATTGCAAAGGCAATTGTAAGCTGGCAAGGTCAAATTGGGCGGATAAGCCTGTGCTGGGCAATTCCCCGACCAAAGCCGTCAAACGGTGGCGGTTTTGCGCCAGCTGTAATTGTAAAGGTGGAATCGCAATTCGGGTTTGCTGCAACTGCGACTGCAAAGCCAATACATCCACTTTAGAGGCACCACCAAGAGCGAATTGCTGTTGGACTAAAGCCAGTTCTTGTTCCTGTGCCTTGATAATATCGAACGTGGCGGCAATCTGCGCCTTTAAGGAGGCTTCTTGGATAGCCGTGGTGGCCACATTAGCCGCCAGCATTAAAAATGCGCCTTCCAATTGAAATTCCTGATAGCTGGCCTGGGCCTCAAAACCCTCAATTTGCCTGCGTATTGCACCGAACACATCTAGCGTGTAAGTCACCCCTACCGACGCATTGGACAGCGAGTACACAGAGCCAGGAAAATTGGGGTTGCCAAACTGCGCACCGGAAATTTTTTGATGGGAGTTCGAAAATGAGGCATCCAGCGCGGGAAACAAGGCATATTGCTTAGCCGAGGCAACTTCTTGGGCTTGTGTCAAAGCGGATAAGGCGGCCTGTAAATCGGGGCTACGTTGTAAAGCCTTGGCGATCAATTGGTTTAATGCCGGGGAACGGAACAGCGTCCACCACTGCCCCTGTATGTCTTTGCCTAACACGATAGACTGCGCTGCGCCACTAGCCGTGGCAACCGTCGTAAACTGTTTGGCTTGCTTGCTATCCGTGTATCCTTTAACGTCAGGACTGGCTGGTTCGGTGAAGTCCGGGCCCAAAGCGCACCCAGAAATAACAGCCCCGCACAGCGCCATACCAAAGGCCGATACGCGCAATTTTGCCAAGTTGCTGGGAATGAGCTTGCTGAGGCCAATCTTGGTCTTAAATGCCATTTATTAGTGTTTACGCTGGTTAAACTGACTAGGGTTGTGGAGTGGCTTACTGCGGAAAGGGGATGGTAGGGTAAACCAAAAGCCCAAGCAATCTGCAAGTCAACTTGCTTAGGGTATAGGAATCGCTTATAGAATTCAGCGTCATGGTATGCTGGACACATAGCCCGGCACACAAAAAGCTTAAGCGGCCTTATAAGATTTATAACTGTCTGGTAATGGTATCACCAAGACCGCCAAGGGTAAAGCAGCTTGCCGGAATGCTGGGCTGCAAGGCCACAAGCAGTCCACCTAGATTGTATAACAGTGGGCAGTTATGAAAACACCTGTTTTGGCAACTACCTATCGATACTGCCCGTAACTTCTCATTAATTGTAGGCAATAGCGGCAGACCTGCGAGGTTTTATAAACCTCGCAGGTCTTTATCCTGCTACTTATGAGAAGTTGCTACTGCCCAAGCTGATAGATAAGATGCTGATAAATTGTATAGTCGATTCAGTGACCGCACACAGTATAATTAGGGCAGAATCCATTATCAAAACACCATCATGACTAAAAATAGCTATCAAAAGCCATCGCCGCAAACGCAAGAAGAAGCGTTGAAAATAGCCAAAAGCATTCAACGCCCTGCACAAACCAAAGAACAAACCCGACTCATAGCCCAGGGCATTCAAAAAGGCATTGATCTATACAAAAAGCAGCAAAAAGAAAAAGCCAGGGACTTGAACAAAAAACTCAAGAAAATGGCCACTCAAAAACAGCAATCGATTGAGCCTGATGATCAGGAAATAGACGTGCAACTGGTTTATCAGCAGCATTGGCTCCCTTGGTTGCTGTTGATTTTGACATGGCTGGGCATGGGCGTTTATTTTCTGGTTTTGATGCCCTGAGTTTTGTGGTTAAAGGCCTATCGTGCACGGGTGCTAAGCACCATTGGAATTCATCCCAAACACTCCTTCAACTATCGCCCCATCCAGGAACTACCCTCCTACATTTCCCCCGCCATCAACATCGCCGCATAATCCTCAAAGCTTATCACCCCGCCCATTTTTTCGGCGATGTCTTGTTCAGCAGTGGGCAATACGTCTTGGATGGCATCGATGCGTTTCCATGGTGGCAGTGGGGTGGTGGCATCGGCTTGGGGGACGTATTTTGACGCTTGGGTTGGGGTCATGCGATGGATATAGCGGGGGCAATTGATGAACACTTCGCTGATGCTGATGCGCACGATCATATCGGCTTCTGGGTAATCGACCAGCAAGGGGTCGTTGGCGCTGATACTAGCATCGCCATGGATGCGGATGCGGTGCGGGTGTTCAAAATCAATAAACAATAAGCCGACTTTTGGATTGCCTAGAATATTGCCCATCGACAAAAACATGCCATTACCGTCATAACTAGGGAATGCCAAGGTTTGTGGGTCTAGGACACGCACAAACCCAGGGTTGCCACCTTTATAGGAGCAGGTTGGATAGCCCCGATGGTCGATGGTGGTCAGGAAGAAAAAGTTGCGGCTTTCAATAAAACCTTGGTGCTGTGGGTTGATTTGCGGCTCTACAATCATTTGCCCCAAACGGTCAGCGAGTTTTCGGGTGTCGTGTTGGTCTTGCAAGTGTTGCTGATCAGGGCTGTAAAATGCGCTCATATTTGGGTTCCGTAGGCTGGCTTAGTGTGACGGGTAGCTGTCATAGGTAAAGCCCAGCTTGGCTTCCCAATCCTGCAACAGGGCTGGGCTAACGGTTTTAGCTAGGGAGGCGGCGGTCACACCTTCCGTTATTGCTGCCGTTGGCTCCTCGGTCAAAATTTTTGCTGGCAGCAAATCGCAACCGGCTTTTTGCGCGGCCAGTGTCCGGTGATGCCCCTCCCAAATATAAATAAAGCCGTCATGGACAAATACCTCCACAGCGGTTTGGCTTGCCTGCCCAGCATCTGTTGCATTAGCGTCTAAGGGACGCGTAGGCAGTAATTTTCTGGGGGCTACCCAAAGCGATGGATAAGCCTGATGGCTGAGCCACGCGTCAAAACAATCCTTGATTTTTTGGGCGATGGTTTCAGGTGCTGTATACGAGGTGTCTATGATCAGGTCATAGTTGCCGTATTTTCTAAATTTGACGTTATAGAGTTGATGAAAACGCTGGTCTTCAATGGCTTGGCGTTTTTGGTTGTTCTCCAGTGTCGCCGCCAAGGTCGGGTTATGCTCGTCATTACGCGAGGCGTTAAAAACCCGCTGTGCGCCGACTACCGGGTCTACCGCCAAAAACACTTTAAAAGCGGTCGGGATAAAGTGCCAAGCCAAGCGGGAATCAAGGATCAATCGGTCTTGGGTTTTGCCTGTTTCAACCACATAAGAGTCAATTTCATCATCAACACTACGGTCTGTTTGGGATATTTTATTCAGCTCCAGGGTGGTCAGGCCACGCCGGGTTGCGATGGCGCGTTGTATCGTGCCGGTGCCAATAATGTCAAAACCCGTTAGCGCTTTTAGCGCAGCCGCTACGGAAGATTTGCCACTACCAATATCGCCTGACATCACAATAATATTTTTCATTCGAGTTTACCTTTAAGACACCGCTGCTTTAAAAGTCTGGTATGTTAGCATTATTGCCCGCAATTATGCTTATCGGCATGATGCCGGGCCGCTAAAAATCGGTGTAAGTGTTCAGCCCCCTTTGGAAAAAAGGGGTTGGGGGAGATTATTTACGCATCCAAGGATTACTGCCACGGTGTTTTGCTTTTAAGCGCCAACATCCGCTTAAGCATGGCCTGTTCCATACGCTGCAAACTGTCACGGGTAGTGTGCAATTTTTCTTCTTCGCGAAACAATTGCTGTTCCAATAAACCGCTGATACGCCCAAGATCGGTGTCTATCAAAAAATGCCGGGTACTGATGGACAATTCATTACCGTTAAAATACAAAACCGCCCCGGGCATAGCCACATAATGCCACGCGTCTGCAGCAAGGCGAAACCGCGCCAAACCAAACACTAGCGTTGTCATAAAACGGGCATGATGGGCTTGTATGCCAAAACTGCCTGTGGCATCTTCACCGACAAAAGTAGTGACACCGCTGAAGCGTTGCCCATGGTCGGCAGCCAAGAGGTTTAATGCAAAGGTGTCCATTAAAGTGTCTGCATGGAGCCGCGCATATAACATTGCTCTTCGCTTAGGTCGTCATACAGCCCCGCCAAAAAACCTTCGCAATCAGTCAAAGTCTGCTCTAGCGGCACTGAAGCACCGCTTTGTTTGGCATGTTGGGACAATACGGCAAATGGCTGGGTCAGATAACGCTGTAATTTCCTGGCGCGCATGACCACCTTACGGTCTAGCTCTGATAATTCTTCCAAGCCCAACATGGCGATAATGTCTTCCAGCTCCCGATAACGCGCCAGATGTTCGCGGACATTTTGCGCCACATCATAATGGCGGTCGCCCAAGGTTTGCCTGTCCATTAATTTGCTGCTGGAACGCAACGGGTCAACCGCTGGATATATCCCTTTGCTGGCCTGATCGCGTGACAATATGACGGTCGTGTCCAAATGGCTGAGAATGGCGCTAACCGCCGGGTCGGTCATATCATCGGCAGGCACATAAACCGCCTGCACGGAGGTGATGGCCCCTTGTCGGGTAGACAATATGCGGTCTTCAAGTTCGGCCACTTCTGTGGTCAATGTCGGCTGATAACCCACGGTGGCGGGCATCCGCCCCAATAAGCTGGATATTTCACTGCCCGCCTGCACAAACCGGAAAACATTATCAACCACAAACAAAACTTCTTTCTGTAAGGTGTCGCGCAAGTATTCGGCATAGGTCAAGGCCGACAAGGCAACCCGGAACCGCACCCCCGGCGATTCGTCCATTTGCCCAAACACCATCAAGGTGTCCGACATCACCCCGGCCTGCTGCATTTCCCGCCACAATTCGTGGGCTTCACGGATACGCTCACCAACACCTGCAAACACCGAAACGCCTTTGTGTATCGCAGAAACCGCATGGATAAACTCCATCACCAGCACAGTTTTGCCCACCCCTGCCCCACCAAATAAGCCCGTTTTCCCACCTTTAACAAACGGGCATAATAAATCGATCACTTTTATGCCTGTCTCCAGAATACCGCTCATGCCTATCGCTTCGGATAAAGGCAAAGGTTTTGCGTGGATATTGCGAAAAGCCTCATGCGCTAAAGCAGGCAAGCCGTCCAATGGCTCACCGAAGACATTTAGTAAACGCCCCAAACATTCCTTGGTGACTGGGATCTGCAATGGTGCCCCCGTATCAAACACCACCATGCCCCGGCTTAAACCCGCCGTGCCATGCAGGGTAATTGCCCGGATGTGCCGTTCATCCAGATGCTGGTGCACCTCAAACAAATACGCGCTATGGTCAAAACACGTGCATAAGGCTTGGCGTATTGGTGGTAGCCGTGTACATTCTATGACCACCACGGGGCCATGGACTTCGGAAATGATGCCGATTTTTTCTTTTGCCTGTAAATTATTCACTGCCCAATTCCCTGTCATTTATCACGGCAAAAGCCGATAAGCTGCCCATACAGCAATTAAGCCCCACCTTAAGCCTATTATCATTCATAATAGCAACACAATCACCCGATGACATAATTGGACACATGGACATCATTTTTAAAGAATACTGCAAAGTGGTCTGGCAGAAAAAAGCTTATTTTTTGATGGCTTTGTTTGCCTTGGCCTGCTCCATCAGCTTGGACTTAACCGCCCCGGTTTATTATAAAAACATTGCCAACGGCCTTGCCAACCCTTATTCCGAAGCCACCTTAGCCTTGTTATTGGGCAATTTGGAGCATCTGGCTTATATTTATGCAGGCATTTGGCTGTCATGGCGTTTACTAGAAATTGCCATTGTGCCTTTAGACGGCGGTGGCATCAACTTACTGGAAAAACGTTGTTTTGATGTCCTTAAAAAACAAAAATACCCATTTTTTGAAAACCATTTTTCCGGCAGCCTGATCAAGCAGGCCAACCGCTTTTCACGCTCCTTTGAAACCATTATGGACTGGTTTTTGTTCCAGTTCTTTATGAATATCTTGGCCGTGGTCATTTCCTTTGTTATTTTCTATCGGCAACAACCCGAGTTTGCCCTTTATTTTTTGCTGTGGGTGGTGGTTTTTGTCACCTGGAATGTCGCCTATTCAATTTGGAAAATGCGTTTTGACCAAGCGGTTGCAACCGCGGATTCGGTGGTTGGCGGTGTGTATTCCGATGCCATCAGCAACATTTTTGTGGTAAAAAGTTTTGCTTTGGAATCCGGTGAGCAAGTACGGATTAACCAAGCGTCCGATGCCGTTTATAAAAAAAAGAAAATCGCCTGGTTTTTCACTTTTTTGTCCTTTGCCGTTCAAGGGCTAATGACTTTCGGCATAGAATTGCTGCTAGTGTATTTAATGGTCAAAAAATGGCAGACTGGCCAGTTTCAGGTCGGTGAGTTTGTTTTGTTGCAATCGATCATGATGTTGCTGATCCAGCGCTTATGGGAGTTTGGCCGCAATTTCAGGACATTTTTTACCGCCTTGGCCGATGCCTCGGAAATGGCAGAAGTGTTTAGGGTCGCCGATACCGAACAAGATGCCGCTGATGCCTTACCGCTAACCATCAAACAAGGGGCCATCAGCTTTGATGCGCTTTGTTTCAGCTACAATGCTGCTGATCCTAAGCAGACACGCTTGTTTGAAGACTTATCTTTGAGCATCAGGGCGGGTGAAAAAGTCGCGCTGGTCGGCCATTCAGGTTCGGGCAAATCAACCCTGACCAAATTACTGTTCCGGTTTCTTGACCCGCAACAAGGCACTATCCGCTTTGATGGCATGGATGCCAAAGCCTTTACCTTACAAGCATTGCGCCAGCAAATAGCCATGGTGCCACAACAACCGGATTTGTTTCACCGCTCCATACGTGACAACATCACCTTGGGTGCTGAGGTTTCCGAAGCCCGGCTGCTGGATGTGGCGGAAAAATCCCGTTGCCTGGACTTTATCAAACTGCTGCCCAAGCAATTTGACACTTTGGTAGGGGAACGGGGTGTCAAGCTTTCCGGTGGTGAACGGCAACGGATAGCAATAGCCCGCGCTTTTTTGGAAGATGCCCCGATTGTGGTCTTGGATGAAGCCACCAGTGCGCTGGATTCGCTCACCGAGCAACAAATCCAAGTGGCCATTTTTGAGCTGATCAAGCATAAAACGGCAATCGTGATTGCCCATCGGCTTTCGACTATTTTAAAAATGGACCGCATTGTTGTTTTGGATAAAGGCCGCATCATAGAACAAGGTACCCATCAGCAATTGCTCGCCCAAAAAGGCAATTATTTTGCCATGTGGCAACACCAAAGCGGCGGGTTTCTGCTTGATTGATAAGCTATCTATACAAACTTGGTGATTTTGTAGAAAATGCCTACCTATACTACAAAGGCCAACACTTGTTTTATTACAATCCCCACCAACCTTGTCCCCAAGGACGTGGGCCAAAAGCCCCAATCTAGGCAATAGGGGAAACAAACACCAGCCCAAAGACCATCCAACAGACTGTAAGCCATCGTCTTTATGATGACTGCACCCTTTGCCACTTATGCCCGCTTTTTTATGAAATCCATGATATTACCAACATTTAACTTCAAAGCTTACCCTTTGCTTTGGCTATTGTTAATTAGCTTGCTCGGCAGCACCCCAGTGGGTGCAAAAATCTCTTTACCCGACCTAAAACCAAAAAGTACCGCCTTTGAAATCACCAAAAGCTCAATACTCGCCAAAATTGAGGCCACCAAGTCCAGACAAGGTTTGGATGAAGCCATCAAATCCAAAGTGCTGTCCATTTACCAATCTGCCCAAGATAATTTGGCTAACAGCGAGAACTTTACCGCGCTGGCCATTGACTTTAACGCAGGCTTGAAGCTAGCCCCTGAAAAATCGAAAAAGCTGCAACATGAAATTGAGCAAACCCTGCTTAAACTAAGTAAACAAAGCCCCCAAGATTATATCGGCCTACCCACCGAAGAATTGGACCAGCTATTGGTGACCCATAAAGGCACTTTAAGCAGCGTAGAAGAACAGCTGACCAAACTGGACAATGACTTGGTTCTGCAACAAGCCCGCCCCCAACATATCCGCGAAGAAACGGTCACCGCCAAACAGGATATTGAAAACGTCCAGAAAAAATTGGAAACCCCGGCTGATGCCAGTACGACAAAACTTGAGACAGAAGCCAATTCAATCTATTTAAAGACCTTGTTTGACTCGCGCACAGCGGAATTAAAAATGCTGGACGTGGAGGCCATCAGTAATCCCGCGCGGGTTGACACACTTAAAACCGAATTGCATTTGTTGGAAATTCAAAAAAATGCCCTAATCCCGATTATTGCGGCCATAGAAAACACCTTAACCGACAGGCGCCAACAAGAAGCCAAGCTAATGCAGGATGCGAACAGTGAAGCCGAGAAGGCGCTGTCTGGCAAACATCCCCACATACAAACGCTAACCCATGAAAACAGCCAGTACAGCCGCGATTTACAAGCCATCACTGACAAGATTGAAACCTACACCCTGCAAAAAACCAAAATTGATGCGCTAGCCGCCGAAATTGACAACGATTTTAAAAGTGCGGAAAAGAAAATCCGCTTGGCGGGCCTAAGCCCTGCGCTAGGCCGGATCTTGCGGGAACAACGGCGCAACTTGATCAGCCAAGATAGCTACTCAATGCAATCGGAAGTTATCCAAAACGAAACTGCATTCACCAGCCTTGAACAATTTAAAATTGAAGACAAACTAAAACAACTTTCGGATATTGATGCCTACTTGCAGGAAATCATGGCACAAAAAATTGACCCTAAGCTGCCCGTCGCGGAACAGATGAGGATACAAACCGAACTGCGGGTATTACTGAATAGCCAAAAGGATCTGCTCAACAAACGCGCCATCGCTTACACCACTTACCTACGCACCTTAGGTGATTTTGATTTTGCCAGACAACAAATGCAACTGGAAGCCGTCAAATTTGCCAATTATCTGGATGAAAATTTATTGTGGGTAAAAAGCTCAGACCCCGTCAATGCCAACACCATCGCCGGTTTGTTCTATTCAACAAAATGGCTGTTGTCGCCGCTCAACTGGATGGCATTCACTAAAGACCTCTTGCGGGGTAGCTTACAACACACCTTTTTATATTTCTTAGGCGGCCTGGGCTTTGTATTATTGTTGCTGGCCAAACGCCAAGCCAAGCGCCAACTGGCCCTTATCGCCGTTAAAGTTGACAAAATCTATACTGACAATTTTAACTATACCCTACAAGCCTTGGCCTATACCTGGGTTATGGTGATACCGTTACCACTGCTCAGTTATTATCTGGGCTGGTTATTGCTTGGCGACCGCTATGTCGTCGATTTTACTAGAGCCATCGCCCTAGGTTTGCAGCACGCGGCAACACCGATGTTTTTTTTGCAGTTCTATTACCGGTTGTTTGCCGAGGGCGGGATTGCCCGGCAACATTTCCAATGGCAAAAAAACACCGCAGCACTATTGCGCAAACAATTGGCTTGGCTACGTTTTGTCGCGGTGCTGACGATTGCCATCATCCATTGCACTGCCGGATCAAAAGTCTCTTTACACAGTGATAATTTAGGGCGCTTGGCGTTAATCGCCAGCATGTTGGCAATGGCGGTTTTTACGGGCCGCTTGCTCAACCCAAAAACCGGCTTATTACAGGGCTTCATTAAAAACGACCCCAACGGCTGGCTGAGTAAATTACGTTATTTTTGGTATCCAGCGATCACCAGCATACCGCTGGTCATTATCGGGTTTGCGGTGACTGGCTATTATTTGAGCGCCTTAGAACTGCAACAACAATTGATAGAATCTTTGCGGTTGCTTTTTTTGCTGGTCATCCTTTATGAAATGGTGATCCGTTGGCTAAACTTGGTGAATCGGCAACTGGCGATAAAAAATGCCCAGCAAAAACGCAAAGTGGCAACGCAAGCTGAAAAACAGCCAGTGGCAGGCGGTGAAGACCCGGTGTTACCTGTTGAAGGGCCCATAGACATCCCGAAAATTAACGCCCAAACCATGCGCTTGCTGAATTTGTTCACCATCTTGGGGCTGTTGCTTGGATTGTGGATCATTTGGAAAAATATCGTACCCGCTTTTTCATTTTTGGAAAACATCGTCCTCTGGCAGCATCGGGTCACTATTGACAATCAAGACAGCCTCCAACCGATCACCTTAACCAACCTGATGTTAGCGGGGCTGTATTTTTTTATCGTCGGGGTGTCTGTGCGTAACTTTTCCGGCATCATGGAACTCTTGGTGTTTAGGCGCTTATCCATAGAAACTGGCAGCCGCTATGCGATTAACCAATTGGCCAATTACTCCTTGATGGCTATCGGCTTTATCGCCATCGCCAATGAATTGGGTGGCAGTTGGTCACAAGTGCAATGGCTAGTTGCCGCACTTAGCGTGGGTTTGGGGTTTGGTTTGCAGGAAATTTTTGCCAATCTGGTTTCCGGCATCATATTGTTGTTTGAACGCCCGATACGGGTGGGTGATACGGTGACCATAGGCTCGGTGACAGGCAAGGTCAGCCGCATCCAAATGCGTGCGACCACCCTGATAGACTGGGACCAAAAAGAACATGTGGTGCCCAATAAAACGTTCATCACCAGCCAGTTGGTCAACTGGACCTTGACTGACACGATAACCCGCGTTGAAATTAACGTCGGCATAGCGTACGAAGCCGATGTTGCCCTCGCCCATAAAGTCTTGCTGGATACCGTGTTATCGACACCACTGATACTGACCGAGCCTGCGCCCAGTGTCTTTGTGGTAGGTTTTGGCGACAACGCCGTCAATTTTTCTATCCGTATTTTTGTCAGTGAACTGGCAAACCGCCTGCCTGTCAGCCATGATTTGCTTGTGCGCTTACAAAGCGCCTTGCGCGCGCACAATATAGAAATCCCCTACCCGCAACGGGACATCCATATCCGTTCGGTCAGTCAGGAAGTTATGCCAATACCGCAGGTGCTTTCGGAAACTATTGTGGCTAAATATGACCCAACTGCCCACAGTTAAGTAGGAGTACAACAGCTTTTGACCTTGTATTCCCAGTTTCATTGACTACACGGCAACGTCTGTAGCCGTTGCCGCCTGTTTATTCTCGGCTACCAACTTAATGCGGGACAGTTTAAGGTTAAGCCGTTCGTGGTGAGCCCTTCGATACCTCAGGAGAGCCTTGTCGAACCATGAACGGCTTAACCGTCCACCCTTCGACAAGGCTCTCATGAGCGCAGTCGAATGGCTCAGGGCGAACGGTTAAGCTTCGCGAATGGCACGCTTTAAGTTGGCAGCCTTATTCTCAAATACCCGCGAGTTGCCGATAAGCGCCTGAATAATACAACAGCGGCTCGCCTGAACGGCACACTGCCTCTTGCACTTCACCGATAATAATCCAATGGGTGCCGGCCTGCACTTGCTCCACCACTTTACAATCCAAGGACATCAGCGTGTCATTCAGGATGGGCGCGCCCGTCAGTCCCACGCCCCAATCGGTGTTTTCAAAACGCTGCTGCTGGCTGGCGCCGCCTGCAAATTGGTTGGAAAGGTCTTGTTGTCCAGACTTTAAAACATTAACGGCAAAACATTGGCTGGCAAAAATGCCTGAACCAGTATCCGCCGATTCATTGATACAAACCAAAATCTGTGGCGGGTTGACAGAAACACTGGAAAACGCCGTAACCGTCATACCTTGGACACCAAATTCTTCCGAACTGGTCGTCACTACGGCGACACCGCTAGCCCACAATTGCAACGCTTTCTTAAAATCATCAACACTAACAGTCATTAATCTCTCCAGAGGTGTTTATAGGATGCTTTCTGCTTACAAAAGCAATTCATGGGTTTGGGCTTATGTAGCATAGGATGTAACACACTTAGGCCTGCGCTATGTTTACTGGACTATCGGCAAAGGTGCGCACCTTAGGTTTTTGGCAATTCAATAATTTCCACCGCATTGCCATCCGGGTCACGGCAGAACATCGCCCTGCGCCCCGAAATGCTCATGGTATAAGGGATGCCAGCTTGGTTTAAGGCCGTCTGGATGGGTTCTAAGGCCAGCGCATTCAAGGCAACATGGCGGTCGCGGCCACCGTGATGGGGCCGCCCAGTTGTCGGATCAGGGTTGTCCAACTCCAGCAAATGCAGTTGCTGCGTACCTAGCTGCAGCCAAACGCCAGGAAAACCCAAATCTGGCCGTTCGACTTGCTGCAACCCCAAAATGCCACAGTAAAAATCCAAGGACTGTTCCGCATTGGCAACAATCAGGCTGGCATGGTTTAAGGACACAATGTTCGTTGGCATAATCGCTTATCTCTCTTTATCAAAATGTGATTATACCTGCTCACGCCCCAGTAAAACAGCGCCCTTTCCAGCGCGGCCATAAACTTGCCACAATCTTTGCCCAAGCCTTCCAATGTGAAATAAAAAATTTCAAAGGATTCTTACAACATTAATGGCTACCCAAGGTTATAATAGGGGATTTAACTAAAACCCTTACAAAATAAACGTGTTTCTTGAGTTTTTACCATGAGTTTATTAATCAAATACCTTGCCCTTTGCTGGTTTAGAAATGACCCGGCTGATTTAATCCCAAGCACTTCATTCATGTGGAAAACCGTGGTGTTTTACTTGGTGTCAGGCATCATTGTTGAAAGCCTGATTGCAGACCCCGCTGATGGCACACTAGAAGTCTTGTTAAGGACTATCATGGCTTTTACGTCCATCTCCGTTTTGCTCTTGACCATCAAAAAATGGCCACGTTTCAACCAACTGTTCACGGCCATTTTTATTTGCGAAAACTTTATCATGACGCTGGCCATCATCACCGAAGCGATGTATTTTTTAATGGTGATGAAACACTATGAATACGCCGAAGAACTGTCCATCGGCTTGGGTGTGTTGCTGGTGGGCTGGTATTTGGCGATAGTCAGCTATATCCTGCGCCAGCTTTTTATGTTCAGGATGAGCATCAGCATTATTTTTGCATTTAGCTATTTTGTTTTAACTTATGGTATCCCTATGATGTTTATGGATATGTAAAGTAGCCTGCGCCACCTGTGCTACTATAGGGCAAACCAGGCAAAGCCAGTTAGGTAAAATCACAAACAGGCTTGTAATCAAACCATTATAAATTCGGACACAACATTTTATGGAAGAGCTATTCATCGGCTGGCTTAAAGAATACGGCTACGTTATTTTGTTCCTCTGGAGCATAGTAGAAGGGGAAATGGGGCTGATCATGGGCGGTATCATGTCCCATACCGGCGACATGCAATATTTCCTGACGGTCTTTATCGCAGGTCTAGGTGGCTTTACCGGCGACCAAATCTACTTTTATATAGGCCGCTTTAACAAGGGCTTTATCCAGCGCAAACTGCATAAACAACGGCGTAAATTTGCCATTGCGCATTTATTGCTAAAAAAATACGGCTGGCCGATTATTTTTATGCAGCGCTATATGTATGGTTTACGCACCGTCATTCCCATGTCGATAGGCATCACCAAATATTCCGCCAAAAAATTTGCCATCATTAACTTAATTAGTGCCTGGGCATGGGCGGCGATAACCGTAACGCCCGCTTATTATTTTGGCGAACAGATACTGGAACTATTGGCCTATGCCAAAGCCCATTGGTATTTCGCCTTGCCCGTAGCCGGTGGCTTTGCTTATGGGGTAATCACTTATTTCCATAAACTTGAGCAACATTTTTTAGAAAAGCGTAGTAACCGTCCGGTAAAATAACGAAAGTATTCAGGCCCCTCTTTTCCGAAGGGGGGCTGAATACTATAAGCGCTTTTCGCCTTATGCAATTTGGCGCTTCTTTATTACCCCGATAACCAGCACCAAAACCAAGCCCCCCCAAAGCAAACCAGGCACTAACCAAAACCAATTTTGGTAAAACGTGGCAGGTGGATTTTTAAGATAAGGCACTTCATATAAGCCAGCCCATGGCTGATGCACGGGTGATTGTTCCAATAGCTTTCCGCTAGCCAATGACACCGTGGATACGCCCGTATTCGTGGCACGCAATACAGGCCGCCGAAACTCCACGCCCCGCGCCAAGGTCATATACATGTGCTGGTAAGGTTCTTGCCAAGTGCCGTACCAAGAATCATTGGTGACATTGACGATAAACTGCGCACCCAGCTGTGCCAAAGCCCGCGAAAAGCCAGGGAACAGGCTTTCATAACAAATTTGCGCACCCATTTTATAGCCATTCCAGACCAATAATTCAGTGGGGCCGCCACCTCTGGCAAAATGGCCTGTTGCGGGTAACCAGTCACGGATTTGCGGAAAAAATTGTTCACCGGGGATGTACTCACCAAAAGCCAGCAAGATAGACTTGCTATAGTGTGGTGGCACTATTTCCCCGTCCTTATTCAAAACGAACAGCGAATTGGTGATCAATTCGGATGCCTTATCCAAGCTATAAGCACCAGTTATGATCGGCAACTGCCTTTCCTGTTGGTAAGTGGCCAGTGCGAAGGGCAAGGGATTGCTCGTGAATTGCTCGCCCATGAGGGATGGAAAAGCCGTTTCAGGCCACAGCACAAAATCAATTTTTACGTCCTTATGGGCTGTTAGGGCATTTTCCGTTAAGGTCAAATAGCGGCGGAGGATTTCTTGGCTATAACCCTTACCCAATTCAGCGGCCATTTTTTCTGAGTTTTCGGTACTGGCTTGCACCAGCAGCGCCCTAAATGACGCATCAGGCTTAGGCAACCGGGCTTCAAGCCACAGCCCACCAACGTTCAATAGTACAAAAGCAACTGCAACAGTCGCCAAGATAATCTTGCCAGACTTGAGTTTCCGCTGTTGCCAAGCAATGTATAGCGGTACGTTGCACAATAAGGTTGCCGCACTCAAACCACTAAAGCCGATGAACTCGGCCCATTGGTAAATGGGGATATTGGCGCCATACCACGAGTAACCAAAATTCCAGTCAAACAAGGTCAGTGAATAGGCTTCGCATAATAGCGTAATGACAGCCATCAGCCATAAGGACAACCGTGCGGACATGGCGAGTTTGCGCTGCACTATAAACCAAAGCAAGCCTGCCAAGGGCACGTACAAATGGGCTATCAGCCCATAAACCACCATGCCTACGACCGCAAAAGGCCAATCCAGATGCGCAAACTCATGGAGTAAATAAGTGACCCAATTAAAACCGATCAAGGTAAAAACAAAGGCGGTGGTCATACCCCCCAAAACGACCTGTTTAAGGCAGGTTTGCCGACCCCAAAACAACCATAAGGGCACAAAACAAAACAAGGAAGCCCACGGGGGGAAAGGGATATAACTGGTGCCTATCAGAAAACCGGACAGGACGGGAAGTGCCCAAATTTTGGGTTGGTGCGGAGTGCCACTGTTCATAAATTAAGTAAGGGGGCTGTGGAAGGATCGGTTATCCGCTAAGGTAAGGCATCATGCACCCAATCAAAGACCTTTGCCAACGCTGGCTTTTACACAAGTCAGAAAGCCCCTTCTCCCTAAGGGAGAAGGTTGGGATGAGGGAGTTTAACTACTTGATCTTATCCCCTCACCCCAACCCTCTCCCAGAGGGAGAGGGGGCTATGCACCGCACAACTTATTGTTTCTATCTATTTTAAAACTTGTGTAGTTACTTATGCCCAAAGGGAGGGGGAATCTTGTGTCGCCTTACCAGCTTCGTACGCTATAAGTTTGATTTCACTCACCCAACCCTCTCCCTTTGGAGAGGGCTATGTAGAAATGGCGTTTAGCTCTAAGCCCCATGCAACTCGGCATACAAGGCGCGAAATTCGTCGCTGAGCTTATGGCTAGGCACATAATGCACTAACGGCTGTGATATGCTGTGCGACTCCCTGACCTTCACGGAAGGGGAAATCATCGACGCCAACACGGGCAAACCCTCGGCAATCAGTTCATCAACCAGTTGGCGCGGCAAATTGGCTTGTTTTTGGAATTGGTTGACGATAATGCCTTCAATCTCCAGGCTTTGGTTATGGTCGGCCTTAACTTCCGCCACGGTTTGCATCAACACATAAAGCGCCTGTCTGGCGAAGGTGTCGCAATCAAACGGGATCAAGCATTTTTCAGCGGCAATTAGGGCTGATTGGCTGTAAAAGTTAAGAACTGGCGGGGTATCCATATAGACATCATCAAAGCCTTCCAGTTTGTCCAGCGCTTCTTTGAGCTTAAAGATTTTAAAACGGGACTCCAAGCGGCCTTGCAAAGGTTCAAGGTCAGGATGCGAAGGGATGACAAACAAATTAGGGAAAGGGGTTTCATGGATAATACCATCCAAACCTGAGCTGTTGTTATTACCAAACAGCGATAAGCTCAAGGTATCCTTAAAGAAATGCGCAATCGTCCTATCGCTGTCGGTCACTTTTTGACCCAGTAAATATTGCGTGGAATTACCTTGCACATCCAAATCGACAACCAGGGTGCGTTTGCCCTCAATAGCACTGATAGCCGCCAAATTACAAGTAATCGTTGATTTACCGACACCGCCTTTCTGATTGAAGATGACTCTGCGCATATTATTCCCCGTGCAATCAATTAGATAAAAAACCCCATTATAAGCCTTGTATTGCTAATATCAAATGCGTATAAATACTTTAGCGTTACAGGCAGGGCACTCGGGGATTTCACTAGGGGTTTTAAAGGCGATTTCTTTACCGCAGGCATCGCAAATAAAGGTGCCGGGCACAGTAATGTCACCGCTGTGGTAGGTGTGGGTTTCCGCCAATTGTTTCAGTTTTGCCAATTCAATGCGGGTTTTGTCAGCCACACTTAAAAACGCATCCAAAGCAAAGTTTTCAATCAATTCAATATCAAACTTAAACCACTCGGAAAGTGAGCCGCTATCTTCTTCACTGGATAAGCCATGGGCCGCCTGTTCAATATCGCGTTTGATAAAGCCGGTGAGTTTGTTTAGTTCATCGGCGGACAAGTCGCTTGTTTTGCTGGTTTTTTCTTTAGAAATTTCTAAGGCTTCAGCAAAGGAATGCAGCGTGTCTTCCATGGTTTCATGGAGATGGCCCATAAAGTCGGCATAAGCGGCGATAAGTTTATTTTTGTTCATAGTTTCAAGTCCTGAAATTGACGCTTTAGATTTAAGCTACAGTGGGGTATTCTAACGCTTTTGACCGGTAAAAGACGAGAAGGATGCAAGAAAATTATCAACCGCTCATTATTGAGCAAGACGTGCAAGCCGCCTGGGATGCCTCAGGGGTATTTAATGTGTCAGAATCTTCTGCTGAAAAATATTACTGCTTGTCCATGTTCCCCTACCCTAGCGGTAAATTGCACATGGGCCATGTGCGCAATTACACCATAGGCGACGTAATCAGCCGTTACCAGCGCATGTTGGGCAAAAATGTCATGCAGCCCATGGGTTGGGATGCCTTTGGCCTGCCCGCAGAAAATGCCGCCATGCAGCATGGTGTGCATCCAGCGGATTGGACTTACCAAAATATTGATTACATGCGGGACCAACTCAAGCAATTGGGCTTTGGCTATGATTGGCAGCGGGAACTGGCCACTTGCGACCCTGATTATTATAAGTGGGAGCAATGGTTTTTCCTGAAATTGCTGGCAAAAGGCCTGGTCTATAAAAAAACTGCGCCCGTCAATTGGT
Organism: Methylococcales bacterium; assembly: GCA_026399075.1. GTDB lineage: Bacteria > Pseudomonadota > Gammaproteobacteria > Methylococcales > Methylomonadaceae > Methylobacter_C. Next base: position 22,954 of record JAPLRR010000073.1, read on the forward strand.
GTCCCAATGACATGACCGTCTTGGCGAATGAACAAGTCATTGACGGCTGTTGCTGGCGCTGCGACACCAAGGTTGAGCGCAAAGAAATCGCGCAATGGTTTTTAAAAATCACCGCCTACGCCGACGAATTGCTGGAATCCTTGTCCACCTTGGACGGTTGGCCGGAACAGGTGAAAACCATGCAAGCCAATTGGATAGGTCGGTCTGAAGGCGTGGAGATGGATTTTCCGGTACCGGGTATGGAATCGCCTTTACGGATTTACACCACCCGCCCCGACACCTTAATGGGTGTGACTTACTTGGCAGTGGCCGCCGAACATCCGCTGGCCTTAAAAGCTGCCGAAAGCAATGCCGACATCAGCACCTTCATCACCGAATGCAAAACTATGGAAACCTCCGAAGCAGCAATGGAAACCATGGAAAAGCGCGGTATGGATTCTGGCATTACCGCCTTACACCCAATTACCGGTGAAGCGGTGCCCGTGTGGATAGCCAATTTTGTGTTGATGGGTTATGGCACTGGTGCGGTGATGGCAGTGCCAGCACATGACCAGCGCGATTATGAATTTGCCCAAAAATACGGCATCGCCATTAAACAAGTCATTTTTGCCAAAGACGGCAGCCCGGATGATTGTTCCGAACAGGCTTACACAAGTAAAGGCGTGTTGCGCAATTCAGGTGAATTTGACGGCCTGAGCTCCGAACAAGCGTTTGTGGCGATTTCAGAAAACCTGGAAAAAGCCCAAAAAGGCCTACGTAAAACCAACTTCCGCTTACGTGACTGGGGCGTTTCCCGCCAACGTTACTGGGGCGCACCAATACCCGTCATTTATTGTGATGATTGCGGCACTGTACCTGTGCCAGAACAAGACTTGCCTGTCACCTTACCCCGCGACGTGGTGCTGGATGGTTCACAATCGCCTTTGGTTGCCCATCCGACTTTTTCCCATGTGGATTGCCCTAGTTGTGGCAAACCTGCGCGGCGCGAAACCGATACCTTTGACACCTTTATGGAATCGTCTTGGTATTTTGCGCGTTTTGCCGGCAACAACCCCGCCAGCATGGTTGATGCCAGTGCCCAATACTGGCTGCCTGTTGACCACTACATCGGCGGTATAGAACACGCCATTTTGCATTTGCTCTATGCCCGTTTTTATACCAAACTGATGCGCGACGAGGGCTTGTTGGTTTGTGACGAGCCCTTTAAAAAGCTGTTAACCCAAGGTATGGTGCTAAAAGACGGCAGCAAAATGTCCAAATCCAAGGGCAACACCGTAGACCCGCAAAGCCTGATCGCCCAATACGGCGCGGACACCGTGCGTTTGTTCATCATGTTTGCCGCGCCCCCAGAACAATCCTTGGAATGGTCTGACAGCGGCGTGGAAGGCGCGTTCCGGTTTTTGAAACGGCTATGGAAGCAAGCTTATACCCACAGCGAATCTGGGCTACCGACCAAAGCGCTGGACAAATCCAGCCTAACGGATGCCCAGCAAACCGTGCGCCGCCTTGTCCACCAAACCATCCAAAAAGTCAGCCATGATATGGGCGTGCGCATTATCTTCAATACCGCGATTGCCGCGAATATGGAGCTGGTCAATACCCTGGCCAAATTCACCGATGACTCCGACAATGGCAAGGCCATACGCCAAGAAGCCTTGGAAGCAATCGTGCTCATGCTCGCACCGATGGTGCCGCATATCTGCCATCAACTATGGCTGGATTTAGGCCATACCGAAGCCGTGGTTAGTGTGCCCTGGCCCGAAGTTGACAGCGCCGCATTAGAACAAGATTTGCTTGAACTGGTTGTGCAAGTCAACGGCAAGTTACGCGGCAAATTGTCAGTGTCGGTGTCCGCCTCTGCGGACGAGATACAAGCCTTGGCATTGGCAGATGAACATGTGCTGCGCTTTATCGAAGGCAAGCCCGTCAAAAAAGTGATAGTGGTGCCGAAAAAGCTGGTCAATATTGTTGTTTGAGACGCTTAAAGGCGGAAAGCCCTGGCTTTCCGCCCCCTGCCCCGCAAAAAGGAATCATGTATGCCCCTAAAAATCCGACTTATTTTGATAATTGCCCTGTCATTAAGTGCCTGCGGCTATCATCCGCGAGGAGCGATACAACTGCCGACCGGCATGAACAATGTGTACATGGAGGGCGGTTCATCCCAATTACAAAACCACTTTAAAAGCGCGATGGCAGTCTCCTCAGTGCCAGTGGCAAGCTCACCTGAAAAAGCCGGCATCATCGTCAGGATATTCGATGAGGACAGCCAACGGCGGGTGATGTCGCTAAGCTCCGGCGGTACGGCCAACGATTTTGAGCTGGGCTACCGCTTTGAATACGAACTCGTTGATGCCAACGACCGGATATTATCAGCACGGCAACCCATAGAAATTAAGCGTGAATATTACAACAACCAACTGGCCATTATCGCCAAAGACAGCGAAGAAATGGTAATACGCGATGAAATGTACCAACAAGCCGTCCGTATGATTATCAACCGTGCCAGCATCGCCTTGCAGGCCAGCCCCAAATAAGATGCGCCTTAAGCCAGAGCAATTAGGCGCGGCTTTACAAAAAGCACTAAAACCCGTGTATTTTATCTCGGGTGACGAGCCCCTACAGCTAGGTGAATTAGCCGATGCCATACGTCTGGCCGCCAAAAAAGCTGGTTATGAAAACCGCGAAATCCTCAGCGCCGACACAGGCTTTGAATGGCATCAACTGGGGTTTTCGGCGGACTCTTATTCCATTTTTGCCGACAAAAAAATCATTGATTTACGCCTGCCTTCCGGCACACCTGGCGTAGATGGTGCAAAAGCCTTAACCGCCTATTGTGAACGCATCCCCGAAGATACCATTTTACTGGTTACCGCCGGCAAATTGGCCAGTGGCGCATTAAAATCCCGTTGGCTGGAAGCACTGGACAAGCATGGCGTGGTCATACAAGTTTGGCCCTTGGCGGGACAAGATCTCCTCCGTTGGCTACAGCAACGGCTCGCCCAGCGTGGCTTGCAGGCCGAACCCAATGGCGTGGCGTTGCTGGCCTCCCGTATTGAAGGCAACCTACTGGCCGCCGCCCAAGAAATTGAAAAACTGTATGTCCTCTATGGCGCGTGCAAACTCAGCCAACAACAAATTTTTGACGTGGTGGCCGACAGCTCGCGCTACGATGTCTACAAACTGATGGACAGCGCCTTGGCTGCCAATATAAGCCGTATTTTGAAAATCTTGTCTGGTTTGCGGGCAGAAGGCACAGCGTCTGCCATCGTATTATGGGCTTTAAGCCGTGAAGCCCGTAGCCTGGTAAAAATTAAGCTGGCGATTAACCAAGGCCAACACCGGGACACAGTTTTTAAAAACAACCAAATCTGGGATAACCGCAAGCCATTGGTAAGCGCTGCCATAAGTAGGCTCAGCGACCATGACCTCAACCACATCCTAGTGCTATGCGCAAAAGCCGATAGGCAAATCAAAGGCCAACAATCAGGCAATGCCTGGGAAACCTTGCTGACAATTTGTCTGTTGTTTGCGTCGGTACAAGCCGTGGCAGAGCGCTAAGGCAACAATAATGCGGGTAACTATTCCGCACATTGAAAACAAGGGGGCGCTGTACTTTGACGTGTTCCCTATGAACCCATAAGTATAAGAGCCGAAACTGGTAAAGCGACATTTGAAATACCCTCACCCTAACCCTCTCCCAAAGGGAGAGGGAATCTTGTGTCGCCTTACCAACTTCGTACTCTATATCTACACAAGATTTAAAGGCTATAAAAACAACAAAATGCGCCACGCATAAGTAATTTCTTATTAGTTCTAGGCAGTAGCGGCAGACCTGCTACTTATGGCAAGTTACACGCATGAATCCCTCTCCACTTGGGAGAGGGCTGGGGTGAGGGGTATGTAAATCAAGTAGTCAAATCCCCTCATCCCAACCTTCTCCCAGAGGGAGAAGGAGCTTTCTGACTTATATTCTTTGAACCCAAGCATTGCCTAAGCCACCCATTATTTGAGGCATTATTATGACCCATGACCAAAATCCGCCGACCCCGACTCCCGATCCTGAACCGAAATTGGCGACCAACTTTCGCTATTTTAGCCCTTGGCTGTTGGTGCTCACATTACTCTGGTTAGTTGTTTACTTCTTAGTGTTCCCCGACCCGATAGGCTTGGCCGCCAGCAATTGGCCGCTGGTATTTATTGGCGTGGCGGGTGCTGTTATTGGCAATGTGACAGCAATCGGTGGTGGCATCGTGTTTATTCCAGTGCTGATGTTTATCTACAAAGTGGATCCGGTGAGTGCCTTAAAATTGGCATTTGTCACCCAGGCCGTCGGCATGAGCAGCGGTGCAACAGGTTGGCTACGACGTGGTGAAGTGCCTTTGGCGCTGTTGAAATGGACAGTGCCGACCTTAATCATCGGGGCCTTAATTTCGACTTTTTTAATCCACCCCCAACCCATACTGGTCAAAAGCCTGTTTGGGCCAATTGCGATGATAGCCGGATTATTGACATTGATCACCCTGAACCGGACTGGCGGTTTGTTGGATTTGCCCCGCCAAGGCCGTATCCCCGTCATGCTGATGTCTATGCTGGGGGGATTAATAACGGGCTGGGTTGCCATCGGCGAAGGTGAAATTATCGCCGCCTTTTGTATGCTGGTTTATGGCCTAAACCCTAACCGGGCGATAGGCCTAGGCGTGGTGTTGCTGGCGATAAACTCCATCTTGTTGGCGCTAATCCATAGCTTGCATTTCGGCGGTGTGCCTTGGGAATTGGCCGCTTTCACCATACTAGGCGTGTTATGGGGCGGACGGCTTGGGCCATTCCTTGCCCAATGGATTTCCATGCACGCCACTAAAAAAGTATTTGCTTATATCGCTTTGTTGGATGGCTTAATAGTCACCCTACAAGCGGTTTATGTGATGTTTTTTAAGTGATTGATACATTGGCCACCTACCAAACCTACTAGCTATAGCCCCTACCCGCCCCCAGTCACCTACCCTTCTGACGGTTTGCAAATAGGCAGGCATTGGGCTTTGTTTTTTTGCTTAGGAAAGCACATAAAACATAGTGCCACTGAAAAACACCAAGCCAGCGTATAGAGGCAGATATGTCGCCCCTACAAATGCCCACGTTATTTCATGCGAACACCTAAGCTATTGAGTTCCGCAATAATATCTTACAAGAATTGCTGGGCAGGTAAATAAACGCCTGCCCAGCCTACTGCGCGAATTTACAAAATGACATTAGCAGCCAACTAGGTGTTTATACGAATTGTATATTAAAGTTTCTTAATATAGGATGGCTTGAGTGTTCAACAATTTCGCAGTTTTGCGCCATGGATATATTAATGAGGCTTATTATGAACAAGTATGTACTATCAAATTCACACAAAAAACCATTCCTATTTAACCAAAGTTCCATTTTGCAGCTAGGTGCCGTGATCCTTTCTAGCCATTTGGTTTTCTCCATTGCCTATGGTGGACCCACTGTTTTGGGACTAAAACCTGCCGGGAACGAGGATCAAAATACGACTTTGATTAGCCAACCTGAGGTCATTTTCAATAGTAAGGATGCGGGTAACATAGAGATTGTAACAGACTCCGCAACCCTTCCAGTTAGACGGGGACAAGTAAGCTCAGCGGATGAGAATGCCTTGGCCCTCCGAATAAAAGGTGGTTTTAACACCTTTAATGCCAGCTACAAAAACCAGTGGAAGGCATCCTTGGACGCAAAGAGCGGCAAAGTAAAAGTTTTATACGGCACTGTTTCCAAGATGTATAAAAATAATCCGGAAATCGTTGCCAAAGGTTTCTTGAAGGATTCCAAAATTATTTTTGGCTTGGATCAAGACCTCGCTGACCTTAAAACCCTGCAGGTTGATAAAACCCCAAACCGTAACCATGTGAGATTCCAACAGACCTACGGGGGCGTTCCTGTCGCTGGTGCTTATGTACTGGTCCACTCCACGCCAACTGGCCAAGTGACTATGGTACAGAATGACTACATTCCAGGACTTCAGGTTGCCAACCGGCAATCCATTACCGCGCAAGGTGCCCAAGATATTGCCCGCAACGATTTGCAAACTAAGCTGGGGAAAGGGGCGGAATTATCGGATGCCAAAACAGAACAATTGATAACCCCAATCCAAGGTAAATATTTTTTTGTTTGGAAAATCAGCATTCCGTCCGAGAATCCTTGGGGTTTTTGGGTGTACCAAATTGATTCAGAAAATGGCAATATCCTTTACAGTGGCAATGAGATGAACTCTGTACGGTCAGGTAGTGGCAAAGCTTACCTGAACAATGCCAATTGGCATTTGCATAAGATCAGCAATGTCTCCCTTAAATATTTGTACACGTCCAAAGAAACCATAGATTGGGGGTATTTGTTCGGATCCCACGCAATGATATTGGATTACAATGGCAATGATACACGGGCTACTGACTACAAATTCTTATATGATGCGGTCAAACAAAAAGATTGGTTTGATGCAACCAATGCCTATTACAAGATGAATGTTGTTTGGGACTGGTGGAAGAAACTTGTCGTAAAATATCACGAAACCCCAAATTTTTTCTATAACTATTCAGTACCGTCCCTCGTGAACGTCAATGGTTATTGCAATGCTTTTTTTACCACAAACATAGGCAATGGTGGCCCAGGGTTTGCGTTTGGCGGTGAAAATTCCTGCGCTTATGGCTCAGAAGATTTGGTGCTTGACGATGACATTGTTCGTCATGAATTTACCCATGCAATGATGAACTGGTTAGGCTTTGACGCGCAATTTGGCGGTCCAGTGGAATATTATGGCCGGGCTATGGGCGAAGGGAATGCTGACTGGTTTGGATACATTCTTCACCCAAAATCCGCCAAGATGGCCGATGTCGGCTTTGCCACCGAACCTGGGGGCTATTTAAGGAATCTGGATAACACGAGAAAATACCCCCAAGATGTGGATTACCCAGGATGGGGATCGCCCGAAGAACATTATACCGGTGAGATCTGGGGCGGCTATCTCTATGATCTATATCGTGTACTTGGCAGCAATGCCCTTCCCTATATATTTAACTCTTACTATTATTTTTCACCTGCGGGTGGGCAGATGGATGGATTGCCGGATTTTTTCGATGGCATTTGGGCGCAATTGAGTGCTGAAAACGATTTGACGCATGGAAAATTAGTTTCCAGTGCCAAAGCATGGGGCTCCATGACTGCCCGTGGCATCAACGCAGCACTAAGGCAACCTTACTATAGCACCAGCAATTATTTCTATACGGGACACCCTGGCTCAGATATAAATTCGGTGTTTTTCTTTAATTTCCCACCAGTGAAGCAGATTACGACAACCAGTAATCTTCTTAAATCTGGGGATCGCCACGAATATCTGGTCACTTCAACAAAAGATAACTTGATGCTAACAGTCACCGTTACTGCAAAATCCGGCGGACTCGTTAACCCAAGCATTGAATTACGGAATTTTTCGAATACCTTATTGGCATCTACGATAGGCTCTGCCACCAAAGCCGTCCTGAAGTATCCAGGCCTGCCTAAAAATTCTTACGCACTTGTAATAACAGGAACCACATCAGCCCAAGCAAGGGGTTATTATTCCATAACGGTAAGCGCCAAATAATCACCCGACGTTCAAGCGGTTAATTAGGGGAAAGAATGAGGCAGTTGGGGGCAGACGGAGGATTACTAAGCTTAGGGCTTAATGACAGCGTAGGGCAAATGGCCTATAGTGCCGTAGTTAGGCAAACGATTTCAGAACGCCACCACTTGGCGTCTGCGCTGGATGATTGGCGTTTTATCGGTCAGGTTCAGTTCCAGCTGAACCTGCGGCTAACGGCTACGATAAAAAGTCGGTAAATTGTAAGCCCTGCCCCCCTTAACTGTTTATGTATTTTGGAGTAAGCAATGAATAAAACCACCACCGCATTAATCGGCTTGGCCTTTTCCGTTTGCTCAAGCTGGGCAATAGCCGCCAGTTTGCCGCGCGAACCGATAGAGCAAACCGCCTTCGATGAAGGCTGCGACAAAAACCAAACGAATATGAACATCTGTTCCTATTACGACTTTAAGGTGCTGGATGCGGAATTAAATGCCGTATACCGCCAAAAGCTGGCCTTGCTGAAAGGGACAACCCACGAAAAGCGCCTAGTCTTGGCGCAACGGGCTTGGCTTGCTTATGTAGAAGCGGATTGCCTTTCCCGCACTGGCCCGCGTGAAGAATCGGGGACCATCTGGCCGCTAGAGCAAAACCTATGCAAATCCGACCATTTCACCACACGGATTAAATTGTTGAAATTGCCCCAGGAATGAGCATTCAGCCCCCTATGTGTAAAAGGGGGCTAGTTTCAACTTATTCGTTATTTGGCGTATTTTCCCCAAACGACATGAAAACCCTAAACTATTGGCATAATTAGCTTTTATGTATTCATTCAACCATAAAACACACCCCTGCCAATATTCGTGCTTGACAAAAACTTCACATCGTAGAGACTAGAGCAGTTTTCCTAAATCAAGAGACCTCATTCTTTGAACGATATGCCCCTAAGTGTGCTGTTTGGCATACTTGCCCTCATGCTGTTGCTTTCAGCTTTTTTCTCCGGTTCAGAAACGTCATTAATGACGCTAAACCGTTATCGCTTAAGACATTTAGTTAAACTCAAACATTTTGGCGCCATCAAGGCCCAACGGCTGTTGCAAAGGCCAGACCGCCTGCTGGGGCTGATCTTGCTGGGCAATAATTTTGTCAATAATTTCGCCGCGTCCATCGCCACTGTCATTGCGATTAAACTCTATTCTAATGAGGAGTCCATCATCGCCATCGCCACAGGAATTCTAACCATTGTCATGCTGATTTGCTCAGAGGTGACACCGAAGACCCTAGCGGCCATCAAACCCGAATTGCTGGCTTTTCCTGCTGCGTGGATTTACACGCCATTAATACGGATTTTTTATCCGCTGATTTGGTTCGTCAATTTATTTGTCAATCTCTTACTTAGGCTAGTCCGCGTTGATGTGAAAAAAGGCAGCCATGATTCATTAAACAAAGACGAATTAAAAAGCATCATCACCGACGCAGAAAGCTTAATGCCAGTCCGTTACCAAAAAATGTTGCTGGGCATTTTGGATCTGGAATCAGCAACGGTCGAAGATATTATGACGCCCCGCCATGAAATTGTCGGCATAGACCTTGAATCCCCCATCGAAGACATCATCACCCAAATTGTCGAAAGCCCACACACCCAAATGGCGGTGTACAAAAAAAGCATTGATCGGGTGGTAGGTTTTTTGCATTTAAGGAAAGTGTTGGTAATGGTCAATCAGGAGGATTTTGATAAGCAGGCCATTATCAACCTGCTGACCAAACCGTCATTTATCCCCGAACACACGCCCGTACACACCCAAATGCACCGCTTTAAAAGTGAAAAAATCCGCATCGGCCTGGTGGTCGATGAATACGGTGATGTGCTGGGCTTAGTAACCCTGGACGATTTGCTGCAAGAAATCGTGGGCGAACTGATTACCGAAGATGACACCGCCAAAAGGCAAAGTGACGGCAGTTATTTGGTCGATGCCAGCATTACGGTTAGGGAACTAAACCGTGTCATGCAATGGGGCTTACCCACCGAAGGCCCTAAAACCCTCAATGGGCTGATTATTGAATTTATGGAAACCATCCCTGAGCCAGGCACCAGCATTAAGCTGCACGGGCATCCATTGGAAATCATCAAGCGCGATGAAAACACCGTTAAATTAGTCAAGTTTTTGCCCAGTGAATAATGGCGCAAATCTTCGTTGTACCCTCAATTGTTATAGAGTACGAAGTTGGTAAGGCGACACAAAGTCCCCTCTCCCTTTGGGAGAGGGTTAGGGTGAGGGTATTTCAAATGTCGCTTTACCAGCTTCGGCCCCTATAAGTTTTTAGTCATACCCAACTGCCCCGACTGGATTTTAAATGCTTTATTAGTTAATAGCTTACAATTTATAAGGTTAAATTATGGCCTTGTGCCATTTAGGCTGTGGGTATATTATTCAGTGAAGGGACTTGATTAATCGGTGATGTTTTACTGTTCTGGAGAAGCATCATAATAGGCTTGCTGATAGGCTCAGGGGGACTGCTTGTTGGCATCACAAACCCATAGATTCAGGAGAGTGTTATGCAAAACATCCGTATCTTACCGCTGCTTTTTACTTTGCTTTTTTCCTTTGCCAGTTACGCCTCAGACCATGCCGACCCGTTTAAAATTGAACCTGAAGAACAGGCCGCCAACTTAACCGGCTTATTCTTTTATCCTGAAGGCGACCAAATGATCGCCATCCTTGATGTCCGCCGTTCCTTAACCGCTGCACCGCCGTATATTTTGGAACCCTATGAGTTCACCATCAATATGGACACGCACAGCAAGCTGACGTTTGACAATGCCGAAGACCGTGCGCGGTACGGCGGCACCATCGTCAACCCCATGGAAATTTTTCCTGACATCAGCATAAAAATTCGCCTAAACAACGATGTCACACTCAAGGAAAAAACCTTCAAAGGTCTAAAAAATCCTGAGAACATCAAAATTTACACGGGGGTGCGTGATGACCCATTCATTTTCCCACGCTTTTTTAATGTCAATGTCATCACCATGGTGTTGAGCATCCCCAAAGCGTCGTTTTCTGAAAGCCAAAAAAACTGGCTGCTGTGGGCCACCTCCACACGCATTGAAAATGGCGAACAATTTGACCATGTGGGCCGCTCCAACCGCACCCAATTGGGCCGATTTGAAATCTTGAACACCATTCCGCCTAGCGAACATGTGGCCGCGATTAAGAAACAAGCAGAATCAGTCGAAAAAATCCAAAAGTTTTTACAAGCCTGTTTACCACCCTTGGCCAATTTAAACCAATTGAGCGGCTTGTTGGTTAGGCATTATGATTATGTGCCTGATGTGATGGTTTATACCACCCAGTTTGAACCCGGGTTCCCCAATGGACGGCGCTTAACCGATGACGTCGCTTTGCTGACCTGTAACCAAGGCGATTGCCCCTTACAGGAAAATGCGTTTATCGACACCAAACAATGGCCACGCGCAACTGTAAATGATAAGCCCTTGCTGGCAGAATTCCCCTATCTGGCCGAACCTTGGCCCGTCCGTCCACAAACCCCACCACCGTCTTGCTGGCCTTATATTGCCCAATACGTGGTGGCCCCTGGTGTGGTCTTGCTGGCGATTATTATTGGCTTGATTATCTGGTTACGCCGCAGATGCTGCCACCATGAGCATAACGAAGCCGTTTGATAACGTGTGGCACTTAATATAATTAAATACACAAACTCGCATCAACTCCCTCTCCCCTAGGGAGAGGGTTCTTACACGTGTAGGTTTTTAATAAAAAGTATGACGAGACAGTGCGTTGAGGTAAATTGATGAGAGTCATCAACATCTATTTACCGAAGGTACCGCCATGTCTCGCCACCCAGAACTATACCAATGGATC
>JAPLRR010000094.1 GCA_026399075.1 Methylococcales bacterium
CTACCCAGGAATCTGTGTATTAATCCCCAAACCCGTAGCCCATTGAAGGCGGTTTAGTCCAACAAGGTTTATCTGTCGCGATTTAGCTCATCGCTTTGATCCGATTTGAGTGGCGCGACAGATAAACGCTATTCGTTATCAACTGAATAAAATCAAAATCATCAACATCAAAAACACCAGATTGATCCAATAACTCTACGATTTGCCCATATAAAACTTTTTGCTTCTGCGGATCATTCCAAAAATTCACACTCACAACAGACTGCCGGATACGCTCAACCAGTTCAGCAGTTAGATCAATAAGATTCAGCTTTATCTTTTCGGGTAAGTTTTCGTATTGCATTTGATATTGTTCTTTCAGTAAGCCATAAAAAGGCAGCTCAATTGGGCCTAGCCCCGTTTCGTCTTCCTCATTGTGTTGTTCCATATTATCAATAAAATCATCCAAAGCTTTGCGTAATGCGCTGGCGTCCTTACTGAATTTATTTAAAATTTCCTGTAAGTGTTTACTCAGTTTCTCGTACTCGCTTGGGTTTTCTTGTCTTTTTTTCTCCATACGATGCCGCGCTGCATGCGCCATCTCACTGGCAGCCGCACGATCTGAAGGGTGGTTTTGCATTTGTTTTTTAAATTCGCCATCCAGCAAATCGATAGGCGGAATTGTTGGATCAATACCGTGGCTAACAATGTATTGATCGATAATCGCGCGTACTTTATCTCCCACACCGGTAATATTCAGTTGAGGATCACGGTAACGATTACGGGCGCGAATAACGATAAAGCCCAAGGTTTTCACATTCTTTGCATATTTTAGGGCCTCAGGTCTATGAGCCAAATTACCATATGTTTTCAAAAACAGCTTATAAGCAACAATAAACTCCCCACGTTTTTTCTCAGGGCGTAATGCATCAACACAAGCCTCAGTATCGTCAATATTGCTAACGCCACATTTCTTAAACAGATTGATTACACGCGCATGTCTATCGCGTAAATCCAACAGCTCTTGCTTAGCGGAACGGAAAGCCCCAGTCATATCCTCCTTGGAATAAGCCTTAAGAGCATCAGCCAAGTAGCCGCCAATACCGACATAATCAACCACATAACCGACATTCTTGCCGCTGCAAGTACGATTGACGCGGGCGATTGCCTGTAACAATTCGTCTTCTTTCACCCGCCGGTCAATATAAAGCACTTGTTCGACGGGCGCATCAAAACCAACCAGCAGCATGTTTTTAACAATCAAAAACACCAGCGGATCAGATTTTTCCGGGTCTTTATGCGTGAATGGCTTCTTGAACCGCTTAATACGCTGTTCGATTTTTCTTTTATCGCTCCATTCATCGAAAGCCGGATCATCATTGTGCCGGGAAGAAAACACGGGCGCGAATTCCAGCTTGGCAACTCTTTCACGTAATCGCCATGCCGCCGCTAAAAAACGCAACTCATCATCCAGGCTTTCCAGTGCCTCATCAGACAAGTTGCGGTAAGGTTCCGGCAAGGCATCAATTTTGGCAAGCCAATAATCTCTGGCCTCCGGCAAGGCTTGATAATACCGCATGACGGCCAAACGACTGGTCGCGGTCAATTGCGCTTTAAACTGGTTGGGCAACACCACTTCAATATAATGGCGCATCACATCCTTGGCTTTTGCCTTAATCAACTCAATACCTTCCAGCACATGCCGCCCGGTTGCATATTTTTTTTGAATGGCTTTGCGTTCTTCAACGCTACGCTTGGCAAAAGCCTCCTCAAAAATTTCATCGGCGGTTTTACCGTCCTTGATCTCGCCTTTAGCATTGCGGAACTCATACAAGATTGGCAAAATCGCGCCATCATCCTGGGCTTCTTTCAAGGTATAGCTATCGATAAACTCGCCAAAAATTTCTGCGGTGCGTTTTTTCTTGCCGATAATGATCGGTGTTCCCGTAAAGCCCAATTTTGCTGCATTCGGCAAAGCTGTCATTAAATTAGCGTGTAGATTTTTGGCGTGACTACGATGGGCTTCATCAATAATCAATAAAATTGCTTCTGAATTATTCAGTTCACCAATACCGTTTAGCGACTCGTCATCATCGGCGTCATCGTCCATAGAGCGGTATTTTTGCAACATCGCAAACACCACACCCGGCCCTTTCCGACTCAAAATAGCCGGTAAATCCCGAACCCGCTCAACAACCGTTACACCGTCGCCAGTCAATTCCGCTGTTGTTGAAAGCTGGTTTTGTAAGTCTGTACGGTCAGTAACAAAAACGATTTTAAAATGGCGTAAATCCACATGCTGGCGCATACGCCGAATTAAAAACACCATCGTCAGGCTTTTACCCGAACCCTGAGTATGAAAAACCACCCCGCCGCGCCGGTCAAATTCACCATCCTGTTGCCGGGTTTCTTTGCTTTCCAGACGCTCCATGACTTTAACAACGGCGCGGTATTGTTGATAACGCGGTGCAATTTTGATGCTGCGACCATCCGCCTGCATGAAAATAACAAAGTTCTGCACAATATCCAGCAAGCGTTCGGGGCGCAATACGCCTTCAATTAAAAGCTGTTGCTGGGAAAGCTTGGTTTTGCCAAAACTGGCGGCCAAGTCTTCATTAGATGTCGGATAACAATCTTTCCACGCCAGATAATGCTCAAGCTGTGCGCCGGGGCAAGCCATCAGCGCGTGGTCGTAATCCGTTACCATCATCAATTGTGCATAATAAAACAGCTTTTCGTTGCCTTCTTTGGCCTCCAGCCAATGGCGTTGATTAGAGTAACGCAATAACTGATTAATGCCTTCTTCGATAGGGTTAGTAGTGGCGGGACTTTTACATTCAATGACGACCAAAGGAATGCCGTTTACAAACAAGACTATATCGGGCTCGATAAAATTTTTGTGCTGGCCGTCAGGTTCATCAACGCGGAAGCGGTTGATAATCAGAAATTCGTTATTTTCGGGGTGATACCAGTCTATAAACTGGATACGCTGGTTGCGTCCGGCATTCCAGTCCGCTACGCCTTCAACTAACGTTCCTGCCAATAACAAAGCCGTTGCGGCCTGATTTTTTTCGATTAAGGAATGCCCTGTTGAGGCCGTCAATCGATCCAGATCACGTAAAGCCTGATTCAAGCGGGTGTCATCCAGCCAAGGCTTGCCGTGGGCATTCAAATTGATACGCTTTAAGGCCGCCAATAAACGGTCTTTCAAAATCACTTCGCGCCAATTTTCACGACCTTGACCGCTAATATCGTCTTTTTTTCCCGGCAAATACTGCCAGCCATGACTTTGCTGCGCTAATAACTGCTGAATAAATGGCAGTTCAACCTCGGAATATTCATTGTGGACAGAATCATTACTCATGAGGCAAGTGACAAGTGCCCAGGTAATTTGTCCCAGCCTGTTTGCCGCAAACGCACCAGTGCTTTAATAATATGCGTATCACGCATTATGGCTTTTTTGCGCTGACTCCATTGATGCACTTGTTTTATGATTTCCACCTCATCGGCGGATGAATGCTGTTGCAAAACCCAATGCACGGTTGCCAAAAGTTCCATGCCGTAAGGTGTTTCAAAACCTTCAATCAGGGTTTTAATGCGGGTCAGGCGTTGCACAGCTTCGGCATCATCATTTAAAAAATCATCCGCCGCTGCAACCGCATTGGGTAGCAAATGAATTTCCGCGTCTTTGCTACGGTCACCGTAGCCGCGAATAAAATGCCCTTCCAAACGCTGCAACACATGATTCAGATTATCGGCATAAGGCCCATAATGATGCGCCTTAAAATTGAGCCGTAACGGTTCACCTGCTACTTGCAAAAAATAACTGAGTTTTTGAATTTCCAGCAAACTCAACCGGTAACCGGGCAAACAATACTGTTCAATTAACTTGATAAACAAAGCGCGGGCGCGGGTCAAATCCGGCTTTGCCGTAGCGACGGGCATCGTATCAACCGCCGGGGCTTGTTGCGGTGGATAAACGAATACCTCAAGCTCTGGGCAATCCGCCAAACTTGCTTCAATCAAGGGCTGCACTTGTCGCCAGTCCAGACCGCCATTACCACAGCCTAGGGGTGGCAAGGCAATGGAACGAATGTTATGCTCACGAATCACCCGCAGCAGATCGTCCAGACCTTGTTCAATATGCGCCAATTGAGACGCGGCGCGCCAGTGGGTTTTGGTAGGGAAATTGATAATCCAGCGCGGATTAAACAAATTGCCCGTTGCCACCACCAACATGCTACCGGGCTGAACCGTATGGGCTTTACAGGCTTTTTGGTAGTGACTGAAATTATCAGGAAACGCCTGTTTAAATTGCAAAGCAATCCCCTTACCCATGACGCCAACACAATTAACGGTGTTGACCAAGGCTTCAGCATCAGACTGTAATAAATTTCCGTGGCAATAATGAATCATAGGTCTAATAGTACCAGTCCCTTTTGACTTTGACACGCGGTAAATGCGCACACTGTTCGTTGGCAAGCAGCTTATCCACCCGCATTTTCATCGTTTCATCAAACGTCCCGATGCCAAATATCAATGACCAGGGACACTTACCGTAAAGCAGGCACTCGGCCTGACGGCGGCGTTTACGGTCGGGGTCGTCATTGGTATCAAACCAGTATTGCTCTTTCATTAACGGCCAGTCGATTTTATCCAAATCCGCCGGATCATTATAAAATTCAGTGAACTGCATAATGGCATGACCGTCCGTAAACACGAACGGAATACCCGCTTGTTGCACCCGCGTTAAATCCGTCAGTAAATACACGATGCTGTCCTGACCATCATGATAGTTTTCGACTTTCCCTTTATGAAGGGCATACAGCATCGGTGAACGCTTGCAAAAATAAAACGGCACATAATCATGCAAAACGCCATGCGGGGGACAAGGCACGGACAGATTATTACGGCGGCTTTGCAGGGTTTGATGGGCAATGTCTGTGTAGTTAACATCCAGGCCGTTATGCGCCAATAATCCACCCGCTTGCACAATCGTTTGCAGATTGTCGAAGTGGGTAATGTGGTACAACAAAACAGGATGGGGAACGGGCATTTAAGCAGCACTTGGGCTTAGGCTTTCAACTTGCCGGATGAGTTCAGGTGTAACCCGGCGGCGGCCTGTTAGCAGGTCTTGCATGAGGCCGGTTTTGATTAACAGTAATTTGTTTCTTTCCGCTCTTAGGGTGTTAATTTCATCATCGGCTAAAGCAAGAATATCAGCAATCATTTTTTGTTCTGTGACAGTTGGACGAGGCACTTCAAAATTTCTAATTTTTTTTAACGTCAACCGTGTTATTGCATTGCCACTCATCAGGTCTTTTAATCGTCTTTGACCGGATTGCGATAATAAATATTGGAGGTGAAACAGGGCAATATCTTTTGTTGAATCAAGTCTTATAAAAGCGACACTTGAAAGCAGACTTATTGGTTCATTAATTGTGTTAATTGCGGCATTCCCTGTATTCGCCCCATCTTTAGTTAAAAGTAAGTCGCCTTGCTTTACATCACAACGTCGATATATTTCTATGTGTTGAGCTTCATCAATAGTTTCTACATTGCTCAAATCAATAAAACCAAATCTAATATTTTTTGATGTTATGTATAAGTAGTGACCACCGCCTGTTTTTGGTGAAAAATGCGTTCCATCTTGAATTTTTACTGCAAACTCATCTAACAGGTTGATCGACCAAAATCTAGGTATCCAGCCTAATTCGGTTTGTTGGTATAAATCGGGGCGTTCGTGGTAATGGGGGCGGAGTTGTCCGTTGTCATCCACGCCGCGAGTGAGCAAGTCTTGCAGCAAGCCTTGTTTCATTTTCTCCTGCTTGGCTAACATGGCCTCGGCGGCATCAATGGCTTCGTCCAGCGTGTCGAGAATAGTGGCGATAGCTTTTTGTTCTTCCATTTGAGGAACAGGAACAACAACTCTCCCAAGAGAGGAACGGCTTATTCTCTGTCTAGTTGATCCACCTGCTAAATCCTCACAAACTTTTAAATGTTGTTGATGACTTAGCCAGTGGTTAATAAAGCTTTTATCCAAAATATCCGAGTTTGGCCTGAAAATTGTACAATCAACAGATGTTATAGCTTCAGAAAACTGTTCTGGAATTATGCAAGCTCTACCAACCGGTTCTGCAAGCCTACATATCAGTATGTCACCGCCTTTAATTTTTTTACAGCCCAGCTCATCAAAAGTGGACGTGGAAATAAATTTGGCTGTATTTGGCTTATCCAAATATTTTCCAATTCCAATATTACCTGTTTGAATTAAACGAATACCTTTATTGGATAAATGATGTGCTTCAATCCAGTCACCATCAATGAAGGAATGATGTTCACTAGATGAAGTAGCTTTTAGTGGCAAAGTTTTCCATTCCGCAGGAAAAGAATAATCACTCATACCCCAACCCCCGCAAAAACCCTTCCAAGCGGTCTGTCGCCAGTTGTTTACGCCGGGCAATATCAGCATAGGTTTCATTATACTTGTCCCACCAGTTTTCAAGCGCTGCAACCACAGTCTGGCGTTGTGTCAGCAAAGCACGGCTTAACTGGGATTCCACGCCTTCAAAAAACACGGTCAAATACAGGGCTTGCGCGTCGGCTTCATTAAGCTTACTGACTTTACGCGCCAGCCTCGCCAACAGGATTTTTTTCAAGCGGGCCAGCAGCTTTTTAGTTTTCGCCAGTCCGGCTTTAATGGCGACATACGGGGCCAACAAGGTTTCCAGTTCGTTAATACGGGGTTTAAGTTTTGCCAGTGTGCTATTCAGGCTGTCAAGTTCCTGTGCCAATGGCAAAGTATCCAAACCACGATGTTGATAATCAGCCATTGAATCCAGGCCCTTGCCTGTTAACTGCTTTTGCCGGATTAGGGCGGTTTTTTGCCTGAATTTTAGCCCCTTGAGGTCATCTTCCAGCTGTTTGGCATAATTGTCTTCCTCTTCACCCCGTTCAAAATCGTCCGGCCCGGCTTCAAATTCTTCCTTGGCGGTTTCCAGTGTGGCTAACTTGGCTTCCAGTTTGTCCCAGCGTTGTAATAACAAGGGCGTTAGTTTTTGCGGCAAGACTTCGGTTTTTAAATCGACTTTGATTTTGCTGTCTTTGTCTTGTGACTCTTCCACAGCGGATTGCAAAGCGTCCAGCCACGCCCTGATTAAATATTGCGCGGCCTGTTCGGGTGCGGGCATGGTTTTGCTGGGATTTTTTTCATCGGGTTTATTGGCGGCTAACAGGATTTTTAAATCGTTAAAATGTACATCCCACCAACTGACCAAAATGCCGTCGAGTTTATATTGATCGAATAAATCGGTAGGCAGTAAGGCGCGGGTAAACTCATCCAGCAAGGTTTTGTGACCATCCATCAAGCGCCCGGTGTGCGGCATCTTGACAATAGCGTCTTGCGCACTTTGCCACCAGTTTGCCAATGCCAGGCGCAAAGCGGTTTCTTTAGCGGCAACCTGCGGATCGTTTTCCACCCAGGCTCCCAACTGATTTTTTTGTTTGAGGTGTTCAGGATAAGTCCAATAGCCCGGCTCAAGGCTTTGCAAATAGTCGCGCAAGGGGAAACCGTGCGCTTTCAGCAAGGTTTCAGTGCTGCTGATTTCCCGTTCGGGTATGCCGCCTTTTAAATGCGCGTGTACGTCTTGCGCTTCGGGTTCTGGCGCGTTGTCGGCATAACGGCGGATATTGAGGTTGTAATCGTTGTCGCTTAATTCTGTGCGGCTAACGATTTTTGAATAGCCGGGAATTTCCCGCCATTGCTCATAAGTGGCGGCGATTTTGTCGATGTGCTCAGGCAATAAAAAGTTTTGCGCGCGGCCTTCGTAATATTCATGGTCGGCATTGATAAATAAAATTTGCCCCTGACGCCCGGCGGGTTTCGCCAGCCGGTTTTGGCGCATCACCAATAAACAGGCAGGGATAGACGTGCCATAAAATAAATTGGGCGGCAGGCCAATGACTGCTTCAATTAAATCATCGTTAATAAAGCCTTTGCGGATGTCGTGTTCTTTGCCGCCGCGAAACAGTACGCCATGCGGCATGACGGTGACCAGTAAACCGTCGGGCATTAATACCGACCACATGTGCTGTACAAACATCAGGTCGGCTTTTTTACCGGTTTCCGGGGTCATGCCATAACGAAAGCGTTCATCGAATGTCATGCCTTCATTATCGTAATTTTGCGCAAACGGCGGATTCGCCATAACCCGGTTAAAACGGCGCAACTCGCCCGCGTGCAAATGCTTGGGATTAAGTAAAGTATCACCGTGACGAATATCCGCAGAGGCTACGCCGTGCATGAGCAAATTCATTTTACAAATCGCCCACACCCCGCCATCGTTTTCTTGCCCGTATAAAGCCATGTTATCGGGATTATCGCCGTGCATGGCAATCCAGTCTCTGGATTGAATTAACATGCCCCCTGAACCTACTGTTGGATCGTAAATGGACATGCCCGCCTTTGGGTTGGCAATGCGGGTCATTAATTTGACCACATCACGCGGGGTATAAAATTGCCCGCCACGTTTACCGGCATTATCGGCAAAGAATTTAATCATAAATTCATAAGCTGCACCAAGTAGGTCTGGAAACTGAAAATCTTTGTCCAGTAAACGGTAGCCAGAAAAATGGTCTATTAATTTGCGTAAGTCTTTATCGGGTATGGTGGCTTCGCCAATCTTGCGTTCAAAGTCGATGTGTTCCAGCACACCATCTAGGGCGGTATTATGTGCAGCCAAGTCACTCAGGGCTTTATTGAGTTTTTCACCTACGGCTTTTGCAGGCCATTGGTCAATGGTTCCCAGGTGTTTGCCTTGATCGACTGGCCCCCAATCAGCCAAAAATGGCGCGATACCTTCAATTTTTTGGGCGCGTTCAGGAATACTCCACCGGGCGATTTTTGGCACAAAACCATTTGGATAAAGCCACTGACTTTCAGCTCGTTGCAGTGCTTGCTCCAGGCTTCGGCCCAGATTGAGTTGGTCGTTTATGATTTGATCGTATTTTTCATTAAACACATCGGACATGCGTTTTAAAAATAACATGCCAAAAATGTATTCCTTGTATTCTGAAGCATCCATTTTGCCGCGCAAAATATCGGCGGCTTTCATTAAATGCCGCTCCAGTTGTCCTAAAGTCAGTTGTGCCATGTGTTATTGAGGTATTGTGATAAGTTGAGTGTTTTAGATTCGGTTTTGGATTAAGAGTATAAACCTGAATCCGCTGAATCCCGGCACTTTCTATCAATCATGGATTTTGCGAAACAAATTAACATTTTTGGCCCAATCACCAAAGTCAGCGCCGACCCCTGTATTTGTCTTACCTGCAAGCAATATGACGATAGATGCAACTAGCGCCCGGCCCGTAATTCTTTCATCTTTAACAGCATGGCTAAAGTACGCTCAAACTTGCGGTCAAGGTGGGTTTCATAGCGATTAAGTTTTTCTAATCTGTGCACTTGCAACCCTTCCCCCAAGACTTGCGCTTTGATTGCTGGTTGACTGCGGGCTTCATAATCCATGCGGTAACATAACGGATGCAGTGATTCACTGATAAATTGAGCAAGTCCTTCAGCGGTTGCAGGGTAGGACTCTTCCTCGACATGCCCATCCCACCAATCGCGGGATTCAGGTATCAGTGTACGCCTCGCTTTATCATAAGCATTAGGGCCTCCTTTGCGAAGAATCGCCGCTGCCTTACGGGTTGCATTCAGATCAAGTTCGGCAAACTTCTGTTGCCGGGCGACCTCCTCTGTTGTTGCGACAAGCAGGTCTGGCAAGTCTATCTCGTCTGTTGATGGCCCTCGCTCAAAAGGCGCTGACGCTGGAATCAGGCTATCATCCTTATTATGCGCCACTCGCAGCAGCCCACGATTGATACTAGCCCCTTCTGCCAACAGCACTCTACGTTTTCGCCAAATGATCCCGGCCAGCTCTTCGATAAGATGCTGCTCCGTCATACCCGCCGGTTGATGCTCCTCAATCAAAGCCGCCAATAGATCAGCAAATTCTCCTGCATCTTCATGGGCCAATACCACCAGACGCGAGAGAATACCGTGTTTCATGGCATTAAAACGCACAGCTTCATAATTAGCGGGAGCTGGCTTATCGTTTGCGTTAGTCTGGCTGTTCATAAGCTCTGGATCATTCTGTTTCTTAGCTTCAATTACTTGCATTGGTTCCCCCTATTCTTAATTGCCGCTTTAAACGTCGATTATTTTTCGTTGATAACAGTTGCAACATTTTAATCATCCCAGTCAACTCCTGCTTGATTATGCTCTTTTAGAGCCTCCTGCCTGGCTATATTTGCCTGAGTGCGCTGTTTGACTAAGCTTTTCTGATATTCTGCATTAATGGAAGTCTCCCCTGCTTCTATCCGCTCAATAATCTTGGGATTGTCTTTTTTGATTTTACGTAACTTGCCAACCTGACCTTTACTGGCTCCAGTCGATTTTAATGCCTCGGATAAAGTCACCTTCTCATTGGTGAGAACCTGACGCTCACCATCTTTTAAGTTAGCCACCTTATCAGCCAATATCGCCTTTTGATCTGGAGTCAGGTTTCGTCTTTGATGCTTGGAAATAACAAAATCCAGCGGGGTTCCATTATAGCCAAGCAATTCAAATTGAATGTAATCCGGTCTTATTTCATACTCTTCACAAATGATATGACGGTGACGGCCATCCAGAATTGAGTTTTCATAAACCACAATGGGCTCTAACAACCTATGTTCTTTTATATCAGCTTTAAGTGTTTGCAGCTCTTCATTCATCATTCGCGGTAATAGTGCACAATACTTATGCTGCTTCATGTTTAACCTCCAAAGCCAATTTTGCCGCCAGTGTCAGTTTTTCAATCAAGATTGCACCTAATAATCACCTATCGATTGGCTTATTCGTTCTAAAGCTGCTAATCCGGATTGTTCAATGGTTCTTGCCCGCTCAATGTCATTAATGAGGGTATCATTCGGTGTTGATAGAGTTGTCCCACTCATAAGTAAATGTCCTAATAATCAATATAGGTATGGCTGTAACAGTAGTACATGCCTTCCAGCAGAACGGGGTAGGTAAATTTGCTAAAGCTACAAGCCGCTAAAATCAGGCCCCCTGTTCGCTGGGAAAACCAGTTCATGTTGAAAACCTGCTTAGGTGTTCGGTGACAGTAACAATGCTGGTTTCGTAGCCGAACAATCATCTCAATTTTTTGGAGTCCAGCTTTTCCATTCATGTGTGGGTTCCCGGTCTAAAAATGGTCGGTAGGTTAACCGCCATGATCGCGCCCTATTTGCATAAAAATCGGCTTCTTCTACTACGGCAATAAACCCCTGACCCATCAATTCATTAAACAATGCCGATGCTGTACTACGTGAGCATTTCAGCATCCGGGTTGTTTGACTAATTCCGTAATCTATAGGTATATTCGATTGCCAATGTCGCTGCATCAATGACAATAGCTTTACTGATTTTGCACTGAGGTGCTGATAGGCTAAAGAATCAATCATTGCTATGGGCTGAACAATAACGCCTCCTGATTCTTTATATTTCAGCTTTGCCATTCATTAGCCTTTTAACAGGGAGTGTTCGACCGCCTTTAATCAGCCGTTCACTTTGAGCGGTGATTTCAGCAACTACAATGGCATCTTTGTCGCCAGCTCTGGCGGATAAGAGCTGAATAGTTGACTTATTTTCTTGCAGTTGTTGACGTGCCCAGCTAATACATTGATGCCACCCTGAATTAAAAACTTTATCTTGCTGTACTGCGAAAAATGTTCTCATGTTAATAAAGTTCCTCTGGAGCAATTTTTACCATCAATCCGCTTGCAATCATTCTTTTTGACGATACGGATTAACTTTTCGGCTAACATCAAGGATCACGTTTTCTTATCGTTTTGCCATCGGTTGAGAACGCTTTTGTGCACTCATTTGCGCACTGAGTCTATTAAGACCTTGATATTAGTGAATGTGCATCGCATAAAGTATACGGTGCTTTATGAATTACCGGCCTTTTGCTCCAGGAACCAGTTAATGAAAATGGACTTTTTGATGTAAAGTTTTCGGGAAATTTTAAGAATGGCGCCCACTTGATCCAAACCGTTTTTATGGCGCGTTTTAAGAAGCCAACTTAATTGCGGTTTGGTGAACAAATGAGGATATTCAGCTTGCAGTGAGTCAATGGTGACTACATCATCAAGCGGGTTTAGCTGAAAACTGATATTTGCAGCTAAGGATGTGGATTTATCAGGAGTGTTTTGCGGTGCTTCGGTCTTTAAACCATTCATTTCATAACCTCTGGAGTAAATTAAAAGTGTGAGGCTATGTTAGCGGTTGGTTTATTTTTTACTTTTTAATGTCCTTTTTGTCCGAAGTAATTACTTATTGTCCGGCTTAATGTCCATTTTTTTGAAATATCGCTCGTAGCGTTTGCGGAAGGCGTCACGATCAAGAGGCTTATCCATACCCTCAATTACCAGCTCAGAAACTTTCATACCCTTAAATGATGCTTGCACAGTAAAGCCATGGGGTGGATGTTCCGCCATATAAGCCATTAACTCAGACCATTTAGGTGGACGGTCATTAGCTGTAGCAAAATCATGAAAACTTGCTGTAATTGCTTCATATCCATCGTTTGATCTCTGAAGCTGGTTTATGTCAACACGCCTTCCTTTTGACTTAGAACTTACATTGCTTTCATAATGGTTGCTGTCATAAAAACTTATTCCATTGACCGCAACGTCCTTCAAAAATTCTTTGTACCAAATCAACGCCTGAATTTCTTGGGCAAGAAAATAATCCTTATTTAAAAATTGTTTTTTACGCGGTCTTGCACCATAAATCCTGAAGCCAACACGATCAATACTCGTTGGATCAAAAGAATCAATACCATGCTCTTCCAAGTATCTAAATTCAGCATTTTGAAACTTTTTTAATTTTTCTAATGAAATAAAGTATTCCCATTCTCCGGTAACCAGCTTATTGTAAAGTTCGGGTATTGCTTTGGGACAATAAAAATCCCATGGAGACAAAATATGATTTTCACCCTCGGTCAATAACTTCTCAACATTTTCGAGTTCCTTGATCGCCCATTTTTTGGGCTCTATTGATTTGCTTAAAGGTAGTAAACTACAACCCATTAAACCTTCGTAACTATTCCACGCCTCACCTTCCCAGCTTCGGACGGCTAACCGCATCTCAATTTGTTGATCAGTTAGAGACGCATAAAATTTATTTGCAGCAGGCAAATCTTTAATTTTCGGCTCCATAATATTAGAAAACAAAGAAGGCCATTCGATAGCAGAATGATTCGCGAAAAACACTTCCATTTGCACAATAGCGTCAAAAAAAGCCTTCTTTTGTTCTTCTGTTCTTTCTAACTCATCCATTCTTTCTTATTTCAATTTGTTGAAAAGCAGGTTGCTAAGACTGGATGTTATTATGATTATCCAGTCTTAGGCTGATAAAACGAATTAACTGTTTAAAACTTTACTCATAACACGTTCAGCTAGCGCGCTTTTATGGTCTGTTGATAAATGTGCATAGCGTTTAGTCGTTTGGGTGCTTTTGTGCCCCAGAATTTCCGCAGTTTCATGCAAACTAGCGCCATTCATGACCAGATAACTTGCTGCGGTGTGGCGTAAATCATGAAAGCGAAATTTTTTGATGCTGGCACGCTGCAAAGCTCTTTTCCACTGTACCCTAAAATCAAAAGGTTTTTCTATGTCGTTAGGGCTTGGAAAAATTAAGCTATTGCCTACTTGTCGATATTTCTTGAGTTCATTTAAGGCAAGCAGAGGGATAGGATTTATCCGGGGTGAACCATTTTTTGTGGTAGCCAATTTTGCCAGTCCTTTATCAAAATTAATATCAGACCAGCGTAAATTGATTAATTCGGATTTTCTCATACCGGTGGTGATTGCCATCAGCACAATTAGATATAGCCTATCCCAGGTTGATTCCTCACAGGTTGACAAAAGCGCCTTCCGTTCTCCATCATCCAAGAATCGTTCGATTTGATTTGGTGTGGCATCAATGAAAATACCCTCTAGCGGGTTTTCTTTAAGATACCCTCGCCTAATGGCATATTTAAAAATACTTGATAAGACCGCTTTAAGCCTTAATACCGTGTTACTTGATCGGGGTTTATTGGTTTCGCTGGATTTACCTGCACCATCACCCTTTAGGCACTTGCCTTTTGCGTAATGATCTAAAGCTTTACGAATATCGCTTGTCGTGATGGCTTTAATCGGGCATTTGCCGAATACAGTAAGCCAATAAGCTGTTCTGGGTATTTGATTGGGATCTTTTTTTGACCATTGCTTCATATACTCATTGGCAAGGTCTTCGAAGGTTAAAAATTCAAGCTCAATGCCCAATTTTTGAAATAAGTCTAAGCCACCCATTTCATTAACGGTTTCTGGAGTAAGATTTTTTAATTTGCTAGGCGACATAGCTAAGATAGCTTCGATATTGGCATCAATATCAGCGGCCCATTGTTCAGCTTGTTTTTTTGATAAAAATGTTTTCGCCTGAATGAAAGTGTAATTTTTACGAATGTCGGCGCGAAATTTGCCGTTTGATAATTTTCTGATTGTTGCCATTATTGCGGCCCCTGATAAACGATTTAAACAACCAGTGCGCAATCAATTTAAATGCGACTTGTGCATGTATTTGTGCACTGACTATGAGTTTAAAGCGTTTTCAACCGATGGCATTTAGTTGAAGCCTTTGAATTTACAAGGCTTTGTTTGGTGGGTCGCATGCGATTCGAACGCATGACCATCGCATTAAAAGTGCGGTGCTCTACCGGCTGAGCTAGCGACCCGACAAAGAAAGACTATTATAAATAATACAAAAGATTTCGCAAGCTTTTTTTTAATTATTCTTGATAGCGGGTGGGGTCTGCAATACCGGCTTGGTTAAAGCCTTGTTTTCTAAGGCGGCAGGCATCGCACACGCCACAGGCGCGGCCTTGATCATCGGCAGAATAACAAGACACGGTGCGCTGGTAATTTACGCCTAATGCGCTGCCTTGTTGGATGATTTCGGCTTTGCTTAGGGAGATTAACGGGGTGTGGATGGTGAAATGGCCACCTTCTACCCCGGCTTTGGTGGCCAAGTTGGCCAGTTCTTGGAAAGCGTGGATAAATTCAGGGCGGCAATCAGGGTAGCCGGAGTAATCGACGGCATTGACACCGATAAAAATGTCCCGCAGGTTTAAAACTTCTGCCCAACCCAGTGCAAATGACAAGAAGATGGTGTTTCTTGCTGGCACATACGTCACGGGTATGCCCGCTTGCAGGCTATCTGGCACGGCGATATGTTCATCAGTCAGCGCTGAGCCGCCAATTGCCCCTAGCCCAAGCTTGATAATTTTGTGGTCTTCGACCCCATAGTCTTTTGCTATTTGGGCGGCGGCAACAAGTTCGGCGTTGTGGCGTTGCCCGTAATCAAAACTGAGGGCGTAGCAGCGGTAGCCTTGCTGTTTGGCGAGCGCCAATACGGTAATGGAATCTAACCCGCCTGAGAGCAGGACTATAGCATTTTTTTGCATGGTGTCATTTACCTTGGGCGTTGTCCCAAAGCAGTTTGTGGAGTTGAATTTGAAAGCGTACAGGCAATCTGTCGCCAAGAATTTTTTCGGCGAGTTCGGTGGGGTTTTGCTGCCCCATCACCGGAGAAAACAGCAATTCGCAACGGCCTTGGAGCTGGTGGCCGATGATTGCCGCTTTTGACCATTCGTAGTCTTCGTTATTGCCAATAACGAATTTTACTTGGTCTTGCGGATTGAGGTACTGGATATTTTGGTACAAGTTTTTGCTTAATTCACCGGAGCTGGGTGTTTTCAGATCCATCACTTTAACGATGCGTGGATCGACTTGCGACACGTCCAGTGCGCCGCTGGTCTCTAGCGAAACCGTATAGCCCAAATCTGCCAATTGCACCATTAAGCCCAAACAAGCGTTTTGCGCCAAGGGTTCGCCTCCAGTTACGGTGACATAGCGTGTGCCATAGTCGCCAACTTGCTGGATGATGTCGGCTATAGCCACTTTGTTGCCGCCAGTAAACGCATAAGCGGTGTCGCAATAAACGCAGCGTAATGGGCAGCCTGTCAACCGAATAAAGACCGTAGGGATGCCTACCGTGTTGGACTCACCTTGTAGGGAATAAAATATCTCGGTGATGCGTAGTGAACCCACAGTCAATTATTGGCCTTGCCCTAGTTTTTGCAGTTTTTTGGCTGCCTTTTGTGCGGCGGGTGTCCGTGGAAAATCAGTGATAACGCGGTTCAGATATTCGCGCGCCTTATCCACATTTTTTTGTTCCATTTCCAGATTGCCCAGGCTTAACAAGGCGTCAGGGACTTTTGCCGTGTTGGGGTATTTGTCGATAACGTCGTTAAAAGCCTTGCGTGCGGCATCGGTATCTTGTTTGACACGAAAGGCCTCACCCAGCCAATATTGCGAATTACTGGCATAAACACCGTCAGGATAATTGCTGAGATAGGCATTAAACTGGACTATGGACTGGTCGGTATGGCCAGTCCTCAGTTCACTATACGCTTGCTGATAAGCCAGTTTTTCCGGGCCAGGCGCGTCCACTTCCGGTTTTGGCGCTGGGGCTGGAGGCGGCGGCGCTGCGGCTTCCGGCGCTGGCGTAGGCGTAGGGGGCGCCGCTTCTGGCGCAGGCTCGGCAGGTGCTGCCGGTTCTGGTGCAGGCGCTTCTGCGGCTGGGGTTTCAGCGGCGGGAGCTGCATCCACTGGCGGCTCGACTACCGGTTGTTCGGCGCTAGCAGCCTTGTTCTCTATGCTTTGCAGACGCTCATCAAAATCCGAATACATAGTCTTTTGATTTTTTTTCAGCTCTTCAATGCGAAAAGCCTGTTCGTCAACCTTGCCAGTCAACTGCTGCACTTCCTGCTGTAATTGCTCAATACGCCCCATCGCTTCAAACATCGCATCGCTTGATGGCGCACTCACCGGATTAACCGGTGCTGCCGAAGCCGGATACGACGAATGGTCAATCACAACCGGCATTTCTGCAAACACAGGGCTACATGCAGACAGTAACAGGGCAAGGCTGGTTTTTTTCATGGGATTACCTAGGTTGGTAAACGATTTCTACACGGCGGTTACGTTCCCATGCTGCCTCATCGCTACCGAAAGCAGCCGGTTTTTCTTCGCCATAACTAACGATGTCCAATTGACTTGCTGAAACGCCTTGGGCTTTCATCAAGCCAGCCACCGATTTTGCCCGTTGTTCACCCAAGGCTATATTGTATTCACGTGAGCCACGCTCGTCGGCATTCCCTTCTAGGGTAACGCGCTGTGCGGGGTTGGCGATCAAATATTGGGCATGGGCGCCGATGACCGGAATAAAGTCCGGCATCACTTCTGAGCTGTCCAACATAAAATAGATGGTGCGCTTGGATAAGGGGTTATTGGGGTCGTTAAATTCTGGCCCCAAGGTGCTGGCATAATCACCATTGGACATGCCGTTCATACCTGATCCATTCATCCCGCCATTCATTTCTGAGCCATTCAGGCCAGACCCTTTTAAGCCGCTGGTTGACGCGTCGTTGATGCCGCTAATGGCATTTTGGCTGCCGTCGGTTAGGCTGGCATCTTTTTCGTCGGTGTCGCTACATGCTGACAACAACAAGGTACTTAAAGCCAAGGCCACTAAGGTTTTATTCAATTTCATCTCTATTTCCAATGTGTGTGCAATCTATAAAAATAATCAGTTTAGGGCCTACAAACTAAGGCGCCCATGCGGGTTCGCGTACTTCACCGCTTTTAAATTCCAAACGTTGCTGCATTTTACCATCTAATGACACTGCCGATAAGAATCCTGTACGGCCTTTTTTGGAGGCATATAAAATCATCGTGCCATTAGGCGCAAAGCTGGGCGATTCATCTGACCTGCCGCTAGTCAGGACATTAATGGCGCGGCTGGACAATTCCATGGTTGCAATACGGTAGTCATTGCCATTGCCATGCACCATGACCAAGGTTTTACCATCCGGCGAAAAACTGCCCCGGGCGTTATAATCACCGGAAAATGTCAGCCGTTTTTCTTGGCCTCCTTGACTAGAAACCAAGTAAAGTTGTGGCTTGCCGCCCCTATCAGAGGTAAAGACAATGCTATTGCCATCTGGCGACCATGATGGCTCGGTGTCTATGGCAAAACTTTTGGTCAATTTGGTCAGGGCGCGGGTGCCTAAATTCAGCACAAAAATGTCCGGGCTGCCATCTTTGGATAAGGTCAAGGCCAAACGCGAGCCATCGGGCGACCAGGCTGGCGCTCCATTAATGCCGGGGAATTCGGCAACCCGCGTCCTTGCACCTGTCGCCAACACTTGCACATAAATAGCGGCGGTTTTTCTTTCAAAAGAGACATAAGCCACTTTTTTACCGTCCGGCGACCACGAGGGTGACATTAAAGGCTCTACGGATGCGGCGACTGTTTGGGGGTTAAAGCCATCGGCATCAGCCACTTGTAACTGGTGCGCCTGTTGTTTGCCGCCTTGGTTGCTGGTGGTGATATAGGCGATACGGCCACTGAACACGCCTTTTTTTCCTGTCAGTTTTTCAAAGATAAGGTCACTGATATGGTGTGCCGTCCTACGCAAGTCTTCTGCTGAAGAATTCATGCGGTAGCCTAACATTTGCCCGCCTTTAAAGACATCCAGCAATTGGAATTGCACATCATACTGACCGCCGCCACCATTGACTTGGCCGACTACCATATAATTCTGCCCAGCGGCCTGCCAATCCTTAAAGTTGACCGCACCCGCGTTAGACGGCCTGCCCGGCATACCTTGCTCAGCCATCATCTTGAAAAATCCGCTACGGGCCAAATCTGCATTGACTATAGAACTAATGCTAACCGGTGCGGATTGCGACGCAAATGGCACCACGGCAACAGGCACAGCACCGTCAACGCCTTCGGTGACTTCGATGGTCAATTCGGCGTAGCTAGGGCTAGTGCAAAGAAATAGCAGGCCTAGAAACAATACCCTTTTACAAAAACCCATGTTCTCTCCCCCTGAAACTTAAAAAGTTGATATTCACATTCTGACAGCTATTTTGGTATTGAACGGGGATTTCCCGATGAAGCCAAGTACTGTCACCACCTACCAGATTATTTTGGGCATAAGCTGTCATTTTCAGCCAAGCATAAATTAAACGCCCTAAAATCCCTAGCAAACAAGTCCTTATCTTTTGGCACGGGCAATGGTGATGCCCGTTGTACGGCATTTTCCGCCGAACGGTCAAAAATTTCGTCACCGCTACTGCGGACGACTGTGGCATCTATTACAGTGCCATTGGACATCAGCCTGACTTTGATAATACATTTTAAGCCATTTTTATCTGACGGTTTAATCCAGCTATGGCTGACTCGTTGCTTAATCGCAGCAATTGTTTTGGCTTTTTCGGCGGCCATAGCCGCAAGATTGGCTTTTGCTGCCTCAGCTTTGGCCTTTGCCGCAGCTTCTGCTTTCGCTTTATTCGCAGCGGCTAACTCTGCGGCTTTTTTCGCCTCGGCTTCGGCTTTAGCTTGGGCCGCTGCTTCAGCCTTGGCCTGTGCGGCGGCTTCTGCTTTGGCCTGAGCGGCGGCTTCGGCTTTTGCCTGTGCCGCTGCTTCAGCCTTGGCTTGTTTGGCTGCTTCGGCCTTAGCCTGTGCGGCAGCTTCTGCTTTGGCCTGAGCCGCTGCCTCAGCCTTGGCTTGTTTGGCTGCTTCTGCTTTGGCTTGTGCGGCGGCTTCCGCTTTGGCTTGAGCCGCTGCTTCAGCCTTGGCTTGTTTGGCCGCTTCCGCTTTAGCCTGTGCGGCGGCCTCTGCTTTGGCTTGTGCCGCTGCTTCTGCCTTGGCTTGTTTGGCCGCTTCGGCTTTTGCCTGTGCGGCGGCTTCTGCTTTGGCTTGAGCTGCTGCCTCAGCCTTGGCTTGTTTGGCCGCTTCGGCATTTGCCTGGGCAGCGGCTTCTGCTTTGGCTTGCTTAGCTGCTTCTGACTTGGCTTGTTCGGCGGCTTCTGCTTTAGCCTGCTTTGCTGCTTCTGCTTTGGCTTGTTTCGCCGCTTCGGCTTTAGCCTGTTCGGCAGCTTCTGCTTTGGCTTGCTTGGCCGATTCTGCCTTGGCTTGTTCGGCGGCTTCCGCTTTGGCTTGTTTTGCTGCTTGTGCCTTGGCCTGTTCAGCAGCTTCCGC
This sequence comes from Methylococcales bacterium, assembly GCA_026399075.1. Classification (GTDB taxonomy): domain Bacteria; phylum Pseudomonadota; class Gammaproteobacteria; order Methylococcales; family Methylomonadaceae; genus Methylobacter_C. Next base: position 20,177 of record JAPLRR010000094.1, read on the forward strand.
TTTGGCTTGCTTGGCGGCTTCCGCTTTGGCTTGTTTTGCTGCTTCGGCTTTAGCCTGTTCAGCGGCTTCAGCTTTGGCTTGCTTGGCTGCTTCAGCCTTGGCCTGTTCAGCGGCTTCAGATTTGGCTTGCTTAGCTGCTTCTGCCTTGGTTTGTTCGGCGGCTTCTGCTTTAGCTTGCTTTGCTGCTTCGGCCTTGGCTCGTTCGGCAGCTTCCGCTTTGGCTTGTTTTGCTGCTTCGGCTTTGGCTTGTTCGGCGGCTTCTGCTTTAGCCTGCTTAGCTGCTTCGACCTTGGCTTCTTCGGCGGCTTCCGCTTTGGCTTGCTTGGCTGCTTCTGCTTTCGCTAATTTCGCTGCTTCGGCCTTGGCCTGTTCAGTGGCTTCCGCTTTGGCTTGTTTGGACGCTTCGACCTTGGCCTGTTCGACGGCTTCTGCTTTGGCCTGTTCAGCCGCTTCAGCCTTAGATTGTTCAGCGGCTTCAGCCCTGGCCTGCTCGGCTTCTTCCGCTTGGGCTTTAGCTTGCTCTGTGGCCTTCGCTTTCGCTTGCTTAATCGCAGCGGCTTCGGCCTGCAAACTAGCCGTGTCTATCATCATCGCATGGATGATTTCAGGGACTGGCTCTGGTTTGGGTTTTTCAACCTTAGGCTTAAGGAGTGCGCTTAACGCAAACAAACCCAAAATTGAAAAATGCAACGTCAAGGCCAAAATTAATGGCCATGTAAGTTTTTTTTGCTTATCCATCTAGCTTATTGGTCTTCAGGCTTGGTCATTAACCCCACAGTCGGTACGCCTGCATTTTTTAATGCAGCCATTACCGTGACAACAGTGCCATAATCCACACCTTTATCGGCGCTGATCAGGACTTGCGTGCCTGGCTTGGTGCTTAACACTTGTGCCACCCGGTCATTGATGGACTCTGGGTCTATGCGGTCATCCGTTTGCCCATCGGTGTTGATATAGTATTCACCTTGCTCTTTAATGGAAACGACAATCGGCGGTTCGCCACCGGGGGCAGGTTCCACGGTTTTTGATTCCGCCTTGGGCAGGTCAACTTCCACACCAGTCTGCAACATGGGCGTGGTGATCATAAAAATAATCAGCAACACCAAGGTCACGTCAATGTATGGCACGACATTGATTTCTGCCATCGGTTTTCTGCGTCCGTGTTTGCCCCTCATTTGCTGTGCGCCTGTCTTTGCAATAAGACAACGAACTCTTCAACGAACAATTCGTAACGGCCTGTCAGCCTGTCCAAGCGGGTGGAAAAGCGGTTATAGGAAACCACCGCCGGAATCGCCGCAAACAAGCCGATGGCGGTGGCGATCAAGGCTTCGGCAATACCCGGCGCGACTTGCGCCAGCGTTGCTTGCTTGACATTACCCAAGGACATGAAGGAATTCATAATCCCCCATACGGTGCCAAACAAACCCACATAAGGGCTGGTTGAGCCAACCGTGGCAAGGAAGGCCAAATGTTCATCCAAACGCTCCAATTCGCGGGACAACTCGATACGCATCACCCGCTGGGCGCTTTCAACCTGTACTCCAGGCTCGACATTGCCAGTCTGACGCATCCTTGAAAATTCTTTGTAACCTGCCAAGAATATTTTTTCTATGCCTTCTGGTTCAAAATCTTTCGCCGCCAATTTTCTGTAAAGGTCGGCCAAGGCCACCCCTGACCAAAATTGCTCTTCAAACTCGTCGGTAATTTCAACGGCGCGATTAAGCTCTTTTCGTTTGGAAAATATAAATGTCCACGATGCCACGGATGCGGTCAACAACATCACCATAACAAATTGGACGACAAAACTGGCTTCTTTGATCAGATGGAAAATGGATAAATCAGTGTTCATTCTTTAACAGCTCTAGTAAGTTTTCAGGAATCGCTTTAGGGCGCATGGTTTTTGCGTCCAAACAGGCAATGCGGATAATGCTGGTACAAAGCACGTCATCGCCCCGGGTAATCTGTTGGGTAAACAGCAGGCTAGCTTTTTTTGCTTCGGTGACTTCAGCGCTAACCTGTAGTAATTCATTAAATCGGGCAGATTTTAGATAATCGACCTGCACCGAACGCACGACAAAAATAATGCCGACCTTGGCGATAAGCTCATCTTGTTCATGGCCCATAGCCCGGAGCATTTCTGTCCTGGCGCGTTCAAAAAATTTGAGGTAGTTGGCGTAAAACACCACGCCACCCGCATCCGTGTCTTCATAATAAACACGCACAGGCCATATAAATTTTTTTTGTGTCATTGCTGGGGGGTTAAAACGCGAAGGTTGGGTAAATCGTTATCACTTCCCCGTTGAAAGGGGCTGGGGTTTACGGTAAAGCTAAATGGCCAGTGGTCATGGCGAATAGGGCCTAAGCGATATTTACCATGAACTGGAAACAACTGGCACGGGCTAAGCTCGTGCAAGCCTGTGGTGCATTAATCAAACAAATCCTCGGTCAAACCTATTTGCTTAGGGATTGGCAAACCAAAATGCAGATACGCATTGCGGGTGACCACACGGCCACGCGGTGTACGCATAATAAACCCTTGCTGGAGCAAATACGGTTCCAATACGTCTTCTATAGTGCCCCGTTCTTCACTAATCGCCGCCGCCAAAGTGTCCAAGCCTACCGGGCCGCCGGCAAAATTTTCAATCATGGTCAGCAGCAATTTACGGTCTAAGGCATCAAAGCCGTTACTGTCCACCCGCAACATATCTAGGGCTTGTACAGAAAGCGCTTCGGTGATAACACCATTGCCTTTGACTTCGGCAAAATCGCGTACCCGCCGCAACAGACGGTTGGCAATCCGGGGTGTACCACGGGAACGGCGGGCAATTTCGTAGGCGCCCTTCAATTCCATGCTAATCCCCAAGACTTTCGCTGAGCGGCTGGCAATGCTGGCCAGTTCATCCACTGTGTAAAATTCCAAGCGTTGGACAATGCCAAAGCGGTCACGCAAAGGGGATGTCAACAAACCAGCGCGGGTAGTGGCGCCGACCAAGGTAAAAGGCGGCAAGTCCAGCTTGATGGAACGGGCAGCAGGGCCTTCACCAATCATTAAATCCAGCTGGTAATCTTCCATGGCCGGATAGAGAATTTCTTCAACCGCAGGACTCAAGCGATGTATTTCATCGATAAACAACACGTCATGGGCTTCAAGATTCGTCAGCAAGGCGGCAAGGTCGCCTGCTTTATCCAAAACGGGCCCTGAAGTCTGACGAATTTTAACACACATTTCGGCTGCAATGATATTAGCCAGCGTGGTTTTCCCCAATCCGGGCGGGCCAAATATCAAAACATGGTCCAAAGCTTCTTGCCGCGCCGTAGCCGCTTGGATAAAAATCGCCATTTGGTCACACAATTCTTTCTGCCCAACATATTCGCTTAAGCGTTTTGGGCGTATGGCACGGTCTTGCCGCTCTTCATCGGTATGTCGGCTGGCGGCTATCAGACGGTCAGATTCTATCATTTCAGCGCACCTTGTAGGGCTAGGCGGATAATATCCTCGCAAGTTTTACCTTCGGCATTGATATTTTGCACCATTTTATTGGCATCCAAGGGTTTATAGCCCAATGAACATAAAGCGCTGACCGCTTCTTGTTTGGGTTTGCCCATAGTCGATACCGCACCTACCGAGGTGTCAGCAACGGTTCCGCCTTCGCCCATGTCGGGCAAACGGTCACGCATTTCTATCACCAAACGCTCTGCGGTCTTTTTACCTACGCCCGGCAAACGTATCAAGGCTTGGGTATCGTTATCCTGGATGCAGCGGTGAAATTCTTCGGCGCTTTGCCCTGACAATATGGTCAGCGCCAGCTTTGGGCCCACACCATTCACCTTGATCAGCGTCCTGAATAAAGTGCGGTCGGCGGCGCTGGCAAAGCCAAACAGGCTGTGGGCATCTTCCCTTACGACCAAATGGGTATGCAAAATCACTTCTTCACCCAGCAACGGCAGGCTATAAAACGTGGTCATCGGTGCTTCCACTTCATACCCCACACCGTGCACATCCAACACCAAAAAAGGCGGGGATTTTTGCACTAATTTACCGCGTAAAAAACCGATCACCTCACCACCCCTTGCAAACCCAGCCGTAGCGCTGTTTGTTGGTAATGGGCATGGCAAATACTGATACCCAAGGCATCACTGGCATCCAAAGACAATTCGCCTTGTACATTCAACAATAACTTTACCATGTGCTGGACTTGCAGCTTATCAGCCGCCCCCTTCCCCACCACCGCTTGTTTGACTTGCCGCGCCGCATATTCAAACACTGGCAGCCCTTTGGTTTGCACGGCACAAATGGCAGCGCCACGCGCCTGGCCTAGTTTAAGTGCCGAATCGGCATTTTTGTGCATAAAAACTTGTTCTATGGCCATTTGTGCAGGTTGGTAGTTATCCACCACTTCTAAAATCCCATCAAAAATTTGCTTGAGCCGATCAGGAAAATAATCCGCCTTGATACGGATGCTGCCGCTGGCCACATATTTATAGCCTTGTGGCGAATCTTCTATGATGCCATAGCCAGTCAACCGTGAACCGGGGTCTATCCCTAATATTCTCATTATATGTTTACTAAAGTGGGGTGTGTGTTGAGGCGCTGTTAAACCGCCATTATAAACGGGGATGGACATAGCCAAGCAAAAGACTGAACTATTATTGCGCTTTCCCCTTATATTTAGGTATCTACACAAGTCAAAAAGCCCTTCCTCCCTTTGGCGGGTGTCGTAAAATATAGGTTGGGCTGAAGGGGTTTAACTATTTTATTGACATGCCCCACCCAAGCCTCTCCCTGAGGGGAGGCTTGGTGAAGGAAATCAAACTGGAATAACAGATGATTTCTGGGTTGCAACTGAGTCCTGTGTCCCATCTATGTAGCTAAGCTTAAATTTTCAGGTATTAACCAGAAGCTTAACCCTGCCCAAAAACCAAAAATCACCTAGCTTGCCGCCAAGGCCTGCGCCAAGTCTTCCTTCAAATCGTCTATGTGTTCAATACCGATGGACAAACGCACCATATCCTCGGAAACCCCGGCTTTTTTAAGCTCATCGGGTGAAAGCTGGCGATGGGTGGTGCTCGCAGGGTGACAAGCCAAGGATTTTGCATCACCAATATTCACCAAGCGGGTAATCAGTTTCAAGGCATCTTGGAAACGCGCGCCAGCTTCTGCACCGCCTTTTATACCAAACGTCAAAATGCCCGATGCGCGGCCATCCATGTATTTTTGCACCAGCGGATAATCTGCATGGTCAGCCAAGCCAGCATAATTCAACCAGCTGACTTTAGGGTGCTGTTTTAAATAATTTGCAATGGCCAAGGTGTTTTCACAGATACGATCCATGCGCAAAGCCAGCGTTTCTATGCCTTGCAAGATAAGAAAGCTATTAAACGGGGAAATCGCGCCACCCGTATTACGCAGCGGCACTACCCGTGCCCTGCCGATATAAGCCGCAGGCCCTAAGGCTTCGGTATAGACCACACCATGATAAGACACGTCTGGCTCATTTAAACGCCGGAAACGAGCTTTGTGCTCAGCCCACGGGAACTTGCCGGAATCGACAATCACGCCACCCAGCGTAGTACCATGCCCTCCCAAGTATTTGGTCAGTGAATGCACAACGATGTCTGCGCCATGCTCTATAGGGCGGCATAAATAAGGGCTAGGAACCGTGTTGTCGACGATTAAAGGGATGCCCGCCTCATGCGCCACTTTCGCCAGCGCCGCCAAATCAACGACATTACCTAAAGGGTTGCCTATCGATTCGCAATACAGTGCCTTGGTGTTGGCATCAATTAAAGCTTTGAAACTTTCTGGGTCACGGGCATCACCAAAGCGCACTTGGATGCCAAATTGCGGCAATGTGTGCGCAAATAAATTGTAAGTGCCACCGTATAAAGTCCCTACAGAAACAATATTGTCGCCCGACTCGGCAATGGTCAAAATGGCGTAAGTGACCGCTGTTGATCCAGAAGCCAGCGCCAATGCAGCTATCCCGCCTTCTAATGCGGCTATGCGTTTTTCCAGTACATCCGTAGTTGGGTTCATGATGCGCGTATAAATATTGCCCGCGACTTTTAGGTCAAACAAATCCGCCCCATGCTGGGTGTCATCAAACGCATAAGAAACCGTCTGGTAAATTGGCACGGCAACGGCTTTGGTGGTGGGGTCGGGTGTATAGCCACCATGCACGGCAATAGTTTCAAGCTTCATTAGGAAATCCTGTTAGGTTGGTAAAGCGGGTATCTTAAAGGTATCTGTAATACGGGTAAACAGGTTTAAAAGCTTGGTCATTAATAACCGCAATTTTGCTTGCCAGTAACTGCACTAAGGGCTATGCTAAAACATATAAGCCATTAATATTACTCGATAACCTAGCCAACGATAGACTGCTGATGATAACGATATAAGCCCTTCCCTAAGCGACAAACGAGGTCTGCCACCATGAAAACCCTTACCGCATTTAAAATGGCCCTATGCGCATCTTTACTAACATGCGTTGCCAGCCAAGCCAGTGTCATCGCAAGCTTTGATGACCTTACCCTACCCCCTGCCTTAGATTCTTCGACAGGACTGCAATTTACCAACAGTAACAACCTGGTATACCAAGGTATAACTTGGGATGACAGGTTCAGTGTTGTTGGCGATCAATATCGGGTAGATGCCCCTAGCGGACCGTTGTTTGGCCTCCCGCATTCAGGGCATTATTTTGTCACCAATCAAGGAGGTGGTTCAGGGCTGCTGGTAACAACCGATAAAATCCTAACGGGGGCTTGGTTTGGACGTAACGAATATTATGGCTTTGGTGCTGGTGGCTCAGACCAGATTTCTATTTATGCCTTATCCGGTGTCACCGAATTGGCATCGGTAGTGTTCGATTTGCCGGAAAATTTCTCAGGCCAGCCAGAACCGCTCTCCTTTGTTGACACCCAATCATTTGCTGCTTTAACAGGTATTACTGGCTACCGTATAGACCGCCGAGAACTCGGTAGCTCGGCTGGAAATTGGGTGGCTGATGATTTCCAATTTAGTGATGTGGCCGATGTGCCGGAATTAGGCTCTGCTTTGCTGCTGGCTCCAGCGTTGGCGTTTTTGCTACTCAGCACTCGGCTTCAGCGCCTAAAGCCACAACCATTAACTCGATAACAGCAAAATTATATTATTTAGCTTGTGCCACTAATAATTTTCATTCATAATACTGTTTTTTAGCCGTAAGGCTGAAGCATAATGGTGATCGTGTCGGTCCTCTCGCAACGATACGCTGTAAACCCCGCCAGGTCCGGAAGGGAGCAACGGTAGCAGCAGATTCGTGTGCCGGGATGTGGCTGGTACGATTACCGCCCAATTTTGTCACTACCATTCGAGCCTGCAATGAATTATCAGGTTCTTGCCAGAAAATGGCGTCCTCACAACTTCACAGAAGTCGTCGGCCAAGACCATGTTGTTAAATCGTTAATTAACGCTTTACAGCATAATCGCTTGCATCATGCCTATTTGTTTACCGGTACACGCGGTGTCGGCAAAACCACCATAGCCAGAATTTTAGCCAAAGCCATCAATTGCGAAAACCTCCAGGGCTCCAACCCATGCGGTGCTTGTGAGATTTGCCTAGCCGTGGACGAAGGCCGCTTTTTAGATTTAATTGAAGTGGATGCGGCATCGCGCACCAAAGTCGAAGACACCCGCGATTTGCTGGACAATGCCCAATATGCGCCCAACCAAGGCCGCTACAAAGTCTATCTGATTGATGAAGTGCACATGCTCTCCGGGCATAGCTTCAACGCCTTATTAAAAACCTTGGAAGAACCCCCACCGCACGTCAAATTTTTGCTGGCCACCACGGATCCGCATAAAATCCCCGTCACCGTTTTATCCCGTTGCCTGCAATTTAATTTAAAACGTTTGCTACCTACGCAAATATTTGAACAAATGGCGTTCATACTGCAACAGGAAGCGATTGACTTTGAAGCGCCCGCCTTAAAGCTTTTATCCCGTGCCGCCGACGGCAGTATGCGCGATGGCTTAAGCTTACTGGACCAAGCTATCGTCTATGGCAACGGCAAGGTGTTTGCGGAGGATGTCAGGGCCATGCTGGGCACAGTTGCCCAACAACCGGTTGAAGACCTGTTAAGCGCCTTGTCCCAAGGCGATGCGGCGGCAATTTTCGACATCATCAATGAAATAGCCAATTTAACCCCGGACTTTGGCGAAGTCTTACAACAAATGCTGCAAGTCCTGCACCGCGTTGCTTTGACCCAACTCATCCCAAGTGCCGTAGACCATGATTTTGATGTTGATCTGCTTGCCGCGTTATCTTCCCAACTTAGCCCGGAAGATGTACAACTTTTTTATCAAATCGGTTTAGTCGGACAAAAAGACCTGGATTTGGCACCCGACCCACGTAGCGGTTTTGAAATGGTCATGTTACGGATGCTGACCTTCAAACCCGCTGCACAACCAGCCAGTCCCGCTGCGCCTATACCAGCAGCCAAGCCCCTAGCTGCAAAACCCTTGTCGCCAGCAGCCGTAACAGCCGCGCCACCTTCACTAGCCTTGACCAACCCCACTGACAGCAGTGACTGGCTAGCAATGATAGTCGCCATGAAATTGGCCGGCCCCACCCGCGAATTTGCCAATAATTGCGTGCTGGAACAGTTAGATGATGTTAGCTGTACCTTAGCCATAGACCCCGATTATATCAGGGGCGCTCGGGCAGAAGAGTCGCTACAAAAAGCCTTACAAGCTTATCGGGGAACTCCCGTTAAGCTAACGGTCAAGGCCAAAAAAACCACTGCGGACACCCCGGCGGTACAATTGACCAAAGAACGTGAAGATAAACAGCAAGCCGCTGTCGTCGCCATCAATGAAGACCCCAACATCCAAGCTTTAAAAGGCCATTTTGATGCACGGGTAATGCCCGGCACCATAGAACCTGTATAACACCAGAAGAGGAAAACACCATGAAAAATGCGCTAGGCAATTTAATGCAGCAAGCCCAAAAAATGCAGGAAGACCTGAAAAAAGCCCAGGATGAACTTGCCCTCATGCAAGTACTGGGGGAATCCGGCGGCGGTTTAGTCCAAATTGTCATGACTGGCAAACGCGAAGCCAGAAAAGTCACCATTGATGACTCTTTGCTGGGCGAAGATAAAGACATGCTGGAAGACTTGGTTGCAGCGGCCATTAATGATGCGGTCAATAAAGTTGGCAAAATGAAAAAGGAAAAAATGTCCTCACTAACCGCTGGTATGCCTTTGCCCCCTGGATTCCAACTCCCTTTTTAAGATGTTTAGAAAAGGTTTGTTGGGGCAACTGGTGCAAAATCTCTGTTGCCTGCCCGGGGTAGGGCCCAAGTCGGCACAGCGCATGGCCTTTTACCTGCTGCAACGGGATCGCATCGGCGCCAGAAAACTAGCCGAAACCCTGTTGCAGGCATTGGACACGATTGGCCATTGCCAGCAATGCCGCACCCTAAGCGAAACCGCAGTTTGTGAACTTTGTGCCGATAATTCGCGGGATGACAGCTTGGTTTGTATCGTCGAAAGCCCGGCTGACGTATGGGTTATCAACCAAGCCACGGGTTTTAAAGGCCGCTATTTTGTGCTCCATGGCCGCTTATCGCCCTTAGATGGCATAGGCCCCGATGAGTTGGGTTTGGATATTCTGGAACAACGCTTGGCCAGCGGTACCGTTAAAGAGCTTATTTTAGCCACCAACTCCACCGTAGAAGGTGAAGCCACCGCTTATTTCATCAATGAAATCGCCAAAAAACATCAAGTGCCAGCGAACCGGATAGCGCATGGTGTGCCCATGGGCGGCGAACTGGAATTTATCGATAGCGGCACCTTATCCCATGCATTTAATGGCCGCAAAGGCATTTAACCCTTAACAACAAGAAAGGTTAGCAAATGACCCCCTGTTTATTTTGTAAAATGGTCGCTGGTGAAATCAAGCCAGATGTGGTTTATGAAGACGATGACGTATTGGCATTTAGGGATATTCATCCCCAAGCGCCTGTGCATATCCTCATTATCCCCAAAGCGCATATAGCAACGCTAAATGACTTGGATGACACCACGCTAGCCGGTAAGTTGCTGCAAACTGCCGCAAAGCTGGCTGCACAAGAAGGTTTATCCGAAGACGGTTATCGGACAGTAGTCAACTGCAACAAAAAAGGCGGGCAGGAAGTCTACCACTTGCACCTGCATTTGCTGGGCGGGCGGCAAATGGTGTGGCCGCCGGGTTAAACGGCACTGCCCTCTAAGCTAAGGACTAATTGCCTTTAGAGTGTAATTGCACGTGACGAGGCGCTGAATTGGTAAGCCTAATCAAACGCCTTCCAATCAGCACCCCCTGTTTGCTGCAAAAACTGTGTAATCCGTTGCTCCAACCAATATTCCGGCTGCAAGGGATTATTGCCAACAATAAAACCGACATGCCCGCCGCCTCGTGTCACCTCCATTTGCACACTGGCCGACAACTCATCCGCACTGGGCAACACCGCCGAAGTCATAAAAGGATCATCAACCGCTTGGATTACCAAGGTATTGACTGTTATGGCCTTAAGGAATTGCCGCGAGCTGGCGCGTTGATAATAATCGCTGACATCAGCAAAACCATGTAACCGCGCCACCACCCGGTCATCATATTGCCAAAATGAGTTTACCCCGGACAAATCACCCAAGGCGGCAATTTTGGCCGCTTCATGATCTTTGCCCAAATGCGCCAAATAGACGTGTTTGTCACGGATATACTGCTTTAGTTCGCGCAATAAATTTGCCCGATAAATCTTAGAAAAACCATTGTCTAGCCGGGTGGCGCAAGCGCTAAGCACCAAAGGCACAGAAACCGCCACAGCTGCCACCAAGGACAACTTGTCGCCCTGCTCACCCAACCATTTTAACAACACGTTACCACCCAAGGAAAAGCCCACGGCGGCAAATGGGGTATCAGGCTCACGTTGACGTAGGGTTTGATACAGAAAGTGTATATCTTCAGTCTCACCGGAATGGTAACAGCGGGCGGTGTGGTTGTATTCACCACTACAGCCCCGAAAATTTAAGGCCACACTGCGCAAACCTTGTGCCCACAATGTACACTGCAAACCTTTGATGTAGCCTGACAAAGAACTGCCAGTCAAACCATGTAATAAAATCACCAAAGGCTGATTGCCCTCACCGCACCAGTCTATATCTACAAAATCTGCATCAGGGGTAATCAGGCGTTCACGCCGGATGTCGGCAGGTGGCGGCAACTTACGCAGCAAAGCAGGGTATAATGTCTGCAAATGGGGATTATTCAGCCACCAAGCGGGCTTAAAGGTTGAGTTGATTAGCATGACGTAGCGTAAGCCCCTAAATGAACAGTGGATGGTTTGGATTTGGACAGGTATAAGCTTGATCAAGCCATCCCTACCACAAGCCACTAAGCTAATACCAAGCCTTAGTTATTGCAAGCCCCCAAGCCGAATCCGCCCTATGTTTAACATTGCACTCTTTGAACCCAAAATACCCCAGAACACCGGCAACATCATCCGCTTAAGCGCCAACAATGGCTGCAAGCTCCATCTTATCGGCCCCCTGGGCTTTGACCTAGAAGAAAAGAATTTAAGGCGGTCGGGGCTAGATTATTTTGATTTGGCAAACCTATGTAGGCACAACAGTTACGATGAATTTGTCACAGCCATGCAAGGCAACCGAATATTGGCCTTAACCACCAAAGGCAAGCACCATTACCACCAAATCAACTACCAAGCGGGTGATGTCTTGTTATTTGGCTCAGAAACCGCAGGCCTCCCCGCCCACATCCACCAAGCCATCCCCCAAAACCTGCAATTAAAAATCCCGATGCGCCCCAATAACCGCAGCATGAACCTATCCAACACAGTCGCCATCGTCAGCTACGAGGCATGGCGGCAATTGGGGTTTTTAGGGGGGGAATAATCGTTTGTTGTATGTAAATCTTGTATAGACTCAGCTTAATTTACTCTACAGGAGGCTAAGTAGTTATCTTAATTTGCAATAAAACTAGCAACTTTTTGCCAAAGCCCGCTACCGTGCTATAAGTAAACGGAAGCCAGTTATAGCCTAAAGCCATATATTTGGCTTTAGTCGTAATCAAAATTACTAAAAGAGTACTAAAAAAATGAGTATTGACACTGAAATTCGCCATGTTACCAAAGCAGGCTCTAATATTTTCTTAGAGCTGGGGTTTGATGCTGTTGAAGCAGAGCAGTTTCAAGCAGAATTACAACAACACGTTAACAACACAATTGTATTAAAAGAACAATTGATGACCGAATTAGCACAATGGATTGCTGATAATCATCTAAAACAAATCGAAGCAGCTGAAATACTGCATGTTTCGCGTCCACGTATTTCTGATTTAGTGAACAAAAAAGTTAATAAATTTACCTTTGATACCTTATTATCTATGCTTAATCGCGTTGGCAAACCCGTTCGGCTTGTTATTGGTTAAATTTTGCCTCCAAAAGAAAATAAGGCTGGGTAGGTTCCGATAAAGGTTGTTATTGTGATGAATTTCAATGAACGCGATAAGATGCGCTACGCATAGGATGTGCTAATGCACGAAGCGCATCGTTTGCAATTGATGCGCCTCCTAACGTCGGCACATCCTACGGCACTGCGTTTTTAAGGACGCGCAAGGCGATTACCCTTGTTTTGCCGCTTGCTTGAGCTGATAGGCCGCCAACTGCTCGGCAGTCGCCTCAGCTTGGAACTTGTCTTTCCACTCATTATAGGGCATCCCATAAACCAATTCCCTCGCCTGCTCATAGTCCACCGCCACGCCTAAATCCACTGCCGCTGCGCTATACCACTTTGCCAGGCAATTCCTGCAAAAATCAGCCAAGATCATCAAATCTATATTCTGGACTTCTGAATGTTGTTGCAAATGGCTGACTAAACGCCTGAAAGCGGCTGCCTCCAATTCGGTTTGGGTATTTTTATCCACGATGATCTCCAAAAATAATAGCTATTCTAGCAGATACGGCGCAACAAACATGTACATTCACCCTGAAAAACCCTACAATAGAAGACTTTTAAGTTTTACCAAAAAAGCAACATTACAGGTATTAAACTCCCGATTATCATTAGCCCCTTTTTAAGCCGACCCATCCTAACAGCCCAGTTGTAAGGTTTTGGCTTAGCAAGATGAAAATGAACTTTTCCTTATTTTAAGCAACCAACGGCTATAAAACTGCCTTCAAAACCCCTGTACTTGCAGCCCATTATAGAAACTGATGCTTGACTACCCTACCCCGTTTTTACTATGAAACAGCTTATCGAATTTATCCCGATTATCTTATTTTTTATCGTCTATAAGCTTTACGACATTTATATAGCAACCGAAGTTATTATTGTCGCCACTATCCTACAAGTGGCTTACGCGTGGATCAGATACCGCAAAGTTGAAACCATGCAATGGATCACCTTGGCATTGGTGATAGTCTTTGGTGGCGCAACCATCTATTTACATGATGAACAATACCTGAAATGGAAATTTTCCATAATTGAATGGCTGTTTGGCCTTGCCTTTTTAAGTAGCCACTTTATCGGCAAAAAAACCTTCATCGAACGGATGATGTCCGGCAACTTAAGCTTGCCGCCTTTAATCTGGAAGCGCTTGAACTTTAGTTGGGCCAGTTTTTTTATGGCGGTCGGTTTTCTCAATGTCTATGTGATGTACAACTACGACACGGATGACTGGGTTACTTTCAAAACTTTTGTGGCACCCGGCCTGATGGTCGTCTTTATGGTGGTGCAAATGGTTTTTTTATATAAATTCATCCCTGACGCAGAGGAATAACCGTGTTCTACGCAATTATCAGTGAAGACGTGGCCGATAGCTTGGAAAAGCGGCTATCTGTCCGCCCCGACCATGTTAAACGTTTGCAAGACCTGCAAGATCAAGGGCGTTTGCTGCTGGCCGGGCCCCACCCTGCCATAGATACTGAAAACCCGGGGGCTGCCGGTTTTATTGGCAGCTTGGTTGTTGCCGAATTCGACAGCCAAGAAGCCGCCCAATTGTGGGCTGATGCCGATCCTTATAACGATGCTGGCGTTTACGCCAAAGTGACTGTTAAACCCTTTAAAAAGGTATTTCCCCAATGACATCTGAACAAATCAAACAACTATTAACGGCATCCTTCCAACCCCAGCTTTTGGAAATTTTGGACAATAGCGCGGCCCACGCCGGACACGCTGGCGCCAGAAGCGGTGGTGGACATTACCATGTCACCATCGTTGCCGAAGCGTTTGAAGGAAAGTCTTTAGTCCAGCGCCACCAATTGGTCTATAAAGCCTTAGGCGACCTGATGAAACAAGAAATTCATGCTTTAGGCATTAATGCCCTCTCACCCTCCGAAGAAACCACAGGAACTTATCAATGAAAAAAAAGCTTATCCCTTTACTTGTTGCCGGAACTGCCCTGCTGGGTGGTTGTGAACAAACAGCAACTACCGGCACTTCTGCAACGCCTGCCGCAGCAGCACCGACTATAGCCAAAGAAGATGCGATTGCGGTAGTTAATGGCCAATACATCGCCAAATCTACCTTGGAACAATTGGAAAAGGAAATTGCCGAACGTGGCCATGGCCAAACTTTCCCTAAGGAAAAATTGATTGAAGAACTGGTGCAACGCCAATTGTTGGTTCAGGATGCCATCCAAAAACAATTGGATAAATCACCTGAAATTACCGCCCAATTGGACAGCGCAAAAAACACTTTGTTGACCCAAGCCGATGTCCAAAACTTCATCAAATCAAACCCTGTCACTGATGCTGAAATCAAGGCTGAATATGACAGCAAAGTTGCTGGTGACAACGGTATAGAATACAAAGCACGGCATATTTTGGTCAAAACCGAAGCCGAAGCTAAAAAGCTGATCGCGGAATTGGACAAAGGTGGTGATTTTGCCAAATTAGCCAATAAAAATTCCCTGGATGCCAAAGAATCCCAAAATGGCGGTGATTTAGGTTGGTTCGCGGCAGGCCAAATGGTTGCGCCGTTCTCTGAAGCTGTCACAAAATTGGAAAAAGGCAAATATACCAAAACACCCGTCCAAACCCAATTTGGTTACCATGTGATTTTGAGGGAAGACTCCCGCGCCCAAACTCCACCGCCAATCGAAGCCGTCAAAGAACAACTGGTGCCTTATTTACAACGCAAAAAAGTGCAAACAATGGTTGAAACATTGCGTAAACAAGCCAAAGTTGAAATCTTAGTGCCACTCACTGAAGAGCCAACAAAAGCCCCAGCACCAGAAGCCGCAGTGGCTGAAGAAGCCGCTAAAGCCGTTGAAAAATCAGTGGAAAAAGCAGCCGATAAAGTCGAAGAAACCGCTAAAGCTGCTGAAAAAACCGTTGAAAAAGCAGCCGACAAAGCCGCTGAAAAAGTTGAAGATGCCGCTAAAGCAACTAAAGATGCAGCGAAAGCCGCAGTCAAATAAGCTTCCTAAGCGTTAAGCACTAAAAAGGGCAGATCATCTGCCCTTTTTTTTACGCGGCTTTTGCCAATTCCCTACAAAATGTTTGAATAATCTTGCTCCAATTGCCGGAAATTTAGCGAGGACATAAACCGGCTAAAACTTAGCCATGATGACAGCCCCATTAAGTCCTTAAACTGCGGCGGCAAAAATAACGGCGCGATCACCGTGCCCTCCTCCACCAAATCCGACAACACTTTCATGTCTTCAATCATGGTTTTGCCACAAAACAACAAGGGGATACGTTCGGGCTTGCCTTTGCTGACTGCCAAGCGCATGAAATTATAGGTCAACACAAAACCTTTGATATAGGTCAGGTCTTTCGTAAACGGCAAACCATTTGGGCTGCTACCCCTAAAAACGCGGCTGCTAAGCGTGTAGTTTTCTTCGTCATCCAAACCTTTTTCCCTAAAAAAATCAAATATATCCATAAAGTCAGCCCCTTCTTCAACCAAGGTGATGGCGCGTACCCGGTTAATCAAACGCATTAGGCGGTTGGGTGTGGAGCTAAAGGTCAAAATTTCCATTAACACGGCCAGACCTTCTTGGGTAATAGTCGCTGAAGGAGGCCCTTTGCCCAGAAAGGTACAATAGGGCTGCGCCAAACCATTTAACGTTGTGCCCAAATGCACCCAAATTTCATGGACTTCAAGCACCCGCAAATCCCGCATGTTAAACATCGCATCAGCGCGTAACTTGATGTAATCAGTACCGGCAGCTGCATCGGCAAGAATACCGTCACTCAGCATCGCGCGTAGTCCTTCACCAGGGAACAAGGCTTCAATTTTTTCATTCAGGATAGCCACGGCATCTGTTGCATTAATGGTTTTGGCCTCTTCAGACAAAAAATCCAACTGCAACAGTTGCGCCAAGGTTTCTTCCATCATACTACCCAAACTGGCAATCGTCGGATCCCCCACATGGAACACATCTTGTGAGGAACCGTATAATTCTTGGGAAATGTTCGAAAATGTCGGTGTTCCCCTAGCTTCCAGCATACACACCACATCCTGATATTCACGGCAAATCCGGCGCATAATAACGCTCAGCGGATTTAGCTGGCCCAGCTTTCTGACCAAATCCCGCTCAATCTGATAAAACTCGTGCTTTTTTTCTTCGGGGTCAAAGCCTAATGGGCGGCTGTGGTAATACCCGGTAGTGACATTGGGCATTTTCTTGCAATGCCCATGAAAAAATTCCTGCTTGATCACATCATCCCATTTGATTGCATCAAGGATACGGATCGGTTGCTGGGCTTTAACGATACGGTCAGAAAGTGTTTTTACTTCCGTAAGGTAAGTCGACGGTTTAACAATTTTTTTACTCATTCGATGGCATCCCTAGGCAATGGGTCGTTGTATGGCGATAAATCCTCATCCGCTTGTAGGTATAGCACAAGCCAGCCCCGTAGATCAATAGCTAGCGTCGCCTTTAGGCCAAATCCGGTAAATTCAATTAATCCAAGCCCTCCTTACAGGGAGGCCGCCAAGATTCGGCGTTTGGATAATTAGGCCCTATGTTCAGCGGTTAGTGGCATTTAAGATTGGCTTAAGGCAAATTAAGGCAAAATAGGCTAAACGGCTACACCTGAGGTAAGATTATGAACAAGCAACTATTAACAAACACTGCCAATGACGAAGATAACGCCATTGCCTCCAGACGCAAATTTCTAAAACAGCTGGCGTGTGGGTCTTTATTGGCAATGGGTGGGACTGGGGCCGCCACAGCCGCAGTCCGGCATATCATTTATGCAGGGCGCAACGGGACGAGCCACATCCGAATCCACACCAACGAAAACGACACCCCTAGCATACGCCCACGGTTTTTTTCCCGGCAAGCCACGCCCACACCTAGGTTTTCAAATTATTATGGGCCTAGCCATAAAATGTTGTCATTTGAACATACCCATACCGGTGACAAACTAAAGCTGACCTATTTTGAACGCGGCAATTATGTTGAAGGTGCCTTACAAGAAATCAACTACCTGCTACGTGACTACCATACCGATGATATCCATGCCATAGACCCGGCCTTGCTGGATCAGTTGTATGATCTAAAGCAAACGTTAGGCGTCAGCAAACCGTTCCATATTGTTTCGGGATATCGCTCGCCTTACACGAATGCCCAATTACGGAGACACAACCATGGTGTTGCCGAACACAGCTTCCACATGCAAGGCAGGGCGATAGACATACGGGTTGAAGGGGTGTCCACACGGACAATAAAAAACGCTGCCTTGGATATGGCGAGAGGCGGGGTGGGCTATTATCCCCGCAATAATTTTGTGCATTTGGACACAGGTGAATTTAGGACTTGGTAATGCCACATGGATTTTCAGCACCCGACCGAACCAATCACTGAAGATTGCTATAGGGAACAAAGGAAGTAAAGCGACATTTAACCCCCTCACCCTACCCTTACACGTGTAGGTTTTTTCACTCCGCGCACCCAACCGCAGTAACCCAAGCCGCCTGATTGATTCCCGGTAAGCTAGGCCACGCCTCCGGTCGGCCAGGTTTGACAGGGAGCAGTTGATGGTTAAGCAAAGCCGCA
>JAPLRR010000068.1 GCA_026399075.1 Methylococcales bacterium
TCACTCCCCTTTTTGACAACCGCCAGCAGTTGTTCCCGTTCAATTTCGCTCAATTCAATTGGTTTTACGCTCATTACAGCGCGCCCTCTGCTTTTAAAATCCCTCTATTTTAATGCATGGCGATTTGTTGTGGAACGCTTAGCGGCATACCACCGCGTGGCAGTGAGCAGCACGTAAAGAACTTTTGGGATCTATATTTTCAAGCTCTTGGAGAACGGTTATGAAATCCCTTAGGCATGTTTCACGGTCACCGGAATGCCAACTAGCCAAGGCTGCATCAGCCATCAAACCAACTCGCATTGGAACCATCTCAGTAATGCCACATTCTTTTGCGGCATTACTGCCATAAAGATAATAGCGTCTCGCCGTTTCAAAGTCGCCTTGACTTTCAGCACTAATAGCCGCTTCACGTCCCAAAAAAGCTTTCTCAGTTTTGCTAAGCGGTGCATCACCTTCGATTAATATCGTAGATAATTCCAGACTACTCTGATGATTTTTGGCTCGGTAGAAAACTTTGGCTTTTGCTCGTACAAGCTCAGAATTAGTTTCACCATAAAGCACCAATCCTTCATCAAGAATCGCCAGTGCTTGGTCTTTGTCGTCTCCATATTCATCAATAATGAGTGCATGGTATTTTCTGCAACAGACTGCTAGATTAATCTGTCCCCAAGATTTGGCAAACTCTTCTAAGCGAGCAAAAACGGCGCAATGAATGGAAGGGTTGATTGTTTTTGCATCATACTCTCCTAGCCAAGCACCCATGACCAACACATCCACATCAAATTCTTGTTTGTCAAAAGGCTTAAACAATTTTTGACGAAGTTTTAGGCTGCATGAATTAAGGAACTCAAATACCGAAAGTAATTCAGCAATCTGTTTAATTTGATGTGCTTGATTTAAAAACATGAAGCCCAAAAGCGGAACGCCATCTATCTCATCTGGGATAGTTTCGTTCGAAAAATGATCTGGGAGATATTCTTGTTGACTTTCAAACAGTACATCAAATTTATAAATTAAATCCCAGAAATTTGGAATTGCTCCAAATTTTGATGTTGTCAGAAGTAATTTCACATACACCGTAAGTGTAAGCATATTTCTTCCGGCAATATTATCGACGCGGTTTGATTCTGCTTCAAAGCACTTCAGTACATCCGAGAACTTCTCATTTTTCTCCTCTATATGGCAAAGAAAAAGCAGCTGTACACCCCGAAAAATTTGGCTCACTTCTGGATCATCTTCATAAGCGTAGCGATCAGTTCTCATAAAACTGAATAAGATGAAGTGGGGAGCAAGCATCTCTATAACGCTCTGCTCTTCTTTAAGTAAATACAAACACAAACAAGTAATAACTAGAATGTTTTTGCCTGATAAGGCAGCAAGAAGCGCTGAATTTGCTTCGATGGGGCTGAGTAATTTCTCTTTGAAAATTGAATTTGCTATCTCGAAGTTTATTTTTTGTTTTTGGTCATCTGTTAATGTGTTGTTTCCTAAATTAGATAGCAATGGGGACAAAGCGAACCGATCCCGTTCATGTTGATCCACCCAGAAACCAATTAATCGGTCGAAAAATAATCCGCCATCAGAAACCACGGGCGGAATTTGTGCCATATCAAGAACAAAACTCCGTTTAAAGTTACCCGACTTAAGGGATAAGCGTTCTAGTAACCGCCTACTATTTTCCGGCAATTCATTCAGTAGCCTTTCTCTTGATTGTAAGCGAATCTGCTCAAGGGCAGAGTTACCGCTAAGTAGGGAGTCAAAGGTTATTAATTCCTTTAAGTCCCAACCATTATTCTGCATACTTTGAATTGCTGCGATTGCAAGTTGAGGGTGTCCGCCGCCGGAGATAAGGTGAATGTATTTAACCCAGCTTGCCATTTGCACACCCAAGCCAGTCAGAATCTCTTGTATGTCATTTTCAGTGAATTCAGAAATTTTTTGGCCAATAGCTGTTGGCAGATTGGCACAAAAGAGAAAGTCGGAGCTTGGTATTCTGGGAGAGGTAAATAGAAGAAGCAAGTCTGTCCGATCACATACTGATTTCAAGAGCAATAACTTTTCATTGATGTGCGGTTCAAACTTACATTCAAAGTCATCAATCAGTAAGCCTGTAATAGATTGTTCGGTTAGCCTGTTAATTACATCCAGTAGAATTGCAGCTACTTGCTCTTCGTTGAGGCCCCTTAAATTTATACTGGCCCAATTTCCCCCAATTTGTCGAGCGGCAATTTTGGCACCAATGGTTTTTCCAACCCCGGCAGCACCAAAGACCCAACTAACTCCGTATTCTGTTGCCGAGGACACGATGGCATTTATATGGTTTGTGCGATTGGCTATTGCTCTTGGCAAGGGCACTTCATTAATAGGGCTTGGCTCTACAAGTCTTTTGGACAGGAAACTAGGGGATTGGGGCGCAGACGAGGCAAATAAAGTGGCAGTAAGCTGGTTTAGCACGTCAAATTGAGCCTTATTTACTGGAATTTGAGTTGCTTTATCTAGCATTTCTTCTAATGCACTTTTATCAAAAAAGCGGTCTTCTTTTTGTGTGGCCTTGCTTAAAAGCGTTATGAGTATGTTGTTAAGGCAGCCGTCAACTTGCGAATAGACACCTCCTCGTTCCTTCAGTAAAGCCGAAAGCTTAGTTTTTAACTGAGGTATCAGATATTTTGAATCAAGTGCCCCACAATCAAAGTGAATCCGTTTTAGAAATTGTTCCCTAAAGTCGGTATCACTTAATCCATGGATGTGATTCTTGGTTTGTGGCGAAAGTTTTGATGCTTCAAGTATGTTTCGAAGCGGTTGTAAGTTACCTGTTTTTGCTAACTTTCGCCATGTTTCTAAAGTTGGCGTATCGCCAACACGATGTTCTTTAGATTTCTCTTTCCCTATCCTTGAAGTTGTCAAATGACGCAACCTGACTTGGAGTTTAGGATTCGTTAGGTGTAGATCAACAAAACTGTCAATTGACGCGATAATGTCGTCAGAATTAATTGTCACGCTGTGTGCAGTGTCTTTAATCTGTACAGCGTTCAATACATCAGCAGCAACAACGGCATAATCTTCTGCCACCTCCAAAAATAAGAACTCTTCAGTACCAAGCTCAATCCAAGCCAAAGCGGATTGATAAATTTGATAGACATATCCCTTTAAAGCATCGATAGCTTCTCTTGCTTTATCACCCTTGGGAATCTGCACTGTAGCCATAGTCTCTAAAAAATTTCCAATATGTATTTAGCATCAATGTTTATCATTATTAAAACAATAGCGTGGGGCAGTTGTGAAACCCTATCCGATTTTACTTAGGGTAACACATCTAAAGAGCTCTTTATCATGCAATTAATCGATGTACCGCCGATAAGCAGAACATTTTCGCCTTGTTTGACAGCGAAGCTGACATCAAATAAGACTTGGCGTTTGCCATAGCCTGCGCTGAGGTGCCTGACATTCAGGATGTCGGTTTCAGAAATAGGCATCGGCGGCTTGTGGGCTGTGTTGTAGTTGGCTAAAGCTAACAAATTCTGACAAGGTGCCTGCGCTAAGGAATAGGAAACGGTCGGCAGTTTCAGCCATAAAGTCGGTGTTGTGCTCTATGATTAAGATCGTTTTTCCTTGTTGTTTTAGCTGTTGTATGAGTGTGGTCATTTGTTGCCGATACTGGGGGCTGATGCCCGCAACGGGTTCGTCTAGTAGCAGGAACTGTGAGCCGTTGGCTACGCAACAGGCAAGGTTGAGTAATCTTTGCCGACTGGCTGATACGGCCCGCCAAGGCGTGGATTTGTTCCTAGGGAGCCTTACCTTTTTGGCAATCAGCACGCAAACGGTCTAACTGGCGTTTTAACTGATGGCGGTCTTGGTTAAGGCACAGCGGCAGTTGCAGGGTGAGTTGTTTGACGAGTTCAGAAGCAGACATGCGGTGATAACAGTTAAAAGAGGGGTATTATACGGCATGGGTGACTTTCTTGGTGTTGGCGTTTGGCTTAGGGCTATCAGGTTGGTTTATGGTAAGCGAGCTTGATTGTGTTAACCCCATTTTTTTCTATCATCATCACAACAATCAACACCGGGTAGTAAAATAGTTGCCGCAAAATAGATTGCGGCGAAAAAACTGCCATATAACTCCCCAAGCCAATAAACGTAAGCCACCTTTAATTTTTACACTGTTGATTTATGAACATATTGTAGATGCGGTTTGGTATGTAGGCGGTAATAATGCAGCTGTTGAGCAGGCAGCATTGTAGGCCAAGTTTGGTGTGACCCAGCAAAGGCGTTAGGGGCCAAATACTCAGGTCATTTCATGGGCCAACTAATCATCCCAGAGTGTAAAGGCTTAAGAGCCTGCCATGTAGCGCCTTTCCACACAAAAACCTTAAAAAGTCATTGCACCAAACGGTAAACTGGTTTATTCTTGTTAGTTCCCACACGACCTGTGGGATTCAAAATAGGAGAGATGGCCGAGTGGCCGATGGCGCACGCCTGGAAAGTGTGTATACGGCAACGTATCGAGGGTTCGAATCCCTCTCTCTCCGCCACTTATTTCGGGGTGTTAGCTCAGTTGGTAGAGCAGTGGACTCTTAATCCATAGGTCCAGGGTTCGAGTCCCTGACGCCCCACCAATAAAATCAAAAAGTTATTCTATAAAAAACTATAGAATATATGCAGGTGGGTACAATTACCCAGTTTTTAGTGGGCTTGACGACATCCGGCTTAACATCATAAACTCTCATTATCTCAAACGTCAGCATCAAGCATCAAATTGACGCTTTGTTTTTTGGAACCTCCTCCAAGTTACGACGACGGTTGCACTCATTCCGGGGTATTCGTCAAAATCATTCGTTTTGGGAGAAATCGAGTTTTTGTATATCTTTAGGCACCTTGCATAAAGAAATTACACGGGTTTCTTTTTCTGGCGTATATGGTATGTAACAACCATAGGATGTGCCGATGACAGGAGGCGCATCAATCGCGAACGATGCGCTTCGTGCCTGAGCACATCCTATGCGTATGCGCATCTTAACGCGTTAAATCGGTTGTGCTCATTCCGGGGTATCCGTCAAAATCATTCGATTTTGGGCAAATCGGGTTTTTGTTTATCTTTAGGCACCTTGCATAAAAAAATAACACGGGTTTCGTTTTCTGGCGTATATGGTCTATAACAACCAAAGGATGTGCCGACGACAGGAGGCGCATCAATCGCGAACGATGCGCTTCGTGCCTCAGCACATCCTATCCGTATGCGTATCTTATCGCGTTATACATATTGTGTATCTTATCGCAGCTATCCGGTTATGAACAAAGGAGCGCGCTGACCATTGCAGAGTATTCAGCAGAGGCCAAAGTGGCATTATTTAACATCTGTTTAGCTTCTTTGGCTAGGTGTTGCAATGCTTCGTCATCAAGCCGTTGTTGATCAGCAAGCGTTACTAAATCCAGCAAAATGCGTAATTCACCCAGTTTGGTGCGCCGCATTTCGTTTAAGTTTTCCCTGTCTAAACCTAAAACAGCAATGGTGGTTTTACCATGAAGATTGCCATTGAGGGCATAAGGGATTTCCGAACGAAAGCCGATAAAATCTTGTGGGTTGCTAAGCGTAGGATTCAGTAGCAAAGGCTTTTCCGCCGCAATATTGTCCAGATGGCTACGCGCCCTGTCTGTAGGATTTTGCAAAGGGAACAGGTTTTTCTTGTATTGTTGGTTGCATAAAGTGCAACTCAATAACAAATTATCCCAAGTATAAGCCAACCAATAGTAGCCCGGTTTTGTCAGCGCTTCTGAATCTGCCTGTTTGTAAGCTGCCTTGGGCCGATAATGCTCGACATCACCATAACTGATATGGCTTAGTTTAGCTTCACAAAAACAACATTTATCATGCTGCATTTTTCTTAGGGCGGTTTTTACTTCTTCATGCCCATAAATGTTGCTTTTAAACTCAAATTCGGTACCCCCCTGCCGATAAGCCTCACATAAGGCCGTTTGTTCGGCCTTGCCTTTGGTTTGCAAAATTGCCGGTTCATCGGTGCGTTGGATAAAGATCATGCTTTTTCTTTCAGCAATTGTGCCGCGCGGCGGATGATGTTCATCGCATTAATATCTTCGGCTGTTTCAGCGGTAGGCAAATCGCCGATTTCAGTTTCCAACGCTTTCAATTGCAAATGGTCTTGGTCTGTCAATTCGGCTTGGCTGAGAATTTGCCGGCGATGCTCAAGAAGCTTTTCATAATGCGGCGAACGCGCACTGCCTAGGTCGAACAAATCGCTGGTCAGTAATTGGTCGATACGCCAACCTTGCACATCTTTATCTTGTTGGTGAATGCTTACGCCATTGGCTTCGCGTTTTAGCACCACGATATTGGCGTTTTCCGCTGCTTGCACAATCAAAGGGCTATGCGCGGTAACGATGAATTGGGTGTTAATGAAACGCTCGCTCAAATACGACATGATGGTGCGCTGCCATTTAGGGTGTAAATGCAGGTCAATTTCATCAATCAGCACGACGGCTGGTTCGGCGATGGGGTTGGGGCTGTGGGGATACTCATTAAATAACTGTGCGGCAAGATCAACCATCCATGCGATCATCGTCTGATAGCCTAGGCTTAACTGAAATAACATCAGCCAACCATCGGGGGTTTTGAATTCAACGCGAGGGAGCGGGGATTTTTCATTTGGCACGGAAATACGAATATCTTCTACATCGGGTAGAAGTTTGATTAAAATGTCTTTGATAATTTCAACGCGTTTTTTATAGCTTTCTTGAATGTCAGATGCTTTACTGGCGATATAGTCGGTTTCGCGTAACCATTCTTCGGCATTTATTAGTTCGTCAGAGTCATTGTTAATTCCCATCTCATAGAAAGTCTTTTCTCCTGATGACATGGGCTTGTTTTTGCTGAGTTTTCTGGTGGCTTTGTAGGCGTAGATTTTAAATTTACCGCTTCTCAGACATTTAAGGTAATCAACTGGGGTGTAAAAACCTGACGTTCCAATATTAATTTCTTTTCTTGCTGATTCATGAAAAAAAGTACCCAGTTGATTGTCTAATGTGTTTTCAGAAGCGAATTCATAGACTACGTTAAAATATTTGCTATTGTTTTTAGGCAAACTATAGATTTCACTTCCATAATCCAAAAGATTATATTTTTCCAAAACCTCCAATAAAGTGGTCTTACCCGTCCCGTTATCCCCCAAAATAACCGTCCACTGAGCAGGTCTTCCATTCCCATCAGATAACTCCAGTGTTTGTTGCCCAGCAAAACAACGCACGTTTTCTAGTGAAAGCGAGAGAAAATAAACGCCTTCTTCCCTGGCTTTTGTTGATGTTTCCATTGTTTTTACCCTTTAATTTAACGTGCCAATCAGATAACCCTATTCTAGCCCGAATAATGTGCTTTGTTTCCCAGGGCATCATTCGGCTTTGTCAAAGGAATTGATTAAGTCTTGGTGATCACCAAAACATAACTACTATTCCTATAAGTCTAGTTCAAATTTCAATAAAAACAAGCTAAGCAAGGCCTGAATCGGTTTGGTAGTCAGCCACTTAAAAGCTGCCTAGTGGCGGGATAAAGACCTGCGAGGTTTTTAAAACATCGCAGGTCTGTCCCTATTGCCTAAACAAATGAGAAGCTACCAATCCCAATTGCAACCAAACCAGCGCCATCGGCTCAACCCAACTCAATCAAACCCCGTAATTTGGCTAAAAAAACTCCCTTGCGCCAAACGGGTTTTAACTTGGTCGCCGATGCTTAGCTGTTCGGTAGTGTGGATGATTTGTCCGGTGGTGGTTAGGCTGGTGAGGGCATAGCCCCGGTTTAAGATGGCTAATGGGCTGACGGCGTGTAGGGTTTGGCTGTTATGGGTTAGGCGTTGTTGGCTACGTTCCAGTTTACGCTGCATGAGGTCTAGCAAGCGTTTGTTTAGATAAGCTTGTTGCTGCTGGTAGTGGTTGAGGCGGACGGTGGGGCTGTGTTGCCAAAGCTGGGCGGTTTTTGCTTCTAGCTGGTGTTTTTGGTGGCGCAGTTTGCTTTGTTGGGCTTGCACCAAGCGCAATTCCAATTCATCCAGGCGTTGGGCATTTCTGGCCAATTTTTGGCCGGGGTGTTGCTGTTGCAGGCGCTGGCTTAACCACGTCAATGCCTGTTGGTGGCGTTGTAGTTGGCGTTGCTGATGTTGTTGCAAACGCATTTCAAACTGTTGGAATTGGGCTAACCAGGCTTGTTGGTCAGGCACGGCATGTTCGGCGGCGGCTGAAGGGGTGGCGGCGCGTAGGTCGGCGACAAAATCTGCGATGGTCACGTCGGTTTCGTGGCCTACGGCAGAGATGATGGGGATGTTACTGGCGCTGATGGCGCGCGCCACGCGTTCTTCATTAAACGCCCACAAGTCTTCCAGTGAGCCACCGCCACGGCCTAAAATAATCAGGTCGCAATCCTGCTGGTCATTGGCCAGGGCGATGGCTTTGGTGATTTCATATTGGGCATTGTCGCCTTGTACGGACACCGGGTAAATGATCACCGGGACTGCCGCAAACCGCCGCCGCAAAACAGTGATGATGTCGCGGATGGCCGCACCAGTAGGGGAGGTGATAACCGCGATGGCTTTGGGCAAGGTCGGGATTGG
Organism: Methylococcales bacterium; assembly: GCA_026399075.1. GTDB lineage: Bacteria > Pseudomonadota > Gammaproteobacteria > Methylococcales > Methylomonadaceae > Methylobacter_C. Next base: position 8,610 of record JAPLRR010000068.1, read on the forward strand.
GAGTTTACGCTCTGCATCAAACAAGCCTTCTGCCAGCAGTTTTTGTTTTAAGGCGACAAATGCCCGTTGCAATGCGCCGTCCCCCGACGCTTCCATAGCTTCGACGATCAGCTGGAAATCGCCCCTAGGCTCATACAAGCTTACTTGTGCCTTAAGCAGCACTTGTTTACCGTTTTCCGGCTTAAAGGCCAGTTTGCGTTGGGCGGTTTTAAACATTGCGCAGCGCACTTGGGCATTGGCATCTTTAAGCGAAAAATATAAATGGCCTGAAGCGGGTTGGGTGAGGTTGGAAATTTCACCTTCCACCCAAACGCCCCAAAAATGCTCGCTCAGCAAGCGGTTGCTGGCGCGGTTGAGTTGGGTGACGGTCATGACATTTTCGGGTTTCATTGCGATCCATTTAGATTGAGTGCAGGCTTATCTGGCAGACTATTGTAAAATACTTGGCTTTTATGTACACAAAAAGAGGCTAGACATGGCGTGGTTACTTTTATTTTCTGCGGGTCTTATGGAAATAATTTTTGCATTAAGCCTGAAATATAACGAAGGCTTCACCAAACTTTGGCCTAGTGTGATTACGGCTTGTTCCGGAATAGGCAGCTTTGGCCTGTTGATGTGGGCAATCAAAACTTTACCTTTGGGCACGGCTTATGCGGTGTGGACTGGCATGGGCGCGGTGGGCGTGGCAATATTGGGGATTATTTTGTTTAAAGAATCAGTCGATTGGTACCGCTTGGCATCTATTGCCTTGGTGGTTGCCGGGATAGTTGGGCTTAAGCTGACGGACAGCCATTAATATGTTGCACCTGATTTCCCAATCGCCAGTGCCATTGGCTGTTTTAGGGCGTATTGCCGAAGGTGACGCGGTGGTGTTCCTTGAAAATTCGGTGCTCAACTTATTGCAGGCTGGGCCTTTGGCGGGTAGCTTATTGGCATTGTTGCCGCATAACCGCTTGTGTGTATTGCAGGATGATCTGGCGATTAGGGGAATTGCCCCTAGCGCGCTGCTGAGTGGCCTTGAGGTGATTAATTACGCCGCCTTGGTTGGTTTAACCGTTAGCCATGCCCAAATCCAATCATGGTCATGATTGAAACCAGCCTGACGCTAAATAGCGAAGGATTTTTGCTGCACTTAGCCGATTGGGATGAGTCTGTAGCCATGCAGCTGGCGGCCTTAAACGCGATTATTTTGACGGAAGCGCATTGGGAAATTATTTGGTTTATGCGCGCTTATTATCTGCAATATAAACATCTGCCCAATGCCCGTGTATTCACTAAAGCCATTGCCAAACAATTGGGTGAGGAGAAGGGCAATAGCCGCTATTTGCACCGCTTATTCCCGGATGGCCCTTTGAAGTACACCTGCAAACTGGCGGGTTTACCTAAACCGCCAACCTGCTTGTAAGACCATCCTCACACTTGTTTAAAACGGTGGATTAAACGCCGTTCTTTTTTGTTGGGTTTGTGGTCTTGGCCGCTAAAATCGAAGAGTTCTCGCTGTTCACGGATTTGCGCCATTTGCAGTTCGCGTTTTGCCAAGCTTTCGGGGCTTTCTTCATAGAGCAAAACCGCTTCTTTTGCGCCGCGCCGTTGGTGGGACAGGGAGATAACCGTGATATCCCAGCGCAGTCCTTCTTTGCTGATGGACAGCAAAGCCCCCGGCCTGATTTCTTTGCCGGGTTTACTGCGCTGGTTGTTGATATGGACTTTGCCGCCAGCAATGGCTTCGGCGGCAAATTTTCGGGTCTTAAAAAAACGTGCGGCCCATAACCATTTGTCCAAGCGGACGGATTCCAGTTCTGTTTGCACGGGTGGCTTATTTTTTCAGGCCTTTGGGCAAAGAAAACACGACTTTCTCTTCTATGCCTTGAATTTCAATGGTGGATTTGCCGCCCCATTGTTTTAACTGGCTGATGACTTCCTGCACCAACACTTCGGGTGCTGAAGCGCCTGCGGTAACGCCGACGATACCCACGCCATCAAACCAACTTTGCTGCATGTCGCTGGCAGTGTCGATCAAATACGCTTTTCTGCCCAGTTGCTCGGCAATTTCGCGTAGGCGGTTAGAGTTTGAACTGTTGATAGAACCAACGACGAGTATAATTTCCGCTGTTTTAGCCAGTTCATGGACTGCATCTTGGCGGTTTTGGGTGGCGTAACAAATGTCGTCTTTTTTCTGTTCTTGGATGGAAGTAAAACGCGCCCTTAAGGCATCGACCATGATCTTGGTGTCGGTCATGGACAGCGTGGTTTGGGTCACATAAGCCAGGTTGTCGGGGTTGTTGACCTTCAATTTGGCCACGTCGTCCGGAGTTTCCACCAAATAAATGCCGCCATTTTCAGTACATTTATCATATTGGCCCATGGTGCCTTCCACTTCGGGATGTCCGGCATGGCCAATCAGTATGACTTCACGGTCTGATTGCGCGTGTTTGGAAACTTGAATGTGGACTTTGGTCACCAAAGGGCAGGTGGCATCAAAGACCGTTAAGTTGCGTTCTTTGGCTTCTTTTTGGACTTGCTTGGAAACGCCGTGGGCGCTAAAAATCAGGTAAGAACCGACGGGCACATCTGTTAATTCTTCAATAAAAATAGCGCCTTTTTCTTTGAGGCCATCTACCACAGTGCGGTTATGGACGACTTCGTGACGGACATAAATGGGTGCGCCAAACGCAGCGATGGCTTGGTCAACAATTTCAATGGCGCGGTCTACACCGGCACAGAATCCACGGGGGTTAGCGAGAACAATTTGCATATCTTGACTTCTTTACTAGGTTAATGTGGGTATATTTTAACTCAACATGACGGCACTTACGATAATTCCGTCGCTATCTGCATATAAAAAATGATCTTTTTTGAAATTGACCCCGGCAAAAGAGACTAATAAACCGCGGTCGCCATGGCCTTTTTTATGGCTACCCAAGGGGTGTGCATGTAGGGCGCGTATGCCTATCGGTAGGCTAGCCAGCTTTGCGGAATCGCGTATGCAGCCATAAACGACGATACCTTGCCAACCCTGCGCCACCGCTATCACCGCCAGATCATAATCCAGCAACGCGCAACGGTGCGAGCCGCCGCCATCAATCACCAAGACCCGGTCTAGCCCGTTTTCGGCCAGCACGGTTTTAACCAATTCATTGTCTTCAAAGGTTTTTAAGGTGGCAATTTTTCCCGAAAATTCCAGCTTGCCGCCATAAGCTATAAATAAAGGTTCGGCAATTTGAAATTGAAGCTCCCCAGCATGGGCGTCGCACAGTTCGGCAGTGGTTGTTGGCATAGGAGAGGCTCAGAGTTGGGTTACACACAAAGTGAATGCTGTACTTAGCCAGTATAACGCGCCAACAAGCCATTAGCACTGTGTATTTCCGGTAGCGGAATTTTAACTTCATACCCACCGCCAGAGGCTTCTTCCATCGCTTGCCCGTACATATTTTCCATGCGTTCAACAATAATGTCCCGGTTGCCTTCGGGCAAGATCAACTCCAATTTATCACCCACCGAAAATTTGTTTTTTACATCAATCGTGGCCAGCCCAGTTTCGGCCTCATAAGACCGGATTTCACCACAAAACTGCTGTTGATGGCTTTTGGAATAGCCGGTGATGTAGTTTTGATGTTCATGGGTATGATGGCGCTGGTAAAAACCATCGGTATAACCCCGGTTCGCCAAATTCTCTAACACCCCTATCAGCTCCGGTTGGAATTGGCGGCCTGCCAAAGCATCATCAATGGCTTGCCGATAAGTTTGGGCCGTCCGCGCGACATAATAATGCGATTTGGTGCGGCCTTCTATTTTAAGGCTGTCGATGCCAATTTCAACCAGGCGTTGCACATGCTCAATTGCCCGCAAGTCTTTGGAGTTCATGATGTAAGTGCCGTTTTCATCTTCCATGATCGGTAACAGTTCACCTTTGCGGCCTTCTTCTTCAAGAAAATAAATATTGTCGGCCAATGGGTGGCGTTCTGCACCGCCGCAACTGGCATTGCTGATGTCAGCCATGGACAGCACACCGCTGGCAAGCACCATATCACCTTCGGCATTTTCTTCGGCGGGCAGGGTGTCATATTTCCAGCGGCAAGAATTGGTGCAAGTGCCTTGATTGGGGTCACGGTGGTTAAAATAACCGGACAGCAAACAGCGCCCCGAATAGGCAATACATAAAGCGCCATGCACAAACACTTCCAGTTCCATATCAGGGCAGCGCTGGCGGATGTCGGCAATCTCATCCAAGGACAATTCGCGGGACAAAATAACCCGCGTCAGCCCCATGCTTTGCCAGAACTTAACCGCCGCATAATTCACCGTATTGGCCTGCACCGACAAATGGATAGGCATTTCCGGCCATGCTTCACGGGTCATCATAATCAGGCCAGGGTCGGCCATAATCAGGGCATCCGGCTGCATGGCTATAATCGGCGCCAAGTCTGCCATAAAGGTTTTGACCTTGGCATTATGGGGAATGACATTAGCCGCCAGAAAAAACTTTTTGCCCAGCTGGTGCGCTTCGTTAATGCCTTTGGCCAAGTTGTCCGCCAAAAAATCGTTGTTGCGCACCCGCAAACTATAGCGCGGCTGTCCGGCATAAACCGCATCCGCGCCATAAGCAAACGCATAGCGCATATTTCTGATCGTGCCCGCTGGGGATAAAAGTTCTATTGGTTTCATGTTGATGGTTTTTAAAAGAAACGGAATGACGGGTATTTTATCCTAAGGGACGGGGATAAATTAAATTAATGGTGGCTAGGAGGGTAGAGACCTTGCAATGCAAGGTCTTTAAGGATTACCGTGCGAAACAGCAAGTTTGGAAAGCTATAAAAATCCACATCGAAAAAGCTGTGATGCGGTGGCTACCCTGTTATGCGTTCTACAAGTTATCTGCCTTAGGAAAATGGGGACTGGTGTTGCAAAATTACCGCATCACAAAAGTAGGAAAATATGATTGTACAAGACCTAACTACAACTTTTTGGAAACCAAACGCATAGTGGTGAAAAACTACAAACTTAAACAACAGCATCATACGGCTGTCTTGCCTCGATTAACAACGCAGTAAGGATAGGCAGCCTGATGGTTGCGGGAATATGGGTTGGGGTACCAAGCCCATCAATTTAGAAAAACCCTATGCGCTACCATAGCTTTGGATTGTAATCTGTTAGCTAACCGGATACTATCCAGCAAAATTAAAAATTTTCGCCGTGCCGGATTGCAACCTTTCTTCGAAACAGGCTCTAAAGCAGGTATTTGCCCAGAACATGCGCCGCGATTAAAACGCATTCTTGGTATTCTTGATGCAGCCATGCTGGTCGAACAAATTAATATTCCAGGATTAAAGTTGCATAAACTTACTGGAAATCTAATTGGGTTCTGGGCGGTTACAGTAAGTGGAAACTGGCGAGTAATTTTTCGTTTTGAGAATGGTGAAGCGATGCTTCTGGATTATGTGGACTACCATTAGGAGACTCTTATGCCCATGTTTAACCCACCTCACCCCGGTGAAATTCTAAAAGAAGATGTCATGCCTGAACTAGGTATTACGGTTGGGAAGTTCGCAGCTCATCTGGGTATTTCCCGTCCACACCTCTCTAAGCTATTGAATGGACGGGCCAGTATTACTGCTGAGATGGATCTAAAACTGTCCGAAGCATTTGGGCAAGCCCCTGGTTTGTGGCTTAGAATGCAGACTAGCTATGATCTTTGGCAAGCGGAACAAAAACCACGGCAAGCTGTAGCACTGTTGAGGGTTGTTGCATAGAACCTACGCCTAACTGAAGCCTCCAGCGGAGCTTTGCTCGCTGGGAAAATGGGGTCAGGACGGTGCGATATGAAAGACCTGCTCCCTTTGTGTGGTGACGCGAGGCGTGGCAAATTTAATAAATTTTTAAAACGACTTAACCTAACGCACCTTAAAATTTGAATTACGCCGATTATTCACTAATCCGACAGCAATTTCGAAGGGAAAGACGCTGTTAAGGCATTTAAGACTGCATTGTTCGCTATTGATGCGGTTCCATCTGACTAAATAAAATCACCTGTCGAAGTGATTTTGAAGACTCTGAGTGTTAAGTTATATGGGTGCTGGAGTTGAATCCAAGTTTTGCCATTCCAATATCAAGGGAATCTCCAGTGTGATTTCTTGGTAATGCTGGCGGATTGCTTTGGAGCTGAGGTTTAGTTTTTCTGCTGCTTCCTTTACTCTGGCTTGTGTGATGGGTTTGAGTGCGTCTAGCCAAGAATAGTTATTATCAAAATCCTGTAACAATAGTTTACTTTTGACACTATCGCTATAATTTTTCTTAACTAAAGCTTCAACTGCTGCTCGACGTACACCAACATTATCATGCTGTAAATATTGTTTGATTAGCAGGTAAATTTCCACTCGGTTTTGATAATGCTTGGTTAGTGTCCAGATACAAAGGATTTTAGTATCTGTTTCTCCGAACATCAATTGCTCTTCTAACAAGTCTCTTGTAGACTCTTTAAAACAGCGCGCTAAAGCTTCAAACCCCATAAGTTTTAGTGATGCGGATTGCCTACAAGTCAACTCTATTAAATATTGTTGTATATCATCACAATCTGACCAAAGCGCGGCAACCATACGCCCAAAACAGTAAGTCCCTTCAAAGCTAAAGGATACTTTATCGATCGAGGCTATCCAGTTCAAAAACTTTTCCCTACCGACCCAATTTTTGCCGATACGTTCTATAGCAGGTAGGGCATTTTTTCCAAACTCTTCTTCATACATTGAATTTCTAATTTCCATTTCATCAAACCAAGCACACAAACAATCCAACACCTGCTTAGCTGTTTCAGGAATTTCATTCAAATCAGTAACTTCCGCTAAACATTGTATGGCTAGCGTTAATACCGCGCTTTCTTCATAGGCCTTTTCTCTTGCTGGCAATATGGCATCAATCAACTGCCCTGCAAATTTAGCATCCACCATACCGCAAATTAAACGCAATATTTCATGCCAAGCATCATCACGATAGTAAGCTACAAATAATTTTTTCAGTTCATCGAAGCTGATACCCCCTGCTACGCCTCGCTTATCAAAACGCTGCTTTATCTCATCGGCACAAAAATATTCCAAGAAAGTTCGATGCACAAAGCCGTATGACTCAGCACCATAAAAACATAAAATAAAATTGCGGGCGCGTAATTGATCAATCATCGCTGAACCAATCCGCGCTGATTCAGTGGGTGATAGTTGCCAACGTTGGCTTAGATAGCTTTCGATTTCTTGTTGCAAATCGTCAGGATGAATTACATTGCCAGACAAACCATTAGGAGATTGCTGCATTCTTGATGCAATACGCCGTAATAATTCCAGCTTGTCGTTTTCGCGCATAAAATCGATGGGTGTGTGATTGATTTTATGTTCCGTGACATCCCAATGATGACACAACACTTTCACTGCGTGGTCATAAAGTAAGACGCGCTCACGCGGTAACTCTTGGTGTTTGGCAATGATGGCGATAATGGTTAATAACAACGGATTGCCCGCTAACTGAGCAATAGCAGGCGAGTGTTCAACGGCTTGTTGAATGCGCTGAATGCGACTGGTCACTTCTTCGGGTCTATTATGAAAAACCAGTTTAAACCAACCTTGAGCGAAGAGTTGAATTTGCTCTTTGTCTAAATCTTGTAGCGTGTATTCACTAAAATCTGCATGACGTAAGGTTGTACCTTGATAACCAACAAGACGCGAGGTGATTAAAACGCGTGCTTTGGCATAGTCATTAGCGAAGCCGATAATTTCTTGGCTAATCTTTTCACGTTGTGCGGGGTCAAAAATTTCATCTAAACCATCAAACAGAACGAGGGCGGGACTATTTTTTAATTGCGTTTTTAAGTCCAGATGATTGAGTCCATAACCTTCTGATTTACCTAGATAATGCAGATAATCTAAAAAATTGTCGCAATGATGCTGACTGACTGCGGCGATATAAGAGCGTAATTCAATTAATAAGGGCAGATGTCCTTTTAATGGTTCTAGCCATGCGGGTGTTGCTCCCGTTTCTATTTTTGGGCTTAGACAACTAAGTAATAGAAAACGTGCCAAACTGGATTTACCAGAACCTGGATCACCTAATATAACCAGTTTGTGCTTATCGAAAATTTCCAACACGGGTTTTACTGTTTGCTGTACCCAATCTATTCGTTTGGAATCGTCCGCTTGTAAATCGGCTAAGTCTTTGACTTCACCGTATTGTAGTTCTTTGGGCAATTCTCTCGGTGGACGGCTTTCTTTGACGGTTTGCGGAATAAAGACATCTTGCAATAAAACGCTCACTTCAATGTCATCACGGACGGGTGGCGTTAATGCTGATAAATCCAAGGTTTTATAACGGGTGGTTAAACGCTCTTTATAGCGGTCTAAATCAAAATCGGGCCAATAGCCGCGTATGGCGTGTAAATAATTGGTACTGTCTTGAGCAAGTTGGGCAAGGTATAAAGCGCGTAATTCAGTGGTGACTATGCCTTGTGTCCGTACACGTCGAAGATACAAGCGACAAATTTCGTCTATCTCAAATTCTTCAGGTAAGTCTTGCAGGTTTAATTCTTGCCAACAATTTCGTAATAACGCGCTATCGAGTTGGTAATTGCTGGTAGTTTCAGTGAGAGGTTTTAATAATTCTTCTGCGACTGCTTCATCTTTAACGAATTTTTCTAAATCATGGCAATAGTGCTGGAATAAATCCTTTAATGCTTCTTCTGGATAATCTATATCTCGAAGGCTTTTCAAAACTGAAATTAGCCATTCCTCGCAAAGTCCTTCAACACAAAGTTCTATTTGCTTTTGTTGTGCTTTATCGGTGAGTTTTTTAGCTAAGAATGAGGCGAAAAGGCTGGAAGCTACTTTAGCAGCGAAGGGTTTTAAAACAGCTATTTCAATCATGTAATTTTCCGAACAGCAAGTTGGCTAGGAAGCAACGCTTTATATGCGTTACATAAAGATGTGCTGATGCATAAAGCGCATCGTTTGAGTTGACGCAAATAAAGCAGGAGTGAAAATTGAAAAAAATATGCAGTTACTTATCAGCCATATGGGTCAGGTTTAGGATAGAGGTTCAATCGCTAGTCTAATCGAAATAGGTGTTCATCAGTTTCTTGTGTGTGGGAGCGGCTAAAGCCACTCCCACCTTTGTTGATAACTAGTTTCCAAAAGCCTGCCAGTAAGGCGAAGAACATGCGCACCGACTTACTCTTTGTTAATAGGCGGCACCAGTTTTTTCTCAACGCTGATAATCGCCTCGTTCAATACCCCAAGGTTTCTTTCTTCTACAATCTGCATACCCATAACATAAAAAATTGGCATCCAAAACGGGTTGATTAAAATCCCACCCATCACGCTTTTCCAAGTCCGTTTTAGGTTCTTTAGGGGATTGAAGGAATCGGCGAGTGGCTCCATGGGATAATTGGTAAACACGGCGGAAACAGGATGCAAGGCGGTTTGTTCATGGTTTTTAAGCAGCGCCATTGATGCCTTGAGTTTTCGTTCCATGCCGTGGTAATTAAACCGGGCGTAGCTTGCTGACAGGGCAAAAACCAAGGCCACTAGCGGTAGCAGCACGGAAGGCGGCGCTACGGGCGCAAAGGTTGACGAGAGCATGACGGTGCCCAGACCTAACATAAGCACATCTTCGCCACGCTCCACGTCGCGGTCTATCCCTTTAACAATCTCAGCAATGGCATTGCCAGCCGGGTCATTTAAATAATGTTGTTGCTCTGACATAGTGGCCTCCCTTGGGCTATATACTCTTTTTTATATATCCTGTAGAGGCGTAATGTCAAGCGGGCAGGGCAGGGCTTGCGGTGCTGCCCATAGTTAAGCAAGAAACGATTTTGGTGTGACAAATTCGCATAGTGCGGATAAATCCGCACCTACACCACGGTCATAATTCTTAACTGTCTTGCTGGGGGGCATTAATCTAAAAAATCTCCCCCAAGGTCTATTTTCCAAACAGAGGGTTGAACGCTTACAGGTTTTATGCCGCTTTTGTTTTGATTTTGTAGCCCACAAAAACCAAGCATAAACCTAAACCGACAAGCCATTTTGGTGCTGGTTGAGGGTCAGTTTCAGAAGCATAGGGGCTGGGTGAGGCTTCACTGGTTGTTGACATTTCGGCATTTACGGTGCCAAAAGAAAGGAAGTAAATCAAAAACAGAGGTGCTAGTTTATTCATGTGTCATTCCAAAAAGTTTTTCCAAACAATAAATGTAATTCCATAGAAGTTTAGTTGAAATTTATAACTTATGTGTGAAACACCTAAAAAAATCGAAAATATTTTTTTCGTTTAATCATGTCTCCAAATAATGGCGGCAAATCTACGTACATTAAGGGCGGAAAAAGGGTAGATGACGGTGTTTTAGATGCTTGCCAGTGGGTGCTTATCATGGGGGAGCCAACTATACAGCTGACGTTTTTTTGTACAATTTGACAAAACTGACTTAAAAACAGCGGTTAAGGTGGGCTGATAACAGACCCTACACAATGTTATCCACAGATGTTGTGGGTAACTTATTTAATTGCTGTTTCTAAGCTGGCACGGTAGACCCGCATGAGGGCGACAAAAGCCAAGAAGTCGTACAAGCTATGGATAATAATCGGTGTTAGCAAGTTCCTGTCGCCACCGTAATCCAAGGCCAAACCAAAATAAATGCCGACCAGGGTTGCCAGCACGGCATAAAGTGGGGTAACTGCATGGACCAGGCCAAAAATAATATTGCTGAGCACTAGGCCTGCGCTGATGCCCCACAATGATTCTATCCAGGGTTGGATGACACCACGGAACAGCACTTCTTCGGAAATGCCGGCGATTGCCGCCAAAAACAATAAGTCTGTCCAGTGATAGCGGTGTAAGCCTGGGCCTAAGGTGTTAAGCAGCATTTTTTTGATGGTGACCACCGAATGCCCTTGCAGTTTCTCTAGGCCCAAAAACATGAGGAACAAAGGGATAGTGCCCAGCACACCGTAAGCAATTGCCGTTTCTGAAAAATACAGATTTTTAAAGGGGTTGGTGTCGCTTAACCAACCCAGCAATACGGCCACTACAACCAAAGAAGCCTCAAAATAACAGGCGGCTTTATAAAATTCATCAAATTTGAGCTGTAATTTGGCCATTGTACGTACGGGTAAAATTAAGGATGGGGCATTTTAAACAATAATGGTTAAAATAGTTGTTTTGATTCATTATTATTTACTATGCACTGTTTTATCTATAAAAGTATGAAAAAGGATTATCTTTATTTGTATCTGACAAAAAAAGATGATTTTTCAGAGGTGCCGGAGGCGCTGGTCAATAGCTTTGGAAAAATGGAATTTGTGATGGAGTTGGAGCTGACACCAGAACGGAAATTGGCCAAGGAAGATGCAGGGAAAATCATAGCGGCACTTAAGGCGCAAGGTTTTTTTGTGCAACTGCCTCCGCAAAAAGAGACACCTTAATCAGTGTCCCTTGATGCCAGCCGCGTTATAGGAGCCGAAGCTGGTAAAGCGACATTTGAAATACCCTCACCCTAACCCTCTCCCAAAGGGAGAGGGAACCTTGTGTCGCCTTACCAACTTCGTACTCTATATCATGCTTTGGGTAACGTGACCCCAGTTTGCCCTTGGTATTTGCCGCCCCGGTCTTTGTAAGAGGTTTCACAAACCTCATCACCCCCAAAAAACAGCATTTGCGCCACGCCTTCATTGGCATAGATTTTTGCGGGCAGGGTGGTGGTGTTGGAAAACTCCAAGGTGACATGGCCTTCCCATTCCGGTTCCAAGGGCGTTACATTAACGATAATGCCGCATCTGGCATAGGTTGATTTACCTAGGCAAATGACCAGCACATCCCGTGGGATCCGAAAAAACTCCACGGTACGCGCCAAGGCGAACGAGTTGGGCGGGATGATGCACACATCGGATTTAATATCAACAAAGCTGTTGGGGTCAAAGTTTTTTGGGTCAACGATGGCTGAATTAATATTGGTAAATATCTTAAACTCATCTGAACAGCGGACATCATAGCCATAACTGGATGTGCCGTAGGAAATGACCCTGCCATTTTCTGAATCCCTGATCTGGCCACTTTCAAATGGCTCTATCATGCCTTGTTGTTCCGCCATGCGGCGTATCCACTTGTCCGACTTAATGCTCATGAATGGTAACTATCCATAGGGTTAAATGGTAAATTCTCACATAGGGAGAGGGGGCTTGCAAGGGCAAAGCCTGAAAACCCCTGCTTCCTAGGTCTTAGGTGTTTTGCACAACAATCGTCGGAAAACGGGTGCTAAAATCTTTCGCTTTTAAGGCCAGTTTTGCCGCCGTTTTGCGGGCTATTTCTTGGTAAATCTGCGCAATACGGCTATTGGGTTCCGCCACAACCGTTGGCCTGCCAGAATCGGCATACTCACGGATCGTAATGTCTAAGGGTAGTGAACCTAAAAAGTCAACATGGTTTACTTCTGACATGGCTTTACCGCCACCAACACCAAAAATCGCCTCTTCATGGCCACAAGCGCTACAAATATGCAGCCCCATATTTTCGACCACGCCCAGTACAGGCACATTGACTTTGGCAAACATGGTCAATCCACGTTGGGCATCAATTAAGGCAATATCCTGGGGGGTTGTGACGATAATTGCCCCGCTTACGGGAATTTGTTGGGCCAAGGTCAATTGGATGTCACCCGTGCCCGGGGGTAAATCGATGATCAAATAATCCAAATCCTGCCAGTTGGTGTCCTTGATCATTTGCTGCAAAGTATTGGTTGCCATGGGGCCGCGCCAAATTAACGGCTGGCCCGCATCAACCAAATAACCGATGGACATGGTTTGCAGGCCATAAGCCTCCTTGGGCGTCATGGTTTTATTGTCTTGACTGTCTGGCCGACCAGCAAGCCCCAATAAGGTTGGGATGCTGGGGCCGTAAATGTCGGCATCCAAAATACCCACTTTTGCGCCTTCCGCCACCAAGGCCAAGGCCAGATTGACTGCTGTTGTTGATTTTCCCACACCACCTTTTCCTGATGCCACGGCAATGATGTTTTTTACCTTCGCCATGGGTTTTAGGGCTTGCTGCACCGCATGGGAGATAATTTTAACGTTGATTTCAACGGCCACTTCCCCAACACCTGCCAGCCCTTCCCGCAGATGTGCCTCAACCGCCGATTTTAGGCCGTCTATGGCGGATTTGGCGGGGTACCCCAGTTCCAGCTTAACACTCACGTTGTTGCCATTGATGGTGATGGTCTTAACCGATTTGGCGGTTACCAGATCGACACCATGATGGGGGTCGATAAACGTTTTTAACAGATTTTCTACAGCCGATTTTTCAATTTGTGCCATGATTTTTCCTTGAGGGCCTATTTAGCCTAAGAACAGTGCCGTGAGTCTATTTCAACCGATGGGTTTACTCAAGATATAGGGCATTCTACAGATTTTTCAATAAAATTCATTTTTTAGCGTCGGGGAATCCTGTAGCAGCGCCTATTTTATGCGATAATCGGCGGATTATTTGTTTTCGTAATTCAAAATTTTGCCCATGTCAGAGAGAAAATTGCTAGTCACCAGTGCGTTGCCTTATGCCAATGGCCCCATCCATTTAGGCCATCTGGTTGAATATATCCAAACGGATATTTGGGTGCGGTTCCAGAAACAACGGGGCAACCGTTGTTATTTTGTCTGCGCCGATGATACCCACGGCACACCCATCATGCTAAAGGCTGATCGGGAAGGCATTAGCCCAGAACAGCTGATTGCCCAGGTCGGTAAAGAACATTTGGCCGATTTTACGGAATTTGGCGTGGCGTTCGATAACTACCACAGCACCCATTCAGAAGAAAACAAGCTGTATTCTGAGCTGATTTATACCCGCCTGCGGGAGGGCGGCCATATCAGTTCCCATACCATCACCCAAGCTTATGACCCTGTCAAGGCCATGTTTTTGCCTGACCGTTTCATTATTGGCGATTGCCCAAAATGCAACGCTCCCAAGCAATATGGCGATGGTTGTGAAGTGTGTGGCGCAACTTACTCACCCACCGAACTTAAAAATGCCGTTTCTGCCATTTCAGGTGAAAAGCCGATAGAAAAAGACTCAGTGCATTATTTTTTCAATTTGGCAGATTTTGCCGATATGTTGTCTGAATGGACTAAGGCTGGGCATTTACAGGCCGAAGTCCGCAACAAACTGGCTGAATGGCTGGATGGCGGTTTGCGGCAATGGGACATTTCCCGCGATGCCCCGTATTTTGGCTTTGAAATCCCCGATGCCCCCGGCAAATTTTTCTATGTCTGGTTAGATGCCCCGATTGGTTACATGGCCAGCTTTAAAAATTTATGTGCCAAGCAAGGGCTGGACTTTGATGAGTTTTGGGCTAAAGGCAGCAACGCTGAGCTGTACCACTTTATTGGTAAGGACATCATCTATTTCCATGCCTTGTTTTGGCCAGCCATGTTGGATGGTGCGGGCTTTAGGACACCTAGCGCCATTTTTGCCCATGGTTTTTTAACGGTCAATGGCGAAAAAATGTCCAAATCGCGCGGCACATTCATTACCGCAAGAACCTACTTGGATCATTTGAACCCTGAATACCTGCGCTATTATTTTGCCGCCAAACTCAGTGCGGGTGTTGATGATATCGACCTGAATTTTGATGATTTTAGCCAACGGGTCAATTCTGATTTGGTCGGTAAAGTGGTTAACATTGCCAGCCGTTGCAGTGGTTTTATCAGTAAGCGTTTTGCGAATGTGTTGTCTGCTGATTGTGCTGAACCGGCCTTGTTTCAAGACTTTATCGATGCCAACGGACAGATAGCAGAATTTTATGAAAGCCGTGAGTTTGGTAAAGCCATGCGTGAAATTATGGCGCTGGCTGACAAGGCCAACCAGTATATTGATGAAAAAAAGCCGTGGTTGATCGCCAAACAAGACGGTAAAGAGGCAGAACTCCATGCGGTTTGCTCCATGGGCATCAATCTGTTCCGCTTACTGGCCGCGTTTTTAAAGCCTGTTATCCCAAAACTTGCAGAAGATACCGAATTATTTTTAAACATCCCGCCCCAAGCGTGGCCTAGTGGGGCGCAAGCTTTGCTAAGCCATACTATCAACGATTTTAAACCGTTGATGACACGGGTTGAGGCCGACAAAATAACGGCGATTGTCGAAGCCTCCAAAGAGAATTTGGAAAAAACGGCTGAACACCCTAACCCAGCCGCAGTGGCCAAACCAAAGGAATTTGAACCCATCGCCGAAACGATTGCATTTAATGACTTTGCCAAGCTGGATTTACGTATCGCCAAAATCATTAAAGCCGCTGCTGTAGAAGGTTCAGACAAGCTTTTGCAATTGACGGTGGATATAGGCGATGAAACCCGCACCATTTTTGCGGGTATCAAATCTGCCTATGCACCAGAAGACTTGGAAGGTAAATTGACTTTAGTGCTTGCCAACCTTGAACCCCGAAAAATGCGCTTTGGCCTTTCTGAAGGCATAATGCTGGCCGCAGGTCCTGGTGACAAAGAGATTTGGATATTAAGCCCCGACCAAGGGGCGGTGGCTGGGATGCGGGTGAAATAGCCCAAGCATCTAATATGATACTGGTTGGGCAGTATGACGGCCGATTTACGGCCTGATTAGTGTCCTACCATCTGCCTAGTATGGTGGTTGCGGATGATAAGCGGCTAAACTACTGGGCTAGCTGCTGCCGATTGCTGTGCTTTCATCGCCCAGCGTGGTTTTACCTTGGTTTTCTGTGCCAATTCTTCAAGGGCGATTTTTTTAATCAAAACGGAGATAAAAACCAAATGATAAATCAAATCCCAATACGAAAGCCCCAAAAATGCCGTGCCTATCATGTAACAAATTATTGAGGCGCGCACCATAAAACAATAATTGCCCACCCACTCCATGCCTTCGACCTTTTTGACCTTTTGGGGTAGTATGGTCAAGCTTGCTACGGAACCAAGTATTAGGGATAGCCAAAGTCCAAAAGCGATAAAGCCATGTTCTGAAAACATCTCAACATAAGAACTATGCCAATCAAGATTTGTTGAGGTGACATAAACCCAGCCATCAAAACCGGCTCCGGTAAAGGGATGGCTAAGGGTATGGTTCCAGCCATCTGCCCACGTGTCCAATCGGCTCATCGCTGAAGCATCATTATGATATGTTTCGATGGTGTTCATTCGGCCAAACCATTCTTGGGGCAAGTATGGTATGGCCACAATACAGCCAAGAAAAACCAGCGGGGCTGCCAGGTATTTACGTTTGCTGTTTATGATCAACATTAAAGTGAGCGCAGCCATGGTGAGCAAGGCCCCGCGCGACCAAGAGCTTAAAGAACAGGCGTATATGATTGGGATTACCAAAAGTATCCCTTTTTTAAGCCAAGGGTTCAACGCTTCCTTTTGCCAAACCAATAAAAGGGGGATGCACATTAAGACTGCAACAGCAAAGGCATTGTTCTCTTCAAACTGGGTGTTCGGTGGCCCATAGACCCTTGATGCGAAACCATGTGAAATTGCAAACAAGCCTCCTTTAAACCCCGCTAGCCCAATTGAAGCGCCAATAGTGACAATTAAATAATAAAGTTTTTGGCGGGTATTGATCAGTACCAAATTAAAATAAAAAGGTAAGAAAATTTTTGTTACAGACCAGAACTTTTTGAAGGCATACTCAGGAAAATAAGATTGTGTAGAGGTGAATATAAAATAAAACCAAAGCATCATAAAAACTGCTATTCGCCAGTCTTTAGGGATAGGTTGTTTATCTTTTGCCGTTAATGACCGAAAGGCGACAACTAAAAAAAGAACATAATAAACGGGTAAAGTCCTGACAAACCCCCACGCATAGGCATGGGGGTTTAAATAGCTAAAAATTGCCAGCGACAACACCCCAAGCCAAGGTTTTTTTATAGCTGCATAAATACAGCCAATTAAAAATATGAGTACGACAAAGTCACGCATGGTGCAAAAATGTAGATGTCTTGATTAAAATGTCCGACTAAGTGACCCATCATAGTGGCTGCTTTTGTCAGATAAATCCTACTGGCTGTAGCGCTAGACAGCCAACCGATACTAGCGCGACTATTGGCTTAGGCCATCCCTGGCCAACTGTTCATTGTGCCTTTTCTTTTTCAGCTTCTTCCGACTCCGAGATGACCACTGAATAGCATTCCACTAAGCTTTCGGTGTAGTTGTTATGTGCATCACCAAGTTCTTTAGGGCCACCAAAATCTGTACGCAACTCATCAAGCGTCTTTTTTGGGTCTGCGGACTTTTCCAAGGTCAGCATTTTTGTGTAGTTGCGGTAAGCCATTAGGCGCTTAGGGTCAAGCGGGAATACCCCAGGCATATTTTGCGCGGTTTTTTCAACGACACATTTGGTCATATAGGCCGGATCTAATTTATAGTCTTTAATATCTTGCTCTTTTTGCATTTGTTCCAGTACAGCCTGTTCAAATTGGTTTTTATCAGCGCAAGCCGGGAGCAACAAGGTGGACAGGGAAAGCAGCAGAAGTTTTTTCATGTGGTTATTACCGATTGAGTGAGTGGCGATGTGCGGCATTATACGCACTACCTTGGTTTCAAAGTAAATGCGTATGTTGGTATGTAAAGCCTGAAAGCTGTGGGACTAATTCATTTCCTTGAGTGCTTGCCTAATCCAAGCCTCAGCTTCGGCATTGATGTCAGCGGCTTTACGCCCTTGGGTGGCTATGGCGGGGCCAATTCTTAATTTAATGACCCCGGGATATTTAAAAAAGCTGTAGCGTGGCCAAAAATTACCGGCATTGTGGACAACGGGGATGACCGGAAAACCCGTCTTATGCGCCAACATTGCGCCACCTACATTAAACTTTAAAACCTCCCCTGCCGCTGCACGGGTGCCCTCTGGAAACACCAGCACCCATAATCCCTCGTGTAAATATTTTGAGCCCTGTTCCAGCAGGGACCGTAAGGACGCGCGTTGGTTTTTCCGGTCTATGACAATGGATTTTAGGGTCAGCAATGACCAGCCCCAAATCGGCAGATAGAGCAGTTCTTTTTTTATGACGACTGAATGGGGTGGCAAAATATACCGTAAGGCCAGTGTTTCCCATGCTGACTGGTGGTTGCTTAATAGGATGGCGGGTTGTTGCGGGTTGATGTTTTCCATGCCTTCCACCTCATAGGTGAGCCCGCAAAAAACTTTGGTCATCCAGCCAATAATACCGCACCAAAGATGGCCGATTTTCCAACGTGTTTTAAAATTCGTAAGCATTGCCACAAAAAGCGTAAGGCCAACGATGGTTGCGGTGGAGAAAATACCCAAAAATAGCAAGGTTGATCCAATATAATTTTTAGGCCTATTATCAAAAGATGAGGTGTGTTGCTGCGTCATATAAGTTTTCAAAAACAGGAATAGTCAGTTGTGGATTAATGAGTAAAGTTTGCAGCCCTTTGCCAGTTTTAACCAATATCGGCTTGGCGCCCACACTTTCTGCGGCTTGCAGGTCGCGCAAGGAATCACCGATGAATGCACAAGCTGTTAGGTCAGCATGAAAATCAGCGGCGAAGGCCTTAAGCAAACCGGGCTTGGGTTTTCGGCAAGTGCAATCACTGTCAGCGCCATGCGGACAAAAATAGATTGCGGCAATATGCCCGCCCTTTTCGTCCGCCAACTTGTGCATTTTAGCATGAATTTTTTCTAGCATGATTTCATCAAACAAGCCCCTGGCAATTCCTGATTGATTGGTGACAATAATGACTTGGTAGCCATGCTGGTTGAGTAAGGCAATGGCTTCAAGACTTCCTTCTATCGGTTGCCATTCTTCAGGGGATTTAATGAATGCCTCAGAATCCTGATTGATAACGCCATCGCGGTCCAATAAAATATAACGCTGTTGGTGCATAGCTGTATGCTTACTCCTTAAAAAATGCTGAATCTAGCCGGTGCACTGTCCAAGCACAAGCTGTCAATAAGCCATGTTCTTGGACTATGCCAGCCTGATGGTTGTGCATCATCTGCCAAAGTTGTCTAATTAGCCGATACGGGCTGTTAGCCAAAGCCGTTTGGCAGCCCATTAACTGCTTGTCATACAATTGTGGATTGGCAATGCGTTTATCTTTGAATAAAACCTCCAAATCCGCCAGACTAGGTGCGATTAAGCCGGCGACATTGGTGAATGACTGGACTATCATCAAACCTTGCGGATCCAGGTCTGCCATCACCAACACGGGCAGGGCCAATTTTGACAAGAGCAGCCGCACTGTCTGTTGGCTATAATAATTATCGCCCCGAAACACCACCAATGGGTCGGCATATTCGCCGGGCAAATCCAAACGCATGGCAGTTAGATGGTCAAAACAAGGAAAGTTTTCAACAACCAAAATAAAATTATGTGCGCTGCTGTGAATATCAACTAAGCCTAAGTCCAAAAAACCCGGTTCAGGCAGGCTATAGCTGTGGCCGTTTATTTTTAGGGGCTTGCCAGCGGATGATCTGATGGCCAAGCGCGCTTGTTTAACAGCCCTTCCTGCCAGTTTTTCATCTATGGCCATTGCCAAAACCGCTTCCCGGTTCATTTCCATAAAATCTGCGCAGGAAGACTGGGTAAGGTCTATGCCCATTTCCGCCTTTACCAAAGCCAACAAGTCGTCTTTGTCTTGTTGGTTGATTTCCAGCTTGTTGCCTTGCGTCCGACCTATATTGTAGTGTTTATGCAGATAGGCCCAGCTTGTGTTGAGTGGGAACAGATTTAGGTTAGAGCGGATAGCCCGTTCAATAACCTTGAGGTGTTGCTTATTCAAGCTGCCTCACCCCGAACTTTGACGATGATGTCGGTGATTTTTTGGTTGCCGGAAAAACCCCGGCCGACTTCTACATGAACTAGGTCCATTTGTAGCTGTTTATTGTTTTGCTGCCGCCTTAAGCCTTCGTTTAACACACAACTTAACCAGCTTGAAGGTTCTATGTCATCGACAAATACTTGTTGGAATGCTAAGGCGGACAGTGCTTGCCCTTGATTTTTTAACACCCGCTCAAAATAGCCGCGTAGTTGCTTACGGTAAAGTGGCAAGGCGATGGCCTGTTTTTCTGGGGGGCTTAGGGTGATGGCATTTACGGGGCGCTGCTTTTGTTTGGCCAACAGCACGTCGGTATCTAGGCGAATTTTTTGGGCAATTTCAATTAACTCGTCTTCCAAGGCATGATCCATTGGATCAGCGTGGGCCGATAAGGCCAAGGGTTTTATCTGGTTCCAATGGCACGGAAGGTGTTCGTGTTCGCTCCAGTCTTGGGTTTGATAATTTGGGTTTTGTTGCAGAAAAAACGCAAAGCCCTGCACCAATTGTGATCTGGCTTCAATTTGCCGAAGCTCAAACAAAAAGATTTTTAATTTATCGAGTATCGTTTGTAAGCGTTGTTGGTAGATCGGCAGCAAACGGATCAGTTGCCTGTCCAATAAGGCATAAATGACGGGCTGCTCATCCACCATTTCCAATAAAAATTCTGGTTGTAGGGCACTGATGGCGTTTACCAGCTTTTCTAAACGGGCGATGTAAAAAGTGTTTTGTTTTTGTTTTTCCGCCAAGGTGCGCACATTGGCAAAACGGCTGTTGACCAGCATTAACAAATAGCGGGTGTTTTCTTCCAGGGTGTCTGCCAGGTCGAACACCAGACGCTCAATTTCAGCCAAATAATTATCGCAATCGGCAACCCGGTTTTCGTCCCAAGCATCTTGGTATAAGCCAATCTGTTGCTCTAAGGTTTCAATCCAACTGGCCAGATCGGTATCTAAACGCCTAACCCTATCGCTGCTTAAGGCGCTATCTATAAACTGGCTTAAGCGGCCACTGACGCGGTAGCCATCGGCATCGTGGTTGACCAGCACCTTCAATTGTTTAAGCTGAGCCAGAGCGCGTTGGTTTTGTTGGTCTTTGTAAACAACCCCATTAAAATAAGCCGTGGCGATCAAGTTACTCTGATTTGCCAAGGCTTTAAATAAGCGCTCCAGACCTTGTCCCGCTTGGCTCAAAATAGGCTCTCCTGTAGGGCATCGGTTTCGCCTTGCTCAATCGGGATTTGTTCGTTTTCTTGGATAAATTGCAAAGCCTGATAAAAATAGTCAAGTTTGCCCGTGACTTGGTAAATCAAGGTGTCTTTATTGGCCAGGCTGAGATAGCCCCATTTGTTGAGTGTGCTTAACAATTTTTCCAAGCGTCCTTTAATGGAATCTTCATTGCTAGCAAAATCCTTGAAAGTGGCAAACCGCTGCAATCGGTCAGCCAAGGCTTGGTTTTGTTCTATTGCCTGCAATAATGCGGCAAAACTCAGGGTGTCGCCGGGCGATAAGCTGGCATCATCGTTTAGGCAGGACATCATCATATCCAGCCATTCAACCACGGGTTGCAATTCTATGCGAAATTGCGAAAAAACTTTGCGTATATCGCTGCGTGCATTATTGTCCAGCGTCCGATAACCCACATAAAACGCCAGTTGGTTTTGGGTGCTGGACAAGCGGTAATCCAGGCGCGACAAGAACGCATCCACTTGGCTGGCTTGTTCTGGATCTTGTAAGTATCGAAATCCAACTTCGTCACTAATTTGGCAAATAAATTCGCCTTGTAACAGGCGCTTTAACAATTGGTCAAACATCAGTCGCTATCCGCAAAGGTTCAAGGCTGGCCAAATAGCCGTCATCCACTTCCATTTCAATAAGCTGGCGATAGCCAAACACTTGATAACGGTTTTTAAAGAGTTTTAGCACTTCGGGATCCGGGTCGGGGAATGCGGAAAATAAGGTGATTTGGTTTTTGCCCAACATGTCCACCAAAATGTCTATGTTCATTTGATGCAGTTCTTTCAGTTCGTCCATCGGCCATATGATGTTTATCGCGTGGTCTTTACGGATCATATTGACCAAGGCAATGAAGAACACACATAAAATCAGATAAGACAGGCCATGACTGGAGATTTGCCGCAGTTCTTCGGCATGGGTGGCGCGTTTGCTACGGCCATTTTCGGTGACAATAATTTCTAGCTCCAGCAGATTCACCAACTTCATTTCCACCCGGCCTTTGCTTTGCAATTGCTCGGAAACCAGCCTGACTATCTCGGCAAAGGCCGGGCTGGGCAACTGCCCGTCATTGGCCCGGCTCCAGCCGTCATAGCTACTGGTAAAGCTAACGATTTGCTCCCAATAACCGAGGGCTTTTACTTTTGATGTCAAGCGGCCTTCGATTTTGTCGATTTTATCAAAGCGGATATTGCCATCAATATTGGCCGCCAAACGGCGGGACAAGGAATCTATGCCCCGGTCAAAGCGCTCTAGGGCTTGTTGGTAATTCCTGATGGCGCTGCCAAACAGTTTGGCCTGGCTCATTAGCCAACTTCTGGCCTCATCAAAGCGGGTGCCATACCAGACCTGGATGCGTTTTACCCAATCCAGATCATGGCTATCAAGCCCTAATTCATTTTCAACCTGCAGATAATAGCGGCCAGGATGGGTGTTGGGGAAACGTGCCAGAACCTGTTTTAGGTGGCGTACCAAACTGGCCAGGTCTTTGCATAGGGTTTTATGTTGCTCGCTTAATTGCCGGTATTCCGTCTGTAATAAAGACAAAGTATGGGAATTGTCAAAATGTGGCGGCGTGGCATTGGGTTTTGCATAAGTACGTAAGTCCTCCAGCAGACGATCAATGGCATCCGTTTCTTTGGCCAATTTAGCCAGTGTAGCGTTGATTTGTTCAACGGCTTTCTTTAAGGTTCCCCGTTGCTGGAAAGCTTGGGACTGCTCTGTTTCATACTGGTTTTGTAGGGTTGTCAAGGTGGCTACACTACGTTGGACTTGCTTGACGATGCTATCGTAAAGCGACCAGTTATGGCTTAGCCAGCGTTGGTGGTCTTTCAGGGTTTGCCCGGCAAGTTCCGCCAAATTGAGTTCAGCGGTCAATGCAGTTATGCGTTCTTCGAGACTGGTCAGCGTTGCCGTGTCAACTTTTCGGTCACGTAAGCTTTGTAGGCGTTGCTGTTCCAACTGATCCAGTTCACTGCGCGCTTGTTGTTTAAGTTGGTCAATTTGGGCGTGTTGGTGCTGGGCTGCGATTGCGGCGGTTTCTGTAAGCTTTTGGACGGTTTCCAGATACGTTGTTTCCAGTTGCTGGATTGCTGTTGATAACTGGGTTTTTAAGCGCTGCCCTTGCTCGTCGCTACGCTTTATTTGTTCGTCTATCGCTAGTTTTTGCCGCTCAAGGTCAGCTTTCCGGTCTTTTTTACTGCGCTCTATTTGTTGTTTTAAGGAGTTTAGTTCGTCGCCTAGCCCGGATAACTGCTTTTTAAGTTGGCTATCCTGTAATTCCGCTGCTTTGGCCCGTTTTTTTTGTTCTTCGGCAGTTTTTTTCAGATCCGCTAGCTGGGTCTCGATCTGGGCTTCATTTGCCCCTAAAAGCCTGAGTTCATCGCTGCTTGCCTGCAAAAGTGCGCGGATTTTTTCTTCATCAGCGCAATGGTCTGCACTTAATACCGCCAGATTTAAACTTAAGCCATAAAAATTCTGCTTGGGCGTTTGCAGCAAAGGCTCTAAATCATCCCTGAGCAGTAAGTCGGGGTTGATGACTTTGGCGATGTCATGCACCCAATCGGGTTGTTGTTCGCGCAAAAAGCCCAATAAAGTGTCAGGGTTTGCATCCAGTTGCCGTTGTAACAGGGCACGATGGTCTTCTTCCAATTGCCGGTCATTGGCCAGTTTACGCTGTTGGCTGAGCATTTCATCGACAGCCGATTGGTTTTTTCGGATCTCGGCCTCGATGGTTTGCAAGGCCTTTTCTGTCGTTTGCTTGTGTTGATGGAGCTGGCTGAACTGGGTTTGTTTGGTTTCCCGATTTTCAATCAGTATAGGATCAGGTTGGATCTCAGCAATTTTGCTGATTATCGCCCCTAGGGTTTGCTGGTTTTGCAATTGCCCCGCGTGCAGTGAGTCTAGTTGTTGTTGTGTGGCTTGCCGTAGCGTATCCTTTTGTTGTTCCTTAGCATTGACGGCTGCGGACTTGTCCTCACTAGCTTGGTGTTGGATGTCTTTGATCGCCAGTTCAAATTGGTGTTGTCTGGCGGCGAATTCTTGGCCTTTTTCAGCTTTGAGGCGTTTAAATTCGGCTTCGATGTCCTGTACATCCGCCATCAATTGTTGGCGGTTTTCCTGTTCGCGTTGCAGGCTGGCCTTAATGGGATCGAGGCGGGCAATCAGTTGTTTTTTTGCAGGGATGTCCTGTTGTTGCCAATCAGCCTGCTCTTGTTCTAGGGTTGATTTTTCCCTTTGGGCCCGCGCCAAGTCGGCTGAGATGTTTGCCTGTTCAGTTTTAAGGGTTTGCTCGCGGATGTCCCAGACAGTGTTTAGCGTTGTTAATTGTTCGTTGAGGGCATTGCCCTTGGCTTGTTCTTGTTGCCGTTGTTGCCCGTTTTGGTTACGTAAGCATTGTACTCGGTAGTGCAGGTCGTTAAGGCCTTGTTCGACTTGCAATAAGTCATTTTCCAATTGGTTTAATTGCCCTGCTTGGTCACGTCCGGCTTCGGCTTCCTGAAAAGCCCGGTATTCCTTATGCCAACTGTCCAGGGTTTCCATTTGCACTTCTAAGCCGATGGATTCTCGGTTTTCCTCGATACAGTTCACCAACATTTCACGCAGATCCGCAAAATCGGTGGAGCGCATAAACATTCCTGTGACGATTTTTTCCAGGTCTTTTAGCCTATGCCCTGAACTGGCGTTACAAAAACTATATCGCGCAACCAAGGCGCGTAATTCCGGGCCTTTTTTATGCGGGAGATTTTGGATGACTGTGCGGTAATCGCTACAGGCAGTCAATTGGTCACTACAGTTGATATGCCGTTTGGCAAAATGGCTGCGCAAATTTCGGCAGGATATCGGGAACATCGTGCCATCCCGACGGGTTTCAATAAAATCAGCCTGATCAAAGCCCTTATCGACAAAGCGATAACACAGCCCTTCCTCGGTTGTGGAGGCATACATCAAAACCATGCAGCACTGCTCATGGCGCTGGTATTCAAAGATAATATATGAGGATTCGTTAGGTAAGTAATGCTTGGCAAAACTATCCGTCACTTTGCTTTTGGGCACTAACCGCCCTGGGCGTTCACCAAAAAAGAGCGGCAGTAAACGCAGCAAAGTGGTTTTGCCCGCACCGTTGACACCGTTAAGGTTGGTATGCCCATCCAAGCGGACTTCGATGAGTTCCCCAGGCTTGTAGGAATCTATAAGGATTAAACGGTTTATTTGGTACACAAGGATGGGGGCTATTGGGATTGGGATTGGGGTTACGGTAGATTCTGCCGTAGTGCTTTAAATGCCGCGCTTACGGCTGATTAATCAGATCAGGGTGCCGCAAGCGTAGTGGCAGGAGTTGTTGCGGATTAATCTTAACCCGCTTGCTGTTCAGATTCTTTGGGTCGGTCTACCGACCATAATTTTTCCAGTTGGTAAAAGTCGCGGGCTTGGATGGTCATGGCATGGACGATGACATCGCCCAAATCCAACAACACCCAATCCGAACCTAAATCCCCCTCTATACCCAAAGGCCGGAACCCTTGTTCCTTAACTTTTTCGACAACATAATCGCATAAAGCTTTCAGGTGACGGTCGGATGTACCCGTAACAACCACCATATAATCGGTAAAGCTGGTTTTATCCCGCACATCCAATGTTATTATCTGTTGTCCTTTGCGCTCGTCCAAAACTTCTTGGACGGTTTTCAATAAATCTTCTACTTGCATTAATTTTCCTAGTGTGTGGTGAGATCATTGTCTCTGGTAAAGCTTATGTTGCCTGATATAGTTGATAACTGAGTCAGGCAATAAAAAACTGGGGTTTTGTTGCTTGGCAATCATGTCCCTGATAGCGGTTGCTGAAATATCAAGTTGGGTGATTTGTTGGAAGTATAACTTACCCGCTAGGCTGTGCGCCAATTCAGTTATCGCTTTAGCCTGTCTGGCCGCGAAAAAATCATCATTGCCGTCATGGGTAAAGTTGGGTCTAGTCAATACCACGATATGGGCGTAATCAAATAGCTGCTGCCATTGGTGCCATGATTTTAAATGCTTGAAGGCATCGGTGCCTATAAACAATAACAGTGGCTGGCCTTTGTTTGTCTGCCGCAAAGATCGGAGCGTATCCACCATATAGGACGGGCCTGGCCGATCCAATTCGCAGGTATCTATAATCAAGCCCAGCTGGTTTTGTATCGCCAATTCCAGCATTTGCAAACGCATTGTAGGGTTTGCCCCGGGTTGATCCCGGTGTGGCGGAATGGCACTGGGGATTAAGCGGACTTCAGTAAGCCCAAACAAGGCTTGGGCTTCCAGTGCCGCGCGTAAATGCCCATAATGTATGGGGTCAAATGTGCCGCCAAAAATACCGATCATTTATTGCCTGATATGGCCGTCACCTAAAACAATGTATTTTAACGATGTCAACCCGGTCAAGCCGACGGGGCCGCGGGCGTGTAGTTTATCCGTGCTGATGCCAATTTCGGCACCCAAGCCATATTCAAAGCCGTCGGCAAACCGCGTTGAGGCATTGACCATGACTGAGCTGGAGTCAACTTCGCGTAAAAACCGTCTGGCCTTGCTGTAATCTTCGGTGACTATGGCTTCGGTATGGCTAGAACTGTATTGGTTGATATGGGCGATGGCCTCATCCAAACCTGCGACAATCTTGACCGATAAAATGGGGGCCAGATATTCTGTGTGCCAGTCGGCTTCGGTGGCCCTTATACAGCCAGGAATTAATGTACACGTTTTGCCACAACCGCGTAATTCAACACCTTTAGCCTGGTAAATGTCCGCCAACAAAGGCAACACCGTGTTGGCAATGCTTTCGGCAACCAGCAAAGTTTCCATGGCATTGCACACGCCGTAACGGTGGGTTTTGGCATTGTCAGCAATGTTGACTGCTTTGGCTACATCCGCATCGTCATCAATATAAACGTGGCAAATGCCATCCAAATGTTTAATGACGGGGATAGTGGCTTCTTGGGTGATGCGTTCTATCAAGCTTTTGCCGCCTCGTGGCACGATGACATCGACGTATTGCTGCATGGTAATCAGCTCACCGACTGCCGCCCGGTCTGCGGTGGCAATAATTTGTACCGCTTCCTCCGGTAAACCGGCCGCTGTTAAGCCTACGCTAATGCAGCCGGCTATGGCTTGGTTGGAATGGATGGATTCAGAGCCGCCACGTAAGATACAGGCATTGCCGGATTTAAGGCACAAGGCCGCCGCATCCACAGTGACATTTGGGCGGGATTCATAAATTATCCCGATAACGCCCAAAGGTACACGCATTTGTCCGACTTGTATGCCGCTAGGGCGATAACTTAAACCGCTAATTTCACCAATGGGGTCTGGCAAGGCCGCGACTTGTTGTAAGCCTGTGATCATTGCTTGGATAGCTTTGGGGCTTAGCGTCAGCCTGTCCAGTGATGCCGCATCCAGACCATTCGCTTTGGCGGTGTCCAAATCTTTTTGGTTTTCGCTTATCAGTTGCTCTTGGCGGTCAGTTAGCGCCGTGGCAATTTCCAATAAAGCCCGATTTTTTTTGCCCGAATCAGTGCGGCTTATTTCCCGGCCAGCTAGCCTGGCTTTTTGCCCCAAGTCTTGCATGTATTGTTTAATATCCACAGTCTTCCCATTCGCTGCATTCATTTAATTTGCTTATTATATCGGTTAAACACCACCATTAATAGGCTTGTGTAAATCAACTGGCGGATAATAAAAGGCTTTCTGGGTGTTGGCGGTATTACGGGAATTTCTACTGGGAAGGGCAAGGTAGGTCACGCCTAACACTTGCTTTGCTTGGTGTGCTTATATCGCGACGCGTGGCTTGTGGCTTACTGTACGCTACCGAAAAGCGCTGTAAACACAAATGTTAATGCTGTTGGCGATGCCCCGAACAGCCCAATAAGCCAACTGCCCAAATTAGCATTCGGGCAGATGGCATGGACTAGACAAGCTGGAGCTAGTTTTCCTCAGGTCTTTTTAAGGTCAAACGCCCCAGATTACTTTAGGCCTTAGGACAAGCTCACTTAACCGTGGGCAAGTGCAACGCCCGCTCCTTAAGGGCCAGGGCGGCATCATGCACGGATTCAGATAGGGTAGGGCGGGCATGTATGGTTCTGGCCAAGTCTTCGCTGCTGGCTGAAAACTCCATGGCCAACACCGCTTCGGCGATCAGCTCTGAGGCTTGGCTACCGATAATGTGCACACCTAAAATTTTATCATTGTCAGCGTGGGCAATAATTTTAACCAGCCCTTGGGTTCTTCCCAGCGCAAAGGCACGGACGGTTGCTGACAAAGGAAATATGCCAACTTTTATCGGCACCCGGGTGGCACGCAATGCCTGTTCGGTTTGTCCTACCCAAGCAATTTCAGGCTCCGTGTAGATGACGCTGGGCAAGTTGTCATAGTTGATAGGGTTGTGTAATCCCGCAATGAGTTCGGCAACAAAAACCCCTTCTTCTATACCTTTGTGGGCCAGCATTGGCCCCAACAAGGTCAAGTCACCGACCGCATAAACGCCGGGCAGGTTAGTGCGGCAATTATCATCGACATAGACATAACCATTTTCATCCAGTAACAAGTCAGCTTCAGGCGCAGCCAGCTCGCCGCTGTTGGGTTTCCGGCCACTAGCAACGATCAGTTTATCAACCCGCAATGTGTGGGTGCCTTCTTGGTCCTGATACTCGACGGTGACTTTTTTGTTGCCTTTTTTGGCGGATATAACACGGGCACCCAAACGTAAGTCCATCCCTTGTTGCTGGAAGACGCGGTAAGCTTCGCCGGAAATTTGTTGGTCCAATAAGGAGAGGAAGTTTTCTTGTGCTTCCAGCAAAATAGTATCGGCACCCAAGCGATGCCAGATGCTGGCCAATTCAAGGCCGACCACCCCAGCCCCAATAATGGCCAGTTTTTTGGGCACTTCATGAAGGTTTAAAGCGGCGATGGCATCAATAATGAATTCATTGTCTATTGGCGCACACGGCAGGTTTATCGGGGTTGAGCCAGATGCCAGGATGATATGGTCTGCATCCAAAACAGTCTGGGCGTGGCCCTCACCTGACGTGATGGCAACTTGCCGTGCGTTAAGTAACTTAGCTTTTGCCTGGATATGGGCTATTTTGTGGTGGGTAAACAATTCGGCCATTTTGTGGCCTAGTTCATTGATGATTTTATCTTTGCGGGCAATCATTTGAGGCAAGTCTAATGAAATGGCATCAGCGTGAATACCGTGCTTTGCCGCCTCGTGGTTGAGCTGGTGGTAAATTTTGGCCGACTCCAGCAAGGTCATGGAAGCAACCCCGCCGGTGTTAAGGTGGGAGCCACCCAAGCGGCTTTGTCCTTGTTTATTGCGCCAATCATCAATGCAGGCAGTCTTCAAGCCTAGCTGGGCGCAACGTATGGCACTTGCAAAGCCGGCAGGGCCTGCTCCGATAACGATGACATCATAATGTGAGGGCTTGTTTGGCATAATATTAAATGTTCAGCAGAAGGTGGGCGGGAGCTTCCAAGCATTCTTTAATAGTCACTAAAAATTGTACTGCTTCACGGCCATCAACTAAACGATGGTCGTAAGAAAGGGCCAAATACATAATCGGCCTGATGACGATTTGGCCGTTTTCAACCACCGCCCTTTCCTTGATGGCGTGCATACCTAAGATGGCACACTGGGGCGGGTTAAGTATGGGTGTGGATAGCATTGAACCGAACACACCGCCGTTGGTAATGGTAAATGTGCCACCTTTTAAATCATCGTAACTTAAGGTGCCAGCCCTCGCTTTTTCACCAAAATCGGCAATGCTTTTTTCGATGCCGGCAAAATCAAGTTGGTCAGCATCATGCAGGACAGGAACAATCAGGCCGCGCGGTGTGCTGACAGCAATCCCCAAGTCATAGTAGCCGTGGTAGATAATATCGTTACCATCAATGGAGGCATTGATGGCCGGGAAATGTTTTAACGCCTCAATGGATGCTTTGACGAAAAACGACATAAAACCTAGCTTGACCCCATGCTTTTGGTCGAACCGGGTTTTATATTGGTTGCGAAGATCAATCACGCTCTGCATGTTCACTTCATTGAAGGTTGTCAACATGGCGGCGTTTTGCTGTGCCTGCAACAGCCGTTCGGCCACTTTTGCCCTTAAGCGGGTCATGGGCACACGTTGTTCAGGACGTAGGCCTGCAGCCGCCACCGTGGTGGTGGCAAGCGGGGGGAGCGCCTGTGCTGGTTGTGGCGCTTTGGCTGGTGCCACATTGGTTTGTTGTGGCTTTGCTGTGGCCGGTTGTTTGCTAAGGTGATCCAGCACATCGGCTTTGGTAAGCCGGCCACTTTTTCCGGTGCCTTGTATGGACAAAGGGTCCAAGGTGTTTTCATGGATCAAGCGACGCACTGAAGGGCTTAATGGGATATCGTCATCGTTATGCTCTGGGGTTTTGGCGGGTGGCGTTTTATCGTCTGTTTCGGTTGGGGCGGATTGGACTGACACTGGCCCAGTCTCCAATAGCGCCAGTTTTTCGCCACTAGTTACGATGGCGCCGTTTTCCCTTAGGATTTGACTGAGTACGCCCGATTCAGGTGCTGTCACTTCAAGGACTACTTTATCTGTTTCAAGCTCAACTAGGATTTCGTTTTTGTTGACGGTATCGCCAGCTTGTTTATGCCATGTAATCAATGTTGCATCAGAAACAGATTCGGGTAGGTTGGGTACTAAGACTTCAATGCTCATGTTATTTTCCTGAAGGTTTGCCGTATAAGGCCGATTGGACGACAGCTTTTTGTTGTTCTATATGGACGTGGAATTTGCCGACAGCCGGCGCGGCTGATGCTTCACGCCCGGCATAAGTAACACTGATGGGGGCTTGCAAATTATCGGTAAAGTGATGCTTGGAATGATACCACGCACCTTGGTTTTTCGGCTCTTCCTGGCACCAGACAAACTCTTGTAAGTTAGGGTATTTTGCTATTTCTGCTTTGAACAACACATCCGGGAACGGATAAAGTTGTTCGAGCCGTACTATGGCAACGTGGTTTAGCTTGTCTTGGCGGCGTACTTCCAGCAAATCATAATAAACTTTACCCGCACATAAAATGAAGCGGGTCACTTTTTTAGCGTTGACCTCATCTTGTTCGCCAATGATCGGTTGAAAGTGGCCCGTGGTCAAATCTTCCAGTGTCGACACCGCCAGCTTATGGCGCAACAGGCTCTTGGGGCTCATGACAATCAACGGCTTACGGTAAGGTCGTATCAGTTGGCGGCGCAATAAATGGAAAATTTGTGCGGGCGTGGTGGGGTTGCAAACCTGCATATTATGTTCCGCGCATAACTGCAAGTAGCGTTCAAGCCTGGCGGAAGAATGTTCCGGACCTTGGCCCTCAAAGCCATGCGGCAGCAGCATGACCAGTCCGCACAAGCGTCCCCATTTGGTTTCACCTGAACTGATAAACTGGTCTATCAGCACTTGCGCGCCATTGGCAAAATCGCCAAATTGGGCTTCCCAGACGACCAAGGTGTTTGGCATGGTGGTGCTATAGCCGTATTCGAAACCCAAAACGCCTGCCTCAGACAACAAGGAGTCAAAAACTTGGGCGCGGCCTTGGACTTTGTCCAAATGCTTGATGGGTGTGTAAGTTTTTTTGCTGAGCTGGTTATGTAATACAGCGTGGCGGTGCACAAAAGTACCGCGACCAACATCTTGTCCAGTAAGCCGGACATGGTGGTTTTCTAACAAGAGGCTCGCATAGGCGAGGTTTTCAGCAAACCCCCAATCCAGGGGCAAAGCACCAGCTGCCATTTTACGGCGGTTATCCATGACTTTGGCTACCCGGGGGTGCAATTCAAAACCTGCTGGCAAGCGTTGCATCCGGTCATTACAAAAACGTAGCTGTTCCATGGATATGGCCGTGTTACAGGCGGTGTCCCAACTGTTGTTTAAGTACTGTTGCCATTGGTTGGTATAGGAATAAGCCGGATTTTCCAATACGGGACGGGAGACCACGCGCCCCGCTTCCAGTAGTTTTTGGTAATCAAGCATCATTGTTGCCGCTTGTTCCTCAGTAATGACCCCTTCTTTAATAAGCTGACCAGCATAAAGTTTCCGCGTGGTCGGGTGTTTGCGGATTTTTTTATACATCATGGGTTGGGTCGTTGCCGGTTCGTCGGCTTCGTTGTGCCCCAAGCGCCGGTAACAGATCAGGTCTATGACCACATCTTTATTAAAGGCCATACGGTAATCAAGGGCGAGCTTGGTAACCAAGATGACCGCTTCCGGATCGTCCCCATTGACATGGAAAACGGGTGCCTGGATCATGCTGGCAACATCAGTGCAATAGAGTGTGGAGCGCGCATCTATCGGGTTGCTGGTGGTGAAGCCAATCTGGTTATTGATGACAATATGCACCGTCCCCCCCGTGTAAAAACCCCGTGTTTGGGACATGTTAAGGGTTTCCATGACGATACCTTGGCCTGAAAAAGCCGCATCGCCATGAATTAAAACAGGTATTACCGTACTTATACCATCACCTCCGGTACGGTCTTGGCGGGCCTTCACCGAGCCTTCAACAACCGGATTAATAATCTCCAAATGGGAGGGGTTAAAGGCCAATGTCAAATGGACAGGGCCTCCGGGTGTTGCGATATCTGAGGAAAACCCCATGTGATACTTTACATCACCGGAATTGACACCGGGAGATGGGGTGGAGGTGCCCGCAAATTCATCAAATAGACTGGCGGGGCTTTTGCCCAAAATGTTGATCAGCACATTCAAGCGCCCACGATGGGCCATACCGATAACGACTTCTTTGACACCTTTTTCGCCAGACCCTTGAATGAGTTCATCAAGAATGGGGATCAGCGATTCACCGCCTTCAAGGGAGAAGCGCTTTTGCCCGACAAACCGATGGTGCAAATGGCTTTCAATACCTTCAGCTGCGGTCAGTAATTTTAACAGCCACTGCTTTTTTTCCGCATCTGGTGAAACATTGGCTTTAGGGCTTTCGAGACGGTTAATCACCCAGCGCCTAATATGTGTATCCACAATGTGCATAAATTCAGAGCCGATGCTGCCACAATAAATGCTTTGCAGATTGGCAATAATTTCACGCAATGGCAGACGGTCAACGGTTCCGTAAAGTGCACCGGTATCAAATAAGGTATCCATGTCCGGTTCAGCAAGTCCGTAATATCCGGGATCCATGTCAGCTGGCGGTGGGGCGGATTTCCCCAGCGGGTTGTTGTTGGCAATTTGATGCCCCCGAACCCGGTAATGGTTGATTAGCCTTGAAACAGCGGCCTGTTTTTTTACACTTTCTTCGGTAAACCCTTGCAATTGGGCCAGCCTTCCTTGGGATTTTACGGCAAGTTGTGCAAAACGCTCCACCACCGGGCTGTGCGGGGTTTCGAAAGCAGCCCCATGATGTAAGGTGTTGAATTCTTTTTGCCAGCTAGGGCCGACAGATTCCGGGTCTTCTAGAAACCGTTCGTATAAGTCTTCAATAAAACTGGCGTTGCTGCCTTGTAAAGAAGAAGAATCTTGAAAAAGTTTAAGCAAGTTGCTCATTTGTGGGTATCCAATTTTTCTGTACAAGGTTGTCGTTTATAATAAATCTTGATGTGTGACATTGCCAAGGTTTACTGAGGAAATTAACTGTTTCACTGGGGTGTCATCGCTGATGGTGGATCATTGGCTGGTAGGATGGCCAGTTGGAAGGGGTGAATAGGCATTAAATTAAATTAATGCCTCTCAGCAAGGTTAAGTGCGGCAGTTAAAAGCAAAAAAGCCCCGTTGCAGGACTTTCTGGATTTTCTTCAGGTGTGGCTGATGCCTGCCGCTATCCGTTGCTCCCTTTTTTCACCCGATTTTTCGATTTTTGAGAACACCCGAAGGATATCTGTGGCTGATATAATGCCAACCAGATGGTTATCCTTGTCAACCACGGGCAAGGCGCCTACCTTATTGTCGGCCATTATTGCCGCAGCATCGGATGCATAAGTGTCAGCATTTACCGTCAGCACATGCCTACGCATAATGTGCTGCACTTTTTGGGGCACAACATGCAGTTCCGCGCTGTTTTTGGCGCCAGCTGGCTCAATCACGTTTGAATTGTTTTTTGGGCCTAACGCTTTGTAAAGGTCGCGATCGGAAACAATGGCAATAAGCTTGCCTTTTTCAACCACGGGTATGTGGCGAATTTTTTCGTAATGGATTAAAAAAAAGACCCTGTCAATCAAGTCGTGCTGTTCAACTGTAAATACCTTAGACTTCATTAAATCTTCAACACGCATTATTAATCCCCACTGTTTGTAATAGATAGATTAAGAATAGGGAAATAATCGCATTTTTACAAGAGATTAAATATGTTGTGTTATAAAATAAGCCATCAAGCTTTTATTTTAGTGGGAAGCTTGGCAGTTTTTTTATTTTTATTAATACCCAAGTTTTTGTTATTTAAATAAAATCTTGATATGCAACACAATGGAGAAATTTATGCGCATCATCTTGTTAGGAAGCCCGGGTTCCGGCAAAGGCACCCAAGCTCAGTTTATAACCCAAAAATATGGCATTCCACAAATTTCAACGGGTGATATGTTGCGTGCTGCAGTTCGTGAAGGCACGCCACTTGGCGTCGAGGCAAAAAAAGTGATGGATGCGGGTGGCTTGGTTTCTGATGATATTATCTTAGGGCTTATCAAGGAACGCATTGCCAAACCTGACTGTGCCCATGGTTTTTTGCTGGATGGTTTTCCTAGGACTATTGCACAGGCTGAAGGCCTAGCTACAATGGGCGTTACTATTGATCACGCCATTGAAATTGCAGTCGACGATGAAGAAATTGTACAGCGCATTGCTGGCCGAAGAGTGCATCCCCTATCCGGGCGCACTTATCATCTGGAACATAACCCCCCAAAAGTTGAAAATACGGATGATGTTAGCGGGGAGCCGTTGATTCAACGTGATGATGACAAAGAAGAGACAGTGCGCAAAAGGCTCAGTGTTTATCATGAGTTGACCAAACCTTTAGTTGGCCATTATTGTGCTGCTGGACAAAACGTAAAATTTACTTCAATCGTAGGCGTAGGCACTGTCGATGAAATTACCCAAAAAGTTTTTGCTATTTTAGGTTAGGCGGTGGCCGATTTTTAGTTGTTAAGCACGGCTATTTTTACTTTAGGCCTGTTGCCAGAATACACGGGGGAAACATCTTACTTAAGCTTTTAGTATCCGTTGTATCGATGTTGTCTAAAGCGCTTTTATAGTCAGGGACGAAGGCCCTTCGCGTGCCCCATGTTGTAATTGCCAACCAATGTTAAAAAACTTTTTCCATGTAACTATTCACACCTGCTTTAGGACAGGCTAAAATCCAACCCTAGAAGTAAGGTGTTTTTTTGGAAGCATCCTTAATCAGTTTACGGAAAGTATCATCAACCAAGCAGCAATAACCCCATGGTTTTTTATGGGTTTGTTTAAGAACGGGAACATGCCAATCTAGCTTACAAATCTCTGGAACTTTACGGAAGCGAAGCTTCCATCACCAGGTTGTTTAAGTTGTACCCACTACATATCGGCTTTTTAAGCTGAAGTAGATTGTGGGTGCAGCTTAAGCCTTTAACTGCTTTAGGTAAAGGTTATCCCGTTTAAAATTAAGTACTGCCTAACGTTTCTTCGATGGTCTTGTAATGAGTAGTTGCTATAATGCCTTTACTTGGTGTTACTGCAAACAGTCAGTTTAAGCCAAAGGATAACGTATTTTATCATCCACTATTTTGTTAGAAACTGAGATGATGCGCTATACTCTATCTCTAACAAGGTTAAAGAAGTGAATTTATGCGTTAGGTGCATTTCATGCGGCTACTATTTATTCATGGCGATAGACGGGCGTAATTGTAAGTAATCCAGTTGTATTTGTGGTAACAGAGGGTGTTCATAAATGAGTAAAGTTTATAACGTTGCTGTAGTAGGTGCGACGGGTGCTGTTGGGGAGGCGATGTTATCCATTTTGGAAGAGCGCCAGTTTCCCGTGGGAGAGGTTTACGCTTTGGCAAGTAGCAATTCGGTTGGCAAGCGAATTTCCTTTCGGGGTGGAACGTTAAAGGTGGAAGATTTAGCCAGCTTCGATTTTTCAAAAGCGCAAATTGGTTTGTTTTCGCCTGGTGCCGCTGTTTCAGAAATTTACGCCCCTAAAGCTGCGGCGGCAGGTTGCATTGTTATTGATAATACTTCACAGTTCCGCTACGAGGCAGACATACCGCTGGTTGTTCCGGAAGTAAATCCAGAGAAAATTGCCGATTATAAAAATCGCGGCATTATAGCCAATCCCAATTGCTCGACCATTCAAATGTTAGTGGCCTTAAAACCCATTTATGATGCGGTGGGCATTACCAGAATTAATGTATGCACTTATCAGGCGGTTTCCGGCACAGGGAAGGAAGCCATAGAGGAATTGGGCAGACAAACAGCTAGCATCCTTAATATGCAGCCCATTACTGCAACAGTCTACCCCAAGCAAATAGCCTTTAATGTGTTGCCCCAAATTGATGTTTTTATGGATAATGGCTACACGAAAGAGGAAATGAAGATGGTTTGGGAAACCCAGAAAATTCTGGATGATGCCGAGATTAAGGTAAATGCCACCGCAGTTCGTGTTCCAGTGTTTTACGGCCATTCTGAAGCAGTGCATATTGAAACACGGGACAAGATCAGTGCAGAAGCCGTTAAGGCATTGCTGGAAAATGCCCCTGGGGTAACCGTTTTGGACGAGCGAAAAAACGGCGGTTACCCTACGGCAGTAACGGAGTCATCTGGGAATGACAATGTTTTTGTAGGACGCATAAGAGAAGATATATCGCATCCGTTGGGTATTGATTTATGGGTGGTCGGGGATAATGTCCGTAAAGGTGCTGCCTTAAACAGTGTGCAAATAGCAGAACTGCTGGTAAAAAATTACATCTAAGCTAAGCTTATATATCTGACTGTTGCAATTGAAACTTTGGTAATTAATGTGAAGGAGAACAGCGTGCGCAATTTAACTACAACTATAGCAGTGTTATCTTTACTGGCTCCGGTGAATGGGCATTCATTGGGGATTGGTGATATTAAATTGCATTCAGCGCTCAACCAAAATCTGGATGCTGAAATTTCATTAGTTGTATCGGCAGGTGAGAAAGCTTCTGACATCAAGGTAAGCTTGGCATCTCCTGAAAAGTTTAATGCCGCAGGAGTACCTTGGACTTCTTTTTTATCAAAAATTAAATTGACAACAGTCGCTAGGGCAAATGGTTCAGTAACCATTAAACTAAGCTCAAGGGACGCTGTAAAAGAGCCTTTCTTGGATTTTCTTTTGGAAGTTAGCTGGCCTAAGGGGAATCTTTATCGCGAATTCACTGTTTTGCTGGATCCCCCGGTCGCCTACAATCCAGAAACCATTCCAGTCCTAACTAGCCAGGAAGATTATGAGCCGGAACAGCCTGTTTTTACGCCACGCCGTCCAAAACATAATCAGCAAGTAAATGCTGTCCGTAGTGCCGCTGTGAATAGGGGCAGTCAATATAGCCTTGTACATAAAAATGATACGCTTTGGAAATTGGCTGAACGGGCGAGCAGGCAAGAAGGGGTTTCCATAGAGCAAATGATGATTGCCATGTTTGATAAAAACCCCCATGCTTTTTATCAGGACAATGTTCATGCCTTATCAGCCGGAAAAACCCTAAAAATCCCCTCAAGGGAAGCAGTTCTTAAGCTTTCCAAGAGGCAGGCTTTAACGGAATATAATCGGCAAACAAAAGCTTGGGGAAATCGTTTAGCTTCCGCGCCGACTGAATCTGCAACTACCAATAATCAATCCCCTGAAAATCAGCTAACATTAGTTGCCCCCACAACGGGTACCGATGTTGCCGGGAATGCCAATGTAACTTCAGAAAACCCAACCTTAACAACTAAAAAAACTGGTGATGAAGTTGCTATCACGCCTAAATCGGGCAAAACTGAAGCAAACCTTGATACAGCTACAAATGATGCTGTAAAAGCAAAACTAGCTGATCTTGAAAAGCAGTTGGCTGTAATGCAGCAAATTATCGCATTGAAAGACCAGCAGCTGGCGGCTTTACAGAACCAACCCCAGCAACAACCTGTTCAACCTGTTCAACCTGTTCAACCTGTTCAACCTGTTCAACCTGTTCAACCCGTTCAACCTGTTCAACCTGTTCAACCTGTTCAACCCGTTCAACCCGTTCAACCTGTTCAACCTGTTCAACCCGTTCAACCCGTTCAACCCGTTCAACCCGTTCAACCCGTTCAACCCGTTCAACCTGCTCAACCCGTTCAACCTATGCCAGTTATTCCAGCAGAGGATGAATCACCATTTTCAAACTCTGGTTATTTAATGGCGGGGGCAGGCGCTGGGACTTTGGCTTTGTTGTCCTGGCTTTGGTGGCGTAAACGCGCCCTTGATCGGTTAAATAACATCGACAGCCTATTTGAATCTCCAAGTTCTGAGATAGATGACATATTTGATTCCGAACATTTTTTTTCCACATCAATTGAAAAAGATAGTGCCAAAAATACCGACACAACTACAGCGGGTTCTTTCTTTAATGAATTTACATTTGGTGATTTCGATACCTTTGATACTGACCAAGGCGAAATAGATCCCGTATCAGAAGCAGATGTTTACTTGGCTTATGGACGGTATCAACAAGCCGAAGAGTTGATGCGTGATGTCATTAAAGGACAACCAGGCCGTGATGATTATAAATTGAAGCTACTGGAGATATATTATTCAAATCAGAACAAACAAGCTTTTGAGACCTATGCCCAAGAGTTAGTCGGTGTCGGTAAAAAGGACGATATAAGTTTCTGGGAAAAAGTTACTGAAATGGGGGGTGAAATTTGCCCGGATTCGGCGTTGTTTTCTGTGCCAGAAAAAAAGACCATCCAAATAGCCAAATCTAACGAATTCGAGACCAAAGAAAGTGATTTTGAATCGGCTACATTTGGCATGCCATTTGATGTCAGCCCCAAAACTTTTGCTGAATTGTTCACTAATCAGGCAATTGAAGAAACTCCAAGTACAGCAAATAACCTGTTAGATTTTGATCTAATTGCCCTTGAAGATGATTCCGTTAGGCGGCGGGAGGAAGAGGATTTTGATTTTGGCGTAATGCCCGTATCCGAAGGGGCCAGGCTGGTAAGGGATATTTCTGGAGTCAATTTTGAAGATGATCCGAATGCTAATAACAACAAATCAGATGTATTTGATTTCGATTTGTCCTCTGGAAATGGCGAGCCCCTCCCGGAAATAGATATTTCCACTGAAAGTGATGAGTTCGAAGCCTTTGATTTTGACTTTTCCTTAAATGACACATTAAACAATGGGATTGACACCAGCTTTCTAAAAGGGACTGCCCAAAATGAAAAGCAAAGCGATAGCCTGACCGAAGAAGCTCCTGGCTTAACGGTCAGCTATTCTTCCGAACCTATTGATAACAAAATTCATTTTGATAAACTAACAACAGAAACAAGTAACCATTATTTTGACCCGCCAGATCATCTTGAGGTTTTTGACCTCACAGATATGGACGAACTTGAAACCAAGTTGGATTTAGCAAAAGCCTATATTGATATGAGTGACAACGATGCCGCCAAGGACATGGCTTTTGAAGTGCTTGAAAAGGGCTCTGCTGAACAAAAAAAGATAGCTCAAGCGCTATTAAATGCCTTAGAATAAAGGGTCAAGGTTGCAAAAATATCTATCAGTTGAACCTATGTTCCATTTTGGTCAGTATGCGCAAAGGAACTTTACTCAATTTAGCTAAAAATCGTTTCAGCAAACCAGTAATCACCGCATTTCCTAGAATAGTTTTTTGGCATCTGTTTTAATTTAGATGCCAGGCATGTGTTGTGTTCATGCACCAGCTTTAGGCAAACTATCGCTCTAACATTCCTCCATATTCCAAGCAATTAAACATGATGTCGAAGGGGAGGATTTTTATTGCGCTTCAGTTTCACAATTTTTCATTACCTAAAAATTATATTCAAATCACAGGCTTGAAAATGGACAATTAGCTAGTAAATACAGTAAAAAGACCCAAAATGCAAGCACATTTAATTAAGTTATTATAGATTTATGAAGTTACCAAGATATATTCCATACCCATTTTCTCATATTCACTTTGGCATCGAACAGTCGGGAATGTATCTTTGTTACCGCCGTCACCAATATTGACCTTTTGGTATCGCTGCTTTGCGTAATTTGTATGGGAAATGGGTTTCTAAGTTCATGGTTATGATAACAAGCGCAGTTGTTACTCGGATTGCAAAAAGTTTACCTGTATTTTTTTGGGAGTTACATGAAAAACGCCATCAAAATAACATGATGCACGTGAAGACTTGTTGCTAAGCACTTACCAATCCTAAAGCCAATATAAAATCAATTTTAAAGAATGTTTTTACAGGTTAGTAAATTATGATTAATCCTCACCAAAAAAATAACAAAAAATTAGTATTATTTTCGATTCTTTCAAGCCTACTGCTGCTCAGTGGATGTGACAAAGAAGAGGATTCAAATGAACATTTGCAAAAAAGTGCCGAATACATCAATTCAGGGGAATTTGAAAAAGCCAAGCTTGAGATGAAAACAGCTACGCAGTCTGGTAAGGAAAGTGCCGAAACTTATTATTATATGGCTTTACTGAACGAAAAAGAAAAACAGTTCCGGGAAATGAAAGGCAATTTGTTAAAGACAGTTGAATTGGCCCCAACGTATAAAGATGCCAGAATTAAACTCGGAAAAGTGCAGTTATTGTTTGGTGAGAACGATGCCGCAATGAGCCAAGCAGACTCGGTTTTAAAGGATGACCCTAAGAACCGGGAAGCATGGGCATTAAAGGCTTCAGTCCTTATTAAGCAAAAGAAACAAGATGAAGCATTGGCCATCATTGAAAATATTTTAAAGGTCGAACCTAACCATTCGGACGCCTTGTCATTAAAGGCTTTAATTTACATGGAAAGGGAAGATTACCCTAAGGCATTGGCTTTAATTGAAGCTGCTAAAAAATCTGATGAAGACAATCTTAGCTTAGATTTTTTTAAGATCCGTGTGCATGCAAAGTCCCAAAATATAACTGCCATCATGGAAGACTTTGAAAAACTTGTGGTTGCACACCCTGAAAATCAAGATTTTAAAATTACCTTGGCAAAAATTTATGTGCAGGCCGGTAAGATAAAAGATGCCGAAAAACTGTTGGCTGGGCTTATCGAGGGTGAGCCCAATAATGTCCAACATATCTTAGTGATGCTGGATTTTTTAACGGCGACAGCGCCTGAAAGTGTTGATGAAAAATACCTTGAATTTACTGGACAACACAAAGATCAAGCACGGATACTGCTTGAGTTGGCAAAGTGGATGGTTGGCCGGAATAACATTAAAATGGCCAAAAGCACACTCAATCGGGTTATTGAATTAGAAGAAAACACCCCTCCAGGCTTGTCCGCAAAAATACTGTTAGCCAAAATCGCCCTTAACAATAAAGATTATGAAGGTGTTAAAACGATTGTCGATAAAATCTTGGCGGAAAACTCAAGTTACGATGAGGCTGTAATTTTACAAGCAAAACTTTTCATCATAAAAGAGCAATATGATCAAGCAATCACCTTGCTAAACAAGGTGGTCTGGAGTAAGGGGCAATCCGAAGAAGCGAACATGTTGCTTGGCGAGACATATTTATTAAAAGGTGACAAAAAGCTTGCCGATAAGCTTTACATAAACGCCCTTGAGGCAAACCCAGCCAATATCCAAGCGTTAAGTTACCT
Organism: Methylococcales bacterium; assembly: GCA_026399075.1. Taxonomy (GTDB): domain Bacteria; phylum Pseudomonadota; class Gammaproteobacteria; order Methylococcales; family Methylomonadaceae; genus Methylobacter_C. The sequence goes on from JAPLRR010000068.1 coordinate 50,445, forward strand.
CTTAGAAAAAGCCATGCAAGCAAAGGATGTCAATTCAGCCAAGCAAATGCTTGAAAGGGCATTAACCTTAATGCCTGATAATATTGTTTTGCTTGAGAAGTTGGCCAATGCAAATTTGTTTGAACATGACTGGGAAGCTGCCAAGGCTAACATACAAAAAATTGCAAACTTACCCAATCCGCTCGCAAACGATATAGCGAGATATTTACTGGGGAAAGTTTATCAAGACCAAGAAAACTATCCTAAGGCAATTGAAATTTATAAAGAATTACTCAGTAAGTTTCCGGAAAATAGTGAGGCCTTAGGGAATATGGCCCGCTGTTACGAGAAACTCCATAAACGTGCTGAAATGATTGCTTTTTTGGAAAATATCTTGGGCAAAAATCCGCAGAATCTTTCAGCTGGAATGCTACTGGGTGATTTGTACCTAATGGACAGTAAGTTAGATAAAGGGGTGGAGTTGCTTTCAAAATTGATTAAAGACAACCCTAAAACGCCACAATTATATGTTTTATTGGCGAACACTAAATTGGCCGCAAAAAACAACACTGGGGCTATTGATGTTTATCTTGACGGGCTTAAAGCGAACCCGGAAAACATTAAATTAGGCCTGTCATTGGCGTTTTTGTATGAAGAAATTGGTGATTACGATTCTGCTGTCATCCAATATGAGGCATTGATCAGCAAAAACCCCAATTTGGATATCGCCATCAATAGCTTAGCGGTAGTCTTAAGTGAACATTATGCAAGCGAAGAAAAACTAACAAAAGCCGTTGAACTTTCCCAACGGTTTAAGGACTCAAGTCAACCTTATTATAAAGATACCTATGCTTGGGCACTTATTAAACAAGGTAACGTGAGCGAGGGGTTAAAGTTGCTAAATCAGATTATAGTGGCTTCCCCTGATGTCGCGATATTTAGATATCATTTAGGTGTAGCCCATTATAAAAACGGGAATAACAGTTCCGCAATCAATGAGATTAATCAAGCAATTGCATTAGGGGCGAAAAATAATTCCTTTCCAGATAAAAAATCAGCCGAAACCTTGTTGGCTGAAATTATTGCTAAAACTAGAGGCAATTGATTGTTAGTAAATTAATTACTTGAGGGTCATATTTTGAAGATATTGGTAACGGGAGCTGCTGGATTTATAGGTTCAGCATTGAGCATTCGCTTGTTGGAGCGCGGGGATGAAGTCGTAGGCATTGATAACCTGAATGATTATTATGACGTAAATTTAAAATTGGCAAGGTTAGAGCGCCTAAAAGACTATAAGCAATTTAAATTTATAAAGCTTGAGATTTCTGACAAGTCCGCTACAGAAACGCTCTTTAAGGATGAAAAATTTCAAAGGGTAATCCATCTGGCGGCACAGGCTGGTGTTAGATATTCAATAACAAACCCCCACGCTTATATAGATTCTAATATAATTGGGTTTATGAACATATTGGAAGGATGTAGGCATAATGGTGTGGAGCATTTGGCGTATGCCTCATCAAGTTCAGTTTATGGGGCCAATACTAATATGCCTTTTTCTGTCCATGATAATGTTGACCACCCTGTTTCACTCTATGCTGCCACAAAAAAAGCAAATGAGCTAATGGCACACACCTATAGCCACCTATACAATCTGCCGACAACGGGCTTACGCTTTTTTACTGTTTATGGCCCTTGGGGTAGACCCGATATGTCATTATTTATGTTTACCCGCAATATCCTTGAAGGAAAACCGATAGATGTTTTTAACTATGGAAACCATCGAAGGGATTTTACTTACATCGACGATATTGTCGAAGGTGTGATGCGGGTTATTGATAAACCGGCAGCAGCCAGTGAGGGCTGGGATGGTGCAAAACCAGATCCAGGCACTAGTTTGGCACCTTATCGAATTTATAACATTGGCAACAATAATCCGGTAAATTTGCTGACGTTTATTGAGACACTAGAAAATTGTTTAGGCATAGAAGCCGCTAAAAACTTTTTGCCTTTGCAACCTGGAGATGTCCCAGATACTTATGCAGATGTATCTGATTTAGCAAATGACTTAGGTTATAAGCCCGGGACGCCCCTACAAAAAGGCATTAGTAATTTTGTTGAATGGTATTCGCACTTTTATAGGATCGTACGATGAGTAATCATGGCAGGAAGATTTCAGTTGTTGGTTTGGGTTACGTTGGCCTTCCCGTCTCGGTTGAGTTTGGAAAAAAACAGCGCGTCATTGGTTTTGACATAAACCAATGCCGTATTGAAGAGTTAAAGAATGGAATAGATCGTACTAACGAAGTGGATGCAGAAGATTTAGCCGCTACAGACATCCTCTTTACTTGTGATGCGGGCGATTTGAAACAGGCGGATTTTCATATCATTGCCGTACCAACACCGGTCAATAATGCCAAGCAACCTGACTTATCGCCAGTCATTAGTGCGTCAAGAACCGTGGGTAGGCAATTAAAGAAAGGGGATATCGTTGTTTATGAATCCACAGTCTATCCAGGCGCTACTGAGGAGGAATGCATTCCAGTTCTTGAACATGAATCGGGGCTTGTTTGGGGCACGGATTTTAATGTGGGATATTCACCGGAACGCATTAACCCAGGCGACAAGGTACACACTTTTAAAACTATAATAAAAGTTGTGTCTGGTGATACATCAGAAACCTTAAATGTAGTGGCTGCTGTTTATCAGTCAGTTGTTACTGCTGGTGTACATAAAGCCGCCACAATAAAAGTGGCTGAAGCGGCAAAAGTGATTGAAAATACCCAGCGCGATTTAAACATTTCGTTAATGAACGAACTGGCCTTGATTTTTAATAAAATGGATATAGATACACGCGATGTACTGGCCGCAGCATCATCAAAATGGAATTTTTTACCCTTTGATCCGGGCTTGGTTGGTGGCCATTGTATAGGTGTTGACCCTTATTACCTTACCTATAAGGCAACCGTATTAGGATACACACCACAAGTCATTTTGTCGGGCCGTAGCATCAATGACAGCATGGGTTCTTTTATTGCTTTGCAAACCATCAAAGAACTTATTAAGGCTGGAAAATGCGTTAAAGGTAGTGTTGTGACTATTCTAGGGTTTACATTTAAAGAAAACGTCCCGGACATAAGAAACACCCGTGTTATTGATATTGTTAGGGAGTTACTGGATTATGGTATTCAAGTGCAAGTCTTTGACCCTATGGCTGATGGCCATGAAATTCAAGAAGAATACAACATCCACTTAATAGCGGATGAGAATGGTTTAGAACCCGCCCATGCTGTAATGCTAGCAGTTCCGCACCAATATTTTATGGATAAAAATTGGGCTTATATAAGCGGTTTGCTGGAAAATAATGTCGGTGCTGTTATTGATGTTAAAGGCAAGTTAGATAGAAATGGTGTCCCGGAAGGAATTTCTTTATGGCGACTTTAACTGGTCATGGATATGATCTAAGCATTTTATGTAGAAATGTTGGCCGAGGATAAACAGGTGGGGTTTTTAAAGAAAATGAAATGGTTCTTTTATATGCTTGTCTTGCTGGCCTCTGGTTGCGGATACCCTCCGTTGAGCCAAGAGGATGATGCTATAATTCCATCTGATTACACTTATATTATAGGCCCTGGCGACAGTGTAACAATTTTTGTCTGGGGAAACCCAGATATTTCAACAACGGCAACAGTCCGTCCGGATGGTAAAATCACCATTCCATTAGCTGAAGATTTGTTGGCCAGTGGAAAAACACCCTCCCAATTAGCCAGATTAATGGAAAAAAAACTGGCTAAATATGTCCGTGATCCGCAAGTTGTGATTATGCTTGCAGGAGGACAGGGAGTTTTTAGCCAGCAAATAAGAGTGATAGGCCAATTGAGTGGGGGAGGTGGGTCTTCAGGGGGCGGCAGTGGCGGCAGTGGCGGTGGCGGTGGCGGTGGCGGTGGATCGGCCCATTATTCAGCCAAGGCATTCCCCTATAAAAAAGATATGACTTTGCTAGATTTGGTCATACAGATTGGTGGTTTAGGGCAATATGCTGACGGCAATAGGGCTAGCATTATCCGCAATATCGACGGTGAACCCCAACATTTTGGAGTAAGGATAGATGACTTGGTTGATGATGCTGATTTAACGGCGAACGTAAAAATTTTACCCGGCGACATATTAATAATACCTGAATCGTTTTTTTAACTTTGGGATATTAGAATTAAGTTTGTAATGTTAAACAAGGCAAGTATACCTATATGCAAGATCAGTTATATGAAATTCTTTCTTATTTAAAAGGCGCATTAAAATATAAATGGGTAGCTATAATCATCGCCTGGGTAATATGCGTAGGTGGCTGGTTATTTGTTTCCTCGATGCCCAATAAATACACTTCTGAAGCCAAAGTTCATGTTGATACTAGAAGTATGTTGCAACCCTTGCTGTCAGGCATGACGATTGATACTGACGTAAGGGGGTTGCTACGTGTCATGCAACAATTGATGTTTACTAAAGGTAATCTCGAACAAATAATTAGGTTATCAGATATTGGTAAAGCCTCAATTACCGCCATTGAGCAAGAGAAACTGATTGCGGGTTTAAAAAGTTCGATACATATAGCGGGGGGGGCTGACGATATGTTTACCATCACCTATGAAGCTAACAGCCCAAATGAAGCCAAAAATGTGGTGCAAGCCGTGTTAACTGTTTTTTCTGAACAGACCCAGTTATCTACCCTAGGCAGCACAGATAGCGCCCAGCGCTTTATTGACGAACAAATACAAGAATATGAAATGCGGTTGCGTAACGGGGAAAAAGCACGGGAAAATTTTAAGCGGGCTAATTTAGGCTTATTGCCGGGTGAGGGTGGCGGTGCGGGTGGTCAAATTGCCAAAATTCAGGACATCACATCACAAATTGAAGATGCAAAGCTGGCCTTAAAGGAAGCCATGTCAAGGAAAGATGCACTAAAATCACAATTAACTGAAGCCCTAACATCTGGGGATGAGGAAGAAGATGAATGGGGGGACGCAACGGGGACTAGCAGTGCGCTTGATGACCCCCAAATTGCGCTGCTTAAGCAAAGGAAAGAAGAGCTCTTGATCAAATATACAGAGAACCATCCTGATATCGTTTATATCAATAAAACCATCAAAAAAATGCAGGGGCGAAATTCCCAAAAACAGGCAAATGTGGAGGAAGCTGGAGGGCTTGAAACGGGGGTGCTGACGAACCCCTACATACAATCTATCAAGATTGCCCTCAATGAGGCAGATGCTACTATTTCGTCGATTAATTCACGAATTGAAACCTTTCAAGCTCGTTTGCAAAAAGCACAAGAGGAACTAAATGCCAGACTCTCAATAGAGACTGAAATTGAAAATTTAAATAGGGACTATGCGGCAATAAAATCAAATTATGAAAGATTACTGTTAAGCAAGGAAACTGCGGCAATGTCAGAAAAGGTTGATATCCAGGCAGAGGCTTTAAAATTTAAACTTGCTGATGCCCCTAATACACCCTTACAACCATCTTCGCCTAAACGTAAACTTTTATATTCGGGGGTATTAATTTTAGGGGTCCTATTTGGTTGGGCCGTTGCCTTTTTACTTTACCTTATCAGGCCTACAATAATGTCAGTATCACAACTACGGCAAATTACTGGATTACCGATATTGGGTAATGTTTCGCTGAAACCCAGTGTCGCACAAACTATAGCAAATAGAAAAGCTGCGCTTAGCTACAGCATTACTACTATTGGATTGTTGATAATATATGTTGGCTTTATGACTGTTGACTTTTTAGAAATAAAACAGCTCAATTTGGCCTACTTGTTTCAAAAAATTCATTGATAATCCAGAAGAGGTATAAATGACTATCATTGGAAATACATTAAACACACCTAACAATGAAAGGCAGCAAATAAATAATCCCGCTGCTTTTTCGGTTGACCTTGTCAAGGATCAACACAACCCCGATGATTTTATTATTGATTTTGTAGCAACAGCCAAACAAATGGCTGACATTGATTGGTCACATTTGGGCGAGTTGGGTTATATATCGCCAGGCGATTCTAATACTTTAGCTGTCGAGGAATACAGGAATATAAAGCGGCCGTTGGTTGGCAACGCCTTTGGAAAAGGCAGTGAGGGCATTGCCAGGGCCAATCTGATCTTGATAACCAGTAGCCTTCCGGGCGAAGGAAAAACATTCACAGCGATTAATCTTGCCTTGAGTATTGCGAATGAGCGTGACAAACAGGTGTTATTGATAGACGCTGATGTTGCTAGGCCCTCAATTTCAAGGGTGTTGGGAATCAAGTCTGAACCTGGGTTGATTGACTTCTTGGATAGGGATGACCTTTCTTTTTCTGACATCATCCTTAGCACCAGTATGCCAGGTCTTTGCATTGTCCCATCCGGATCTTTACATAGACACTCGACTGAACTGCTCGCCAGCAACAAAATGTCTAGGTTAATTGAAGAATTAAGTAAAAACCCCAACACGTTGGTGATTTTTGACTCACCGCCTTTAATGGCGGCCACTCAAGGTCAGATTTTAGCCAAGTTAGTGGGGCAGGTTGTGTTGGTCGTAGAAGCCGAAAAAACGCTGCAAAGTGTTGTCATGGAGTCAGTAGAAAAATTATCTGCCTGTGATGTGGTTCTAGCTGTGTTTAATAAGTCAAATGTTATTGTTGACGGTAATTATTATGGATATGGTTACGGTTATGGACAATACGGCCCCTGATACGGGGCGGCTAAAAGAAAATAGGTTAACCGTATATTTCATAGCATACAGTTTCACTAACTAGGCTTCTTGACTATAAAAATACTGCACGATAAAGTAAAACTAATTCTTGAAGCTTGATTGTTTGTGATTTCTGGCAAACTGTCTTTATAGATATTTAGCGGGTCGAATTACAGCTTCAAATCCAAGCACTAAATTATAAATTGATCATAGATTATGCACCTCTATTCGTATTTAGCTGAAACATGAAAATACAATCGACCGTTTCGACCCACCTAAATCGAGAAAAGGCTAGGCCAGTTTCCACCTCTTCATTGATTGCTAAAGTTGCCAGTGTTTATGTTCTGTTTTATTACACCCAGTCTAATGCGCTAACTTGGACACTAAACCCTTTCCTTCAGGGGCAGGAAATTTATTCTGACAATATCAATCTGGCCCAATCTGGCCAAGAAAAAAGCGCTTTTGTCACTGCGGTTAACCCCGGAGTTTTGATTAATGGGCAATCGCCACGATCAACACTCAATTTAAATTACCGTATGCAGAATTTATATAATGCGGGTGGTGATGGCAACCTAACTACGAATAACCAATTGCAGTCTTCTTCCCAAAATATATTTATTCAGAATAAATTATTCTTAAATACCAACAGTTCAATTAGCCAACAAAACATCAACAATAATCGAATAGGCGCTGACAACATAAATGGGTCAGCGAACAGAGCGAATGTCTACAACTTTAGTTTGTCGCCTTACTGGACACCCCGTTTTGCAAATTATGCCAATGGGAACGTTAGGGTTAATATTAATTCCGTTGCAACCAGCGGAGGCAATGATAGCAACTCCCAATCAAACAACGCAACAAATACGCTGTCAGACTCTGTCAATCTGTCAGAGACCCTAGGCCTAAGCAGCGGCTCTTATTTTCAACGTGTTAATTGGAACGTAACTTTTAACAACTCCGAAAACCAACGAATTAATTCCCCGAATGTCAGTTTTCAGAATACCAATGCAATGGTTAGCACGTCTATAAACCAAAAGTTTAGTGTTTTTGCCCAAGGCGGCTATAGTAACAACAATTACCAGACGACAAGCCAGAGCAACAGTAATGACTTCTATTACACCTTTGGCGGACAATGGCGGCCCAGCCAGCGATATAGCGTTGCTGTTGGGGCAGGTAACAATAGCTATATCACCGTTTACGTTTCCCCATTCCAGCGCCTTCAGTGGACAGTCACGTATAGCAACAATGCTGTCGGCACTAATTTTGGACAATACTCTGGTGGGAATGGTGGCGGTAATTCTGGATCAAATTGGACAACAGCGTTAAATTACACGACAAGAAGGTCAACGTGGTCTATCACACACATTAACACCACAACCACATCGCAACAAATATTATCGCAAAACCAAATTTTGTCGAACCAGAACTCGTTTAACAACACCGATCAAAATGTAGACCTACTGACTAACCCAAACTTAAATGATGAGGTGATCGTTACAAAAAGATGGAATCTGTCAGCGTCTTTCGCTACCGGTAAAAGTACCTTCAGTGCAAATGCTTATGAGCAAACTTATGATTATCAAAACAGTGGCGATAGCCAAAAAATGATCGGGGTAAGCGGCACGTGGAATTGGATGTTTGCCAATAAAACTAGCGCGTATTTTACTCCCCAGTGGCAAAAAATCGATTCCCAAGGCCTAAGCAATAACAGCAATTATTATACCCTCGCCATCGGCGTGAATAGCGCCATAACCTCTAGGCTGTCTGGCATACTGGATTTCCGGCATATCAGCCAAACCTCTGGGCAAAATACGGGGGCATTTATACAAGAGAATGGATTTTCAAATGACTATCAAGAAAATAGGGCAACAGCCACCTTAACCATGAGATTCTAGCATTTCCAGATTAATTGTTCGTGTATCCGCATCAGCAGTTCTCATTATGGCTGTATGATTTGTCATTCCATCATAGATGCCGGAATGGCGGGTGATTCACTCATCTTAAAGTCATAATGACAATTGCAGCATCATTATTATGGGTGACAATTAATAATTGAAGATGTTTTTACGGAGCTCTTAGAAAATAAAGGGCAATTGTAGAAGCATAAGCGATGTTAACGCCAAACGGTTTTACTCCCGGAAAATGTTTTTAACACCTACATGTCCAACAATGGTTTATATCAATTCCCAATAAGCCCTACGCCCAGGAAGTTACCATGCCCCAAAAAAATGCTATGACCGTCGATGTGGAAGATTATTTCCAAGTGTCGGCATTCGAACCCTATATTAACAAAAGCCAATGGGACGGCCTTCCGCATAGGGTTGAAAAGAACACCCATAAAATACTGGATTTATTTGCTGACAAGGGGGTAAAAGCCACTTTTTTTACCTTGGGTTGGGTTGCTGAGCGGTATCCTGGCTTGATAGCCAGGATCGTAAATGATGGACATGAACTCGCTTGTCATGGATATGAACATATCAGGGTTACTGAGCAAACCCCCGATCAATTCCGTAGTGATGTTGCCAAGGCCAAAGTTATCTTGGAGGATCTAAGTGGCAAGCCAGTAAAGGGTTATCGTGCCGCCAGCTATTCGATAGGCGCAAACAATCTTTGGGCTTTAGACGTTCTGCAGGAGCTTGGGTTTAAATACAGCTCCAGCATCTACCCCGTAAAACATGATTTATATGGGATGCCCGATGCACCACGATTCCTGTATGAACCCATAGAAAACAATCCGTTCAAAGAAATACCCATTACCACGATCCGCCTAGGTGATAAGAACCTGCCTTGCGGGGGAGGGGGGTTTTTTAGGTTTTATCCTTATGCCCTATCAAAATGGGCATTTAACCGGGTGAACCAGCAAGAAGGCCAATCGGCTATTTTTTATTTCCACCCATGGGAAATTGACCCTGAACAACCCCGCCAACAAGGGCTCAGCTTTAAAACTCGGTTTCGGCATTATCTCAACCTTAATCGGATGGAACATCGGATCAATAAACTGTTGGTAGATTTTAACTGGGACACTATGGAAAATGTTTTCCAAATTAACGAATAGGATTATGAAGCATGATAAAAACACTGGATGAGGCAAACCTTTTACGTTGGGACAATTTTGTCCAGGCTAGACCCGATGCAACTTTTTTTCATCGGGCAGGATGGAAAGAAATCATTGAAAAATCCTTCGGGCACAAAACTTATTTCCTCTATGTCGAAAATGAAGGGGAAATATCAGGTATTTTGCCTTTGGTGCACATCAACAGTTTGTTGTTTGGTAATAATTTGGTTTCAATTGCGCCTTGTGTTTACGGTGGCGTTGTTGCCAGCGATGAACAATCTTATCTTGAGCTAGATAAAGAAGCCTGCCGTTTGGCTGAAGAGTTGGGGGTTGATTGCCTAGAAATGAGGAATCTGGTGCAAAAAACGCCAGAGCGTCCCCACAAAGACCTTTATGTGACATTCAGAAAGGAATTGGATGCTGATGTGGAAAAAAATTTTTTGGCTATCCCTAGAAAACAGCGGGCGGTTGTGAGAAAAGGGATAGAGGCGGGATTAAGCAGCGTAATTGATGAAAATATCGATAGGCTTTATCAGGCTTATTCCGAAAGTGTCAGGAATTTAGGCACGCCGGTGTTTTCCAAAAAATATTTTCAGACCCTTAAGGATGTTTTTGCCGATAAATGTGAAATTTTGACAGTCGAGCATCAAGGCCAAGTAGTGGCAAGTGTCATGAGCTTTTATTTTAAAGATGAAATATTACCTTACTATGGTGGCGGGACGGATTTGGCCAGGGATCTGAAAGGCAATGACTTTATGTATTGGGAAGTCATGCGCCGAGCAGTGGAAAAGGGCATTAAAATATTCGATTATGGGCGTAGCAAAATTGGCACAGGCTCATACAGTTTTAAAAAAAACTGGGGGTTTATACCCCAACCTTTATTTTATGAGTATCATTTGGTTAAGGCCCATTCTATGCCGGATATCAATCCCCTAAACCCCAAGTACAAACTATTCATCGCCGCTTGGAAACGTTTGCCATTATCGGTAAGCCAGATTATAGGGCCTTGGTTATCAAAAGATTTAGGCTAGCCCTACCAGTTTAACTAGTCATCACACAGAACCCATTATGGACAAACTGCTTTATTTGACGCACCGGATTCCGTATCCCCCCAATAAAGGCGATAAAATCCGCTCTTATCATTTTTTAAAATATTTGGCATCGGAATATGATGTGTACTTGGGGACTTTTATTGATGACCCTAGCGATTGGCAATATGCCGGGAAACTGGATGGCTTGTGTGTGGAAACCCATATTTTGGAACTTAAGCCGTTTCAGGCCAAAATAAAATGCCTACAAGGTTTTCTAACAGGTGAAGCATTAAGTTTGCCCTACTATAAAAGCCAGTCCATGCAGGATTGGGTTAGCCAAACAATCAAAACCCACGGCATAAAGAAAGTGCTGGTTTTTTCATCGGCGATGATGCAGTTCGTAATGCCATTACTCCAGGATGGCATAGAAGTCATCGTTGATTTTGTGGATGTCGATTCAGACAAATGGCGGCAGTATGCGGACAAAAAACATGGCATAACCCGTTGGATTTACCAACGGGAATCTAAATGCTTACTTGATTACGAAATAAAGGTGGCGGGGCAGACCAAAGCCAGTTTGTTTGTGTCTGAAGCTGAAGCCGCGTTATTTAAACGCCTTGCCCCCAACTTAAGTGAAAAAATAGGTCATATCAATAATGGTATTGATATAGACCATTTTTCACCTGACCTTAAATTTTCTTCGCCGTATAGTGAAGGTCAGCAAGCCTTGGTGTTTACTGGTGCAATGGATTATTGGCCTAATGTAGATGCGGTTGTTTGGTTTGCCCATGACGTTTTTCCTCAGATATTGATAAATCACCCGGCAATAAAGTTTTATATCGTAGGGTCAAAACCAAGCAAAGAAGTCGAAGATCTAGCAAGAAACAATCAGAATATTGTGGTGACGGGTTTTGTTGATGATGTGAGGCCTTATGTCGCCCATGCCACAATAGCCGTTGCCCCTCTGAGGATTGCCAGAGGCATCCAAAATAAAGTGTTGGAGGCGATGGCGATGGCTAAACAGGTCGTTGCAACCTACGCCGCAATGGAAGGCATCCCTTTTAATGATAGCCTCGCCGTGGTAGTGGTTGATGACGCGGCCATCATGGCCCAGCAAATTGATAGATTGCTGGGTAGTGGCCCAATCTCCACAGTGTTAAGCGCTAATCGGGCCTATGTAAAAGCCAACTATAACTGGGAACACAATGTGAATGGGTTAATCAGATTAATTCAAGAAGAATGAACCCATCAGGGGAGGGCGCTACAATTTCTTTTGGTTGCCCTACCTGCCAGCTAAGTCAAAAACGCATGAATGGCATAGTAAAGCAGCAGGATTTTTGTCCTGTCCGCTATTAACAAATCGCCAATATCAATAAAAAACCCATTTAATTAGGAAAAATAAATAGCTATGTGTGGAATTGTAGGCATCTTCGATATAAGAGAAAAGCGGGAAATAAACCGGGATTTGCTTTCCCTAATGAACGAGAGCCAATTTCACCGCGGCCCTGATGAAGGTGGCCTGCATACTGAGGCTGGTTTGGGTTTCGGACATCGGCGCTTATCAATTATTGATCTTGCCAGCGGTCAGCAGCCTATGGTTAGCCGTGATAAAAACGTCGTGCTAACCTATAACGGCGAAGTCTACAATTTTCCTGAATTAAGAAAAGAATTGGAAGCGCTGGGATTTTTCTTTCAGACCCATTGTGACACCGAGGTCATTTTATATGCGTGGCAGGCCTGGGGTGAGTCATGTGTCGAAAGGTTGCGGGGTATGTTTGCTTTCGCGATATGGGACAGGGAACAGCAAACATTGTTTCTGGCACGGGACCGTTTGGGGGTAAAACCACTTTATTATGCCGAACTTGCCAATGGCCAATTTATTTTTGGTTCGGAATTAAAATCGCTTAAAGTGCATCCTGAATTGCCCAAAACATTTGATCCTACCGCGATTGAAGATTATTTTGGATTCGGCTACATCCCTGACCCTAAAACCATTTATAAGAATGTCCATAAATTGGAACCCGGCTATTGCCTAAGCATTAAGCACGGTGCCAAATCCTATCAGCCACGGCAATATTGGGACGTAAAATTTACCCCACGTCCTGCACAAGATGAACGTGCAACGGGAGAAGAGCTCATCGAACGTTTGCGTGAAGCCGTTAAAATAAGGATGGTCGCTGACGTGCCATTAGGGGCATTTTTATCGGGAGGCGTCGATTCCAGTGCGGTTGTCGCCATGATGGCTGGATTATCACCTGACCCGGTCAATACTTGTTCGATTTCCTTTGGCGACCCGGCATTTAATGAGTCAAAATTTGCCGCACAAGTGGCCGAGCGCTACCATACCGCCCATCGCGTTGAACAGGTGGATCCTGATGATTTTAGCTTGATTGACCAATTGGCCGCGCTTTATGATGAACCTTATGCCGACAGTTCAGCATTACCCACTTATCGGGTGTGTGAGCTGGCTAAAAAACAGGTGACAGTTGTGCTTTCCGGCGATGGCGGTGACGAAAATTTGGCCGGATACCGGCGTTATCGCTGGCATACCTATGAAGAACAAATGCGCTCATGGCTACCCGATAGCATCAGAAAGCCAGTGTTTGGTTTACTTGGACAGGTTTATCCAAAAGCCGATTGGGCGCCGAAGATTTTCAGGGCAAAATCCACTTTTGAATCAATAGCCCGTGATTCCATGGAAGGCTATTTCCATAGCGTTTCAGTGCTATCCAACGAAATCCGTGGCAAATTGTTCAGCGACCAGTTAAAAAGTGATTTACAAGGTTATCAGGCCGTAGATGTATTTAGGAAATATCTGGATAACGCACCCACAGACAGTCCGTTGTCGATGGTGCAATACCTGGATATTAAAACCTATTTGCCTGGTGATATTCTGACCAAGGTTGACAGGGCCAGTATGGCCCATGCTTTGGAAGTAAGGGTGCCGTTACTTGACCATCAGCTCGTGGAATGGATGGCTGGATTGCAACCGGACATGAAGCTCAAAGGCCGCGAAGGTAAATACATCTTTAAAAAGTCACTGGAAAATTATTTGCCTAACGATATTTTATATCGGCCAAAAATGGGTTTTTCCGTGCCGTTGTCAGCGTGGTTTAAAGGCCCGTTAAAGAACAAAGTGCGTGTAGCATTATTGGGCGAAACCATGACCCAATGCGGTTTATTTAACACCACATTTTTGGAGCACATCGTCAATCAACATCAAAGTGGTTTACGCGATTACAGTTCAGCCATTTGGTCTTTGTTGATGTTTGAGGCTTTTTTACGGTCGAATAGCTAAAAAGCCTTCATAGCGGTTTTACATTAAAGAAAGTAAAGCCGCTGTTTTAGGGGGGGTGACTGGCCTTAAAAATTAGGGTTACAATAATGTTATTTAACATAATATACATTATGCGAAGTTATGTGCTGATTGATTTAATCCGTATTTTTGGCATTGTAAAGTAATGCTTCGGATGAACTTGGATTTGGCACAGTTGGACGTCGACATAATGACATTTGCCAGCATTACCGTGATGGAAGGCATCTGGGAACAAAAAACCCCGCTAAGCCGATGGCTTGCGGGGTCTTGGGGCTGCTAAGCAGGTTTGCCTGGAACAGGCTTAACCCTTACAAGCTGTAATACATGTCGTATTCTACAGGGTGTGTGCTCATACGGATGCGTGTGACTTCTTCCATTTTCAAGGCAATATAGCCGTCAATCACGTCGTCAGTGAATACACCGCCACGTTTTAAGAAGTCACGGTCATTGTTCAGCGCGTCTAATGCTTGGTCAAATGCGTGGCAAACTTGTGGGATGTTGTTGGCTTCTTCAGCTGGCAAATCATACAAGTCTTTGTCCATCGCCTCACCTGGATGGATCTTGTTTTGGATGCCGTCAAGGCCAGCCATTAACATGGCAGAAAAAGCCAAGTAAGGGTTTGCTGTTGAGTCAGGAAAACGCACTTCGATACGACGGCCTTTTGGGTTGTTGACAAAAGGAATACGGATAGATGCTGAACGGTTACGGGCAGAATAAGCCAACATAACAGGCGCTTCAAAGCCAGGTACTAAACGTTTGTAGCTGTTGGTTGAGGCATTGGTGAAGGCGTTCAATGCACGCGCATGTTTAATGATACCGCCGATGTAGAACAACGCAGTTTCTGACAAGCCGCCGTACAAATCACCTGTGAACAGGTTGACGCCGTCTTTCGCCAAAGATTGGTGCACGTGCATACCGCTGCCGTTGTCACCTACCAATGGTTTAGGCATAAAGGTGGCTGTTTTGCCATACGCATGGGCGATGTTGGCAATAACATATTTAAGTTCCAACACTTCGTCAGCTTTTTTAACCAAGGTATTGAAGCGTACGCCAATTTCACATTGGCCCGCAGTCGCCACTTCGTGGTGGTGAACTTCAGTGACCATGCCCATTTCTTCAAGGGTCAAACACATGGCAGAACGCATGTCTTGGAATGAATCAACCGGTGGTACAGGGAAATAACCACCTTTTACGCCAGGACGATGGCCAGTGTTGCCATCAGGATAGACTTTTTCTGAGTTCCAGCCCGCTTCTTCTGAATCGACTTTGTAGAAAGAGCCGCTCATGTCTGTGCCCCAACGGACATCATCAAAAATGAAGAATTCGTTTTCTGGGCCAAAGAATGCGGTGTCAGCAATGCCAGTTGAGATTAAATAGGCTTCGGCACGTTTAGCCAAAGAACGTGGGTCACGCTCATAACCTTGCATGTTTTTTGGTTCAATGATGTCGCAACGCAAGATCATTGTGTTGTCATCAAAGAAAGGATCCATAACGGCTGTTGATGCATCAGGCATCAAAATCATGTCAGATTCGTTGATATGTTTCCAACCGGCCACTGAAGAACCGTCGAACATATTGCCTTCTTCAAAAGTGTCTTCATCAATCGAGTGGGCAGGGAACGTAACATGCTGTTCTTTACCACGGGTGTCACAAAAACGAAAATCGACAAATTTTACGTCGTTTTCTTCAATCATTTTTAATACTTTGCTTACAGACATTAATGCGTCTCCTGAGATTTGTTATTTTAAGATCAGTGTTTTTCGCTAAACGGTATAAAGATACCATTTTTTTTGCTGGCTTAGCCACTAAAAAAACGACACACAGCAATCGCCCTGTATTTGTGCGCAGCCAAAAGAGGCTTAATGCCATGAATATCAGCACCTAACGCCTGTAGTGACTTACGTGGCCCATAAAGTGGGCGCTTATCATAACCAGCGCCTAGTTGGATTTGTTAATTTACAACAAAAATGAAACGCCGCACAGATTTGGTACGCTCTATTACTTAAGTTGCACCAACATAGCCCGTTAATTCACTTGTAAGCGTTGCGCACCATCAGTAAGCCCTTGTTTTGAATAGCACGGGAGTTTGGCACAGTACCTGCTAATTCATTTACAGTGCTTATGCCGATATTGTGTGCAGGAATCTCGATAAAACTGCCCACCATCTAAACATCAAGGGGAATAAAAATGAAAAGTACACCAAAACGCAAATACCCGATTATGATCGCGGCTGCGAGTGGTCTTTTAACAATTACAATGGGAATCCCAACTGTAGAGGCTGCTGGCGCGGTAGCCGGGCTGACTGGTTTTGACGTGAACGAAACTAAACCATTGAAAGACGCTGGCGTCGTTATCGGTGGCTGGGCGAATGCGGGCGTTACTTATAATGCCACAGATCCTGAAAGCAATTTTAACGGCCCTGTGACTTTTGGTGACCGTTCTGCCGAATTCCAGTTGAACCAATTGAATATGTATATTCAACGGGCGGTGGCAACGGAAGGCGACAAATGGGATGTGGGTGGCCGTTTCGACATAATGTTCGGTACCGATTCCATTTTTACCCAAGCGTATGGTGTACCCTCGTTTGACGTGAACACCGCCAACCCTAGGGAACGCAGCACATGGGACTTAAGCTTACTTAACAACAGCAATAACCGCTTTTATGACCTTGCCATGCCGCAAGCTTATTTGGAGGCTTACATTCCAATTGGTAACGGTTTAAACGTTAAGGCAGGCCATTTTTATACGCCGATTGGCTACGAAACGGTTCCTGCACCCGATAACTTTTTCTACACTCATGCTTATACCATGCAATATGGCGAACCGTTCACCCATACTGGTGTGATGGGTAACTATGCTGTAGACAGCAATTGGTCGGTCATGGGCGGCGTAATCACTGGCAGTGCCACTGGCGGCTGGGATGGCGGTTGGGATAAACAGCTGGGCAATTGGGCAGGTTTGATGGGTGCAACTTGGACTAGCTCCAGCAAAAACACGTCCTTGAACGTCGCGGGCACTTATGGTGCAACCTCTGAAACCAACAGCTCAGACTGGTCTTTATATAGCATCGTATTGAAGCAAAACATTACCGACAAAATGCACTTGATGGTGCAACATGATCATGGTTTTGCCAACAACACTTACGATTATGCCACAGCCACACCCAATGCGATTGATGCACAATGGTATGGCATCAACACCCATTTGACTTATGATGTTACTGACACCATTGTGGCGGGTTTACGTGGCGAATGGTTCCGTGACCAAAACGGCTTTAGGGTTTGTTCACCTGGCCGGGTTGCTGCTGCCACTGATAACACCGGCTCCAGTTATGCGGCCAGCTACCTTTCCACCTGTTCGGCAGCAAGTTACTACGCATTTACAGCGGGTGTGACTTGGAAACCAAAAACTTGGTTAAGCTTGCGTCCCAACGTGCGCTACGATTGGGCTGACAGCCAAACTAAAATGTTTGACGTGAACTCATCCGGTGTAGGCCAAAAGTCTGACCAATTCTTGTTCTCCACTGACATGACCATTACGTTCTAAACGCTGGTAGCACGACACAAAAAATGCGCCTTAGGGCGCATTTTTTTTGTTCGCCCCCCTGCCCTTGCCCACCCTATCAGCAAAGCCCACCATTAACAGAAATGACTTGCCGTGTAATATAGCCAGCGTCCTCTGACATCAAAAATGCGACGGCTGCCGCCACCTCTTTAGGGCTACCCACCCGACGCGCAGGGATCATTTTCTTGATTTCATCCAGCGGCAATTCATCCAACATATCCGTATCAATAAGCCCTGGGGCCACACAATTAACCGTGATGTCACGCTTTGCCAGCTCCAAGGCCAGTGCTTTCGTCGCACCGATAATGCCCGCCTTTGAAGCGCTGTAATTGACTTGCCCCCGGTTGCCGATTAAGCCAGAAACCGATGACAAAGTGACAATGCGCCCTGGTTTGCGGCGCCTAACCATAGGCATGACGATCGGTTGCAGGACATTATAAAACCCGTCCAAGTTGGTATGCACCACTGAGTCCCATTGCTCGCCAGTAAGCGAAGGAAAAGCGTTGTCAGCGGTCACACCTGCATTACAAACCACGCCGTAGTAAGCACCGTGGGTTTCCATATCCTGGGTTAATTGTTCAGCGCACTGCGCCCTATCGGCTATATCAAACTGTAAGATTCTGGCTGATTGCCCCAGTTGTTCAATTTCTAGGGCAACTTGTTCGGCGAGTGGCCGCTGGCTACGGCAATGGATAACGAGGTCAAAGCCTTGTTTGGCGAGGTACAAGGCAATCGCCTTGCCTATGCCCCGGCTTGCGCCAGTGACTAAAATGGTTTTGTTCATAGTTTGTCTGCGGCGTTTATTGGAAAGTTGAAAACACTAAACTGATAAGCCCATCATGCCCTGGCGACCACAATGGAAAGATTATTGCCGCCAAAAGCAAACGAATTGCTTTGGCAGGTGTTAATTTGCCGCCCCAAACCCCTGCCCTGTTTGACCCAATTCAACGGCGGCATGGTGGGGTCGTAGTCGTCATCATTAATGTTGGGGATCAGCTCCCCTTGTTGGTCGTTATTGTCCAATAACAGCCAGCAAAATGCCAACTCCATAGCGGCGGCAGCACCTAAGGTATGGCCAGTCATGCCTTTACTGGAACTGACAGCCACCTCCTCACCAAACAAAGCATGGACAGCTTGGCTTTCCATGGCATCGTTCAATACCGTAGCCGTACCATGCAGGTTAAGGTAATCAATATCACCCGGGCTTATGCCGGCCTCATCCAAAGCTAGCTGCATAGCCCTGACCACCTCTGCCCCAGATGGATCCGGGGCGGAAAAATGGTAGGCGTCACTGCTCGCACCAATACCTTTTAGTTCTACGGGGCCGGGTTCTTTGCCCAACACAAAAAGACTGGCCGCCTCACCAATATTAATACCGTCACGGTGCTGGCCAAACGGCTTGCAAAAACCCGTGCTAAGCGACTCCAAGGCAGCAAATCCATTAACGGTAAATTGGCATAAGCTGTCTGCCCCACCCACTATCACCACATCGCAGATACCTAAGTTAATCAACCTTCGGGCCGAAGCAAAGGCTTTGCCACTGGAGGAACAGGCCGTAGAAATGGTGTACGCCGGGCCGGTAATGCCTAAATAAGCCGCTAAAAAATCTGCGCCTGCACCGACTTGCTGTTGTTTATAATGAAATTGTGCGGGTAAAGCCCCGTGTTTGGCCTGATAGGCCAAAGCCAGCTCGGTGTTCCTTACGCCGGACGTGCTAGTGCCCAACACGATGCCTACACGGCTAGGGCCAAATTTGGCCAGCATAGCATCCACTGTTGGGTGTATCTGGCTTAAGGCAGCCAATAATAATTGGTTATTACGGCAATCGTAAAAGTGGTGTTTGGGGTCTAATTCAGGCAAACAAGCTTGAACATGGCCTAGGATTAAAGGCCCGTTCAAACCAAAGCCCCCTGTTTCAACCAAGCCTGACCTGTCACCTGCCAGCAGCCGGGGAAAAACCTCCGCTTTGGAATTACCTAAAGCACACAATAAACCTACGTCATTCAGGTAGAGCTTCATAACTGATCGTTTGGATGTGTAAACGGTAATTTTGGCGATAATTGACCAGCTCAACCGATTTTGGCCAAACGGCATCGGGCACTACATAATTGACATCAACCATCTTGAGGTCTTGGAAATATAAACGCCGTTGCTTATCATCAAACTCCAGCCGCCAAGGCGTGCCTTGCAAACCTTTTTGTATCGCAGCCAATGACCAAAAGGCCAGTTGCAAATCAGCGATGATGGATTCTGGTGCCACTGAATCAGGCAACAAGGGGCTTTTATCCATCACCAACGTTTTACCGTCATAGCTCAGGTTAAATAAGCTGAAGCCCTCATTGCTTAAACCCGCCAAGGCAATGTGTTTCTTATCCGATTCCATGACACCCAACAAGGCGGCCTGATGCTCAGGCCATTCTACCTTGATTTGTTGCACTACGCGCCGACTGGGGCCTTCAGGTGCGGCCATGGGCATTAGTTCGGGCGGGGCAAAATTTAGCGCGGCGCACCCGCCTAACAGTGCGCACAGAAAGGCAAAGGTAAAGGCCGTCCTTAACGGCATAATTCAGCCAAGGTATCAAACCGCGCCCGCGCATTTTTCACATAAGGGTTTTTTTCATCCCATGCATAACCTGCCAAAATTGAGCTGATCATTGCCTTAATTTCAGGGTCGGGGTTTTGATGGAAAATAACATCCTGGAAGCGCCCGTCATACCAAGAATCCACATACACCCTAAATGTGTCCACACCACGCTGCAAAGCTAGTGCATAATCTTTTTCCCAATCCACCGGTTCATTTTTAAACTGCCGATCCAAGATGTCCGCCGCCAATACCGCTGATTTCATCGCAATGGTCACACCAGAAGAAAATACTGGGTCCAAAAACTCCCCGGCATTGCCTAATAAGGCATAGCCTTTACCGAATAAACTTTTGACATTGGCCGAATAGCCAATGATGGTGTTGATTTTGTCATCAAACACCGCGTTTTTTAGTACCTGGCTCAAGTTTTGGTCTTGCTGGATAATGTCCTGTAACGCCCGGTCGTAATCATCACCCCAAGCTTGGTAAAATTCCGGCTTGGCGACCACGCCCACACTGCTGCGGCCATTGCTGAATGGGATTAGCCAATACCAAATGTCGCCGTGTTCTGGATGTACAGTCACCCTAATTTTATTGCGGTCAAACTGGGCATCCTCAATGCGGTCTTCAATATGGCCGAACACCGCCTGCCTGACAGGAAAGCCAGAAGGCGACTCCAAATCCAGCAAACGCGGCAAAATGCGCCCAAAGCCGCTGGCATCCAAGACAAAGTCAGCCTCATAATATAAAGTGTCGCCCGCTTGGTTTTTTACGGTAAGCTTGGGTCTTTCACCGGAAAAATCGGTGGCCACCACGTCCATAAGCCAGTGTATATCAACCCCCATACGCACCGCCTCATCAGCCAAGACTTTATCAAACCGCCCCCGCTGCACTTGGAATGTAGTACCTATGCCATCGGTAAATTTGTCCTCAAAATAAAACTCGGTATGCCGGTTGCCACAAACAAACACCGCACCATTCTTAAACTGGAAGCCCGCCTCAACGACTGCCTCCATCATGCCTGCTTGCTGGATAAACTCCATACATTGAGGCAACAGGCTTTCGCCGATACTAAAGCGGGGAAATTGTTGGCGCTCCAAAATCGTCACCTGATAACCTTTGTTTCTCAGCAATGCGCCTGCGATACTGCCTGATGGCCCTGCGCCTATAATCAGGACTTTACTGGTTTGATTGATTGTCATAATAATTTTTATATCCTCTAAACCCAATCAATGGCGCACACAACAGCGCCGTTAAAATACCTACGGAGATTGTAAAGCCAAAGGCATGGACGATCTGGGTAGAACTGATGGCCAATAAGCCAAACGCCAACAAGGTGGTTAATGCCGAAAGTGTCACCGCCAAGGAGGTGCTGGCACGTTTGTTCCCAGCCATAAAAAAGAACACGGCATCATCGATGCCTATGCCTAACACCAACAACAAGGCGAATAAGTTAAACAAGCTGAACAACTGGTTAAACCAGCCCATCATGGCCAACGCTGACAGCGCGGCCAGCACAGGCACAGAAATGATAGCCAAGCCATTACGCCAACCAAACCGCAAGCCCAAGCCCATAAACACAACAATATAGGCTCCAACCAATAAATAACTGGCCCTAAGCCGATACCGTTCAAACAGCACGGAAATGTCTTGGGCAGGGTCAACCAAACTCACGCCGGGCAAGGTTTGCAACTGGGCTATGGCAGGCAAATCATGGATGCCAGTCAAGGAAACCCGGCTTAAACAGTGCCCATCCTTACAGCCTAGCCATAAGTGTTGGCGGGTTTCATCAGCGGATTTTAACCAGCTTGTCAAGCTAAGGCTCAGGTTTTCAGCCGCCACAAATTGCTTAAGTTCAGCCCCAATAGCGGCTTTGCTAAAGCCAAGGCCTGCCATGTATTCCTGTAGCAAACCAGAACTGTAAAAAATTTGTTTAAGTAAGCGATAATTTTCTTGCTGGCTATGTTCAGTCGGCCAGTAATCTGAAATACCTTGGTAATATTTTAGCGCATTTTGCTGCTTTAAGGACGCCAACTGGGCCAGCAACTGCTGTTCATGGTCATGCCAATCATTTTGGCCGTTGCCCGTTACCAAAAAAAACTGGTTGTCTTGGCTTAAAGGCAATAACTGTTTAATTTTATCAGCGGTTTTTACCAGATCGACAGGCGCTGATTGCAATAAACGCACATCATCCCGCGGGGTTAATTGGGCAATACCACCAACAATAAAAACCGCCATACCAGCAATTAACCAAGGCTGCCATTTAAACACCCAAAGCGGCCAGTGATATTGCCAATAAGCAGTTAGCTTCAGGATTTTTGGCTCATGTTCAGGTTTAAAGCCAGTCAGTAATACCGGAAACAACATCACCACCGTCAACCAAGCAAATAGCAAACCGATGGCCGAAAAGAAGGCGACTTCCTGTAAACCAGGAAACGGCGAAAACCCCAGCCCCGCATAACTTAACAAGTTGGTTAATAGCCCAATAAACAAACCAGGTAAAATATAACGCAAGCCTTGGCGCGGATTCCAGTCTTTTGAGCCAAAACTGTCACAAAAAAAATGCACCGCATAATCATCAGCCACACCAATTAAACTGGCGCCAAAGACCAAAGTAATAATATGTATTTTGCCAAAAAACAGCACACTCAGGACTAATGCCGAAAACATGCCGCAGCCTATCGCCAAAAATGACAATAACAAAGGCCTAGGACTACGGAAAGTCAATAGCATCAACAGCAAAATGCCAATACTGGAACCTAAGCCCACTGTGGACATTTCCCGGTTCGCCGATTGGGAACCCGCCGCCGTAAACAAGGCCATACCAGAAACCATCAGTTCACGGCCTGCGGTTTGGGCCTGCTTTTGTGCGCTATCAACCAATGCCTGCAAGGTTTCAAGTTTGTCCAACTTATTGCTGCCGTCTTCCAAATCCGCAAGTAGCAAAGCCCAAAAAGTAGCCCCGTCACGCAGAATGACAATCCCCTCTTCCATTGCCAATTTGACCGAATTTTGGGCATTAAAATAACGGCTAAACACGAACAAGGGATCGCGCTCAAGTCCGGCGGCCTGCATTTGGCCTAAGGGGCTGTAGAGCATCGCCAAATTTTGGCTGAGCAAGTCTTGGGGCTTAGCCAAGGCCTGCTTAGTTTGGGCATCCAATAGCTGGTAACGGTAAGGGAATAGCTGCTGATAATTGTCGCGGTAACTTTGGGCAGAAAACTCCAAGTCTAGGCGCTTAAACAGGCCGCTGTCCTGTAACTGCCGCTTCAAAACCCTAGCGTTCGCTATCGCCGCTTTGGCGTTGCCAGCACCACTCAGCCAAATCACTTTACGCGCCATCGCCTCATTGTGTTGCTTGATGGCATTGGCGACTTCGGGTTTTTGTTCTGATGTTGGCAATAACGCTAAAAAACCTGTTTCTAGCCAATCGCTGCGTAGCGCTTGGCTACCCAGTGCAGCAATAATAACAATGCCCAGCAACCAAACCCAGGCAGTTATTTTAGGGTGATAAACGTTCAAAATTGGCTTCTTGTCCAGGTGGCAATAGGGTTGGGTGAGAAATGTGGGTAAAGGTGATGCGCGTGGTATTGCCGCCTGCCTCTTGAATTTCCAATGAACGCAGTTCGGTGTCTCCAGCCAGCACCATAGCGCTGATCAGCTTTTTTAATAAGGCGTCATTAGGTATCAATTCCAAGTGCCAAGCCGATTTTTGGCCGCCGCCAGCCATTGAAAAACCTTCTGCCAATTGTTTGAAATCTCCGCCCAACATGGCCTTGAACACTTGCCCAAACGCAGCTGGCACTGCCAGCTCACCTTCCGAGGTCAACAGCTTGGTATCATTGACCAACAACAAAGAGGGTACGGGGCTTAGGGTTTGCCAAATCACGCCTTTTTGTTGATGATAGATAAACGTGCCGGTAGAAAGCAGAGGTTTGCGCAACACTTTCAGGTGCTTTTCTTGTTGGAAATCGCCTAGCGTGATGTCTGCTTTGACCAAATGAACTGCGATTTGGCTTAACACATCATCAGCATAGCTTGGGGTAATGGTAAAAACTAAAAGCAAGAGGGTTTTTAGGATAATCACGGCACCTACGTTTAGATAAATGGTTAGTGTGTGGGTAGGCAGCGCAGCATCTATGGATTCTAGCGCAAAGTATATAAGAAGCTGCCCGTAAGTTTCTTAACAATCTGACAAGTGTGAAAGCGGCTTAGGCCGCGATTGTCACCGCTAAAGCCGATTAAAATATTTTTGCACTACCCGTACGATGGCCAAGATGGACTATCTACAGGCAAAACCCCAATGCCGCCGCTACATCCCTGCACTAGGGCTTTGCAATGGTGGCTGCACAGCTGGTATTGCCGGGTTTATCGGCTGTGGATTAGCGGCCACGGCGGGTTTATTGGCTTGAACTTTAATGGGGGCGGCAACTGGCTTACGTTTATAAGGAGGCACATGATAAGGGGCGCTACGGTCGCCCAGCGGCCTAATAAAGGTATACGCCGCAGGGGCTAGGACTAAAATTTTACTGGTTTTGGCAAACGCATCATGGGGTTCGGGTATGGATGCCAAAGCAGTCAAGGGACTCATCCCAACAAACAGACCCGTACCAATAATCGTTACCGCCAAACCCACAGGCCGATATAACAACACATCCAAAATGACGAAACCGGGGCCGGATTCTTCAACACTAGGTTGGCGGGCCATAACAGGCCCTGATATGAGCGACAATAAAATGACCAAGCTAATTAATTTTTTCATAATTCCTTGCGGTGATAAGGGTTGATGGGGCAAGAATCTAGCCTACTTTTTACGGCTTGTCCAGAACGGCAATGGACAGGATCAATAACGCACAGCAAATTTTACCCCCAAACTGCTGGCGCCTCCCATTAGAATTTAACGCGTCCCACCACATAAACACCTGCCAAGACAAAAAAAGTGCCTGCTAACTGGACTGGGGTGATCGCCTCCCC
This sequence comes from Methylococcales bacterium, assembly GCA_026399075.1. GTDB lineage: Bacteria > Pseudomonadota > Gammaproteobacteria > Methylococcales > Methylomonadaceae > Methylobacter_C. The sequence continues at coordinate 75,677 of JAPLRR010000068.1, forward strand.
CAAAAACAAATAAGCCAATATCAGCGTGGCTATCGGGCCTAATGTGCTGATGATGGAAGCAGAACCAGCACCTATACGGCGTATCCCGGCATTCATCAAAAACGCGGGTAACACCGTGGAAAAAATAGCCATCAGCAATGCCAAGCCATAAACCCGCTCCCATCCGGCATAGGGCAGCACGGGCAAAGGAATTAACGGAACCCCCAAACGGCAGCCAAAATGCACCAGCGTGGCAGTGCCTGCAACAATCATGGTGTAAGCGGTAAACCGCGCCGAGCCTATGCTACGCGTCATCTCGCCACTGCCCATCACAAACCACGAAAAAATCACCGCACTGCTAAGCACGAATCCCGAACCCAGCAATAGGCCAGAAGTGGCCATGGTCAAATGCTCGACAAACACCAACAAAGTACCGACATAACTTAAGCCCAAGGCAACAGCGACCTTAGACGGGATTTTGCGCCGATAAAACAAGGCCGAAAACAACACCACAAAGGTCGGGTACAAAAAAATGATGACCCGCTCTAAGCCAGCCGAAATAAATTGCAGCCCTAAAAAATCCAAATAACTGGCGATGTAATAACCGATCAAACCTAAAACAATAACCGCCACCCATTGCTTCCTGGTCAAGGCCATACTTGGTGAATACAAGGCTTGCCACAGCACAACCACCATAAAAAATGGCATCGCAAACGCCATACGAAGTGCCAACAGTGTCAGCGCATCAACCTGAAGGTTTGCAGCATACGCCAGCTTGATAAAAATGGCTTTGCTGGAAAAGCCTAAAGCACCTAGCAAAACCAAGCCATAACCAACGATAAGCTGGCGTTGTTCCGTCAGGGGAGTAAACAAATGGGAGGGCCTCTTCAAATAACTGGGTCAAACCGGGCAAAACACCGTTTATAGAGTCCGAAGCTGATAAATCTTCATAAAACTCCCTCTCCCTCAGGGAGAGGGTCTTACACGTGTAGGTTTTTTCACTCCGCGCACCCAACCGCAGTAACCCAAGCCGCCTGATTGATTCCCGGTAAGCTAGGCCACGCCTCCGGTCGGCCAGGTTTGACAGGGAGCAGTTGATGGTTAAGCA
>JAPLRR010000069.1 GCA_026399075.1 Methylococcales bacterium
GGGGGCTATAGCCCGTTATAAAAAGCTGCTTGATAGCAATAACATCAAGCTGACTGTATTGCTGACCCCGCACAACCATAATATGCTTGATGGCATTGATATTGACGATTATGAATTGTTTATCAGGCAATTGGCTAACATCACCGGATTTTATAATTTCATGTTCTATAATAAGCTTACTGAAGACGATTGTAACTACTACGAAACCTCACATTACCGTCCTCACGTTGGGAGCTTGATTGTGCAGGTTATTTCCGGAAAATCCAGCCAACCATCAGAAACGTTCCAATATGTGTCTACCTCAACCATGACTTCTCATGTGAAATTTTTACGCTCAAATTTCTTACGGGTACGGGGAACCATTCAGTGATTAGCATGGTATGGGGTATTTGAATTTGCCAGAAAACGTACAAGAATTCTTGTAATTATTCAGGCTCCTGTTGCATTTAAAAACAACGACTTACTGAGCTGTATTTTAATGATTTGGGGCAGGTTTTACATAAAAATGAAAGATGTGATTAAGTTTTCCTCATTTTGAGGGTTTTTCACTTAAAATACTGGTTTTTTGCTATCTTCAACTTATTGTTTTGTAATCTATTTAGGGGGCTGAATAAGTACCTTATTTTTTCTCTAAAGCAGCTTTGTCATTACAATACGTCCAACTCGAATCATAGGTTTTTCAATGTATTTGACCATAATAAAGCATACAATTAGTAAGACAATAAGTGCTTGAATATCGGGATGAAGAGCGGAAATATTAAATTGATTGAACTCTTTTTTAACATACTCAAAAAACCAGTTATGAAATAGGTATACTGCATAAGTCATATCAGAGAGAAACAGAACTAAAGGGGTTGCTTTTAAATGCATTTGTCCTCTCCAACTGACAACAAAAACGAAAAAAGCTAGTATTGCAAAATGTGAATTTATCCAGATTTGTTGGTAAATTGATATTAAGCTAAAGTATTGACAGAAAACTAAGCCTGTGAAAAATATTAAAATTGGTAATTTGATTTGTTTTTTTTCGAAAAGATAAAACATCGAACCCAGCAAAAGAAATGGGGCATAAATTGTAAAATAACTTTTTGACCAGATGTCGAAAGAGGGGATAGGGGAAACAAAACCGCACAATAATGTAATAGCCACGAAAATATATGGTAGAGTTTTGTGATGGCTTATCAAATTTAATTCGCGTAAAGTGGCCATAAAAATATAAAATACAACTTCTACACGCAGTGTCCATTCAACCCCATTTAAGGCGTAAGGGGTTCCAAAAAGATCACCCACAAGGAGTAGTTGGGGCAATAAAGTAGATAAACTTGAAGCTTTGCCAACCACGACAAGAGAAATGTATTCAGTTAGAACAGCAACTATGTAAAGCGGATATATTCTGAAAACCCTCTTTATTAAGAATTCGGTCGTATTTTCGGTTTGCAATACATGTATTATGATATAACCGGAGACTAAGAAAAACACGACTACTCCTTATCCGCCGCCATTCAAAAAAGGTAGTATCGTTCTTGCAATTAATCTAGGCGTGGCATGCACAGTGAGGTCATTGGAGAATTGGAGTATGTAATTATAGAATTTATGGCCAATTAATACACTTACAAATGCAAATATTCTTAAATAATCGAGAAAGACAATTCGTTTTTTTTCTATAGTGTTATTACATTTCATTAAAATATCTTTTAAATATGTGGTTTGAATTATTGTAAATATTCAGCCCCTACGTTATAAATCACGAAGCGACATAAAAATGATGGTAACTGTTAACTTCCCCCTTTGAAAAGGGGTATTTACCTAGTCAAATTTTCCTTAGCCCTTTTTTCCAAAGACGTGGTCTGAATGCTTACAATAAATCAACTCAGTGTAAAATGTCGCACATGAATATCCACAAAGAGTATTAAACATCAGATCAGAAATAAGCGTCATGGATTGTTACACAGTGGAATCAAGGACACTTTAGCACCTTTTGGCTGCGGCTAAACCTGCTATAGGGTAGTTTATGTCCTTTTAGACGTTAGAAATATGTCTTTTCACTGACAAAGTTGCCTATAGTAACCCCATATTCTTCATTTTGCTAAACGGCGGGCAAAAAACCTTGCTCACACACGCACGGAAAGCGGGTTAGCGGATGTTATTTAATGAATAATCTTGAAGTCCATAAATGAAAACAGACAGCTTGTTTTATCGGCTATTTCAAAGATCGCCTGGGCTGGTCCTGGAATTGGCAGGTTTGGATGATTCCCTTGCCCAAGCTTATCGATTCTGTTCCGAAGAAATCAAGCAAACCGCTTTTCGCTTGGATGGGGTTTTAACGCCGGTGGCTGCGCCTACCCGGAACTGCCGCTGATATTCGTTGAAGTTCAGTTCCAGCCGGATGCCGCTTTTTACAGCCGTTTCTTTTGCGAAATATTTTTTTATCTGCATCAAAACAGACCCATACAAGCTTGGCAAGCGGTAGTCATTTACCCCGCACGGCAAATCGAAACTGACGGAAGCCTGCACTACTCCGTCTTGCTCGATAGTGGCCAAATCAAACGGATTTATTTGGAAGATTTACAAGACCCGCCTGCCGACCGGATGGGGCTGCAATTAATACAACTCATCGTAGTCGATGAAGAAAAGGCTATAAACACTGCCCAAAACCTGCTAAAACGGATTAAAATTCAGTCTAATCCAGAAGCCGCAGCGCATTGGCTGGAATGGGTGGAAACCATCCTAGTTTATAAACTGCCCCGGCTAAGCCGCGAGGAGATTCAAAAAATGCTAGGCTATAACGATATCGAACTCAAACAAACCCGTTTTTACCAAGACGTATTCAAAGAAGGCCTTCATGAAGGCCTTCATGAGGGACGTCAAGAAGGACGTCAAGAAGGACGTCAAGCAGGGCTTCATGAAGGCGAAGCCAAGGTTATCCTACTACTGCTCAATCGCCGTTTTGGCAATTTAAGCCCTAGGGCGATAACGGGTATCCAACAACTCAACAGTGATCAATTAGAGGCGCTAGCTAATAAAGTCTTTGATCTTACAACAGAAAAAGACCTAAATGCTTGGCTGGATCAAATTTGATGATTAGGGTGGCGGGTGGATTTGCGCTCGCACCCTTAAAAAATCCCCACTTAGCCTCAAAATCTATGCAGTGTGCCTTACCATGACCCTGTTGCTTGCCTATGTTATATAATTGTGGCGATTTGTTAAAGCGTGAAAACATGCAACCCAACCTACGTGACTAAATTTATTGGAGTGATAAATGACTATACATCCAACAGCGATAGTTTCTGCTGATGCCACAATAGGTTCTAATGCAAGCATTGGACCTTACTCAATCGTACATGACAATGTAATCCTTGGGGATAATGTCACGATAGAAAGCAATTGCGAGATTGGTGTTCAAAATCACCTTTCTTCCGGTAATAAATTAATTATTGGAAATGATTCATTAATTAGGTCACACAGCATTTTTTATGAAGGATCTGTATTTGGCGAGAGATTAACAACGGGGCATCGGGTGACTGTTCGTGAAAAAACTGTTGCCGGTGTAAATTTACAAATTGGTACGCTCTCAGATATTCAGGGGCATTGCCAAATTGGCGATTACGTCAGATTTCACAGTAATGTCCACATTGGTCAAAAAAGTAAAATTGGTAGCTATGTATGGATTTTTCCTTATGTTGTTTTGACTAATGATCCACATCCGCCAAGTAACGTTTTAAAGGGTGTGGTAATTGAAGACTACGCTGTGATAGCAACTATGTCAGTAATATTGCCGGGCGTTAAAATAGCCAAAGGGGTATTGGTTGGTGCTCATTCTTGCGTTAGCAAAGATACCGAAGAAAATATGCTCTATAGTGGGTCACCTGCACGTAAAGTATGTAGTACGCATAAGATCAAGCTTCAAGATGGCACTGGCCGAAAAGCCTACCCTTGGACTAACCATTTCACTAGGGGTTATCCAGAAGAAATTTGTAAAGAATGGGAATTGAACAATGAATAAGTTGGATGCAAATTTGGGGGGGTTATCAATTCATGATATTTGTATCGACATGTCGGCCAGCTATTCGCAAACAATTACAGATGCCGATATAAAAGCGTTTGCTGGATTATCTGGTGACAATAATCCTGTCCATATGAGCGACGAGTATGCAATTGACTCCCGATTTAAAAAAAGGATTGCCCACGGTTTGATTAGCGCCAGTTTTTTTTCCGCCCTGTTTGGCACACGATTACCAGGGCCGGGCTGCGTTTATGTCTCCCAGTCCCTGAATTTTAAAAGGCCTGTTTTTATTGGCGATACGGTCACTGCAACGGTGACAGTGGAGTCAATCGATGTAGATAAAAAAAGGGTGGTTTTTAATACTTATTGTAAAGTAAATAAGAAAATCGTTATCGATGGGAAGGCTGAGCTTTTTATTCCATAAACGTCGAAGAATATAATACTTGATTAAGATTAATGGTTATCGATTCCGTTATATCCGATTGGCGTAGCCACTAAGTATTTAAGGCCACCTTTTCGGCATGAATTACTTTTATGGTGGAATATGTAGCCATAAATGGAATCCCAGAAGGTGTAGAAAACGATATTGCCAGTGAAAAAACACTAGGTAACCGTGTAGGGCTGATTTTTCCGCCAAAGGCGTATGAATTAACCCTACTAATGCCTAGGTTGTAACTTACGCATCCCTTACATTAAAACTTAAGTCGATTCATCTGCTAAAATGGCAAGTTTTACGGCAAGCCTACGGGACAACTGCACAGCATGACCACCCTCATCAATACCAAAGAAGAACAACGCCAGCAATTACGCGAAGCGGCGCTTGAATATCACCAGTTCCCCACGCCCGGCAAAATAAGCGTAACCCCCACCAAACACTTGTCCAACCAGCGGGATTTGGCCTTGGCGTATTCGCCAGGCGTTGCGGCGGCTTGTGATGAAATCGTTGTTGACCCCGCCAATGTTTTTAAATACACCGCACGTGGCAATTTGGTGGCGGTCATCACCAATGGTTCGGCAGTTTTGGGTTTGGGCAATATCGGCCCGCTGGCCGCCAAGCCGGTTATGGAAGGCAAGGCGGTGTTGTTTAAAAAATTTGCGGGCATTGATGTGTTTGACATTGAAATTAATGAGGCAGACCCGGACAAATTATGTGACATCATTGTCGCCTTGGAACCAACGTTTGGTGGCATCAATCTGGAAGACATCAAAGCGCCCGAATGTTTTTACATCGAGCGTAAACTCCGCGAACGTATGAATATCCCCGTGTTCCATGATGACCAGCATGGCACGGCGATTATTGTTGGTGCAGCCATTATGAATGGCTTGAAAGTGGTCGGCAAAGCCATGGACCAGTGCAAATTGGTGGTTTCCGGCGCAGGTGCGGCGGCCTTGGCTTGCTTGGATTTGTTGGTTGATTTGGGCTTTCCCATAGCAAATATTATCGTCACCGACTTGTTTGGTGTGGTCTATACCGGCCGTGTTGAACTGATGGATCCTGATAAAGCCCGGTTTGCCAAAGACACCGAAGCTCGCACGTTGGCCGAAGTCATCAAAGGCGCTGATATTTTTTTGGGGCTTTCGGCGGGTGGTGTGCTGAAGCCGGAGATGGTGCAACAGATGGCGGCGCAGCCTTTGGTATTTGCACTGGCTAACCCAACCCCTGAGATTATGCCGGAAGAAGTTAAGGCGGTGCGCCCTGATGCCATTATCGCCACAGGGCGTTCTGATTTTCCGAATCAGGTCAATAATGTTTTATGCTTTCCGTATATTTTTCGCGGGGCTTTGGATTGTGGGGCGACCACCATCAATAGGCCAATGGAAATTGCTGCTGTCCATGCTATCGCTGAATTGGCGCAGGCCGAGCAATCGGACATTGTTGCCAGCACTTATGGCATCAGTAATTTGTCGTTTGGCCCGGACTATTTGATCCCTATGCCGTTTGACCCACGCTTGATGACCAAAATTGCCCCCGCCATTGCCAAAGCCGCCGAGGCTTCGGGGGTTGCTGCGCGCCCTATCCAAGATATGCAAGCTTATCAGGAAAAGCTACAGCAGTTTGTTTACCATAGCGGCACATTTATGAAGCCAGTTTTTCAGGTTGCCAAAAAGACCGCCGCAGAAAACAAGCGCATTGTGTTTGCTGAAGGTGAAGAAGAGCGGGTGTTGCGGGCGGTGCAAATTTTGGTTGATGAGAATTTGGCCATGCCAATTTTGATAGGCAGGCCCGCTGTTTTGCAGCACCGTATTGAAAAATTTGGTTTGCGGCTTAAGGCCGATGTCGATTTTCAAGTGGTCAATCCTGAGTACGATGAACGCTATCGCGATTTTTGGCAGACCTATTTGTCCATGACCATGCGTAAAGGGGTCAGTGAACAATACGCCAAATTGGAGATGCGCCGCCGCCATACCTTGATTGGTGCCATGTTGATCCATAAAGGTTATGCTGACGGCATGATTTGCGGCACTTTTGGCAATAATGCCCTGCATTTGCATTATATCGACCAAGTGTTGGGCAAGGATGTGGGCGTGAATGTGTATGCCGCTATGAACGTGCTGATTTTACCGGAACGGCAAATTCTTTTGGTTGACACCCATGTCAACGAAAACCCCAGTGCGGCTGAGCTGGCCGAAATTACCCTGTTGGCGGTGGCAAAAATGCGCCGTTTGGGCATGGTGCCTAGGGTTGCCTTATTGTCGCATTCAAATTTTGGCTCCAGTAACAGCGAATCGGCGCAAAAGATGCGCGCCACCTTAGCCATTATTCAAGCGGCGGCACCGGATTTGGAGATTGATGGTGAACTGCACGGTGATGCCGCATTGGATTACGAGTTGTTAAAGGGCATGATGCCGGATTCAAAATTAACAGGCAGCGCCAACCTCTTGGTTATGCCGACCATTGATGCCGCCAATATTGCCTACAATTTGCTGAAGACCACCGCCGGCAATGGTGTAGCGATAGGGCCCATCCTGTTAGGTTGCGCAAAGCCTGTCCACGTCCTGACTCCTTCCGCGACCGTGCGCCGCATCGTCAATATGACGGCTTTGTGTGTGTTGGATGCGGTCAAGGAGCATTAGTGGCAGCTTTACCTCGCCATCTTGACAGCCACATCAGCTTGGCCCACGGTAACGGCGGGCGCTTGATGCGGGAGTTGATAGTGCAATTGTTTGCTAAACATTTGCACAATGATTTGTTGGATACAGATTGTGATGCGGCATGGCTACCCTTGACGCTAAATGCAAACGCTTTGGTGGTCACCACTGATGGTTTTACGGTTGACCCCTTGGAGTTTCCGGGCGGCAATATCGGCAGTTTGGCGGTGCATGGCACGGTCAATGATCTGGCGGTGGGGGGGGCACAGCCTTTGTATTTGACGCTAAATGCGTTTATCGAAGAAGGTTTTGAAATCGCGGTGTTGGATAGGCTAGTGCAAAGCATGGCCCAAGCCTGCCAGGATAGCGGTGTTAAAATTGTGGCGGGCGACACCAAAGTGCTACGGCGGGGGCAGGGCGGTGGCGTTTATTTTGCGACCACTGGCATTGGGGTACGCGATCCTGGCCTACGCTTAGGGCTAGGTTTGGTCAAAACTGGCGATGTGCTGTTACTGAGTGGCACGGCGGGCGACCATGGCACAGCCGTGTTATTGGCGCGGGAACAGTTTGGCTTAAGCGGCAGTTTAGCATCAGATGCCGCCAGTGTGCTGCCCATCACCAAAGCCTTGTTGGCAAAGCCCGGACTCCGCTTTATGCGTGACCCCACCCGTGGCGGCATTGCCACTGTCGCCCATGAAATTGCAAAGGCCACGCAAATGGCCGTGCGCCTTTATGAGGCCAAAATTCCTGTTAATGGGCAGGTCAGGGCGGTTGCTGAAATGCTGGGATATGACCCCTTTTATATGGCATGTGAAGGCCGGGTGTTGGCCGTCATTGATGCCGATTATGCGGAACAGGCAATCGCTGGCTTACATGCCCTTGGTTATTTGGATGCCGCAATCATAGGCTGTATGGAGATTGGCCATGCCCACGCATTCCTAGAAACTGAATTGGGCGGGGAGCGTTTATTACAAGAGCTCGAAGCCGACCCATTGCCGCGTATTTGTTAAGCAGAGCTGATAGAAATTCGCTTTCTAGGGCTTGCTTAGCATGAGCGCCCTAAGTTGATTTTTCCAAATAGCGGGCAAAATGCGTAGTTTTACTATCGGCGTTGCCGATAGAGGCTAGGATCAACCACGGTCGCCATTGCGGCCATATCCAGCTTGCCCCCTAAAAAGCCATTAATCCGTTGGGCGGTCGCGGCAGGGTCGGCAAGCACTTCATGATGCTTGATAAACAGCACTTTACTATTGGGTTGTTTTGCCAGCCAGACTTTTATGCGGTGCAATTGCTGGCGGTACGTTTCTTGTAATTGCTTATCGCTAAGTTTGGAGCGCCCACGGCCTAAATTATCCAGCATGATTTGTTGGGATTGCAGGATTTCTTCTAAATTACGTTCCATAAACACAATGCGGTAAGTCAGGCGTGCGGGTAAAAACGGCAACAATTGCGCGACAATTTTTACCGCCTTGCCTTGTCCGGTGTTCAGCCATTCGCGGTTGTTACGCAGTTGGGTGGCGGCCTCCAGTTCATAGTAACCGCGCGGGTTATCGCCATCCGCTTCGCGTTTTTGGTCGGTAAGTAAACTGATACCCCCTGCATTTAACATTTGCATCATCATCGATGTGCCGGAACGGGGCAGGCCAGCAACGACAGTGATGCTCAACGCGGGATCATCAGGCACTGCGGATTTGTCCACCAGGCTTTCGGGTGCGGCATCAAAACCAATTTGCCGGGCTTCTTGGTCAGCTTCAAGTGCCACAGTAACACTATCCAAGAGAATAGGATCATTTGCTGGTAAGCCTTGTGTTTTCCGGCGTGTGCGTATCTCCCGGCATAGGGTTAAATGTTCCATGGCTTTATCCCGTTCACCCGTGGCCTTAACATAAAATCGGGCAAGCACCCGATGGGCCCGCTCAAAATTTGGGTTAAGGGCGACTGCTGTGCGCATGGCCTCGGCAGCACGAAAATACTGGCGTATGCGCATCAAACCCAAACCCAGTACATAATGCGCCATGGGGTTGTGGTATAGCAGCCGTACCGAATCCAAGGCCGATTCCACAGCAGCTTCGCCATTCTCGTGTTTGGGTAATAACGCGCGCGCCAAACCCAAGTGGGCATGGGGGTTGAGCGGGTCAATAGCTAGTGCTTTACGGTAGGCTGCTTGGGCTTCCTCCCAGCGGTGCATTGCCAAACAGGTTTCCCCTATTTGCAGATACAAGCCTGGGCGGTGGCTTTCTGTTTGCCCAGCACGTTTTAGGTAGTCCAATGCCCCGGCATTATCACCTTCAGCGGCAAGTACCCAAGCCATTAGAAAAGCTAAGTCAAAACCATCGAACCTTGCCAGTAACTGTAGTGAGTTATAGCGCTGACGGACTTCATCACTCAGTTGGCCTTTGTCCAGTCCTCCATTTTCATTAAGTTGCCCCGCGTCTTCCTGAAGTTGCAACTGTTCTTGTTGTAGCGCTTCGAGATCAACACGGGCTTGTTCAGCGGCTGCCATCCTATCATGGGTCAATTTTTCGACCAATGTACGTAAGGCTGCGACTTGGTTTAACGAGCGGTAACATAAGGCCAATTGAACGCCGAATCGGTATTGCCCCGGTTCATTGTCGTAGAGTTCGGAGAGAATAGGCGCGGCATCGGCCATGCGGCCTGCATCCATGTAACTCCCTGCCAAGTTGTAACGCAGCTCCCTGACGGTTTGATTGACGGCTTGTTCGCGGTTGTCGTCCAGTTTTTCAATATAGCCTAGCGCCACCAACTGATCCATGGCTTCTTTGGCGGTGATTGGATCAAATTGTTGTTCGCCGGAAAGCCTGGCATCATCACCCGCCACAGCATCCCAAGAGGGGATAGCGCTAATCGTGGGGGCACTCTCAAACGCATCGCGTATAGGCTTACCATCCATGTCTTGGCCTATCGGCAAACCGAACAGGGTGAGTATGGTGGGGGTAATATCCAGCAGTGTTGCACCATGGATTAAGGCATCTTTTTTTAGACCGGGGCCGGCCATTAATACCACGCCAAAATCGCGGTGTTCTATCGCAGGGCCAGCGGGTTCGTTTGGGATTTGTACGGGGCGCAAATGGTCAGAATGGAAACCGTGGTCGGAACAAATAATCACTGTGACGTCATCGGGGGCAAGTTGTAGCATCGCGCCCAGCATCATATCGTGAAAACAATAACCGGCCTCGACGACACCACTATAAAGTTCAAAATCGCGCTCTGATATAAACCCCCTGCGCGGCGGGTGATATTTCATGAAGCCGTGGCTAAAATGATCGATGGCATCATAATAAACGCCCATAAAATCCCAGGGTTCGTTGGCCATCGCCCACGTTGCCGCCGCATGGACGCTTGTGCATTCGGCAAGGATTTTCATTACCGATGCCAAACGTCTGTCCTTATCTTGGTCAATTTCCAAGGCTTTAGGGATAAAAGGCAAGACTTGTTCAGGGATTAACTCGTTAGGGTTAAGCCGCAATTCGGCTAGAATTGCCTCGATACGGGGTGGGTGTATCATGCCTGGCGCTAACGGCCAAGGTTCTTCTGGCGGCCCCAAGGCGGTATGGAAATGGTTGGACACCATAACCCCGTTGATCGCTTCCACTGGATGGCTAGGCCACCAGCCAATCACATGGCTGTGGTAGCCCTCTTGGTTAAGGATGTTCCAGAGGGCTTTGGTTTTCCGTGACCATTGTGAAACGGGCTGGACTCCGCCGCCATCCGGCGTGGGCTCAGAAAAGCCCAGCACCCCATGTTTAAATGGCCGTTTGCCGGTGGCGATAGATGTCCATAACATCGGTGACAAAACCGGATGCAAGGTGGCGAGGTTGCCCATCACACCGCGTTCGATCAGTGCCGCCGTGTGTGGCATTTTGCCTTGGTCAACCAGTGCGTTGATGATTTTCCAGTCGGCGGCATCCCAGCCGATTAGTAGGACTTTTCTTTTTTCCGGGGTCACAGGTGGCCTCTAGGTTAAATTGGTTTGGGTGGCTAATGGGTAGATACCGGGTGGTTGGGCTGATTTTCAAAATTTATCACCCATATATCGTGTCCGTGCCGATTTTTACCGCAATAACGGTAGCCGTGGCGTAAAAAAAAGCGCCTTATCCCGGGTTTCATGAGCTTTGGGTTTTCGTTGATATGCAGCATACCCGCAGCTTGTACTTTGGGGTGGTTAAAGCCAGCAAGAAAATTCCGCGTTGCGGTAATCACCGCCCACATCAGATAAGGCACCCGATGTTGCGGACGTAGAAACATACGGTACGCATAATAAAGTCTACCGCCAGCTCTACGCGGGCTGGCTGTAGAGACGCCCGCCAATTCATTGCTATCAGCCGTATATACCATAATCACCACTTCATGGGCCCGTTGTTCGGCCCTAACATGATGGGGCAGGGCCTTTTCGTCTAGCCAAAAGGCGCCAATGGCCCTGCGCTGTTCGTCTGATGTGGCAAGATAGACGTTTTCCAGACGATAATTATTAAAGCGTAAGTCCATGGATAGCTAAGGGGGGCGGTTATAAGTAACCATCAATAAGTTTATTAACATTAATAATGATGGGTATTAATAATGGTAGCGCCTAAAGCCGCTACCACGATTTTGTACGATAGTGTTTTGATGTAGCCATTGCACCAACAGTGGAAATAACAGCTAGAATGGGCAATCTGATAACAATGAAGATTTTAGTGCAATCCCTGCGCGGCTTTACGGCGGCGAAACGCACCGATACCTGCTGCGCCAGCGGCCAGTAGTGCTAGGGCTGATGGCTCAGGTATGGTGTTGTCACTAGATAAAGCACCACCAAAACTAAATTTTCGGCCAGCATGGATAGCCGCACCCGTGTTTTCATAAGCCCAGTCGATGACGGTGATTTTATCGGCATAGTTCAGGCCGTTGCCCAAAGCACCGCCGAAAACTGATGAAAAGGGTTGGTTGATCCCCATATCCTCAACTTTTAAGCGGATCCAGCCGTAATTGCCACTGCCCAATTTAACCCCTATCAGGCCAGTGGCCCCTAATGCAAATTGGCCAAAACCGTTGTTGCCAGATGAGGTTTGGGTACGGACATTACCGCCGCCACTGGCAGAAAAAACGCCGTTTGGGCCAATGTCAACCTGGGAGGCGTTTAAGAAACTACCATTGTAGCCTCCCGCGCCTGGTGCACCTAAAATTAATGCCTGGGCACTTGATGTCGCAGCAAGGATGGCACCGCCAACGTATTTAAATGAGCCGGGCGTACCACTAAGGGCAAAAACGACACCCGCTTTAAAATTGGAGCCGCCAATGTTGAAAAACTTTTGGTTGGTATTGTTGGAGATTTGGGCGGTAGGGTCAATTTCAGCGGTGATATTTTGGATGCCACTGTAAATAATAGCGGCTTCAGCGGAGCCAGCCATTGCAAGGGATGCACCTGCGGCGGCTGCATAGCCTATCCATTCAGCGGCTGATTTGCCACTAACGGTTTGGCTACCCACCGCAATGCTATATTGGTCTAGTTTTTGGTTTAGGGTAGGGGATTGCTTCATAAGGATTGCTCCAGTTAGTTGCAGTGACAAGAAGGTGGATCGAATTGTTGTATTTTGGTGGTTATACCTTAAAAAGCGTTGAAAATCAATCTAAAGCCATTTGGCTAAGGGGAAATGCCTTGGATAAGCAAGAGCCCGTCGGCTAGAATAATCAGGTTCAAGCTGGCCTAAGTCCATCACGTATAATGAAATTAACCGTGTGTGCCTAAGGTGTTGTGTCTAAAAAATTTAGGGGTTTAAAAAACGGGCTGATGGCTAAACCAAAAAATACTGTTTTGACCCTTGTTTAAGGACAGTCGAAATCGGGATAAATACCAGAAAACCCACTGAACAAAAGACAGTTAGGCGGTGCTTTTTTGTCCACCGATTAGCCTTTGGAAGCGGTAAGAATTGAACCGCATCGTTTGCGATTGATGCGGTTCGTTTCCCATCCGGGTTATTGGCTGGTTTGATTGTCGCGCTGGGCTTGTTCTAATTTTTTAATATCATCAGGGCTCAGCGTGGGTCGGTCTATGCTCAGGGTAATCTTATCGATTTTGCCCGTAAAGGCAAAAGGCGTTTGATAGTCTTTGTCATTAACCCCAGTCAAGGTATCCGAGCCGATGTCCAAACTTTCATCCCATTGTAGGACGAGTGGTAAGGTGTGCTCCATCTTCTGTTCCGCGACAACCTTACCATCGACTTTCAGTACCCCGGTACCCCCCTGGCCGATACCGCTAAGGCTGTTAAATGCGATAGTTCCCATACCCAGACCGTTATATTTAAAATCGAACTCTACGGTATGCTTACCCGCTGCCAGCGCCTCAGTCCCTTCCCAACGTATGCGTTTTAAATCCACCAGATTCCAGGTAAATACAGGCTTATTTTTCAGCACATAAAAACCATAACCACCAAAGCGTCCGCCATGGGTAATGAGCATGCCCTCGGCACCGCTTTCTGGCACTTCAATGTCGGCTTTGAAATTATAAGAGGCATTGAGGATACTGGGCGCATCGCCATTCGGCGTACCTGTCAGTGGCGATGTCCACGTAAACACATTACGCCCTGCGGTAATGCTGGGGCGTGGTGTGATCATGCGGGCCGCGACAGAGGCATCCAAGGGCAATACCTGATACTTTTTGGCCTCATCCCAGAAAATTTTCTCCAGTTCTTTGACTTTGGCAGGATTCTTATCAGCGATATTGTTCGCTTGTGTCCAGTCTTTCGTCAAATCGTAAAGCTCCCACGGATAGCCAGCAGGATCAAGGTTTGCCGGCCCAAAAGTCACCCACGGTGGCCGCATCACTTTGGTGCTGGCAATCCAGCCTTCGTGATAAATGGCATGGTCACCAAACATTTCAAAATATTGGGTTTTATGCTTTGATGGCGTATCTGCATTGGCTTTATCAAAAGTGTAAGCCAAACTAACCCCTTCAATTGGGCTTTGTTTGATGCCATCAACAAGCTCTGGTTGTTTGAGTTGCGCGGCTTCTAGGATGGTTGGCACGATGTCGATGACGTGATGGAATTGGTGACGTATGCCGCCTTTGTCTTTGATCACTTTCGGCCACATGATTGCCATGCCTTGTTTGGTACCACCAAAATGTGAAGCCACTTGTTTAGTCCATGAGAATGGCGTGCTAAATGCCCACGACCAAGGCACAGCCATGTGGTTATAGGTTTTATCAGAACCCCAGGCATCATAGAAATATTTAAGCTGGTCTTCTACAGGCACTTCAATCCCATTGAACATAGCAACTTCGTTCGGTGTTCCGTTCAATGTACCCTCAGCACTGCCACCATTGTCGCCACTGATATAGATAACCAAGGTGTTGTCCAGTTTGCCCAGGTCTTCTATGGTTTGGATTACCCGGCCAATTTCGTGGTCGGTATAAGCCAGATAAGCGGCAAAAACGTCAACTTGATGAACAAACAGCTTCTTTTCGTCAGCCGAGAGTGTATCCCAGTCTTTTAGTAAATCTTTGGGCCAAGGGGTTAATTGGGCCTCAGCAGGAATCACGCCCATTTTCTTCTGGTTGGCGAATATCTGCTCACGCAGCTGATTCCAGCCTTTGTCGAACAGTTTGAGTTTGCTGATTTTGTCTATCCATTCGGGAGTTGGATGGTGCGGCGAATGCACACCACCAGGCGCATATTTAATGAAGAACGGTTGCTCTGGTGACAGTGCATTGATGCGGTTGATGTATTCGATGGCATCGTCGGCCATGGCCGTGGTTAAATTCCATCCAGGTTTGCCAACAAAGGGATAGATTTGTGTGGTGTTACGGAATAAGTTGGGAGCCCATTGATTCGAATCGCCACCCATGAAACCATAAAAATATTCAAAACCCATGCCGATCGGCCATTGGTCAAAAGGCCCATCCTGACTGGCTTGAAAAGAGCTTACACGTGTAGGTTTTTAATAAAAAGTATGACGAGACAGTGCGTTGAGGTAAATTGATGAGAGTCATCAACATCTATTTACCGAAGGTACCGCCATGTCTCGCCACCCAGAACTATACCAATGGATCGACACCGTTG
>JAPLRR010000063.1 GCA_026399075.1 Methylococcales bacterium
TGCCACTTCCGTTATTCCGGCATCCATCCAACGGCCTTCCCCTTCTGACCACAGGGTCGGCTCCTCCAATTCGTTTACGAGGCTACGTGTAGGTTCACTTGCGTTACGGCCTGCTCTTTTGCTGTTTGGAAACTCACGACACCGTGTTACCACGATGCCGCTTCCTCATACTACCAAGGCGTACGGACAATTCCTTGGACGGGACTTTAACCCGCTAGATTTATTGCTGTTACTGCGAACGGTCATGCCTTACAATTTACACTCTCATTGCTAGAAAATAGATAAAATGTGAAATGAAAGACCTCTCCCGGTATTTTTGTTCGGTTATTGCTTGGCAAATGAGTAAACGGTCAAATGAAAAATGACCAAAAACCACTATCGAAGCGAAGTTGCGAGGTTCAAGTCAACCAACAATTCTTCCACCAAGACTCCATAGGGCGTAACCACGTTGTATTGTGCCTTACGGTTCCCTTTTTTAAAGTCCTAACTTTTCCAAAATTGGCTTTATCGACTCCTCAGTTAGTTCCACTCTTTCAAGAATAAAACGAACCTTTTCAGCATCTTTTTTATCAACCGCTTCAACAAACTCACTCATCAAACTACTCACATAAAGACGCTCATTCACCGTCATACCTGCATATTTATTATCCATCAGTTTAATCTACGGTTTGAGTACTGAAAAATCAGTTATGCTTTCGTTTTTTGGGTCAATAAAAAGTTCTGGAAGACCAAAGACGTGGTCAGGCCATACATTTCACAACTAATACCACAAACTAATCGGCTCAGGTCTTGCAAAATCATGTTTACCCTCCTTTGTGATAATGTAATTTAGCAAGACCTGACCTTATCCTTTACGTTCTTTTGCAAGAACCCATCTGTTGCGAACTCTGTTGGCGTTGCGCCAAAGTGCTATGAACAGGCTTTAGTGCCGAAAAAGTAGGTACGTTTTACTAAGAACCCCCACCTTGAAAGTAGCGCATGGCTTTGGTAAATGCCGCCACTCCCACTTGATGGCCTAATTGGCGTCCGACAAAATCATCGGCTTCGACATGGATACCGCCCCATAGCCTAGACTGGCCTGATTGATCCGAGGCATCAAAGTAAGTCGCCCATTGCAAGGTAACGGTTTGCGACGGCCCATATTCATGTACCAAATAAGTGTCCTTAGGGACAACATACCGAAATAAGCCACCTGGAAAAAATTCTGATCCCGTGATGGCTGCCAGCACTTCTGCCGCCGCGCGGCTAAACGTGCTGTGGCCGGAAATATAGCCCGGAAAAGCGGGAGTCACAAAAGTGGCCCGTTGATAAGGTAGCCAATCTTTGCCCAAAACCCATTTAACACCACTGTATTGGGTTTTGGTATCGGCGGGGTTGCCCGGCCAAGCATAAATAGCCACATCACCAACACGACCACCCGCCGCCGCAGTGATTAAATGCGCATGTCTTTGTCCAGGTGCTGAGCTTTCTGCGCTGATCAATTCCACTAAGCCTGGCTTTAACGGCAAGCCCTTAGCATGATACGATGGTAATGTGGGATCTGATGACTGGCCCATTTTCGCCATATAGCGGATCATGGTAATCGGACGCGAGCCATCATACTGACGTTTGACGCCCCAAGCGACTATAGCGGCATCATGAACTGCACCATTCAAGGCAAAATAGGTCTTCACATCCCATTCTAAGGCACCCAACACTGGCCCGATGCCAGCTATTTGCCGCTTAAATCCGGGACTGTCTGCGACCGCATTGGCAATCGAATTCCAATGCCCCGGCGGGGTTTCGGAAGTCGGCCCATCGGCCCACCATTCGGCAAGCACCCGGGCAAAATCACCACGTTTAACCCATTGTTGCTGATACGGCTGACTGGTCACCGGATTAAGGGCATAGCCTGTGCCGTTATTGGTGGCCAGCGCGTTATTGCCTTGTGTTGCCGGGGAAATATCGATTAGGGTAGTGTCATCCGGTGTCAACCAACTCGATAATTGGATAACCTTCAACACATCTTGCTTGAATTGCGCATCCCCTATGCCACCCAGTTTGGGCTGCGCACCCGGGTCGAAATATAGGCCAGAGGGTTGTTGGCCGGATAATGCAAACGGTGTCACTTGAGTCCATTGGGCGCCAATGATAGTTTGTATTTTACCCGGCAAGGGAATGCCATTTTGGCTGACGATGGAATCCAATGCCAATGGTTGCCAGCGATTGGGGTCTATATTAATATCTATGCCGCTTTTTTTGACTTCCAAGGGCGCGTTGACGGGTTCATAAGTGGGATCGGCATAATTCATCGCTTGGTTGGAGCCGTCCGTCAGGGTTTGCGCCAAAATACGCGCGGCTATGCGGTTACCGACCGCTGCGGGATTGTCACCTGTGGTTTGCTGATAATCTTTATCAAAACCCAATAGCTTCATCTGCGCCGCAAACCGCGCCTGTGATGTGGCAGAGCCTAAGGCATTAGGCGACGAATAGCGCTGCGACAATACCCGATAAGCCGCAAAACTAATCGCAATTTCCCTATCGCGTTTTGGATTGCCCCAAAGTGGATATTCTTCGGCAAAATAAGGCACAGCGGTCGTATCATAAGCAGCCCAAGCGTCATACATGGCTGCCGACATATGGAATAAGTTTCGGGCATGTACGGTAGGTCTAGGATTGTCCAAACGTATGGCATCAAGAATTTGCTCGTTCCATTGCCTAGCGACTGAATGGCTAGCTGGCGATGGCCGTACCCCACAATAATAGCTTGCCACCCCCTCCTTAAACTGATGACCAGGCGTATTAAGATGCTCAGCCGCATTAATGGCTATGCTTGCATCACAATGGGCTTTGGCAACCAAACAAGCGCCCAGCTCACTTACGGGGATGTTGGCACACTGTCCGGGATAATGGGGAATACTGGGGACTGCCGCGCATTTTGCCAGCACACGAGTGGCTGCGTGCTTACGCGCATTTCTAAGTATGGTGGTATCCTTACCTATGCAAGTTTCCAAATCGGTCGCCGAAGCCGCCAATTTCTTACCCAGCAGTTGCTTGGTGCAACTTCCATACACTGACACTTCCGCGCGGACTAGCGTGTGCAATTCTTCGGTAAGTGCCAATTGGCAGGCGACCGGTTTACTGCCACGCGCATTTGTATTTAACGTGCTTGCCAAGTCGGTGCCGAATAAGGGCTGCACAGCGGCTATCTTTGAGTAAGCCGTATTCACTTCATCCGCCGCTATCGGCCCAAAGCTGGGCAACTGGGTACACTGCTTGGCTGCCGTCGAAACCGTCTTGGCCTTCGCTTTTTTTAGCGCGGCAGTTTCCGTTTCCAAACACGCCTTGATTTGGCTACCTGTCAATTTGCGTTTTACTGCCAAACTAATACACCGCACTGCATCACGACCAGCCACCTCGGCCACTTTCGCACCATCAGCTTGCAAGGCCAACAGACATTGGCTTTGTAAATTATTGGGTATTGCGGCTAAAGCAACTTGCGCCCACAGCATACCTATAAAAATGCCTATCGATCCAACTTTTCTACGCAATACCATCTTGTCCGCCATAACACAGATATTTTTGGGAATCAAACCTTAACCCCGTTGAACACATAGCTGATATTCACAGAGCCTACATAATAGCCACCGTTTTTGGTGGTATAGCCTTGAAAAAATGCTTTTGCTTTTATGGTTAAAGTACCGCTTATTTTAGTTGTTTTGCCGACCTTCACTTCTTTACCCGTAAACGTCCATTTACTCGCTTCCAAACTTAAGGGCAAATTTGACCGTGCCAGCACATCTTTCTTAATCACATTTAATAACCCCCGCACCGCTGCGGCATCCGGCACGCCGGTAAAGGTGGTTTTATTGGCTCGCCATAAGCCTGGCAACATAAAGGCTGGGCTGCTTAAGCTAAACGACTTGACACTATCCACTGAAGCAAAGCTGGCAAGCGCAGGATAGGCTTTTTTTTGCACGGTTATCGATTTGCCTTTAACCGTGCCATCCACACGCATCAGTCCTGACAACTGCCAGTCACCAACGACATCCGCCAATACCGCTGGGCTAGGTATGAGGCTTAGCAAGGCCAATACGACCATCAAGTTAAGTTTCATCATTTTAATTACACACGCAAGGCATGATATGAATACTGAATTTTTGTACATCGACACCGCCACGACCATCGCTTACTTCGACAGCCACAGGTATTAGCTCATGCGGCTTGTCTACAACTAGCCAATAGATGCTGCCTTTAGCCGAAATGGTCATGCCTGCTGGAAACTCAATCAGCCTATAGCTTAATGGGTCGCCGTCGGCATCGGCGGCAATGACGTTATAGTTGTATTCGCGTGTCGCCAAGCCATTACTCAGGGCTGTTGAGGTGACTTTGGGGCTATGGTTGCCACCGCCATTGGCATAGACGGTAACTTTTACCGTGTCGGGTTTGCTGAGCACAAAACCATCACTCACCACCAAACGGGCTTCATAAACACCCGGGGTATCCGCCACCAAAACGCTGACCGGCTCTGTAGGGGTAGATAGCTTTGCGGTACTGCCACTCGGCCGTTCCAGCAACGACCACACATACTCTACCGTATGTCCGTCGGCATCCGTTGAAGCACGCCCATCCAAGTTAATGGCGTTACCCACTAAGCCCTGTTGGTCAGTACCGGCATCAGCAACAGGTTGGCGGTTATTGGCGGGAATCTGCGCCACTAAAAAATCTACCGAAAAATTAGCGGCAACAGGTAGGGTAAATTGAAAGGCTTTTTGGGCTAATTTTTCCAAAGCATCGCCAGCGAGGCCGCTGATAGGATTGGCAAAGCCAAAATTTACGCTAAAAGGCAAGTCGGCATTTGCCGCCAATTGGCCTTGCGTCAAAATGACCTTATACGCATCACCCGTGGGCACGACACCATCAGCCTGAAGCAAAGCCAGCGAGCCGTCAGCTTGGTTGAAGCCGTCAACCACAAGGGAAATAGGTGCCGGGATAGCTTGGTCTGTTTTATTATGCAATACGCCCGCCACCACAAAATCAGCTGTCGCCGCCCGATAGACCGGGGCCTGATAACTGACAGAAATTTTCGGGCTTAAATCAACCAACGCCATAACGGCGTTCGGCCAAGCTAAACTAAGCAATAGCGGACAGAGCAGTGCATTAAAGTAATGCCTAGCCATCAATTTCATCAGCAAACCCCTAAATTATTTTTTAGGCGGAATATAGCCTATCCCAAAAGGGTTTAACCCAACTTCGACGCGTTTATTGGTATAAACAGGTACTGGCAAGGCATCAGAAATACTGTACACCGTTACATCGCCAACGGTATTGCCCGGCTCGTGACCTGAATGGGTGAGATATAATTTTGTACCCGTGGAGTTGACCACCAAATTATGGGCCGCTTGCAAACCAGCATCGGCGGGGGCGCTAGGGAATGCGGCCGAACCTGCTATCTCCAAGGCTTTAGTGTCGATCGCCCAGAGCATATCCTTATTGACCCCATCCAAAGTTGCCTTAGGCAAATTGCTGGTATAAAAATACTTGCCGTTTGGTGTCCAAGCCGCTCCATGCGCACCCGGAACTTCCAAGGTTTTTAATAAGGCCAAGTTTTTTTTCGGATCCATCACATAGACTTTATTGGCGTTTTGGGTAGGGACAAACAGCAATTTGCCATCATTCAGCACGCCTACATGGGGATCTTTGCCCACCGCTTGACGGGCAATTTCTTTAAAGGTTTTGGTGCTGTATTGGACAACGTAATCGCTATCGGTTGTAGCGCCTACCCCAACGATAGTTGCAATCGCCCATTTGCCCGCTTTATCCAACAAAATATCATGGGGCTTGCCGCCTTTTTCCTTTAAGTCAGCCGGAATATCAAGCTTAGCTTTTATCACGGTTAATGTTTTCGGATTGATGATGGTAAAGCTCTTATCGACATCATTGACAGACCAGGTTTGGTTTCCTAGGCCGTCCGTCCACATGTGGAATGCCCCTGCCCCAATTTTGACGGTATTCAGGATTTTATAGCTATCGGCATCTAACGCGATAATCTGCTTATTCGCCCTATCATTAACGATCAATCGGTTGTATTTGGCGACATAGTTGACATACATAGGTTCGGGCGGGCGCGCAAACTTACCCGCCACAGATACTGTTCGAATCAAGGTATCGTTATCCTCATTTATAATCGAAAGTGTACCCGAAGTCCGGTTCGCCACCACCACCCGCCCCGGCGTTGCCGCCCAGGCCGCTGAAACGAACCATTGTGAAATCAACCATGCCGATGCCAATACTATTTTTGCTTGTTTGTTTGTCATGCTGTTACCTAAATTATTTTTACTTTCGGTCTATCCATTATGTTTTGTGCAGAAACCTGGGTTGATTGCTTGCTCGAAACGCACCCAACCCGACGGAAACTTTCCCCGTCAAGGTCGTGTGCGTCGCGCAAGCCAAAGGTTCGGCTACTTTAGAAAGCTTTGCTCTAATCTGTGGCAAAGATCACAGCCTATTTGCGTACCCGCTTTCACAGTGACTTTCTTAAACTTCTTGGTTTTACCGGTAGTAAAGATCCGATCGACCGGGGTCTTGGATAAACGCGTACCTTTGTGGTCTTTACCATGGCAAGCCGCACACTGGTCTTCACCTTCAAGGCCGGGTTTTTTCGCCCATTCCTTGTGGAACCCACCCTCGCTATTTTGCCAATACGGATCGTTAACGGGGTGCATACCATGGGGGCCAGCGAGGATACCTGTACCATAGCGCAAGCCATCCACAACGCCCGCTTTAAAGGCATCAGCGGTGTGGCAAGCCGAACATTCCAAAACCGTGCCGGTGTGTCCTTGCAACTGCATGGCAGTCACGTTGTCATTGGCATAAGGATCTGGGTTAGGCCAAATAGCATGGGCAGGGCCGTGGCAAGACGCACAAGGCATCAAACCATGCTTATCTAAACTGAGTTTAAACAAGCCCCGTTCACACACATGCTTGCCGGGTGTTAACCCGTCAGAAAAGGTACCCGGCGGGCAGGATTGGCCATTTTGGGCCACCTCAACCAGTTTAGAGCTGTTATCATCCAACACGCCATCGGCTAATTTAGGCGTTAGGTTTTCGGCAAAGCGTTCAGTTTTGGCGGCTAAATTTTTAAACGTACCCGTCGTCATATCATAGCTGCGGCGCAACACCGGTTCATCGCCCACACCCGTATGGCAAGATGCGCAACTGGGCAAGCTATCCCGATAGTTGTGCCGGACTAAATGCTCAAAGCTTTTGCTGCCGTTGTTATCGGGCGGATTTTCACCCGCTGCGCGTGACGCCATTGCCGTACCACCTGCCACCACGGCTATGTCACCATGACAGTCGATACAATTGACACCCGCCGCCGTCATAACATCGCGCTGGTATTTGTCTTGTTTGCCTTGATGGCAAAACAAACAGCTGGCATCAGGCGTACCGGAATCTTTAGCTTCTAAAAGCAAAGGGTGGAGAGGATCCAGCTTTTTGGTCAAATCAGCCATTTTAAAAGATTTGGACACATCATCCCGTTCGATGCTACCAGTAAAATCAGCATTTAATTTTCCCAACATCCGCCCGTGGGTATTGTGTAAAGAATTGGCGTATTCGGGGCATGCAGTACCAAAGCCGATTTGGTCTGCCCCTACGGTCATCGGCCCCCAATTTTGGTTGACTTTCGGGTCGGAGCGATGGCAATACGAGCCACAAGCCGTAGCGGAAATACCTTTGTTATAGTCATCGATGATGAATAAACCTTCTTCACCGACCCAAGGCACAGGATTGTTAAACGCCCTGGCAAAACCGTAAGTGAAGTCATGCAATTCCGCCATGTTGATAGACGCGGCTTGTTCAATCACCGCACGGTCATTTTTGTGCGCCGCATCCACCTCTTCGGGGGTGACAAATTTGGGTATTTTTTCCAGCTTGGGTTTGTATTTCACCAAACCCGGATTGACTGTAGCACTACTGTTTTCAACATCTTGCTTCAACTTGTCATAGATGGTTTGGTCTGCGGCGATTTTGCCTTTGGTATGGCAGTCTGCACAATTAAACTCGGTGCTGATTGCCACCACCGCATCTGCCGACGCCACCGCTTTACCACCCGAAACCGCTTCAACCCGCATTAACGGATAGGGGTTATGGCGGCCTTTATCATCGGTAGGGAACATCGCCAAGCCGTTCGCTTCAAAGACTGAACGCTGGCTGTCAAAATCATTAAAGGGTTGCGGCTCGTTGACCACGTAGGGCTTACTGATACCCGGCATCGCAATACCGGACGCTCTTTTGTAATAGCCTAAAGTGGTATCGAACCAAAAGTCACTGTCATAAACCGGATGACCTTCGTCGGGCTTAATGTCTACGGCACTCCAAGTATTGGCAACATCGGGCTTAAATTGATTGACCACGCCAAAGATACAGGAAGCCATTGTAAATGGTGTGCTATAGCCAAACGGTTGCACAGGCTTGCCTTTAACTGTCAAAACACCGTTGCGGTCTTTCTCGCCGTTATAGACACAGGGATCAAACCAATCGCTTTTTTGCACGGCAGACGATAATAATACCGTGCCTAGCGGATAATTTTGGCTGGTGGAGTTGATCGAATCATTGCCGACCGGATCATAAGGGTTGGAGGCTGCCGACAATTGCAACTTGATTTGGCCTGCGGTATTCATAAAACCCGGCTTGTCACCACCGACAGAACCTTTTTTTAATACCACCGCATTCAACCAATTGATTGGATACATCTGGGGCATACCAAAATAGCTCAAATCATGAAATTCCATACTAAAAGGGGTATATGGCAAAACCACATACTCTTCGCTATCGACACCGTTCTTGGACAACGCTTGTTCAGGTACTTTTGCGGGTGTGGTAGGCGGAGTGCCAACCGTTACGGTGATCCGATCCGTACAACGGCGACCGCTTAAGTCGGTTGCCGTAAAGCTGACTTTGTAAGTGGTGTTATTGCGGGCCGCAAATTTAATATCGTTAGCGGCAAGCTCGGTAGGACGCACGGCGGCACCACCCCCGAAATCCCATTCATAGTAAAGTGCGGATTTTTCCGGATCTGTTGCCGAACCTAAAAAACTAACCGTTTCGCCAAAATTAATCTGCTTGTCGCTGGAAGGCGTGACAATTTTACAAACCGGGGGCTGGTCGCCTTTTAAACACGCAGGTACTTTTGCCAGCTTGGCAAGCGTAGATGTGCCATCAGCCTCAACGCGAACCGAACACGGTGTTGTGGGTAAATTATTGACCGTAAAGTTATATTTACCTCCAACCGGCACTTGTTCAGCCAACCATTGGTCAGCTACGGCATCGAATAGATTAACCTTACTGGCTTTGCTTGTACCAGATACCTTGAGAGTGTTGCTAACACTGTCATAACTCAATTTACTGATTTTAGGTTTGGGCATTGTTGCTGCGTCAGCAACGCCACAAAACAGGGACAACAAACTCAGTAATAAGAGGGTCTTGTTTGTGACTTTAGATACGGCCATAAAAAATACGCTCAGTTGTGTATTAAATATGGAGACATACCAATATTTATGCCAATCTTTGGTTTTGCAGTTATTTTTTGTATCGTTAGCTCGCTAGCCCGCTAACGGTAAGCCCTAAGGCATCACTGTCCCGCTTAGTTGGCAAAACCGATAACCCTTAACTTAAGCATTTCGGGCAGACTAGAGTACGTCATATCACCCAGAGCAGGTCATATCCCCGATAAACCAACCCGATTACCCGTGGCTAGTCCGTATTCTACGCCGCCCTGGATGTAGGGATACCAAATTACAAAGGCCGTTACCGTTACCAAAACAATGAAAAGGCGCAAGCTTTCGGTAGATGCACGGTAAGCTCCCTTAAAATCACGCTAAAACAATGTCAGCACACGAACGGGGTCAAGTTTTGCAAAATCACATCACCACAAAAAGAAGGAAAAGTGATTTTGCAAGACCTCAACCGTTGTTAATATTAAGCGGGATCCTACTTATTTGACCAATACCGATTAGCGCGTCATCACAACCCACTTAGGCAAGATTATCAAGGTAAGATTCTGGTGTGTGTGATGAGGCAGGATAATTGAATGTTAGGGTAAATTCATATTCTTGCTTGGCTATTCCTCGTCATCTGGCTTTTTTCGAGTGCTACAGCATTGTAGCCCGAAGGAAGCTAGCGGAATGCGGAAGCTTTAGTGCCATGAATCCCTGTATTCATCGGGTCAGAGGAGGCCTCAGCCTCCGTCTGCCCACAGAACCGTGCGTACGGATCCGTACACGGCTCCTCATACAAGGCATATCCATTGAGAAACATCAAACCAATGTGCCAGCTTACGGTCGGATCGTATTTCCTGTC
>JAPLRR010000071.1 GCA_026399075.1 Methylococcales bacterium
CGGTTTGGTTGGCGTTCAGGATATAGTCAGAAGACAAACTGAAATTACCGTTAGTTAGCAAGGAATTGTTTACAGACGTGGCTGCACCCGTTCTACCGCCAGTCAAGTTGAAGGAGGCGGATGTTAGGGCTTGAGTAAAAGCCGGGTAGGGTGCGCATCGCGCACCTTAAACCTTTCGATTTGAAACGGGTTTAATTAATACCGCAATCTGCGATGGCTGTTTCTTGTTTTCCATCTGC
Source organism: Methylococcales bacterium (assembly GCA_026399075.1). Lineage (GTDB taxonomy): Bacteria > Pseudomonadota > Gammaproteobacteria > Methylococcales > Methylomonadaceae > Methylobacter_C. The sequence continues at coordinate 240 of JAPLRR010000071.1, forward strand.
GGGTCAATGGATTTCCCGGCCACGATTAATAGTGCGCTATGCACACAAACACCCGCCAGACATTGAATTTAAAATCTCAAGCCTTTACACTTCGTCTGAACTTAATGGCATTGCCCACATGTCTAGTCTCCAATCTGTTTTTCCCCATTAAGCATAATTCGCCATGACTATAAGCCTATCAAACATTAGAGATGCCATTGACTTTATTAGCGCTGACCCGTCTGGGGACAGCACGGCTTTTGTGTCGCTGGCCACTGGCAACATCATTTACCATTCATGTTATATGGATGACGAGGATGTTGAAGCACTGCCCGATGATATTGCAGACACCTCCAAATATTGTAAATTGCCTGACGTAAAAGACTTAAATCTTGGCATAGGGCTGGTTTATGGTTTTATCAATCATTATCGCCCTAGCGCTAGGGAAGAAATCCGCGCAATGTTCAAAAAACGGGGTGCTTATGCAAAGTTTAGTAATTGGCTAGAAAGGCATAACTTAACTGACAACTGGCATCGGTTTCGTGAAGAAACAAGCAATAATGTTGTGGCTGAATGGTGTGTAGTCAATGGAATTCAGCTAAGCTAAGGCTCAAGTGCACCGAGCCAGTTAAAGCAGCTTAGCTGTAACTGTTCACGACAAAGCTGTCAACGCCACGCCTTTGAAGCTGATGCCTTCCCAGCCGTAGACCATAAAATTTCGGATGTTTTGATGGCCTGTGCCTTGCGGGTCATTTAACACATCCAGTCGGTAATAATCACCAAACAGGTTTAATGTTTGTTGCGGGCTGAGCTGGTGGATTTTGGCAAAGGCGAAAATTTTGCATGAGCCTTCGTTAGTGCCAGCGTGGTTGATTAAGGTGTGTTCCGTCAGGCCGTTGCTAAATTCGGTAGCTTGGTAGTGGTAGTTTTCGCTGATGACGGCGATGGTTTCGGTAAAACTGACGGGGATGTCGTGGTGGATTTTGTCCAGGAATTCAGTGAGTGTCATAGGGTTTGGGCAGTGGGGGTTACGGTTTTAAAGTTTATAGTTTAAACGGTTAATTACGTAGGGTGTAACTTCTCATTAGTTGTAGGCAATAGTGACAGACCTGCGAGGTTTTATAAACCTCGCAGGTCTTTATCCCGCCACTAATGAGAAGTTACCGTAGGGTACGCTGTGCGTACCTTTAATAACAATGCAAAGGTACGCACAACGTACCCTACAGTAGATTATAAAAGCCGAAATGTGACCATTCGCAGGACAGGATTGCTTACCAAAAAAGCTTTAACACAAGGGATTGTCCGTTAAAGCCGCTGCTTCCTGGCGCGGTTATCGGCTAGCATCAGCCTTTTTTCATAATCCTGGCTTTTTCCCGCTGCCAGTCACGGTCTTTGGAGGTGGCGCGTTTGTCATGCAATTGCTTGCCTTTGGCCAATCCGATTTCCAGTTTGGCACGGCCACTTTTCCAGTACATGCTCAGCGGGATGATGGTGTAACCTTTGCGTTCGACTGAGCCTATCAGCTTGTTGAGTTCATGGCGGTTGAGCAATAATTTTTTGGAGCGGATTGCGTCCGGCTTGATATGGGTCGAGGCCGACAGCAGTGCTGAGATATGCGCACCAGATAGCCAAGCTTCACCACGTTTTAACACCACATAACTTTCTTTAAGTTGGACTCGGCCTTCCCTGAGGCTTTTAACTTCCCAGCCTTCCAAAACGATTCCCGCCTCAAAGCGCTCTTCGATAAAATACTCATGCTTGGCTTGGCGGTTGACGGCAATGGTCGCGTTTTGCTGGTTTTTATTTTTTTGGGACTTTTTATCGGCCATAGTGGGCAGGTTTTTTTATTTTTAAACTGACGTAAAGGAATAATTTTGCTATTTTACTCGATATTATTAATAAGGTGAGTTTTTAATAGGCGCTCAAAATGACGGACATAACAAAAACAATTCATGGTGCTTGGTCATCACGTTTCGCATTTATACTGGCAGCCACTGGTTCGGCGGTAGGCTTAGGCAATATTTGGAAGTTCCCCTACATTACCGGTGAAAACGGCGGCGGTGCGTTTGTCCTGGTTTATTTGCTGTGTGTGTTGTTGATCGGCATCCCTATTATGATTGCCGAGACCATGCTGGGGCGGCGTAGCCAGCGCAACCCCATTGAAACCATGGAACTGTTGACCGAGGAAGCGGGTGCGGATAAAAATTGGCATTATTTGGGCTGGATGGGGGTGATCGCGGGTTTGTTAATCCTGTCTTATTACAGCGTCATTGCCGGTTGGGCATCGGCTTATGTTTTAAAAGCCTTTACCGGCAGTTTTTTTGATGCCGATGCTGCCGCCATCAAAACCCTTTTTGATGAGTTTGTCGCCAGTCCTATCCAGCTGATATTCTGGCATTCCTTATTTATGATCGCTACCATGATGATAGTGGCGCGCGGTGTCAATAAGGGCCTGGAAAAAGCTGTGCAGTTTCTGATGCCCGCCTTGTTTGTGCTGATGCTGCTGTTAGTGGCTTATGCAATGGGCACCAACAGCTATTTTAAAGGTCTGAATTTTTTGTTTGTCCCTGATTTTAGCAAACTGACCGCCAACTCGGTGTTGACCGCCATGGGCCACGCCTTTTTTACCCTGAGCTTGGGCATGGGGGCGATTATGGTTTACGGCTCGTATTTGCCTAAAGGCATTTCGATAGCCAAAACGGCGTTTATCATCGCTGGCGCGGATACGCTGGTGGCGTTACTGGCTGGCATTGCCATTTTTCCGATTGTGTTTGCCAATAATTTGCACCCGGATTCCGGCCCCGGCCTTATTTTCCAAACCTTGCCGATCGCGTTTGGTTCTATGACGTTTGGCTGGGTGATGGGCATTTTGTTTTTTGTGATGCTGGTTATTGCGGCTTTGACTTCCTCCATTTCTTTAGTGGAACCCGCAGTCGCCTGGCTGGTTGAAAACAAAGGCTTTAGCCGTGAAAAAGCCTGTGTCTGGTCTGGTTTGGCAACTTGGGCATTAGGCTTAGGTACGGTGTTATCCTTTAATGTCTGGTCCAATGTTAAACTATTCGACAGAAGCATTTTTCAGTTGCTGGACTATTTGACCGCCAATTTATTGCTGCCTGTTGGCGGTTTTTGTATTGCCGTTTTTGCTGGCTGGATTATGCACCGCCAACACAGCGAGGCTGAGTTAAACTTACCTGCCCAAGGCTATCAACTTTGGAAAGTATTAATTACTTATGTTGCGCCATCGGCCGTGTTTTTTGTGTTCCTGCATGTGGTCGGAGTGTTGTAATGACGGTTGTGCAAAAAAGCGCCTTAGTCAAATTTTCTGCACAGCAAATGTTTGATCTGGTCAATAACATAGAAGCTTATCCGCAATTTTTGCCTTGGTGTAGCGGTAGCCGCATCATCAAGCGCGAAGAGGATATTGTTGAAGCCGAGTTGTTGATTGCCAAGGGAGGGTTTAAAAAATCATTTTCAACCAGAAACCGGATTGATCGGGGTGGTAAAATAACCGTGTCTTTATTGGACGGGCCATTTTCTTATCTGGAAGGCGTTTGGGATTTTATGCCCTTGCGGGAAGATGCCAGTAAAATCTCCTTGGATTTAGAATTTGAAATGTCAGGCAAGCTTGCCAGTTTGGCTTTTGGTGCCGTTTTTAACCAAATATGCAATACGATGGTGAGCTCTTTTACCAGCCGGGCCAAACAAGTTTATGGTTGAGCCATTAATGGCCATTGAAGTGGCTTATGCAACTCCCGCCCAGCAAGTGATTGTCGCCTTGGCGATGCCGTTAGGGGCTACCGCCGAACAGGCCATAAACGCATCTGGTTTGTTAGGGCGGTTTCCTGAGATAGGCGCTACAGCGATGGCGATGGGTATATTTGGCAGTGTCTGCAAGCCAACACAGGCTTTACGGCAGGGTGATAGGGTGGAAATCTACCGCCCTTTGTTGCATGACCCCAAAGAATCCCGGCGGCAACGGGCGGCAAAAAACAAATGACGGCTACTTCCTTGTTGGCCGCCGTTGCGGGGGCTAGCCCCAACAACACGAACCAACTGGCGCTGGGCCACAAGGCCAGCATCAATCGATTGAACCTAAGGCCGCTGGCACTGGGCCTTTAAATACGGTTGCACTAACTAGAGGTATTATAGATGGACAAATTCACTTATAGGCTGGTATTGCTGCCTTTGCTGGCCACTTTGTTGCCTTTACCGGTAGCGGCAACTGATAATACTCGCATGTATGGCAAAAGTGCGCCGTTCACCCTAACCGACTTGCCCCAAGATAGCCATTTGCGTAAGCAGTTGGACGCCTTGCCGGACAACATAAAACGCCAAGCCTTAAAGCGTCTGCATAAGTTTTCATTTCCGGCAAATGACACCGCACATTTGAACGTCAGCCCCAATGGCTATATTTTCTATAATGACCCCGCATTACCCCGCCGCCCCGCATCCGCCAAACCGCAGCGGTTAAAAGCCCCTGCTTCTGCTGCATCGGCATTACCAACTGTTGACGTGTTTAAGCTGCATACCCGCCCTGGCTCAAAAAATCAGGTGTTTTTGGATTTTGATGGCATGACCTTGTCCGATACAGAATGGAATTATGTGGTGGGGAAAAGTGTGTTAAGCGCCAGACCGTTTGATTTGGATGGCGATGAAGCCAGATTTAATGGGGAAGAGCAGTATGCCATTATGGAGATATGGCATCGGATGGCTGAAGATTATGCGCCGTTTGACATAGACGTCACCACGGAAGATCCCGTTTTTTTTACCTCAACCTCTGCCCACGTGCTCTTCACCAGAAACCGGGATGCCAATGGTTATTTCATGCCGGCCAGTGGCGCGGGTGGTGTTGCTTTTGTTGATGTGTGGAAAGGCGCTGAATACATCAACATCTATTCACCCGCCTTGGTTTATTATAATAATTTGGGGGACAGCGAATCCAATCTCATGGCAGAAGCCGGTTCCCACGAGTTTGGCCATAACTTAGGATTAACGCATGACGGTTCGCCCCGACGTGAGTATTTTCTCGGTATAGGAAGTGGCTTGGTATCTTGGGCACCAATTATGGGGGCCGGTTATTACAATCAAGTTACCCAATGGAGCAAAGGGGAGTATGCAGGTGCCAACAACCAGCAGGACGATGTTGCCATCATCACTCGGCATTTGGGTGCAAAGCCTGATGACCATGGTAATGATTTTGGTAATGCCAGTCAGTTGTTGTTCGATAGCGATGGCTACATTCGAGTTACCACCCCAGACATCGACCCCGACAACACCGAGCCCGACAATAAAGGTGTCATAGGAACCCGGTCGGATGTGGACATGTTTTTTTTCGACACCACAGGCAACGCCATCCATCTGATGATAGATCCCGCTTGGGCGGCTTTTTATCGTGATGAGAACCGGGGTGCCAATTTGGACATTAAGGCTACGCTCTTTGACAGCAATGGTGTGGAGATTAAATCCGATGACCCTACAGACGAAACCAGTGCGGCCATACACACCAACTTGGGCGCAGGCCGTTATTATTTGGCAATTGAAGGGGTAGGTAATGCCATCACCCCGTATTCTGACTACAATAGTGCCGGGGAATACTTTATATCGGGCAACTTAACCGATGCGGATACCCAAGCGCCTGCCCCAGACCCTATGACCTGGGACCAGTCGCCTTCGGTGTTGCCCAACAACAGCATCACCATGACCGCCAGCGTTGCCTCGGATAATGTTAGCGCAGTGGAGTACCAATTTGTTTGCTCTGGTGACGTTGTTGGCTGTGTTACTAGCAATTGGCAATCCAGCCCTGGTTATATAGTCCAAAACGTTGGCTCGGGGACTTATCGCTTTGCGGTCAAGGCGCGTGATATGCTTGGCAACGAAACCGCCTTGTCAGAAGAGAGGTCAGTCAGCCCCAACACACCGATAGCGGTAGATGACCAGGCGACTGTTGCCGAAGACGGCACTGCCAGCGTCATGGTTTTAAGCAACGATAGCGAAACGAGCGGCAATAAGCTTAGCATCAGCCAATTTTCCCAAGGCATAAGCGGCAAAGTGGTTAAAAAATCGGCTGGCTTGCAATACAAGCCCAATAAGGATTTCAATGGCAGCGACTCCTTTACCTATACCGCCAAAAGCCCCCGTGGCGGCACTGCTACCGCCACAGTTAGCGTTACTGTCACGCCCGTCAATGATGTCCCTAAAGCTAAAAATGACAGCGTCACTGTGATTGCAGGCAATTCCATTACTATTGACCTGCTAGGCAATGACAGCGATGTTGATGGTGATGTCCTCAGCATTACCAGTGTCAGCCCCGGTAAAAAAGGCACAGTAAGCCTTAATGGCGGCTCAATTGATTATCAAGCGGGTTTAGTTGCAGGCACTGATAAATTAAACTACGTGGTAAGCGACGGGCATGGCGGCACGGCGAAAGCGGTGGTCACTGTGACGGTTAAAAAAGGTTGAGGCATTTACGGCAGGTCAACAGCAATAAAAAAAGCCACCATTCCTGAGGAAGCGGCGGCTTTTAGACCCCCATCAGTTTCGTAGGGAAAATGCTTACCCTTAATTTAAGCAAAGGTTTAAGGGACAACCACCCCCAAGCAAGGGCTACAAGGGCAAATTATTTTCGGCGGTCTTTTTAGTTTCTAACCTTGGTATCGTGTCAAAGTCATCGTAGCCCACCAAGCCCGTGATTTTTTCCCATAAGGTTTTTTCAAGGTCGCGTTTAGGCACTTCAACAGTTACATCCACCGATGGCTTGGCCACGGGTACAACGCTGGGCCTAAAATCACCTTGTATGGCAACTATTTGGTCATTTTCAAATACTAATGTCAGTTGTTTTTGCACCCTGTCTTCACCACTAGGTTTGTCTGAATAAAGATATTCCCAGCGGTTGGTATGAAAAACATCATTGAGCATCGGCGAACCCATAATATAAAGCACTTGGCGCTTGTTCATATTGGGCCGTAGCTGGTCAACCATCGATTGCTCGATGATGTTGCCTTGCTGGACAGCAACGGTATAAACGCCCGGCAAATGGTCCAAGATAGTGGAGCAGGAAACAAGGGGCAGGCTAGTCAATAAACTTAAAGGGATAAGCGACTTTCTCATGTGCGGCTGCAAAGTGATAAAAGAGGAAATGATACAGGATGTTAAATAATTATCCTATAAAACTGTCATGTCTAGCGCCTAAAAAGGCTACAATGGGCGCTTAATAGTATTTAACTACCTACTTGTGGTTTGATCGGAGATTAATGTTGGAAACACATGATTTAAGAAATGCGGGCTTGAAGGTAACCTTGCCAAGGGTCAAAATTTTGCAGATTTTAGAAAAACAAATCAATGAACGGCATTTGACCGCTGAAAAAGTTTATAAAATCTTGCTAAGTGAAGACGAAGAGATCGGCTTGGCCACGGTTTATCGGGTATTAACCCAATTTGAAGCCGCTGGCTTAGTAACCCGCCATCACTTTGAAGGCGGCAACTCGGTTTTTGAATTGGCCACTGGTGACCATCATGACCATATCCTGTGCATGAAGTGCGGTAAAGTGGATGAATTTTCAGATGAAATCATCGAAGCCCGGCAAAAGGAAATTGCCCAAAACCTAGGCTATGAACTGACCGACCACGGCCTTTATTTATATGGATTTTGCCCACAGTGCAAAAAACCCTAACTTTCCCCCTAAGCCTAAGACTGCATGTTTAAACCTCTTGTTCTTTATATCGGCCTGCGCTATACACGGGCCAAACGCCGCACCCAATTTATTTCTTTTATCACCTTAACCTCTGTGCTGGGCATTGCCTTGGGCGTGACCGCACTGATTGCCGTGTTGTCCGTAATGAATGGTTTTGAAGCCGAATTGCGGGAAAGGATACTCGGCATGACTTCCCATGCCACCGTCACGGGCAAATTCGGCCAATTGGAAGACTGGCCGGCATTGGACAAAAAACTCAACGGTTATCCGCATGTGCTGGGCGCTGCGCCTTTTATCACGGGCCAAGTCATGATCAACGCCGACCGCAGGGTCAGCGGAACCATGCTCAACGGCATAGAACCGACTGTTGAACCCCGCGTTTCCGAAGTGGCCAACAAAATGACCTCAGGCAAACTGACTGACTTGGTGGCAGGCCAATACGGCATTGCTTTGGGACAAGAGTTGGCCAATTATTTGGGGGTGATGACCGGCGATAAAATCACTGTCATCAGCCCACAGATTAATTCCACACCTGCGGGTATAGTGCCCAGGATGCGGCGCTTCACCGTGGTGGGTATTTTTAAAGTCGGCATGTATGAGTATGACCGCAATATGGCGCTGATCCATATTGACGATGCCGCCAAATTATTCCGCATGGATAATGCGGTATCTGGCCTACGCATCAAGCTGGATGATTTGTTCAATGCCCCGCAAATCACCCGTAAAATGGCAACTGCGCTGTATGACGAATACCAAGTCAGTGACTGGACATTGGCGCATGACAATTTCTTTAAGGCCGTGCAGACAGAAAAACGGGTGATGTTTATTATCCTGTTGTTAATCGTTGCGGTGGCTGCCTTTAATATTGTGTCCACCTTGGTGATGGTCGTCACGGATAAACGCGGTGACATTGCCATCTTAAAAACCCAAGGCTTGACTTCAGGTTCGGTGATGGGGATTTTTATGGTGCTGGGCTGCATCATTGGCGTGGTCGGCACCTTGCTGGGGACGCTGGGTGGCGTGTTGTTGGCGCTGAATATTGAAACCATCGTGCCTGCCATAGAAAAGCTTTTTAATGTGCAATTTATGGCGGCGGATGTGTATTACATCAGCGAACTGCCCTCAAAATTGGTCTGGACGGATGTTTACGCAATTGCTGGCATGGCATTTTTCCTGTCCTTATTGGCGACGCTATACCCCGCGTGGCAAGCATCAAGAATCAATCCTGCGGAAGTGCTCAGATATGAATAACACAATTATTTTGCAGTGCCGACAATTGACCAAACGCTATGACCAAGGCGGCTTGGATGTGGATGTCCTGAAAGGGGTTGACTTGACCATTACCGCAGGTGAGCGCGTAGCCATCATGGGTGCCTCCGGTTCAGGCAAAAGCACCTTGTTGCACCTGCTGGGTGGTTTGGAAAAAGCCAGTGGCGGCGAAGTGATACTCGATGGGGTCAATATCAACCAAGTCGGTGCCGGAAAACTGGCTAAACTGCGCAACAAATCATTGGGCTTTATTTATCAGTCCCACCATTTGTTGGGTGAGTTTACGGTGTTGGAAAATGTCGCCATGCCCTTGTTGATTGCCGGGGAAACGGTCAAGCAAGCCAGCCTTAGGGCCAGTGCCTTATTGCAGCGCGTCGGCCTGGGCCACAGGGTAGAACATAAACCGGGTGAATTGTCCGGCGGTGAAAGGCAACGGGCCGCCGTGGCCAGGGCATTAATCAACAAGCCAAGTTTGATATTGGCCGATGAACCTACCGGAAACTTGGACAGCAAAACAGCCGACCAAGTCTATCAGTTAATGCTGGAGCTTAACCAAGAGCTGAATGTCAGCTTTTTGGTGGTGACCCATGACCATGAACTGGCCGCACGCATGGGTAAGGTCTTGCACATGGAAGATGGCTTGATTGTGGCTTAGCTATTCGCATTGATAAACGGCTTGCTTAGCTGGCCGTTTACCCCGTGTATGTACTCTTCCAAAAACCTTAATACATCCCCTTAAATGGGTTTTTCTTTTTAATGCCATGCCTGCGGTTTTTATGCCGTGTCTCCCATTTGTGCCGGGCATGGTAGCGCCAAAAAAAGTTAATCCCAAAATACCCGGCTGATGCCGAAAGCACCCCCAAAATAAAACAGCCAGTCAAAAACGGCAGCAAAATATCGCCGGATAAAATCGCATCCAGCGAAAAGTCAGCTGCCGGAAGATTGAGCAAATACAAGCCCACCAAATAAGCAAAATAAAACAGCGGCGGCATGGTCAATGGGTTGGTTATCCAAACCAAACCAACAGAAATGGGTAAATACGCCCGGAAATATAGTGCCCCTACCGCTGCAATCGCCATTTGCCCTGGCGTTGGTATCCATGCGCCAAACAGCCCCACCGCAAACGCCATCGCCACTGAGCGGCGGTTTAAGTGCCAAAGGTTAGGGTCATGCAATTTATCGCCAAGAAACTGGAGGTTTTTGTGGTTTTTAATCACATCGAGATCAGGTATAAACTTATCTAAAAGTTTTTGTATATAGACTTTGGACATCGTATTCTTAAAGTTAAAGTTGTCTGTTTCCACAGTTTATCAGGTTTTTTTCAAGCTCAAAAACACCCGGGAGCGAATATGATGGTATCTGCCCTGTCGTTTCTGTCCGGGGGGTTGCTGGTCCAGCAACTGACCGCATTGCCTGAACCCCAGTGGTTGCCCGTGCCCATCGTATTGGCTGGCATTATGGCATGGATGCGCTATTGGCGGGGGTTGTTTTTGGTCTTGGGCGTGTTGTGGGCCGTAGTCTTTGCGATGCAGCGTTTGGCCGGGCGCTTGCCTGAATCCTTGGAAGGGGTTGAGATACCCGTGACTGGCATCATCACCGATCTGCCGGAACAGGATGGAAGCCGCTGCCGCTTTGATTTTCACGTCACTGGTTCAGCGCAAAAACTCCCTGGCAAACTTCGGCTTAGCGCCTATCATTTGGACTTGCCCCTGAAGGCAGGCCAACACTGGTCTTTTACCGTTAAATTAAAACGCCCGCATGGCAGTTTAAATCCGGGTGGATTTGATTATGAGCGCTGGTTAATGACTGAAAATATCGGCGCTACCGGCTATGTCCGGCCTTTCCCAAAGCCAGTTTTGTTGGGGCGTGACAGTGCGTGGTTGAGCGTCGCAGTTTGGCGGCAAAGCATCGCTGACCGTTTGTCAGAAACGCTGGCAAATTATCCCAATTTGGCGCTGATTAAGGCCCTGGCCATTGGTGATGGCGCTGACATCAGCCAACAACAATGGGATGTGTTCCGTAACACCGGCACCACGCATTTGGTGGTCATTTCCGGCTCACATGTCGGTTTGATAGCGGGGCTGGTGTATTTTTTGGTACTTAGGCTGTGGGCGAGGATGGCTAAGCCTAGCACGTCCCCTCAACGGGCTGCGGCTGTTGCCGCGATGTTGGCGGCGGTTTTTTACGTGGCTTTGGCGGGATTTTCAGTGCCTAGCCAACGGGCGGTGCTTATGCTGTCTGTCGTGATGCTGGCCATCATCCTGCAACGTAACACCCGACCCTTCAACACCTTGGCCCTGGCCTTATTTACCGTGTTGGCGGTAGACCCTTTGGCGGTTTTGGCGGCTGGATTTTGGCTGTCATTCCTGGCGGTGGCGGTGATTGTCTATGCGGTTTCTGGTCGGCTGGCCAAGCCTGGCTATTTGCTTGAACTGCTGAAAATCAATTGGGCCACTTCGGTGGGCTTGGCGCCGCTATTATTGTTTTTCTTCCAACAGGTGTCCTTAATTTCGCCCTTGGCCAATTTTATTGCCGTGCCATTGATTAGCCTAGTAGCCGTCCCCTTGGCCTTGCTGGCCGTGTTGGTAATGTTTGTTTCGCCTGTTTTGGCCAGCCCCTTGTTTATGGTGGTTGACCTTAGCCTGCAAGCCTTGGGCTGGCTATTGGCGCAGATGGCGGAACTGCCTTGGGCCACAATAAACCATGCCCAACCCTCGATCTGGGCATTAGCCTTTGCCCTGCCAGGGATTTTATTGCTGCTTGCGCCAGCGGGCATCCCGGCACGGTGGTTAAGCGGCGTGCTGTTTTTGCCGCTGCTGTTCACCGCGCCTAAATCCCCCGAAACAGGGGAAATCACCCTAACACTGCTGGATGTCGGCCAAGGTTTGTCGGTGATGGTGCAAACCGCCAAGCATCGGCTGGTGTATGACACTGGCGCAAAATTTTCGGAAAAAAGTGATATGGGGCAAGCGGTGTTATTGCCTTTTTTGCGGTTGCAAGGGGTGGACAATATTGACACTTTACTGATTAGCCACGGTGACAATGACCATATTGGTGGCGCCTATTCATTACTCGAAAACATCAGGGTAGGGCAGGTGTTAAGCAGTGTCCCAGAACAATTGGGCCGCTATGCGCCGATCCGGTGTCAGGCAGGCCAGTCATGGGTTTGGGATCAGGTTAGCTTTACCGTGTTGTCGCCACAACAGCCTTTTGAATCTGACAACGACAATTCCTGCGTGTTAAAAATCCAATCAGCCCAATCATCCGTGTTATTAACGGGCGATATAGAAGCCTTGGCTGAAGCTTGGTTGCTAAAAACCTATGGCAAACAATTACAAGCCCAGGTGTTAATCGCCCCCCACCACGGCAGCAAAACCTCCTCCACACTGGCGTTTTTACAGGCTGTCCAGCCCGACTATGTATTGATTCCGGCGGGTTATCACAACCAATTCGGCCACCCGCACCGCGATGTGTTACAACGCTACCAGCAATTAAATGCCCATTGGCTTAACAGTGCAGACAGTGGTGCCATCACGGCCAGCAGCAAGCAAGGCAACTGGCTGGTGCAATCGCTACGTGACACCGATAGTAAATATTGGAATAATAAACCAATACAACACTAGCGGCTGGCAGGCCGACCTTTAATCCAAATGACAGGCAGCTAATATGGCACAATTTACAGTAACAGGTGATGTCGATCCTTTTTTACATGTCAGCTTAGTCCGGGGCGAAATGATTTATTGCGAATCTAACGCCATGGTGATGATGGAAAGCACCTTGGACTTAAAAGGTAAAATGACGGGCGGCTTAGGCAGCGCGCTAATGCGCCGCTTCGCCAATGGCGAATCATTTTTTCAGCAACACATAGAAGCTACGCGTGGCGATGGCGATTGTTTATTGTCACCCACCTTGCCAGGGGCCATACAAATTCTGGACATAGGCACGACCAGCTACAAAATCACCGATGGTGCTTTTGTTGCCGCCGAGAGCGGGGTTAGTTTGGCGGTGCGCACCCAAAGTTTGGGCACAGCCCTATTTGGGCAAACGGGAGGGTTTTTTATCTGCGAAGCTACTGGCTTTGGCAAATTGGCGGTGTCCGGTTTTGGCTCCAGCTTTGTCCTGGATGTAGAGCCAGGCAAAGATGTGGTTATCGACAATGCCCATGTGGTGGCTTGGGATAGCCATTTACACCATGAAATTTCCGTCACCACCCAACAATCCAGCGGCCTGTTGGGGCAATTGGTCAATAGCGTGACTAGCGGGGAGGGCATGGTGCTAAAGTTTTCCGGCAAAGGCAAAGTCATCATTTGCTCCCGCAACCGTGAAAACTTTGTTTCTTGGTTGATGAAAGGGATGCCCCGTAGCAATTAACCGTAGCCCTTGGACATTGCCAACGGCTACGCTAACGCTGTCAATCAACGGCCTTAAGACGTCATCCCCAAACGCGCCGCCGCAATGGCTTTTTTAACGGTTTCGGGTGCCGTGCCGCCGATATGTTTACGGGCCGCCACCGAACCTTCCAAGGTTAAATAAGTAAACACCTCTTCGGTAATCAGCCCCGAAAACTGCTGCAATTCGGCTAAAGGGATGTCGGACAAATCGCGTCCCGTGTCCAAGCCCAAACGTACTGCCAAGCCCACCACTTCGTGGGCATCACGGAAAGCCATGCCCTTACGCACCAAATAATCCGCCAAGTCGGTGGCGGTGGCAAAGCCGCGTTTTGCTGAATGATACATATTGGCGGTTTTGGCGCGGATATGCGGCACCATGTCGGCATAAGCGCGTAGGCAGTTAATCAGCGTGTCTGCGGTGTCAAACAAGGGCTCTTTGTCTTCTTGGTTGTCTTTGTTATAGGCCAAGGGCTGGCTTTTCATCAGCATCAGCAAAGCCACCAAATGCCCGGTGACACGGCCTGATTTGCCGCGTACCAGTTCGGGGACATCAGGGTTTTTCTTTTGCGGCATAATCGACGAACCTGTGCAAAATGCATCCGGCATGTCGATAAAATCAAACTGGGCGCTGGACCATAAAATCAGCTCTTCGGAAAACCGCGACAAGTGCATCATGATGATGCTGGCGGCGGCGGCAAATTCAATCGCAAAATCACGGTCACTGACCGAATCCAGCGAATTTGCCGACGGACGGCTAAAACCCAGCAATTCCGCCGTCATAAAGCGGTCTATCGGATAGCTAGTTCCTGCCAAGGCCGCAGCGCCTAAGGGCATGATGTTGACGCGTTTACAGCAATCTTCCAAGCGTTCTTTATCGCGCACCAGCATTTCAAACCACGCCATTAAATGATGCCCAAAAGTGATGGGTTGGGCGACCTGCAAATGGGTGAAGCCAGGCATAATGGTGTCGGCGTGTTGTTCCGCCAAATTGAGGATGGCGGTTTGCAAACGCACTAACTGGACAAGGATTTGGCTGATTTCATGGCGCAAATATAAGCGGATGTCGGTGGCGACTTGGTCGTTGCGCGACCGTCCGGTATGCAGTTTTTTACCGGCGATGCCGATCAGGTCGGTGAGCCGTGCTTCGATGTTCATGTGCACGTCTTCTTGCTTGATAGACCAGACAAACTCGCCGCTGAGGATTTCTTGCTGGACTTGGTTTAAGCCGTTAATAATGGCATCGCGTTCGGTTTCAGTCAGGATGCCGACCTTGGCCAGCATGGTGGCATGGGCGATGGAGCCTTGGATGTCTTGTGCCGCCATGCGTTGGTCAAAATCAACCGAAGCAGTGAAGACTTCAACAAAAGCATCAGTGGCTTCGGCAAAACGGGCGCTGGAAAGTTTTTCGGAATTAACGGTAGTCATGATCAAGTTTATGGATTTAACAGAAAAGATGCCAAATTATACAGATAAATGGGCAAAGTCAGTTGATCAAATGCTGGTATTTGGCTTAGGCCTCGTTTGTAAACAAGGTGTATCAAAAAATTGTTAATGACCAGCGCGGCATAATTTTGTATAGTGGTACAGTTTGATTTTTTATAACGGGATAGGCCATTAGGCCGTCCCGTTTTGCACATTAGAGGTGACGTGTTTGGCTAAGTCTGCATTATTGGTATTAGAAGATGGTACGGTATTTAACGGGGTAGCGATAGGCGCGGACGGCTGTGCCGTCGGTGAAGTCGTGTTTAATACCGCAATGACAGGGTATCAGGAAATTCTCAGCGATCCTTCCTATTGTCGGCAAATTGTGACATTAACCTACCCGCACATTGGCAATGTCGGCACTAACAGCGAAGATGACGAATCCGCAGGCGTGTTTGTCAGTGGTTTGGTCATCCGCGATTTGCCGTTATTGGCGAGCAACTGGCGGTCAGAAAAAACCTTACAGCAGTATTTACAAGACAATAACGTGGTGGCTATCGCGGACATAGACACACGCAAACTAACGCGCCTGTTGCGTGACAAAGGCGCACAACGTGGCTGTATTATGGCGGGTGATGCCTGCGATGTGGCTGCTGCAAAAACGGCTATCGACGGTTTTTCCGGCTTAAAAGGTTTGGATTTGGCAAAAGAAGTCAGCACTACAGCCAATTACGAATGGACAGAAAATGTGTGGCATTTGCAACACGGACACCAACCCGCTGAAAATTTGACCAAGCATGTGGTGGCTTATGATTTTGGCATTAAGCGCAATATCTTACGTTTGCTAGCCAACCGGGGTTGCCGTGTGACGGTTGTACCTGCGCAAACACCAGCCGAAATGGTCTTGGCCATGCAGCCTGATGGTGTGTTTTTATCCAATGGCCCAGGCGACCCTGAACCTTGCACGTATGCAATCGAAGCAATTGCCACGATTATAGCAACCAAAACCCCCGTATTTGGGATTTGCTTAGGCCATCAATTGCTGGCATTGGCAAGTGGTGCAAAAACCGAAAAAATGAAATTCGGCCATCATGGTGCCAACCATCCGGTGCAAGAAATCGCCAGTGGACGGGTGATGATCAGCAGCCAAAACCACGGCTTTGCCGTCAATGAAGCCAGCTTACCTGACAATTTAATTGCGACCTACCGTTCCTTGTTCGATGGCAGCTTACAAGGCATCAAACGCACCGATTGCCCCGCGTTCAGCTTCCAAGGTCACCCCGAAGCCAGCCCAGGGCCGCATGATGTGGAAGGCTTGTTTGATGAGTTTATGGCGATGATGGCCTAACCTGGGTTCGGTTAGTGATAGCCTAACGAATAGCGTTTATCTGTCGCGCCACTCAAATCGGATCAAAGCGATGAGCTAAATCGCGACAGATAAACCTTGTTGGACTAAACCGCCTTCAATGGGCTACGGGTTTGGGGATTAATACACAGATTCCTGGGTAGT
>JAPLRR010000012.1 GCA_026399075.1 Methylococcales bacterium
GGCTATACAAGGTTCCGACAAAGGCTGGCTGGAAAACAGCGCATGCCTTGGTGTGAAGAACATCGGAAAGCCGTGTGCGTTAATAGCGCATGCACGGTTTGATGAGGGAGGGCAGGCGAGAGCCTGTTCTCTACTCTACCACTTGGCCCTTGAATCCAGATGAGCCTTGGTTTGACTGCCCCAGGCTCACGTTCTTGCACAAAAGCTTGCAGCATTTGCATAATACGCCGTTCTGAACCGTTAAAGCCCATAACTAACATTAAGGCATCTTTAGGTATATAGCCTAGGGCATTGTTACGGGCATCGCTTTCAAGCGTATATTTTAAGCGCTCGCCAAACCTTAACCCGTAAGCTGAGCCATGCAATTTAAGCAGTGAGAGCTGCCGATGGACTAAGTCTGGATTAGGGAGTTCTGCATCCCGATGTATGTCAAACACTTTCGGCGGAATCCCTTCTTGACGAAAGGCCCGTTCAAGCAAGGAATCAAAATTGGTGGTCAAAAGGAGCGGTATGCCCAATTTTGGTTGTAGGAAGGAAAGAAAGCGGTGTGATAAGGTTGGGTTCAGCCCATTTTCAAATGAGGTAAAAAGCGTGTCAACAAGATTTAAGTTACCTTCGCAGAGCCTGTCCAAAAGCATTTCCCAATCGCCATATAAGAGCTTGGGTTCTAACTCATCACAACCATCGTTGTTGGAATAATATTCGTTGTCGGAAAAATAATGGTGTTTCCATTGTAACCAGCTTTTTAACACAGCGGGATTCGTGCCATCTTCACGTCCAAATAGTTCACTACGCAAAACCCATTGGACAATTGCCCGCTGATGGTCGCGAAAATCAAGGGGCTGGTTTACTATTTTTGTAGTGATATTATGTCGCTGCCCGGAATACGAACTTATGTTTTTTCTCCTGTCATCTGAAGTTTTATTACCGATTTCATCCGCCTCCGTCGCCTCCGTTTTTTTTAAAGGGTTAGAGATTATTTTTGAAATGTCTTTGATTGTTTTAACGGTTTCCTTGTCCTTCATAAGGTACACGTCATAAATGAGAAGATCTGGAAAAATTCTTTTGTCAGCTAAATTTTCATTAGGCTTATCTTCGATAAGTTTCTTATAGGCCGTTATTGCGGCGATTAGCGCATTCTCGCTTTTTTCTAAAATTTTATCCCGCCCTAATCCATTTTTAGGCTTCTTTTTTTTACCACCTTTTGTAGTCCCTACTTTTTTTTCATCTTCTGGTGATTGTCGTCCAAGCCATTCCCAAATGTCATTATTGAGTTGCCCTAAGTTTGGCCAGCCAAAATCTTCCAAATATTTACTCGGATGCCGACGATAGGTTTCCACTGCCAGCAGATCCTCTTCTTTGATATTTGGAAAACGATCTTCAAATACGCCGAATTGAATGGCAAAATCCACTTTTGCTAAATACTCAATAACAAATCTAATCGTTGGAAAACCCGCAGAAATTGACACCCCAGCACCAAAAAATGGCACTACAGGCCGATAACTCGCTTCTTCAATAATTTCTTTAAGTATTTCCTTTTTATCCGACATGATTGTTACCTATATGGGCATATTTTGGAGAGAAGCCGTCATAAAGCATTGAGCTTAGGCTAGCTTTGCCCATAGTTTTCATGCTGGTTAGTGGCTTGGTGTATCCCGCTTAAAGCGGGAGCTTATGTTTGGTGGGTAAAAAAGGTAAGTTTTCAAAAAAAATACCACCAAACCTGACCCTTATATTTTAGTCCATGATAAGAATTGCTGTGGTAAATTAGCAAAAAAATTCTCTAACCATCCGATTGTTTGCACCACCAACCCAAATAACTATGCCCCTACGACTATTATTGGCTTTTCTGCTTTGCGGGTTTTACTTGCCGGTGTGCGCCCATAAGGCGAGTGACAGTTATTTGACGCTGACGGTTAGGGCGGGTAAGGCGGTTGGGCAATGGGACATTGCTTTGCGGGATTTGGATTTTGCCTTGGGGCTGGATGGAAATGATGATCGCTTGATCACTTGGCAGGAAGTACGGGGCAAGCAGGCGCAAATCGAAGGCTATGCGTTTAGCCATTTGCAGCTGTTGGCGGGTGGGGGGGTTTGCCAAACCAAACCCATCCGGTTTTTGGTGGACAACCATACCGACGGCGCTTATTCGGTGCTGCAATTTGATTGGGTTTGCCCGGCGCCATTGACGGAATTGGTGGTTGACTACTCGCTGTTTTTTGATTTGGACCCGCAACATCGGGGCTTACTGCGCTTGGCTTATGATGGGGCTAGCCATACGGCGGTGTTCGGCCCTAAGCAAAGCCGCCAAAGTTTTAAGTTGGGTGTAGAAGATAAGGGCGGCGCTTTTTGGCAGTATCTACAGGAAGGCGTTTGGCATATTTGGACGGGTTATGACCATATCCTGTTCCTGCTGAGTTTATTGTTGCCCGCCGTGCTTTATCGGCAATCGGGTCGTTGGCAGGTGGTGCAGCGGTTTCGCCCGGTGTTGGGGGAGGTTGTTAAAATTGTCACGGCCTTTACGGTGGCGCATTCCATCACCTTAAGTTTGGCGACGCTGGGGGTAATTTCCTTGCCGACGCGTTGGGTGGAATCGGCGATTGCCGCGTCAGTTTTGTTGGCGGCCTTGAATAACCTTTATCCGGTGGTAAAAGACAAGCTGTGGCTAGTGGCTTTTGGCTTTGGCCTGATCCATGGCCTGGGTTTTGCCAATGTGTTAATGGATTTGGGGTTGCCGCAAAACCAGTTGTTACTGGCTTTGTTGGCGTTTAACCTCGGTGTGGAGCTGGGCCAACTGGCGATAGTGGGCGGGTTTTTACCGCTGGCTTTTGGGCTTAAATCCACTCCGTTTTACCGCATTGTGGTGTTCACGGTGGGATCTGTCCTTATCGCGCTGCTGGCCTTGGTTTGGTTGCTGGAGCGCTCACTTAACCTGTCATTGCTAAACTGATGATTGCTTATCAACGAATTCTAGCCGCTATCACGTTGGTCTTTGCACCTAGCGTGCTGGCTGCGCCTTTTCTCCCGGATAATGATGGTCAGGTGCTTGAGCGATTGCCAATAACGGCTGCCGATAATGGCGGTTTACGTGCCTTGCGCTCGGCATTGTCGGCTAATCCCAAGCAACTTGAACCCGCCATTAAGTTGGCAAAACGCTATATCGCGCTAGGCAAGGCCGAAGCGGACCCACGTTATTATGGTTATGCTCAAGGCGTGTTACAGCCGTGGTGGGATAGTCTTGATGCGCCTCCAGAAATCGCCTTGTTAAAGGCATTGATACTGCAAAACCGCCACGATTTTGAAGGGGCTTTGCAGGTGCTTAAGGCGCTGTTGCTCCGTCAACCCGACAATGCCGAAGCGTGGTTGACTCAAGCCATTATTTTGCAAGTACGCGCCCGTTATGCCGAAGCCCAAGCCAGCTGTTCAGCCCTGATTAGCCTTGATGCGCCGATAGTCGCCAGCACCTGTTTGGCAAGCTTGGGCAGTTTGACCGGACATGCCGCCCAAAGCTATGCCTTTTTGCAGGATGCGCTTAAACAAGCGCCCGCTGTTTCGCCAGACCAGCAGTTATGGAGCTTGACGGTTTTGGCGGAAATTGCCGCCAGAATGGGCGAATACCAAGCAGCCGAACGCCATTTTAAACTAGCGCTTAAAGTTAGTGGGCACGATGTTTATTTGTTAAGCGCTTATGCCGATTTTTTGCTGGATCAACAACGCCCCGCCGAGATTATTACCCTACTGGCTGATAAAACCCGTATTGATGGTTTATTGTTACGGGTGGCTTTGGCTAAGCAGCAACTGGGCGCTGACGATTTGCTAGCGCTGATTGCACAATTGCAGGCCCGTTTTGCGGCCAGCCGTTTGCGCGGGGAGAATTTGCATCAAGGCGATGAAGCACGGTTTACCTTGCATATCTTAAAACAAGCCCAGCAAGCCGTGCCGCTGGCTTTGGCAAACTGGGCGGCGCAAAAAGAACCCAAAGACGCAAGGATTGTAATGGAAGCGGCACTTGCGGCAGCAGATCCTGCTGCCGCAACTCCGGTCATTGAGCTGTTACAGTCTACAGGTATGGAAACGGTGCAACTCCAAAAACTGGCTAGCCAGTTAGGCGGGCTTAAGCCATTGGGCCAAAAGGCGCTGGCCCAGTAGCCATTGGTATCTACACACGTCAAAGCCCCTTCTCCTTTAGGGAGAAGGTTGGGGTGAGGGGGTTAAACTAGCTGGTTTATACCGCGAACGGTCAAGTTTTCGCCTTTTATAATCTAATCTAATGTAGGGTAGGTTGTGCGTACTTTTACATTGCTATTGGTTTGAGAATATATCTCCCTCACCCCAACCCTCTCCCCTTACACGTGTAGGTTTTTTCACTCCGCGCACCCAACCGCAGTAACCCAAGCCGCCTGATTGATTCCCGGTAAGCTAGGCCACGCCTCCGGTCGGCCAGGTTTGACAGGGAGCAGTTGAT
>JAPLRR010000017.1 GCA_026399075.1 Methylococcales bacterium
TATTGCGGCTTTGCTTAACCATCAACTGCTCCCTGTCAAACCTGGCCGACCGGAGGCGTGGCCTAGCTTACCGGGAATCAATCAGGCGGCTTGGGTTACTGCGGTTGGGTGCGCGGAGTGAAAAAACCTACACGTGTAAGCCTCCCCCAACAGCCCTCAACAAGCCTTTTTAATACGGAGTAAACATGAATCGTTTTAATAAACACCTCCCCTTAGCGCTTATTTTCAGCACTGCGACTGCACTCACGGGTTGTATTATTGATGGTAGTGGTTCGAGTCAACACGCTAACAAGAACTATCAATACACCCCTAATAAAATTAATCTCTCACTTCTACATAACATTTCTGAAAGTGAGGCTGATCAACGGCTCAGTGCGAAAGGTTTTCGTCAAGTCAGAATGAATGAGCCTGGCAATACTAAATGGCTTAATTCAAGTACCAATCAGTGTGTTGAAGTGTTATCCAATGGGGATAATTGGGTATCGTCTGTTGCTGAAAGAAATTTACAGTTTTGTAACGAAAATTCAGGCTATAACAACCAAAACTCAGGGTATAACAACCAGAACTCAGGCTATAACAACGGCAACCAACCTATTCCTGGGCAAACTCCCCCTGCATTAAACGATTTTGTTGGCTCTAAAGCCGGACAAGCAGAAGGTGATTTGGTTAGACGCGGTTATGTGCTTCGTAAATCCGCAGGCTTAGTTTCTTACTGGGAAGAAACCGCTACAGGCGGCTGTGTCTCTATCGTAACAAATGATGGACGTTATCAATCCCTGGTGTACGTCATATCTAGTGCATGTAGATAAGCATTGGGCAACACCAAACCGCCTTAGCAATACACAAAACATTTGCTTAGGCTGGGTTCTCACTCAACTGTCGGAGCTATACATGAAAAAATTATTCGTTTGTTTACTGGCGGGCGCCTTATTAACTGGTGCTTCACTTACCGCCGAAGCGGCTAAACAAATCGCATTTGGCAAAGGCAAGACCAGCGCGTCAGTCAGCGGCAAAGTCAAAGGCAGTGACGACATGGACTACACCTTACGCGCCAGTGCAGGCCAAACAATGACCGTGGATTTAAAAGCCAGCAAAGGCGCGGCTTACTTTAACGTATTAGCTCCGGGCAGCACTGGCGAAGCCATGTTTATCGGCTCAAATGATGGCAATCATTTTAAAGCCGAATTACCTAGCGACGGTGATTACACCATACGCGTGTATTTAATGGGCGGGGCCAAAGACAGCGACAAACCGGTGACTTACACACTGAAAGTCGGTATTCCAGCCAGTGGCAAAAGTAGTGCCGCAACAGCAAGCTCAAGTTCCAGCAATGTCAAAACGGCTGAAAAAAACTGCCTTGCCGCCGTTGCCAAAAAAGTAGGCGTTAATAGCAGTCAATTATCTGTGAGTTTTTCTTCTGAAGCCGAATCCGGCATTGGTATTGATATTAAAGTCCCCGATGCGACAGACCCTTGGTATTGTTTAACCGACAAAAAAGGCAAAGTTGAAGACGTCAGATTCAAAGGATCAGAAGGTAACTTATAAGCCGACCGCCACACTAAAAATGCCCAACTGAGTTTGGGCATTTTTTTGCTCAAGAGAACAGCAACATGAAAAAAATATCCGCCATCCTGTTAGGCAGTTTATTACTCTCCACCACGGCATCGGTTTTTGCTGATAAAAACACTTTTAATGGAAGCTTTAAACTGCATGGCATCCAGTTTAAAGTTATCTCGCAAGATAAGCACTTACGCATCATTCCTAGTGGACTGGCCATTGATAACTCGCCTATTGAACGGGACATAGAAGGTGTGGTGACTGGCGCAAGCATAGGCGATATTAACGTCGATGGCTCACCTGAAATCTACATTTATAGCAAAGACAAAGATAAAGGCTCATTGATAGCCTATTCAGCCAATAACAAAAAATCGCTGGGCGAAATTTACCTACCGCCTATTACAGACGACCCGAAGCTTACCAAAGGCTATCGGGGTCATGATGACTTTATGATGGTTGAGGGTATTATTGCCCAACGTTTCCCGATTTATAAGGACAATGACAGCAATACCAAGCCCACAGGCGGCTGGCGGCAATTGCAGTACAAACTCACGAAAGGCGAAGCCGGTTGGGTTCTTAAACTGGATAAAGTGCTTGAGTTTTAAGTTTCACACACCACCATCACACTATTTGCTTAAGGCTATTTATGATACAAATAAAAAATACAACGCTGATAATAACTGCACTATTGGCGTTAAATGTCAGTAGCAATGCCAACAGCGAACCTGAAAAGTCAGCTCCAGTAACCACGCCAGCAGCTGCGGAAGTTAATCCTACTTATTGGGGCGTTGACACTAAAAATATCGCAAAAGATATTCAAGCCGGCGATGATTTTTACCGCTATGTCAACAAAGGCTGGCTGGATTCCGCAAAAATTCCGCAAGGTCTGACGAGTATTGGTTCGTTCGAAGAGTTATTCCTTTCAACTGAAAAACAAGTTGATACCATAATTAAGGCTGCAATCGCTAAAAACGCGCAAGCAGGCACCCCAGAGCAACAAGTTGCCGACCTTTATGCCAGTTATACCGATATTAAGGGCCGTAACCAGCGCGGCTTTGACATGCTAAAAGACGAATTGAATGCTATTTTAGCCAGTAAAGACCGTGGTGAAATTGCCAGCAAAATGGGGCGCGTGGGTCATCCCGCGCTGTTTGGCGTGAGTGTCTCTACTGATTCGGGTAATCCGCAACGCTATATCTTAATGCTGAACCAATCTGGTTTGGGACTACCAGGCCGCGAATATTATCTGAATAAAGGCGAACCCTTTATAGGGCATCGTGCCGCTTATCTGACCTATATCGAAGGCGTATTGCAACGTGCGGGCTTGGATAAGGCCAAACAGCGGGCAAAAGCGATTTTTGACTTTGAAACCAAGATAGCCCAGCAGCATTGGACACCCACGCAACAACGCGACCCTGTCAAAACTTATAACGTTATGGGCAAAGATAAATTGCTCAAGTATGCGGCGGGTTTTGATTGGACTGCTTTCCTTAAAGAATCAGGCTACGACGGTGTCAATAACCTAGTTGTGTCTGAAAACACGGCGATAAAAGGCATGGCGGCATTGTTTGGCAAAACCCCAGTTGGGACGCTACGCGACTATGTGGCTTTTCAATACCTCAACGCTCACGCGCCCCTGCTTTCCGAACCGTGGGTCGATGCAAACTTTGATTTATTTTCCCGCCGCCTTCTGGGTATCGCCCAACCACGCCCTTTAGAACAACGCGCCGTGGCATTTGTGAGTGGCACACTGGGGGAAGAAGTCGCCAAACTTTATGTAGAACGTTACTTTCCAGCCGAATATAAAGCAAAAACAGAAGAGATGGTCGGTTTTATCCGCGCATCCATGCAAGAACACCTGCAAAAGCTAGACTGGATGGATGAAGCAACGCGCAAAGAAGCCTTAACCAAACTTGACAATTTTGGTGTACAAATAGGCTATCCTGAAAAATGGCGTGATTTCAGCCCAGTCAAAATTAGCAAAGACGATTTAGTGGCTAACATTCACCGTTTAATTACTTGGCTACGTCAAGATGAGCGGGCAAAACTCGACGAACCTATACGTAAATGGGAATGGGGACATCAACCCCATGAAATCAACGCCTACTACTCACCTGATCGCAATGAAATAGTCTTTCTTGCTGCGATTTTACAACCCCCATTTTTTGATCCCAAAGCCGATCCTGCGGTCAATTTCGGTGCCATCGGCGTCGTAGTTGGACATGAAATCGGTCACGGTTTCGATGACCAGGGCAGACAATCAGACGGCACAGGCAAATTGCGGAACTGGTGGACAAAAGCGTCCACCAAAAACTTTAATGCCAAAACCAAACGTTTAGTGGCGCAATACAACCGCTATTCACCAATCAAAGGTTTACATGTGAATGGGCAGCTGACTTTAGGCGAGAATATCGGTGATATGTGTGGCGTGGCAGTGGCTTACTCCGCTTACCAAAAATACGCAGCAGCCAAATATCCAGATGGCAAACCACCCATATTGGATGGTTTTACAGGTAATCAACGCTTCTTTATGGGTTATGCGCAACTGTGGCGAAATCTGATGACCGATGATGCAACCCGCATGATCGTACTTACCAACGCGCATAGTCCGGGAGAATTTCGCACTAATGGCATCCTGACTAACTTTGACCCTTGGTATGATGCATTTGGTGTGACCGAAAAGAACAAGCTTTATTTACCTAAAAAAGACCGTATCAGCATTTGGTAAAGCGTAGCTGATACACAAACTTCAGTTGCATTGGGTGGGCAGGTGTCTTTTAACACCTGCCCTCCGATTTTACTAGGTTTCTTGACTATTCCCGCGTGGGCAGACGATAAAGCCGTCAGCCCACCCTACCCGGCTACAAATAGTATTCCAAGATAAATGGTTATAGTTTACTTGACCCGATAGCATCTTTTTCTTCACCAAATCACTTTCAAACCATATTGGCTGTAGTTTTCAAATTGACCATCTTTAGAAATTAAAGCCAAATCGTTTGCCACTGCTTGCCAAATCAACATCCTATCGAAAGGGTCTTTATGCGCGAGCTTGGGTAATTGGTAGAAAAGTGCGGCTTCTTCCGGCGTTAACGAAATTTTTGCAAAGCCCATGTCATCGGCAAATTTGAGCAATTCATCGGGTTTGCAACCTAACGTCAACTTACCCAGCGCGTATTTTAAAGAGATTTCCCAGAAAGTAATGCTACTGACAAAGACCTTGTTATCGGTGCTTTCCAAAACGGCAACCGCCTGTTGCCCCAGTTTTTCCGGCTGCCATATTGTCCATAAAAAGCTATGCGTATCGAGCAAATAGCTGTTCATGAATGCAGAAACTCTTCGTCTGATATTTTAAAGTCTTCCTCGATAGCAAATTCCACTTTACCCTTTAATAACCCTAATGGTCTTTTTTTAACAGGTTGGTTTTTTAAAGACAAAACAAAATTTAATGTGGCTTCGACTTTATCTAAAGGCAGAGTGTGTATTTCTTTCAATACGGCTTGTTCTATTTCTGTTCGATTCATTTTTGCATCCTATGTAAATTTGTGCATCAATACTAATAGCTGACAAGATACCCAAGTATCTCAGAGCTTTCGGCTACATGGTTTTCTAGAAATCAGAAATAGAATTTAGAATTCGTTATGTAGTCGGCCTCTCAAATAAAGCGCTCCATGTAAATATACCTTTTTTCGTGTAGGATAAAATAGGTAGTGAGTTATTGGGACAAGTTGATGGTAACACCAGTAGTAATCCTTGACCTTTATATCCAAGGGCGTCTTTATAAAGTTTGCTTCCAATGCGCAGACATAGTGCCTTTGCTTTATCTTTTTCATCTTCACTCGCCCACAATCCAAGGCCATTCTCTGGGAAAGCGTATGCGGTATCAATTAAGGTTTCACATGAATAATATTTAAACTACTCACGTCAATAAGAGAGCGTAATTTCGTTTCGCTCTCAACCGTAGATACTAAAACAATAACCAATATAGGAATATTAAATAACAGAAGTGGCAATCTATTATCTTCAGAAAATTTATTAACTCCAGAAAAAAGCGTTTTGCCTGTTCCAGAAACATCGTCAATAACGATTATCGCCTTTGGTTTATCATCAGAGCTAGACAGTCTTTTTTGAATTGTAGTGGGCTCTAAAATACATTGTGTTGAAATAGAGTTTTCTTTTGCGTAGTCTCTTGCACATTGAGCACCACTCTTACCTACTCCATCAACATATGTTAACCAAATATCATTGCGCTTATCTGTTTTTTTAATAATCCTAACTGCCCCAATAATTGGTTTTACAAATTTTTCATGAGCAATTTTAAATTTCTCAGATATCTCTACACCAGATAAGAATCTGAGTTTATCAAGAATCTTAAATAAATACCTTTGCTCTTGATATGTGGGCACTTGCTCCAGCCAAGCTCTGACACCTTCACCATCTACAGATCTAGACCTATATAGTGGCCATCTAGATATTAACTTTTGAATCTCAGAGGATGTTACAAAAGCTCGATCTTCAGCATCTTTTATTCCTTCTTCAAGCTTATCAGCTAAGGTTGTTGTGATAAGTTTTAAGGTGCCGTATTCAACAAGCCACTTCTCAAAAAATTGTGATGTAAAATGAATTTTATTATTTTCCTCTATAATTATGTTCCTGCGAATAAAATCTTCAAGAATTGGGACAATTTCCCTTTCTTGAACTTTTATGCTATTTACATTTTTGATGATCGAATCGATAGTGTACTCCTTATTCCTAAAGGACTTGCCAATCCCAACCAAAACTCTTAACCTCTTCAACTCCATTACAGCTTCTATCTCATCATTTCCATTGGCATCAATGCCATCCTTCCAAAAATGAGCAAAAGCATTTGTATCAATTTCTGGTAATAGTGCGAGCAATCCTGTTTCAACATCAGATTCTACAATTTCAGTGTCTCGTATTGAAGTCGCAAGAGTGAAAACTTTCGAACAGAGAAGCTTCGTATAATAGGGATGCCCATTTGTAAGATGAAACAATGCATTTATCGCAGCATCATCCCAGTTAAGCTTGGAATTCACAGGCTTTCTAACAAGTTCAACATAATCTACCCATTCAGAACTTCTGGAAAAATAGTCTAGTGTGGTACTAGAAAACTTATTAAGCTGATCACCTTGAGAACCAATAATAAAGGGCATTCTTTCCCCACCTACGAGAATAAATGCCAAGTTTGATCTTGTTGCCAAAGTTCTTAAATTTGCAAAAAAAGTTTCGGCAATAGGACCAAAACTATACATCTCAGGCCTAATTTCATCGAATTCATCAAGCACAATAACAAACCGTAAATTTGGTCTTTCAGACTCTAAAATTCGTGCGTACTTGTTGAGATCAGAAATGGATTCGCTAAAATCAGGTGAAAATTGGTGCCCTTTTGGCATTGACTCCTGAAGAAACTCGAAAATACTTTCACCTAAAGATCTTATTGTTTTCTGCGCAGTTGCTTGGCAATATTCACCGTACTCTAAATATATCGTTTTAAACTCAGGATTCTGCTGTTTAATATAGTTGAGTACCGCTTGGGCAAGAGAGGTCTTTCCTACTCGCTTCTGCCCCGTCAGGTAGGTAGAAACCATCGGCTTCTTCAAAAGTTTATTACCTATTGCTTTTACTTTTTCAACCCTACCAACAAACATATCCCCTTCTGCCACTTCGAGGCTATAGGGTTCAAACTGCTCGAGAGACGCCCAATCAATTGTTGGATCTTGACCTTCAATTTTAAGATCAAAAATAGTTGCTTTTTCCTCCCCAAACACTTCACGCCAATTTATTTGAACAGTCATCTTTGTGCTTTCTGACGCTTCAAGAATGCAAGCGCTAATAGGAAGTGAGAACTCACCCGGAGGAACGTCACCGAGACGTAGCAGATCAGAATCTAGAATTAATGTCTGATTGTCTTCCCCGCAATCAATCTCTACTATCACATCAATTGCCGTTCCTGGTCCTTTATTTATTAAAGGAACGCTAAAAATTAAATGCTTGTCAACCTGATGTAATGGGTACTTTTTTACCGCTGATTTTGGTGGAAAACGAAGTGTATTAATACTTGATTTAAATTGATCACCAGAATTTTCTTTTATACTTAATAGCGATGTAGTAATCGCATTAAAAAATGGATTTACATAATTTATAGAAAAAAATGAAAAGAGAGAATCAACAAGTGTTATTGCATCCTTTAACGAAGATTCTAAAATATCAAAATTTGATTTGTAAGAGGAAGCATTTCCAGCTTGCAAATTTGCAATATCAGAGCACACCGTTTCGATACTTGCTTTAATTTTTGTATATTCGAAGGGTTGCAAATACGACTGAAACGTTCCGTGACGTAACGCCCTATAGATTTGTTCTTTCTCATTATTTATCGAAGATAAAGATATATTAAGCTTAGTTAATATATCAAAATTGGAGCAAGCTAGTGAATGGAAAGATCTAATGAGATTTAGTTTCTCAAAAGTTTGCTGT
Source organism: Methylococcales bacterium (assembly GCA_026399075.1). GTDB lineage: Bacteria > Pseudomonadota > Gammaproteobacteria > Methylococcales > Methylomonadaceae > Methylobacter_C. Next base: position 8,050 of record JAPLRR010000017.1, read on the forward strand.
TTATCGATTTTTAAAAACTTGGTTATTTCAGGTAAGTATTTTTCTATGATGCTTATAATTTTATTAGCAATAGTGCCATGTTCATCAATCGGCAAAAGCCCTTCAACGGCAAGCGATCGGATTAATATAATTGCAGCATCCCTATGCCCCTTTGTACTGATTTCAATTTTGCCTATAACTCGCTCAATATTATTTCCATTGTGATTTCCAGAAATCCCACATTTTTCACAAATCAATTCGCACAAAATATCTCGAGCCTTACTGTATACCGATCTAGGATTAATATCAGAACCTAAAGAATAGAGCTCTTTTTCGAAGTCTGTAATGAGATTTTCAGTACCTATTTTACTATCCTGATATAGATTCATTTATTGTCCTGCTGTCCCCACATATTTTTGTTAAACACATTACCAAAGGGTAATTCTCCCCAAATGAACTACAGGCTATGGCCAATTTTTGTATGGAGGTGATTCCACAGCCAATTAAGATTGTGCTCGCTTACGTGACGGTATTCAAAGACTGGATTGTAAACCATACGACCCAAAATCACCTAAAAAGTCCAACTTGGTATGACATTGTGTTATCCATAAACTCATAGATGGATGAAAGGCTTTCAAAACCCACCTACCGCTCTGGGTCGAAAGCTGTCACACACTTCTGGTATAAACTTATCGGACTGGGCGGTGGTTTTGAGTTGAAAACCGCCACCGATTCCAATGTGAGCCATACCAGTTTTCCTACACTTGGGTTCGATTCACAACTGTCATTTGCCTAAAATCTTGGCATGTGACCCCCAAGCTTGAGTTAAAAAACTTATTAAAACCCACTTAACCCCACACCAAACTTGACACTCAATCGTTTGATTGACAGAATATAAATCAATCGATTGATTTATATTCTGTCAGTGAGCCGATATGGAAACTTCCCTGGATAACCCCGCAGCTAGCAATAATCCCCGCCGTTGCTTGGTCTTGGCGGCCTTGCGCGTTTTTGCCGAAAAAGGTTTTGAAGGCGCAACTACGCGGACGATTTGCGAATTGGCTGGCGCGAACATTTCTGCCATCCGCTATTATTTTGGTGATAAAGCAGGCTTGTATCGGGCGGCTTTTACCGAGCCTATGGGCGAGCTGCCCTGCCATTCCACCATTGAAACGTTCACTGGCTTGCCTTTGCCCGAGGCCATGCGCTTATTTTTCCGCGAATTTTTGGAGCCCTTAAAAAAAGGCGAAGAATTGCGCCTTGCCATGAAACTGCGTTTTCGGGAAATGATAGAACCAACCGGAGCATGGCAAGAAGAAATTGATGCCGAAATTAAACCACAACACGAAGCCTTGGTGTCGCTGCTGAAACACCATTTTGGCCTGGCTGCCAGTGATGACGATTTGCAGCGCCTGGCCTTTGCTGTTATCGGGATGGCGGTGCATTTTTATGTGGGCCAAGATGTGGTTGCCGTCATCGCCCCGCAATTATTGGACAACGCCGACGCGATTGATACCTTGGCAGACCGCTTGGCGGGCTATGCGGTGGCGATGATTGAAAGCGAAGCCCAACGCCGTAAGGGGGCTTAGCCGTGAAGCACAAGACCAAAAAAACGCTGGCTTTAGTGGCTTTGCCGTTGGTGTTGTCCGGCTGTGCCATTAAAGGCGGCTGGATTACTACTGTTGGCCCCGATTATCAGCGCCCTGCCCCGCCAACTTCACCGCAGTGGCAAGCGCCCCAACCCACGCTTGCCCATCAGGGCAAGCTGGCGGATTTAAACCATTGGTGGGAACAGTTTAATGACCCTATCCTCAACCGCTTGCTCAGTGCCGCACAAACCGAAAGCGCCAGCATTGCCCTTGCCAAAGCGCGTATTGAACAGGCCCATGCCAGCGTAGTCGGTGCGGATTCGCTGTTATTGCCCCGTTTAGACAGCGGTTTGAACAGCAGCCGTTCTTCGTTTTCGTTTGGCGAAGCTCCCTTTTTACGCACCCAACACCAGCTAGATGTGCAATCAAGTTGGGAAATTGATTTGTTCGGTGGTTTAGCCAGACAACAAGAAGCCTCACTCAGCCAATTGGAAGCCCGTAAGGCGGAATGGCACGATGCACGGGTAGCCGTGGCGGCGGAGCTGGCCAATGCTTATTTGGCCTACCGTTATTGCGAAACCCAATTGCAATTGAACCAATCCGATGCGCAATCGCGCGTGGCTTCTGCAAACTTATTGGCGATTGCCGCAGACGCGGGGTTCCGTACCACCGCAGATGCGGCACTCGCCAAAGCCAGTGCTGCCGATGGCAATAATGCCCTGCTCCGACGGCAGGCTGAATGTGAACATGCCATCAAAGGGCTAGTGGCCCTGACGGGCATGGAAGAACCCAAGCTACGCCTATTATTGGCATTATTCCCACAACGCGCGGCCAAATTGCCAAGTCCGCCGCCTTTCCGTATTAATGCCATCCCGGCTAAGGCATTGCTACAGCGCCCCGATGTCGCCGCTGCCGAACGTGATATGGCGGAAGCTTCCGCTAAAATCGGTGTCGAGCAAGCCAAGCGTTTCCCCAAACTCAGCTTGTCCGGCAACATCACGCCTGTGCTACAGAACATCAATGGCGCGGCATTGACCTTGGCAGAAACGTGGTCTTATGGTCCCACGCTAAGCTTGCCAATATTTGATGCAGGCAGACGGGCCGCCAATGTGGATGCTGCCAAAGCCGATTATATTGCGTCTATATCGCGGTTTCGCGCCACAGTACGAACAGCCGTCAAAGAAGTGGAAGATGCGCTAGTGCGTTTGCAAAGCGTCAACCAACGCCTGCCCGAAGTGCAGGCTGCTGCCGACGGCTACCAAACCAATTTCCAAGCAACCCAAAAATCTTATGAGATCGGTTTGGGCAATCTGCTGGATAACGAAATAGCACGGCGCTCTATGGTGACCGCTAAGCTGGCGATTACCGAGCTGGAGCAGGAAAAAGTCAGCGCCTGGATTGCCCTGTATCGGGCGGTGGGTGGCGGTTGGCAAGCGGATAAACAACCATAATCAAACTGCCAGACGTTTTATTGCCAGCAAGCACCAACAACCCAACACCCAAGCAAAAACCTAAACGAGAACCCCCATGATAAAAGGCAAACCCCTTGCATTATTGACCACCACGCTCTTGCTTGCCGGTTTAGGTATTGCCGTCGGGCATAGCGGCGAACCGGCCACGCAAACCAGCCCACGGCCAGCGCTTAGTGTCACCGTGGTGCAACCCAGTTTACAGGACAGCCCGCTGACTTTGACTGCCAATGGCTCCATCTCGGCTTGGCAAGAGGCAATCATTGGCGCTCAAATCAGTGATTTGCGTTTGGACGAGGTGCGGGTGCAAGTCGGTGAAAGCGTCCGTAAAGGCCAAGTGTTGGCCTTGTTTTCCGATGACAGTGTGCAAGCGGATGTCGCCTTGGCCCAAGCCCTATTGGAAGAAGCCAATGCCAATCTCGCCGAAGCGCAACTGAACGTAGCACGGGCAAAGCAAGTGGCGGGTTCTGGGGTATTGAGTGAACAACAGACCGCGCAATATTTTACCGCCGAAAAAATTGCCAAAGCCAAACGCCAATCGGCCAAAGCTCAGCTGGATAGCCAGTTGCTGCGGCAAAAACACACCCGAGTCATCGCCAGTGATGATGGCATCATTTCCTCGCGCACCGCCACCTTGGGCGCAGTGGCAACACCCGGCCAAGAATTGTTCCGGCTCATCCGGCAAAACCGTTTGGAATGGCGCGCGGAAGTCACGGCAGCGGAAATGGCAAAGCTTAAATCAGGGGTGGCTGTTACGGTCAACGTCCCTAGCGTTGCACAAGTGCAAGGCAAAGTGCGGTTTTTGGCACCGACTTTAGACACCCAAAGCCGTAATGGTTTGGTGTATGTAGACTTGCCTAATGCCGCCAGCCAAGGCTTACGCGCAGGCATGTTTGCCCAAGGCGAGTTTTTCCTGGGCAATAGCGCGGCGTTGACCATTCCGCAAGATGCCTTGTCCTTACGCGAAGGCTTTAGCTATGTGTTCCGCTTGGGCCCGCAAAACCAAGGACTGGCCACCGTCAGCCAAATCAAGGTACAACTGGGGCGGCGCTTGGCAGGCCATTATGAAATCCTCTCCGGCATCAGCCCAGAAGACCGTTTGGTTGCCAACGGCGCGGCATTTTTGGCAGACGGCGACACAGTCAGGATCATCGAAAAATGAATATTTCCAGTTGGTGTATCCGTAACCCCATCCCTGCCCTGATGCTCTTCCTGCTGCTTAGCATCGGCGGCATGATGAGTTTTAAAAGCATGAAAATCCAAAACTTCCCCGATTTGGATTTACCCACCGTCATCGTGTCTTGCAGCTTGCCCGGTGCCTCACCCGGTCAATTGGAAACCGATGTGGCGCGAAAAATTGAAAATTCGCTGGCAACCTTGCAAGGATTAAAACATGTGTCCACCGTCATCCAAGACGGTAGCGTCACCCTAACCGCTGAATTCCGTTTGGAAAAACCCGTGCAAGAAGCGGTTGATGACGTGCGTTCGGCGGTCAGTAAAGTCCGCGCCGATATGCCTGGTGATTTACGCGACCCGATAGTCAATAAGCTGGACTTGGCGGGTTCGCCGATACTTGCGTTCACCATTGCTTCCCCACAACGTGATGAAGAAGGCTTGTCGTGGTTTGTTGATGACACCATCACCAAACGCTTGTTATCGGTGCGTGGTGTGGGTGCGGTCAAACGGGTAGGCGGAGTCAGCCGCGAAGTGACGATTGCCTTAGACCCCATCAAACTACAGGCATTAGGTGCAACAGCAGCGGACATTTCGCGGCAGTTGCGGCAAATCCAGCAAGAAAGTTCAGGCGGGCGTACCGATTTGGGCGGCGGCGAACAACCTGTGCGCACCTTGGCAAATGTCAAATCAGTGGAAGAATTGCGGCCATTGGAATTATCGCTGCCCGATGGGCGACGCATCCGTTTGGATCAAGTGGCGACTATCACCGATGGCTATGCCGAACCCCGCGCCTTGGCTTTTTTTAATGGCAAACGCGTAGTTGGTTTTGAAGTCACCCGTAGTCGGGGCGCGAGTGAGGTGGAAGTTGGCGCTGGTGTGCAACAAGCCTTAGCAGAATTGCGCTTAGCCCATAAGGATGTCGAACTGAATGAGGCGTTTAATTTTGTTGTCCCCGTACAGGAAGAATTTGACGGCTCCATGAGCCTGCTTTATGAAGGCGCCGCTTTGGCGGTATTAGTGGTATGGCTGTTTTTACGCGATTGGCGGGCGACGTTTGTGTCAGCGGTTGCCTTGCCCTTGTCGGTAATCCCGGCCTTTATCGGCATGGATTATTTGGGGTTTACGTTAAATATTGTCACCTTGTTGGCCTTGTCCTTGGTCATCGGCATTTTGGTGGATGATGCGATTGTCGAAGTCGAAAATATCGTGCGCCATTTACGGATGGGCAAAACACCTTACCAAGCCGCCATGGAAGCCGCTGATGAAATTGGCTTGGCCGTGGTTGCCACCACGTTTGCCTTGATCGCGGTATTTTTACCCACCGCCTTTATGAGCGGTATCGCCGGACGGTTTTTTAAACAATTCGGTTGGTCAGCCGCCTTGGCAATTATGGCCTCCTTGGTGGTCGCCAGAATGCTGACCCCTATGATGTCTGCATATTTGCTGAAAAACACCGACCACACCGTGCCAGCTGACGGCTTTATCATGCGCCATTACTTACGCATGGCGGCCTGGTGCTTACGCCATCGCTTCTGGACTATCATCGGGGCTTTGGCATTTTTTATCGGCTCACTATTATTAATCCCCTTATTGCCAACGGGCTTCATCCCGCCCGATGACAATCCGCAAAGCCAAGTGTTTGTCGAATTGCCGCCGGGGGCAACCTTAGCACAAACGGCCAAATCTGCCGAAGCTGCGCGGCTACTGGTCGCCGCCGTGCCTTATGTCAATAATATTTACACCACCATTGGCGGCGGCTCGGCGGGGGTAGACCCCTTGGCAACCCAAAGCGGGCCGGAAGTGCGCAAAGCCACATTAACCTTATTATTGGCAAACCGCCAAGATAGGCCAGTACGCAAACAGGTCATAGAACAAGAAATACGTAAAACCTTACAAACCCTGCCAGGGGTAAGGACTAAAGTGGGCTTAGGCGCATCTGGGGAAAAATACGTGTTGGTGTTGAGTGGTGATGATCCTCAAGCCTTGTCCAGCGCCGCAAGGGAAGTCGAAAAAGGCTTACGTACCATCCCCGGCTTGGGTAATATCGCCTCCAGCGCCGCCTTGGTCAGGCCGGAAATTGCCGTACGACCCAATTTTGCCCGCGCCGCCGATTTGGGTGTGACCTCTGCCGCCATTGCCGAAACCCTGCGCATTGCCACCGTGGGTGATTATGATATGGCGCTGCCCAAATTCAACCTCGCGCAACGGCAAGTGCCCATTATGGTTAAATTGAATGATGACGGACGCCATGACTTGAATGTGCTGGAACGTCTGGCCGTGCCATCCGCCAAACCCGGTATAGGCCCAGTGATGCTGGGCCACGTTGCAGATTTGGAATTGTCTAGCGGCCCCGCAGTTATCGACCGTTATGACCGTTCACGCAATGTCAATTTTGAAATCGAATTGTCCGGCTCACCATTAGGCGATGTCACCACCGCCGTACAAAACTTGCCCGGCATCAAATCCTTGCCTGCGGGGGTCAAACAAATCACGATCGGCGATGCGGAAATGATGGGGGAACTGTTCACCAGCTTTGGCGTGGCGATGGGCATCGGTGTGTTGTGCATCTATATCGTGCTGGTATTATTGTTTAAGGATTTTTTACAACCCATCACGATTTTAGTGGCGTTGCCACTGTCGTTTGGTGGGGGCTTTGTCGCCTTGTTGCTGGCGGGCAAAAGCTTTTCGATGCCGTCATTAATCGGCTTGGTCATGCTCATGGGTATCGCCACCAAAAACTCCATCTTGCTGGTTGAATACGCCATAGTCGCCCGGCGTGAACATGGTATGGGACGCGCCGAAGCCTTGCTGGATGCCTGCCACAAACGCGCCCGCCCAATTGTGATGACCACCATCGCCATGGGTGCCGGCATGTTACCCATCGCCCTAGGCTTGGGCGCGTCGGATTCTTCATTCCGCAGCCCCATGGCCGTTGCGGTCATCGGGGGCTTGGTGACATCAACCTTACTCAGCCTATTGGTCATCCCCGTTGCTTATACGTATTTGGATGATTTTAAGGGGCTGCTAACGCGGCTATGGGGATGGTTTGGGGCTGGCGATAAGGCTAGTGGGGTTGATAAGGCCTGATATTGGATAAAGCCTTAGACAGCCCAACAAATTACGATTGGCAACAAACATTGTCCGCTTATGGCGGTTTGCCAGTCCGGCTACCAACTTAATGCGGGACAGTTTAAGGTTAAGCCGTTCGTGGTGAGCCCTTCGATACCTCAGGAGAGCCTTGTCGAATGGCTCAGGGCGAACGGTTAAGCTTCGCGAATGTCCCGCTTTAAGTTGGTAGCCTGTATAACAAGGAGAGCAGAGCTTGGGAACGAGAAAAAACTTTCACTCATGCTGCAATTTCAATATCCCAGCCAGGGAAAACCAACACAGCAGGATGGCATTTAAGCGCTTTAGCTAAAATTTTTGCACGTTCAATCCCTAACTTGACTTTGTCGTGTTCAATTGCCGAAATAGTTGATTGGGGAATCCCTGTCAATTCAGCCAACTGATTTTGGCTTAGTTCTTGAAGTTCACGAATAATTTTGACGGATTCACCGACAGAGACCTCGATTCTTTTTTTAGCGATCTGGTATTCATTCATATTATTTTCTCCGATAATCATGGGGCGTTATTTTTTCGACTTGAACAAACACCTCCCCCATGTTCGTTTGGTAAATAACCCGATACTGCTTATTCAAGCGCGAAGACCTGTAACCGCTCCATTTACCGTTTAACGCCTCATCAGAAAAGCCTTTGATTAGAATCAATCCTTGTGGTCCAGAGATGGCAACGATGTCCTTCCATTTTTCATACTTTTTCTGGACTTCGATTGGACAATATTTTAATTGCTTTTCAACTTGCTTATGTTCGTATATTTTCCACATATTATTTATAGTATGTCATATTGAAGCGATGGTCAACCAAAGTGATTGAGGATATGACTGCCCAACGTTACGGTGAAGGGCGTGCCGCTAACGAAACCGAAACCGCCGAACCTTGAAAAAACCAGCATTTGCGGAAAATTGCTGGGTTTCCGCTGTATCGGGTCAGAGGAGGCCTCAGCCTCCGTCTGCCCACAGAACCGTGCGTACGGATCCGTACACGGCTCCTCATACAAGGCATATCCATTGAGAAACATCAAACCAATGTGCCAGCTTACGGTCGGATCGTATTTCCTGTCCTTTCAGGTTAATAAACCAACTATTGGGATACGCCCTCGTTACCGCACGGGAATTGGAGAGCGCCCACCGCTTGTTGTTTGAAAAGACCGTATTTGATGCTTGTTTTCGTGGTACGCCCCGTTTGACCAGCTTTTGATAAAGATACTGCCTTCTCTTTTGTTGACTCACCAGTCTTGACCGTATTCGCCGCCTAATGTGGGCTTCGATTTTCTTCAGTTGTGAGGGATAGTTGGTCAAACTATAATAGTTCGACCACCCCACATACCATTGGTTGATCTTGTCCAGTGTCAGTTCCAGAGATTCATGGGTGCCCCTCGGTGTCAGTGCCTTGACTCTGTTCATGGCCATTTGCAGGGCTTTTTGCGCAATCGCAATCGTCCCGTTGACCACGGTAAAACCCAGGAACTTCACCTTGTCAGATAAGGCCACTTGGCTTTTATCCCGGTTCACTTTTAATTTCAGTTTCTTTTCAATGAATTGGCTGACCTTTTCCATCACCCGCTCCGCCGCTTTCTGCGATTTCACAAAGATGTTGCAGTCATCAGCAAACCGACAAAATTCCAGTCCGCGTTTCTCCAATTCCTGATCCAGTTCATCCAGAACGATGTTGCTGAGCAAGGGGCTTAACGGCCCACCTTGCATTGCGCCTTCCTTGCTGGGGTTAATGACACCATTGACCATGACGCCACTACGCAACATTATGCCCACCAGCCTGAGTATCCGTTTATCAGTTACCTTTTCGCCCATGCGGGCTATCAGTCGGTCGTGGTTGATCCGGTCAAAGAATTTCGACAGGTCAATATCCACCACATAGGGCTTGCCGCCATTGACAATCTGTTGCGCCGCCTGCACCGCTTGGTGTTGGCTCCGCCCAGGGCGGAAGCCGTAACTGTTCGGTGAGAAATGCGGGTCAAAGACCGGTTCCAGCAGCATTTTTAAGGTTGCCTGTACCACGCGATCCCGCACTGTCGGTATGCCAAGCAGGCGGACACCTTTGCCATCCGGCTTGGGTATTTCCACCCGGCGTACCGGTAAGGGTTGATAAGTCCAGTTGCCCAATTCCTGTTGCAACCGGCTTAGCTCTTCGTCCAAATTGGCTTCAAAGTCTGCAATGCCCACGCCGTCAATGCCGGGTGCGCCCTTGTTCTTCTTGACCAATTCAAAGCCCACGCCCAAATACAGAGTTGAGCATAGGTTGTCGAAAAGTCTTGGTTCCTCAATTAATTGGCTCATGTTCGTTTATTTCACTCTCTTTTGCAGAGGACTTTTGTCAATCACGCACGGCTGATCCGTTCACTGTTTACGACGCAAATACTCAACCGCTCCTGTCAGGCTGATCTCAGTCCCCCAGTCTATAATCAACGGACAAAAGCCGCTTACATGTTCCACCCTTCACCTCCAACGTCCTGTCACTGGTTCGATGTTTTACCCTCCTCCATGTCACCATGAATTCATCGGCACCGACTTTTACGATTACTACGGCTTCATCTGCAGACCCCCGGTTCATAACGCCAGCATTACTGCTGCGCTTAGGGCTTAAAGTGTCGCAGTTACACCGACCCAAAGCCGACGGCCCCTCACTGGGTAAGATAGCCACCTGTTTCTCGATCTACCTACCTTCAATACGACAACTCGTTACGGTGAGAATATCGGGCTTCGGTGGTCGCGGGCACCTTACCCCCTTGTTGCCGCCTTACGAAGGTTCACTTTCGTTTAGGTGACCGATTTGGCTAGGGCTTCCTTCAGATTCCGCATTGGCTCCCGATAACCGTGCTTCCCTGTTGGGTAGCTACCGGGAGTTTCTTTGGACACCCTTGCCTTCGCCTACATTTTCCCTTCTCACAGGGCAATGGCTGGACTTCCACCAACTAGCTGACTATCATGCCAGTCGCACCGCT